>CAZGLD010000001.1:0-14198 GCA_964526705.1 uncultured Methylobacillus sp.
TGGCCGAACAGTAGGTTCTGGCGTTGTTGTAAAGATTGTTGAGTAAATTTAATTAAATATAAAATATCTTGAAATAGATATTCGTTCTTTAAAGGGTTTTTAAAATGGTAAGTCAGAAAATTAGAATTAGACTAAAAGCTTTTGATTATAAATTAATTGATCAGTCAGCACAGGAGATTGTAGATACAGCAAAGCGAACCGGAGCTGTGGTAAAAGGTCCAGTACCTTTGCCTACTAGAATAGAGCGTTTTGATTTATTGAGATCACCCCATGTAAACAAAAAAGCACGAGATCAGTTCGAAATAAGAACCCATCAAAGATTAATGGATATTTTAGATCCAACAGACAAGACGGTTGATGCTCTAATGAAGCTAGATTTACCGGCAGGTGTAGATGTAGAAATTAAGTTGTAAAATACACAAGCGTTGTATATAATAGCGCTCTTTTAAGAAGTCAATCAATTGTAATTGGCTTTGTAACTAATAATAAATAAGGAAATTGACCATGAGCTTAGGGCTTATTGGTCGCAAGGTTGGAATGACCCGGGTATTTACTGATGAAGGCTCAAGCGTTCCGGTAACAGTACTTGAGGTAATTCCAAACCGTGTGACACAGATTAAAAAAATAAACACAGATGGCTACAGTAGCCTTCAATTAGCTTATGGTAAAACAAAGTCTACTAAGCTTAATAAATCACAGATCGGCCATTACGCAAAAGCTTCCGTTGAAGCTGGATTAGGTCTTCATGAGCTAAGATTGGCTGAGGATGAGATTGTTAATTACACAACAGATTCCGAATTGTCTGTGGAGATTTTTCAGGTTGGGCAGAAGGTTGATGTTACCGGCACAACTATTGGTAAAGGTTTTCAAGGTCCAATCAAAAGACATCATTTCAGTTCAAATAGAGCCACTCACGGTGTATCAATATCACATAATTCTCATGGATCAACTGGACAATGCCAAGATCCTGGACGAGTATTTCCAGGAAAAAAAATGGCGGGGCATTTAGGTGATAAAAAAAGAACTACCCAAAATCTAGAGGTAATAAGAATAGATTCACCAAGAAATCTTATTCTAATAAAAGGAGCAGTTCCTGGATCCAAAGGTTCTGATGTTCTAATTAAACTTGCAGTGAAATCAGGAGGGGATGCATAATGGAATTTAAAATCCTCGATAAATCTGGAAAAGTTTCTAAAAAAACTCACAAAGCATCCGATGCAATATTTGGGAATGATTTTAATGAGTCTTTAATACATCAATTAGTAACATCATATATGAGTAATGGTCGCTCTGTCACACGTGCGCAGAAAACTCGAGGCGAAGTTAAACATAGCACTAGAAAGCCATTTCGACAAAAAGGCACAGGAAATGCTCGAGCAGGTATGACATCAAGCCCCATATGGAGAAGTGGTGGTAGGGCCTTTCCAAATCGACCAGATGAAAATTATACGCATAAAATTAATAAAAAAGCATACAGAACAGGTATGAAGTCTATTTTATCTGAGCTTGTTAGACAGGAAAGATTGTCAATTATTGAAGAGTTTAAAGTGGATACACCTAAGACTAAACAGTTTGTTGAAAAAATGAAAAATCTTGGTATTCAGGATAATGTTCTTGTATTGATTGATTCATTTGACGAGAATTTATATTTGTCATCAAGAAATCTAACTAATGTTTTAGTTGTTGAAGCAAAATTTGCTGACCCAGTCAGTCTGGTTCATTTTTCAAAAGTTATAGCAACTCCGGAAGCTTTACAACAACTTGAGGAGATGTTTTCATGAGTGCATTAATTAAGAATACAGATAGGTCTTTACAAACAATTTTAGCTCCGCAGATAACTGAAAAAGCTACAATGATTGCTGATAAAAACAATCAAATTGCTTTTAAAGTTACTAAGGCTGCAACAAAGGCGGATGTGAAAATGGCAATTGAAACTATGTTCAAAGTAGAAGTTAACTCAGTAAATATACTTAATATGAATGGTAAAGCTAAGAGATCAGGCCGTACTATGGGTAAGCGAAATGACTGGAAAAAAGCATATGTTTGTTTGAAACCAGGACAAGAGATTAACTTTACAGGTGATTAAGGAAAAATAAATGGCTATTATAAAAGTAAAACCGACCTCACCTGGAAGACGTGGTCTGCAAAAAGTAGTAACAGAAGGACTTCATAAGGGAAAGCCTTTTGCTCCTCTTTTAAAAAAGAAGAAACAAAACGCTGGACGTAATCACCATGGACGAATTACTGTCAGACATATGGGTGGTGGTCATAAACAGCACATTAGAGTTGTGGATTGGAAAAGAACTAAGGATGGTATTCCAGCTACTGTTGAAAGAATAGAATATGATCCTAATAGATCAGCACACTTAGCATTATTGTGTTATTTGGATGGAGAAAGAACATATATCGTAGCTCCCAAAGGGGTTGCTGCAGGGGATAAATTAATGAGTGGTATAGAAGCACCCTTTAAAGAAGGTAATACCTTACCACTTAAAAATATACCTGTTGGCAGCACAATTCATTGTGTTGAGCTAAAGCCTGGAAAAGGAGCTCAGATGGCACGTTCTGCTGGAACATCGGTTCAGCTTCTAGCCCGAGAAGGTTCTTATGCACAACTTAGACTAAAGTCTGGTGAAGTAAGAAAAATTCACGTAGATTGCAAAGCAACACTTGGTGAAGTTGGAAATGACGAGCATTCGTTGAGAACTATAGGTAAAGCTGGAGCGTCAAGGTGGAGAGGTATTCGACCAACAGTGAGAGGTGTCGTAATGAATCCTGTAGACCATCCACATGGTGGTGGGGAAGGTAGAACATCTGGTGGACGCCACCCTGTAAGCCCATGGGGTACTCCTACCAAAGGGTATAGAACAAGAAATAATAAACGTACTGATAATATGAGAATCAGTCGTAGACCATCCAATAAAAGGTAAATGATATGTCAAGATCGATTAAAAAAGGACCATTTGTAGACGCACACCTCGCAAAAAAAGTTGAGGCAGCATCTGAGACTAGAGACCGTAAGCCAATTAAAACCTGGTCGCGAAGGTCGACTATTCTTCCAAACTTTATCGGTTTGACGATCGCTGTGCACAATGGTAGACAACATGTCCCAGTGCTTATTGTAGAAAATATGGTTGGGCATAAATTAGGTGAGTTTGCCGCAACTAGGACATTTAAAGGCCACTCAGGCGATAGGAAGGCGAAATAATTATGGCTAATGAAGTTTCAGCAATTTTAAAAGGCGTTAGAATCTCTCCTCAAAAAGCAAGATTAGTTGCTGACATGATAAGAGGAAAGAAAGTCGATAATGCTATTAACCTACTTACTTTTAGTCCAAAAAAAGGGGCAGAAATTATAAAGAAAGTTCTAGAATCTGCAATAGCAAATGCAGAACATAACAATAGTGCCGATATTGATGAATTAAAAATACAGACTATTTATGTAGATAAAGGCGCAACTTTAAAACGTATTCGTGCACGAGCTAAAGGCCGAGCAGGGAAGATTCAAAAACAAACAAGTCACATTACTGTGACTGTGGGAAGCTAGAGATAATTATGGGTCAAAAAATTAATCCAATAGGTTTTCGTTTAGGGGTAACCAAAAATTGGTCCTCAAAATGGTATGCAAATTCAAAAAACTTTTCAGTATTTTTACAAAATGATATTAAAGTAAGGGAATTTTTAAATAAAAAACTTGCTAACGCTGCTGTGAGTAAAATTGTGATTGAGAGACCAGCAAAAAATGCAAAGATTACTATTTACTCAGCTAGACCTGGAATTGTTATTGGTAAAAAAGGCGAAGATATAGAGACATTAAGATCAAGCCTACAAAATTTAATGGGCATACCAGTTCAATTAAATATTGAGGAAATAAGAAAGCCTGAGGTAGACGCAATGCTAATTGCACAAAGTATTGCTCAGCAACTTGAAAAGAGAGTGATGTTTAGACGGGCGATGAAAAGAGCGATGCAAAATGCTATGAGATTGGGAGCGCAAGGTATTAAGATTATGAGTTCAGGAAGACTTAATGGTATCGAGATAGCTAGATCTGAATGGTATCGTGAAGGAAGAGTTCCTCTTCATACTTTAAGGGCAGATATAGATTATGGGGTAGCGCGAGCTCAAACAACTTATGGAATTATTGGTATTAAAGTTTGGATTTTTAAAGGTGAGCGCTTTGAGGAGCCGTCAAAGACAAATAAAGATTCAGTCGATCAAACTGCAGAAATAAAAAGTACACCAGCTAAAAGAACTATAAAAGAAGCTGATGCTAAAAAAATCTCAAAAGAGTCTGAAAAAGCAAAACCATCTGTGAAAGCAGCAGTTAAACCTAAGACAGCAGTTAAACCAAAACCATCTGTGAAAGCAGCAGTTAAACCTAAGACAGAAGAAAAACCTGCGGCAGAAAAACAGGAAAAAGTCGAGGAAGTGAAAGATTCAGATGATAATAAGAAAGACGAGGCATAAAAATGTTACAGCCAGCTAGACAAAAATTTAGAAAACAACACAAAGGTAGGAATAGAGGTGTTGCCACAACTGGAAATAAAGTAAGTTTTGGAGAATTTGGCCTTAAAGCAGTTGGTAGAGGAAGGATTACGGCTCGACAGATAGAGGCTGCTCGAAGGGTAATGACAAGACACATAAAGAGAGGTGGGAGGATTTGGATTAGAATATTTCCAGACAAACCGATTTCGAAAAAACCTGCCGAAGTAAGGATGGGTAAAGGTAAAGGAAGTGTTGAGTTTTATGTGGCAGAGATTCAGCCTGGAAAAATGTTATACGAAATGGATGGTGTCTCAGAAGACCTTGCTCGTGAAGCATTTAGACTTGCAGCAGCTAAATTACCATTATTAACAACATTTGCATCACGGCATATAGGTGGTTAAAGGAAAATTATGAAGGCATCTGAATTAAGAACAAAAAGTATGGATGATTTGGGTAAAGAATTAGTTGAGTTAAGAAAAGCTCAATTCACAGCCCGAATGCAAATCAGTACCCAACAATCTAACAAAAATGATCAGTTGGGTAAAATTCAAAAAGACATAGCAAGAGTTAAGACAATTCTTGCGGAAAAAGTGAGTCAAGGATAATGAGTGAAACACAAAAAATAACGAGAACTCTTACAGGAAAAGTTGTAAGCAACAAAATGGATAAGACGGTTACTGTTTTAGTTCCTAGATCAGTAAAACATCCTCTAATTGGAAAAGTGATTAGATTATCTAGTAAATTTCATGCTCATGATGAAAAAAATGAATTAGGTGAAGGAGACACGGTTGAGATAACTGAAAGTAAACCGATATCAAAACACAAGTCGTGGGTTGTTACAAAGGTCGTTTCAAAGGCAAGAACCATTTAATTTGGTTCAAAACTTGAGCTATTTTATTAAATAACATATAATTCTGCTCTTTTTGGTGCTCGAACATTTAGCTAGCACCCCAATACTGACCGTTGCGGAAGACTTTTTGTCTAAATAGAATTAAGCGGATTAAGTTGGAGATATATTTACATGATACAAATGCAAACTAGATTAGAAGTTGCTGATAATACTGGCGCACGCTCCGTTATGTGTATTAAGGTCTTGGGCGGTTCAAAGAGACGATACGCTAGTGTTGGCGACATTATTAAGGTGACTATTAAAGACGCTGCACCTCGAGGCCGTGTAAAAAAAGGTGAAGTTTATGATGCTGTTGTTGTTAGAACAGCAAAAGGGGTTCGCAGAACAGACGGTTCATTAATTAAATTTGATGGAAATGCTGCAGTGCTGCTTAATAATAAGTACGAGCCAATTGGTACCAGGATATTTGGCCCAGTTACTCGTGAATTAAGAACAGAGAGGTTCATGAAGATAGTTTCATTAGCCCCTGAAGTTATTTAGGAGTATACGAATGAATAAAATTCGTAAAGGCGATACAGTGATAATAAATACTGGTAAAGATAAGGGAAAACAAGGAATTGTTTTAAAACTGCTTGATAGTGGAAAAGTTTTAGTTGAGGGATTGAATATGGTGAAGAAACATACAAAACCAAATCCAGCAAAAGGAGAGCAAGGGGGTTTAATCAGTAAGGAGATGCCTCTTCAAATATCCAATATAGCTATTTTTAATAATGCATCAAAAAAAGCAGATAAAGTTACCTTTAAAGAGCTAAAAGACGGTAAAAAAATCCGTATTTTTAAATCTAATCAAGAAGCAATAGACGTTTAGGAAAATATTATGGCTAGACTTAGAGAATTTTATAACGACAAAGTAATTAAACAATTGAGTGATGAGTTTAAGTATAAATCACCGATGCAAGTACCTCGTATAGAAAAAATAACACTTAATATGGGTGTGGGTGAAGCTGTTGCTGATAAAAAAGTGCTTGAACATGCTGTTGGAGATATGGAAAAAATTGCTGGACAAAAACCTATTGTCACCAAAGCAAAAAAATCAATTGCAACGTTTAAGATTCGAGATGACTACCCAGTAGGCTGCAAAGTAACTCTTAGAAAAAATCGAATGTACACATTTTTAGATCGTCTAATTAATATCGCAATTCCGAGAATTAGAGACTTTAGAGGAATATCCGCTAAGTCTTTTGATGGCAGAGGTAATTACAACATGGGTATCAAAGAACAGATTATTTTTCCTGAAATAGAGTATGACAAAATTGACGCTCTCAGAGGAATGAACATCACTATTACAACTACGGCGAAAACTGACGAAGAAGCTAGAGCATTATTAGCTGCTTTTAGTTTTCCATTTAGAGGTTAGGGCAAACTTATGGCTAAATTGTGTATGACAGAAAGAGAAACTAAAAGAAGAAAAATGGTCGAAAAATTCAAAGTTAAACGATTAGCTTTAAATGAGATTATTAATGACTCAAATGCGACTAATGAGGAGAGGATGGAAGCAAGACTCAAATTGCAGAATCTACCAAGAAATTCAAGTCCCGTAAGGTTAAGAAATCGTTGCGCATTAACAGGTCGCCCAAGAGGTGTTTATAGTAAATTTGGTATTGCTAGAGGAAAACTTCGTGATCTTATGATGTTCGGAGAAGTTCCAGGCGTTACAAAAGCTAGTTGGTAAGGGAGAGAAAAATATGAGTATGAATGATCCGATTGCCGATATGTTAACCCGTATCAGAAATGGTCAAATGAGAAATAAAGTTTCGGTTGCGATGCCTGCCTCTAAAATAAAGTCTGCTATTGCAGCTGTTTTAAAAGATGAAGGCTATATAGAGAATTTCGCGTTAAACGATAGCTCAGGTAAACCATCCTTAATTGTTGACTTAAAATACTATGCTGGTCAACCGGTTATTGAAAAAATAGAAAGAATAAGTAAGCCAGGATTAAGAATTTATAAAGATAGCCAAAACTTACCAAAAGTAATGAATGGGCTTGGAGTAGCAATATTGACGACTTCCAAGGGTGTTATGACTGATCATAAAGCGAGAGCTGCCGGAATCGGTGGAGAAGTTCTCTGTTATGTGGCCTAAGGAGAAAATGAATGTCAAGAGTTGCAAATAATCCAATAAACATACCAGAAAATGTTGAGGTCAAAATATCTAGTGATTCTGTCAATGTAAAGGGGCCGCTTGGTGAGCTTAATCAACATCTGACAGGTGATGTTAAAATTTCTGAGGCTGATAAAGTTTTAAATTTTTCTGCAGTAAAGCAAACCAAACATTCCAAAGCA
This sequence comes from uncultured Methylobacillus sp., assembly GCA_964526705.1. Taxonomy (GTDB): domain Bacteria; phylum Pseudomonadota; class Gammaproteobacteria; order Burkholderiales; family Methylophilaceae; genus BACL14. The sequence goes on from CAZGLD010000001.1 coordinate 7,676, forward strand.
ATGTCGGGAACTATAAGAGCTCTAGTTAACAATATGATACAAGGAGTTTCAAAAGGGTTTGAAAAGAAACTTACTTTAATTGGGGTTGGGTACAAAGCTTCAGCGCAAGGCAACAAGCTGAATCTAGAATTAGGTTTTTCTCATTCTATAACCCACAACTTACCTGATGGCGTTTCAGCACAAACTCCATCCCAAACTGAAATTGTTTTAAAAAGTTCCAATAAGCAAATTATTGGACAGGTAGCTGCGGAAATTAGAGCATACAGACCTCCAGAGCCATATAAAGGCAAAGGTGTCAGATATTTTGATGAGCAGGTAGTTATTAAAGAAGCTAAAAAGGCATAAGGATAAAATATGAGTACCACTAACCCAAGGATAAAAAGAGCCAAAAGATCAAGAGCCAAAATGGCAGAACTTAATGCCACGCGTCTTACTGTTTACAGATCAAATTCTAATATTTATGCTCAGATTATTGACGGAACAAACAATACAGTTATTGCTACAGCATCAACTACTGAGGCAGAAGTAAAGAAACTATTAAAAAATACAAGCAATAAAGACGCAGCAATTGCGGTTGGTAAAAGAATTGCCGAAAAAGCAGTTAAAGCCGGTGTTAAAGAAATTGCATTTGATAGGTCTGGCTATAAATATCATGGCCGAATTAAAGCTTTAGCGGAATCAGCCAGAGAAAATGGTTTAACTTTCTAACAAATATTAGGATTTAAAATGGCACAAGATAGACAAGAACAGAATCAAGAAGGACTTAGAGAAAAAATGATTGCAGTGAATCGTGTTACCAAAGTGGTAAAAGGTGGCCGTATCATGAGTTTTGCTGCATTAACTGTTGTTGGAGATGGGGATGGAGCAATAGGAATGGGTAAAGGCAAAGCTCGTGAAGTACCTTTGGCAGTTCAAAAAGCGATGGATGAAGCTAAAAAAGGTATGTTAAAGGTTAATTTAAATAACGGTACGTTATACCACTCCGTTATCGGTCGTCATGGTGCGGCAAAAGTATTTATTCAGCCAGCATCCGAAGGTACTGGAATTATTGCGGGAGGTGCAATGCGCGCTATCTTTGAAGTAATGGGAGTAACTGATGTTCTTGCTAAATGTATTGGCTCTGCCAATCCATATAACGTAGTAAGGGCAACATTAAATGGTCTTGCTTCAGTGAACAGCCCATCTGAAATAGCTGCTAAGCGTGGTAAATCTGTTGAAGAAATTAGAGGATAAAAAAATGGCTAAAGATACAGTGGGTAGAGTAAAAATTACATTAATTAAAAGCACAATTGGAAAAAAAGCCTCTCACAAAGCAACTGTTGTAGGACTAGGACTAAGAAAAATTAATCATACCGTAGAGCTTAAGGACACTCCTGAAGTCCGGGGTATGATTAAATCAATCAATTATCTTCTTAAAGTAGAGAATTAATATGAGACTAAATACAATTAAACCAGCAGAAGGTTCTAAAAAAAATACGCGAAGAGTAGGCAGGGGTATAGGATCAGGTTTCGGAAAAACAGCTGGAAGAGGACATAAAGGTCAACATTCAAGGGCTGGAGGTTTTCATAAGGTTGGATTTGAAGGCGGGCAAATGCCTATTCAAAGAAGACTCCCAAAGAGAGGCTTTAAGTCACTCTCAAAACCATATAACGCAACAATCAGAACTAGTGAACTAAATAAACTAGACGCTGGTAAAGTTGATCTTCTCACACTTAAAGCTTCGAATTTAATCCCTGAAATATCTTTAAATGTGAAAGTTTACTTATCAGGTGCCGTCAATAAAAAATTTACACTGGAAGGAATAGCCTTTACTCAAGGAGCTAAGACCGCTATTGAAAAAGCTGGTGGTAAAGTTCAGGAAATTAAAGAGGTTTAATTTTGGCTCAAGACAGTACATTTGGGGCGATAGGAAAGATGGGAGAATTAAAAAGTCGCCTTCTTTTTCTTTTGGGCGCACTCGTTATTTTTCGTTTAGGAGCTCATATTCCAGTTCCTGGTATTGACCCAATGGAATTGAAAAAGTTATTTGACTCCCAGAGTGGAGGAATTCTTGGGATGTTCAATATGTTTTCTGGTGGGGCATTGAGTCGATTTACTGTTTTTGCATTGGGAATTATGCCTTATATTTCTGCATCAATTATTATGACTCTTCTTACATCTATGACTGCGCGACTTAAAGAGTTGAAGAAAGAAGGTCAGGCAGGTCAGAGAGTAATTACGAAATATACTCGTCAACTTACAGTAGTGCTCGCAACGTTTCAAGCGCTTGGTATCACCATTGCTTTAGAGTCTCAACCAGGACTCGTTCTTGATCCTGGCTTAATGTTTAGATTTACAGCTATGATAACTTTGGTTAGTGGGACTATGTTTTTGGTATGGTTAGGTGAGCAAATTACCGAGAGAGGCATTGGTAACGGAATCTCAATGATTATTTTTGCGGGTATAGTTGCCGGTCTCCCAAGTGCTCTAGGAAATACTTTAGAACTTACTAGAACTGGAGCCTTCTCTATACCATTAGTATTTTTTCTTTTAACAGCTGCGATACTCGTGACCGCGCTTGTTGTTTTTGTTGAAAGGGGGCAGAGACGTATAACAATTAACTACGCTAAAAGGCAAGTAGGAAATAAAATGTATGGTGGGCAATCAAGTCACCTTCCTTTGAAAATTAATCAAGCTGGAGTTATACCCGCAATTTTTGCTTCAAGCGTAATTCTTTTTCCGGCAACAATTGCTGGATGGTTTGGAACTAACGAGAGTTTATTCTGGTTAAAAGATATCGGTGCCGCAATATCACCTGGCCAACCCTTTTATATTTTATTATTTGCAGCAGCTATTATTTTCTTTGCTTATTTTTATACTGCAATTACCTTTAATCCTGTAGAGACTGCAGATAATTTAAAAAAAGGTGGAGCATTTGTTCCTGGAATAAGACCAGGCGAACAAACTGCAAAATACATTGATACGATTGTTGGCCGTTTAACGCTTGTAGGAGCAATTTATGTAACACTGGTATGTCTAATGCCAGAGTTTTTAATCCTTAAGTTTAATACACCGTTTTATTTTGGTGGAACTTCACTACTGATTATTGTAGTAGTGACTATGGATTTTATGACACAAGTGCAGTCTCAAATGATGTCCTATCAATATGAAGGATTATTGAAGAAGGCGAATTTTAAAGGTAATCCTGGAGGAATGCGTTAATGGCAAAAGAAGATACTATTGAAATGGAGGGAGAAATCCTTGAAAATTTGCCTAACGCAACATTTAAGGTGAAATTAGAAAACGGTCATGAGGTGCTTGGTTATATTTCAGGAAAAATGAGGATGAATTATATTCGAATATTACCTGGAGACAAGGTTACGGTAGAAATGACTCCTTATGATTTAACGAAGGCAAGAATAACGTTTAGAGCAAAATAGTTTTGCAAAAAAAAGGAAATATATTATGAGAGTTAGGGCATCAGTAAAGGCTTTATGCCGAAATTGTAAAGTCATTAGACGAAATGGAGTGGTGAGAGTGATTTGTAAGGAACCTCGTCACAAACAAAGGCAAGGCTAATTTTGCATTGTTATGTTAGTAAAAAATAGTTATAATTTAAGGCTTTACAAAAAAAAGCCCATTTTTAATTGGAGTGAGTTATGGCCCGAATTGCAGGCGTAAATGTACCAGATAATAAACATACTGAAATTGCATTAACTTCGGTTTATGGAATTGGAAAAGTAACAGCACAAAAAATATGTGCGACTGTTGGTGTAAATCAATCAACTAAAATTAAAGATCTAAATGATGCTGAAATTGAAAAAATTCGGGGTGAAATAGATAAGTTTATGGTTGAGGGTGATTTGCGCAGAGAGGTATCAATGAATATAAAAAGATTGATGGATCTTGGATGTTATCGTGGCTTAAGGCACAGAAGGGGGCTTCCAGTTCGCGGTCAAAATACTAAAAATAATGCTAGAACAAGAAAAGGGCCTATTAGGGCTATTAGGAAATAATCAAGGATAAGTTTAATGGCAAAAGCAAATGTGAGAATTAAAAAGAAAGTTAAAAAAAATGTTTCAGAGGGCATAGCCCATGTCCATGCATCTTTTAATAACACTATAATTACAATAACTGATAGACAAGGCAATGCTTTGTCATGGGCAACATCAGGTGGAGCAGGATTTAAAGGCTCAAGAAAGAGTACTCCGTTTGCGGCACAGGTTGCTGCTGAGACAGCTGGAAAAGCTGCACAGGAATTTGGTGTAAAAAATATTGAAGTGAGAATAAAGGGCCCTGGTCCAGGACGTGAATCATCTGTTAGAGCCTTGAATGCTGTAGGGCTTAAAATTACAAGTATTCAAGACGTCACCCCTGTACCACATAATGGTTGCAGACCACCTAAGAAAAGAAGAATTTAATTTTGCTTAGTCAAAAATATAACTAGGAGAGTAAAGTTGGCTAGAAATCTTGATCCAAAATGTCGTCAATGTAGAAGAGAGGGTGAGAAATTATTCCTTAAAGGTGAGAAGTGCTTCACCGATAAATGTGCGATTGAAAAAAGAAATTATCCCCCAGGCCAGCATGGTCAAAGAAGAGCTTCTAGGCTGTCCGATTACGGTGTTCAGCTCAGAGAAAAACAAAAGCTCAGAAGAATTTATGGGATATTAGAAAAGCAGTTCAGAGGCTACTATGCCGAAGCTGATAGAAGAAAGGGGATTACCGGTGAAAATCTACTTCAACTCCTAGAGTCCAGATTAGATAACGTAGTTTATAAGATGGGTTTGGGAGCTTCAAGAACTGAATCAAGACAAATAGTTAAGCATAATGCTATTTTGGTTAATGGTAAAAGGGTTAATATACCCTCGTATCAAGTTACTCCTGGAGATGAAGTCTCTGTCGTAGAATCTTCAAAAAATCAGTTAAGAATTAAAGGTGCACTTCAAGCCGCAGAAGAAAGAGGTTTTCCAGAATGGTTAGAGGTTGATGTTAAAGCTTATAAAGGTGTTTTTAAAAATAAACCACTAAGAGATGATCTTCCTTCAACAATTAATGAGTCATTAGTTGTTGAGCTGTACTCCAAATAATTTACATAATAAGAACTGAATAAAAGGATACCTATGCAAAACAGCCCTACAGAATATTTAAAACCAAGAATAGTTAATGTTGATATTGTAAACGAACAACGTGCGAAGGTTGTTTTGGAGCCCATGGAGCGTGGTTTTGGTTTTACGCTTGGCAATGCTCTAAGAAGAGTTTTGCTCTCTTCAATTCCTGGTTATGCTATTACAGAAGTAAAGATTGATGGTGTTGTTCATGAATATTCAACCCTTGAAGGTGTTCAAGAAGATGTTGTCGATGTGCTTCTTAATCTAAAAAAAGTAGCTTTAAAAATTTACGAAGGGACAGAAGCAACTATTACTCTTTCAAAATCAGAAGAAGGCCCTGTAACTGTTGCTGACTTTGAAGTCGGTCATGACGTAGAGGTTGTTAATCCAGAACATGTAATAGCACACCTTAATAAAGGTGGTAAATTAAATATAGAAGCCAAAGTTGAAATGGGTAGAGGATATCAACCAGTCCCTCAAAGAAGAAAGGGTCCTCAGGAAGATAGTACTCTAGGATTTATTATGATTGATGCCTCCTTTAGCCCTATAAACAAAGTAAGCTATTTTGTTGAAAGTGCTCGTGTAGAGCAGAGAACAGATTTAGATAAACTCATCCTTGACGTTGAAACTAATGGGGTGGTGGATGCAGAGCAAGCTATTCGGGATGCAGCTAGAATTTTAATGGGACAACTGTCGGTATTTGCTAATTTAGAGAGTGAATTAACTGAAGTAGAAGTTCAACAAGCCCCACAGATTGATCCAGTATTACTTCGTCCAGTTGATGACCTTGAGTTGACTGTTAGGTCAGCAAATTGTCTCAAAGCTGAAAGTATTTATTATATTGGTGATTTGATACAAAGAAATGAAAGTGATTTGTTAAAAGCGCCTAACTTAGGTAGAAAATCTTTAAATGAAATTAAAGATATTCTCTCATCGAAAGGTTTATCTTTAGGCATGAAAGTTGAAAATTGGCCACCAGCAGGTGTTGAGAAAGTATAACTGATAGAAATTGGAGTAATAAGAGATGCGTCACGGAAAAAGTCATAGAAAATTAAATAGAACCAGTAGCCATAGAAAAGCAATGTTTAAAAATATGGCAACATCATTATTAAGGCATGAAATTATAAGAACTACTCTTCCAAAAGCAAAAGAGCTTAGGAAGATTGCAGAACCACTTATTACTCTTGGAAAAGTATCCTCAGTTCATAATCAACGAATTGCATTCAGTAGATTAAGGGACAAGGATGCAGTATCTAAGTTATTTGGAGAAATTGGCCCGAGATATAATTCTAGAAATGGTGGATATACAAGAATACTCAAATGTGGCTTTAGGAAAGGAGATAATGCTCCAATGGCTTATATTGAGTTAGTGGATAGACCTGAGGTAACTGAAGAAAAGAATGAAGATATTATAGAAACCAAGAAAGAAGCTAAG
>CAZGLD010000001.1:14298-147429 GCA_964526705.1 uncultured Methylobacillus sp.
CCAGCTGCCAAGAAAGAAGCTAAGCCAGCTGCCAAGAAAGAAGCTAAGCCAGCTGCCAAGAAAGAAGCTAAGCCAGCTGAAAAAAAATAGAAAAAATTTCAGTTAAGAAAAAGTCAGTTTTTACTGACTTTTTTTTTATCTATTTGAATGTAAAATAAGATAATCTTTTCGGTAAAGTTATAACATGAAAAATGAAAGTGAAAGGAAAGAAAGTTTAAGTGAAATAATCGAGCAAATAAATTTTTTGCTCGAGAAGCACGAAATTATTGAGAGTTTGATTGATAAACAAGATGTCCCAAAGCATAAAATTATAAAAAACTTAGTCAATAAACAAAATATTAACAAACTTAAACGTTTACTTGCTGATTTACATCCTGCCGATATTGCAGATATACTTGAATCACTACCAATTGATTCCCGATTAGTTGTATGGGATTTAGTTAGGACTGAAAGTGATGGTGATATTCTTGTAGAAGTATCAGATGCTGTAAGACAAACTCTTATCGCTGATATGGATACCACTGAATTATTAGCCGCTGCAGAACAGTTAGATACAGATGAAATAGCTGATATTGCACCAGATCTTCCTGAAAATGTTTTACAAGAGCTCCTAGAAAGTCTTGATGTCCAAAATAGAGAACGTCTCGAATCAGCCTTATCATATCCAGAAAGTACGGTCGGTGCACTAATGGATTTTGATGTCGTTACAATTCGTGAAGATGTAAATCTTGAGGTTGTTTTAAGTTATTTAAGAAAATTAGGAAAGTTACCAAGTAGTACTGATAAATTATTTGTTGTTGATAAGTATGGATCTATTTTGGGCATTCTTCCTCTTAAGGTTGTAGTGGTGAATGATCAAAAGACTAAAGTGAAAGATGTAATGTCTTCTGACTCAGTCTTGTTTGCACCAGATGATCTAGCAGAAGATGCCTCAGATGCTTTTGAAAGATATGATTTGGTAACTGCTCCAGTAGTAGATAAAAAAAATAAGCTTATTGGAAGGCTTTCAGTAGACGCAGTTGTTGATTTTATTAAAGAGGAAGCTGAAAATGAAAAGCTTTCGATGGTTGGTTTAAGGGAGGAAGAGGATTTATTTTCATCTATTTGGAAGTCAGTTAAAAATAGATGGGCATGGCTTGCAATCAACCTTATTACAGCTTTAATAGCTTCGAGAGTAATTGGTGTTTTTGAAGGATCAATTGAAAAAGTTGTAGCTTTAGCTGCACTCATGCCTATAGTTGCTGGTATTGGAGGAAATTCTGGCAATCAAACTACCACTATGATTGTGAGAGGCCTAGCCCTTGGGCAGGTTAATTTTACAAATATTCAGAGATTAATTTACAAAGAGCTTGGTGTGGCTTTACTTAATGGAATTTTATGGGGAAGTGTTCTAGGTTTGTTTGCCTTCCTATTATATGAAAACGTTTATCTAGGCTTTGTAATGACAGGAGCTATGATTTTAAACCTACTTTTATCAGCTATTATGGGGGTAATGATTCCTTTATTATTAAGTAAATTCGGTAAAGATCCTGCTGTAGGATCAAGTATATTAATTACAGCAATGACAGATAGTGGTGGTTTCTTTATATTTTTAGGATTGGCAACATTAGTTTTGCTATAGTACTTATATGAATAAATTTGAAATTTTAAAAGATAATCTTAACCTTGATTTTTTATTATCGATAGGCACTTTGTTGCAATTTGGTATTATTTTGATGGCGAGTATTTTAGTTTTTCTATTACATCAATGGTCAATCACCTCAGTAGCTAAATCTAGTAAAGGAAATTGGAAGATAGCCGGAGATGCCTTTATAAAAATTGTTAATCCTACTATTTTTCTAGTAGTTATTTCAATATTCGGTTATTTGCTAAAGTTTTCCCAAAGTATAAATTTATTGAACATTGCACAAATATTGGTAATTGCCTTAATTCTTATTAGGCTAGCTGTTTATTTAGTTAGGTATATATTTCAGCCAAATCCTCTTCTCAATGCTTATCAAAATATTTTAAGTTTTATTTTATGGGCTTTTGTTGCGCTTCATTTATTTGGCTACTTACAACCAATTCTAAATGCTTTGGAATCAATAACCTTTAGCTTTGGCGAAAAGGAGTTTTCTATTTTACTTATACTACAACTACTTACTGGTATTTTTATATCAATTATTGCCGCAATGACTTTGGGACGATTTATAGAAAATAGATTAATGAAAATCACTCAATTAAGCCTAAGCGGTAGAGTGATGATTAATAAGATTATGCGCATCACACTTTATGTTATTGCCGTTGTTATTGCCTTAGATACCATAGGATTAGATTTAACATTTCTTTCAGTTTTTGGTGGCGCTTTTGGTGTTGGCCTTGCTTTTGGCATGCAAAAAATTGCCAGCAATTATATATCAGGCTTTACTATTTTATTAGATAAATCTTTACAGATAGGTGATATTTTAACAATTGGTGAGCATTATGGTATTGTAGCAACGATTAAGTCGCGCTATACAGTGCTTAGAAAATTAGACGGTGTAGAGGTAATTATTCCAAATGAAACATTGATTGCTGAAAATATAGTCAATCATACGTCCTCAGATCGCAAGGTGAGGGTGGCTATAGATATACAAATTGGATACAACTCATCAGTAGATCAGGCCATAGAAATTATGCTTAAAAGCTGTAATGCTCAAGATAGAGTAATCAAAGACATTCCGGAACCTACTGTTTATTTAATGAACTTTGGCGAAAGCGGGATTGACCTAAAGCTAGTTTTTTATATTCTGGACGCTGAAGAGGGAACATATAGACTGAAGTCAGATATTAATAAGGAAATTTGGAGACAATTTACCAAACAAGGCATTGAAATTCCATTTCCGCAAAGAGTTATCCACATAAATAAAAATGATGAACTGAATTGATAGCCAAAAAAAAACCAGCTTAAGCTGGTTTTTTTTTGGTATATAAAATTTATTATTTAATTTTATTTTCTTTATACAATACATGTTTACGAGCCTTAGGATCAAACTTCATTATCTCCATCTTTTCAGTCATAGTTCTTTTATTTTTAGTGGTAGTGTAGAAATGACCAGTACCTGCTGTTGAGTTTAAACGTATTTTTTCTCTCATTTTAATTCCTTAGATTTTTTTACCTTCAGATCGCATTTTTGCAATAACTGCATCAATACCAAGTTTGTCTATAGTCCTAAGCGCCGCGCTGGATATTCTCATAGAAACCCAACGATTTTCGCTTTCCACCCAAAACTTACGATTATGTAAATTTGGTAAAAAACGTCTTCTAGTTCTATTGTTGGCATGAGATACATTATTTCCTGCAACAGGTCTTTTGCCAGTTACTTCGCATTCTCGAGTCATTTTAATTACCTCTAATATTTCTTAAAAAAGACGCTTATTAAACCACATAAAGCCCTGTCCTTTCAAGTCTTTTTTATGTTTTTCCGGTGCTGCCAAAACCACCTCGTCCTCTTTCAGAGCTCTCGAAATCATCAACCAAATTAAAAGATGCTTGGTAAACAGGTACAATAACTAATTGTGCAATTCTATCTAAGATATTAATTGTGAATTCTTTATCACTACGGTTCCAACAAGATATTAAAAGCTCACCTTGGTAGTCAGAATCGATTAAACCAACTAAATTTCCAAGGACAATACCATGTTTATGACCTAATCCAGATCTTGGAAGTATTAATGCTGCAAAACTTGGGTCTTTAATATAGATAGAAATACCACTTGGTACAAGCTTAGTTTCTCCCGGCTTAATAACTAACTTACTCTCAATGCATGCTCTTAAATCAAGACCGGCAGATCCTGGAGAACCATAACTTGGGATGTGATCTTTAATTAAAGGATTAAGGATTTGATAATCAATTGATAAGCTCATTTTTGTCTTCTTTCGTATAAATTTTAAAGATATGTTTAAGTATAGCTATGCTTAAATTTATTTTTTTGTCAGACTGCAAAACTACCTCTTTGGTTTTATCAACAATAGTTACTTTTGCAAATGGCTTACCCATTGATTCTTTAATAAGATTGGCTATAACAATATCTAATTTTTTTTCCATTAATTTTTTCCTCGCATTTTTTAATAAATCCTCAGATTCTGCTGCGAAACCTACGAGGAATATATCTTTATCCATTAATCCTATTGAACCAAGGATGTCTTCAGTTTTTGTTAAGTCTATGGCAATATTTGTTCTGTCTTTTTTAATTTTCCCATTAAAAGCTAAAGGTTTATAGTCAGAAATAGCTGCTGCACTAATGTAAATATCATTTATTTTTATATTAGCATTTACTAATTTAAGCATTTCGCAATGGCTATGTGCTTCGAATGTTTTAATGCATGATGGAAAGTTATGGTCACTTTTACCGTTAATTACGGTTACTTCTGCTCCAAAAGTGTATGCTGACTTAGCCAAATTTAATCCCATCAAACCCGTGCTTAAATTTGTTATCGCTCGAGCATCATCAATTTTTTCAAATGTAGCACCAGAGGAAATTAGAATTTTCTTGCCCTTAAATAACTGCTTGGTGGTTGATTTTATAACATCGAGTATTAATGTTTCAAAATTTATAAGTCTACCCATACCCGTATCACCACATGCTTGATCTCCATCTTCAGGACCTGAAAGTAAAATACCATCTTTTTTAAGAATATTTATATTTCTTTGTGTGGCTTTGTTATCAAACATCTCGACGTTCATAGCTGGTGCTACAAGGAGAGGACATGTTCTTGCTAAACAAAGATTTGATAGTAAATCATCAGCAATCCCATGTGCAAGTTTTGCTATGAAATTGGCAGATGCTGGTGCTATTAGAATTAGGTCAGCGGTTCTAGATAAATTAATATGCTCCATCCCATTACCTTCAGCGGAATCCCACATATTTTCGAGTACAGGATTTCCAGATAATGCCTGCAGTGTTAAAGGGGTTATAAACTCTTTAGCAGATTTTGTCATAATCACTTGTACAAAATAATCATTCTGACGAAGCTGACGAATTAATTCAGCAGCTTTGTAGGCAGCAATACTTCCCGTTACTCCAAGCAAAATCTTTTTTTTAAGCATAGTTAGGTTACTATTGAAATAATTAATAACTAATTATAGCAAATATGAAAAGAACTTTTGGTATTGATGGCTGTAAATCTGGATGGGTTGTTGCAGAACTTAAAGATAAAAGTATTTTTTTTTATTTAATCGACAATCTAAATCAAATTAATAATATTACTAAGGGCAATGCAAATATTGGTATTGATATTCCTCTTGAACTTGCCCCAAAAGGCGAACGAATGGCGGAAAAAGAGGCCAGAAATTTTTTGGGTACAAGAGCTTCAACTATATTTTCACCCCCAGCTATTAAAGCATTGTGTGCTACTAATTATTTCGATGCATGTAAAATTAATTTTGAAGAATCTGGAAAAAAAATTTCAAAGCAAACTTGGTATATTTTTAATAAGATTAAAGAGGCAAGAGAAATTTATCTTGATAAAAACTCCAATAAGAGTCTTTATGAAATACACCCAGAACTTAGTTTTATGGCTATGAATGACATGAGTGTTATAAAAGATAGCAAAAAAACTATTGAGGGAAGAAAAAAAAGGCTAATGTTAATTACAAAATTTTACCCTTCCTTTGATTTTCAACTAATAAGAGATAAGTTTCTTAGAAAACATGTAGCTGATGATGATATTTTGGATGCAATAGCAGTTTTATGGTCAACTCAAAAATTAATTGATAACATGGCTTCATATGTGCCAAAATTTCCTGAGACTTCAAGGAGTAAAATTTATTTTTAATAAATGTAAACAATCAGAATTAAATATTTTATGAAAAAATTAGTTTGGATTTTTGTTTCACTTCTTGGAGCATTTGCATTTTCGCTGATTGCACTTCAAAGAGAGGAATCTATAAACGCTATATGGTTTATTACGGCCGCAGTATGTATTTACATGGTTGCATACCGTTTTTATTCTGCATGGATTGCAGCCAAAGTTTTTGTTCTTGATGAATTTCGAGATACTCCAGCTATAAAGTTTAGTAATAATAGAGATTTTGTTCCAACAAATAAATGGGTAGTATTCGGTACTCATTTTGCTGCAATTGCTGGGCCTGGACCCTTGGTTGGACCAACACTGGCTGCACAATTTGGATATTTACCAGGCACAATATGGATTCTTATTGGTGCTGTTGTTGGCGGTGCAGTTCAAGACATGACTATTCTTTTCTTTTCAGTTAGAAAAAACGGTAAAAGTTTAGGGCAGATGGCGAAAGAAGAATTAAGTATGGTTGCAGGAGTGGCATCATTGATAGGTACTTTTACTATTATGATCATTTTGATAGCTGTATTGGGTCTAGTGGTTGTAAATGCTATGAAGCATAGTCCATGGGCAACATCTACGGTTGCTGCAACTATACCCATAGCAATTATTGTTGGCTTTTATATGAGATTTATTCGTCCGGGGAGAGTTTTAGAGGCAACATTATTGGGTGTAACCTTGCTTCTTTTTGCAGTCTACATAGGGGGAGTAATTGATCAATCAGAATCAATGAGAGTGTATTTTGATCATGGAGGATTATTCTTAGCATGGTCTATTATAATTTATGGATTTGCTGCAGCTGTCCTACCTATATGGATGTTATTGGCTCCGAGGGATTATCTATCTACATTTGTGAAATTAGGCACAATTATTTTTCTTGCAATAGCTATTGCAATTTTGCAGCCAGACATAAAAATGCCTGCGGTGACACAATTTGCTGATGGGTCAGGACCAATTTTTGGGGGAAGTATATTCCCTTTTGTTTTTATTACCATAGCATGTGGAGCTATTTCAGGCTTTCATGCTTTGATCTCATCAGGAACTACACCTAAATTAATTGATAATGAGAAGCATATACCTATGATAGGTTATGGCGGAATGTTGCTTGAATCGTTTGTGGCAATTATGGCAATGGTAGCTGCATGCGTATTAGAGCCAGGTATATTTTTTGCAATTAACAGCCCTCCGGGTGTTGTAGGTTATGAAGCTTCAGAGGTAATCAATAAAATTAACTCTTGGGGGTTTGCCGTTACTGTGGAACAAATGAATCAACTCGCAGATGATGTTGGTGAAACTACACTATTTGCCCGTACTGGTGGTGCGCCATCGTTAGCGGTTGGGATGGCAACTATTTTTGCTAATGCTTTTGGGAAGCATTTACTCGCAATGTGGTATCACTTCGCAATAATGTTTGAGGCGGTATTTATTCTTACAACATTGGATGCAGGTACAAGGGTAGGAAGGTTTATGTTGCAGGATATGTTGGGAAACATTCATCCAAAATTAGGAAGAACTTCATGGCTTCCTTCCATAATTTTAACAAGCGCAATTGTTGTTTCTTGCTGGGGTTATTTTTTGTACATCGGTGTCATAGACCCTAATGGTGGAGTTAATATTCTATGGCCGTTATTTGGCATTGCAAATCAAATGTTAGCTGCAATTGCTTTAAGTGTTGGTACAGCAATCCTGATTAAGACAGGTAGATTAAAATTTGCATGGATAACAGCAATCCCATTATCTTGGCTTTTACTTATTACTACCACAGCATCGTATCAAAAGATATTTAGCGAGGACGTACGTGTCGGATTTCTTGCTTCAGCTCAATCTATGACGAATAAGGTGCTTGAAGGTAATCTTTCAAATAAAGAGATAGATATTGCAGAAAAACTTATCTTTAACCTTAAGCTTGATGCTGGGTTAACTTTATTCTTGGTTACTATTTTATGGATTGTAGTTTTTGATGTTCTAAGGATTGCGATAAAGGCGAAAAAATATGACTTCAAAGAAGCTACATAAAAAAAAATTTAAGATAAGTAGAATTTGGCAAATGATACGCACCATAAGTGGAGACAATGCGTATGACATTTATTTAAAAAATTATATTCAGTGTAAGACCCATAATCAAAAAAAAATACTTTCAAGACGACAGTTCTTTATAAAGAGACTTGAAGAAAAGTGGAGTGGTGTTAATCGATGCTGTTAAATTTTTTTGTAAAAAATATCCATATTCCAATCATAATCATAGGCAAACATAAAAGCTGACCCATAGTTAGATCAAAAAGAATAAAACCTAAAAAAATATCTGGAGCTCTGGTAAATTCGATACAAAATCGGAAAAACCCATAAAGGATTAAAAAAAGTGCTGATATTTGACCTACTGCCCTTTTTTTTGATGAGAATATCCATAAGATAGTAAACAATATAATACCTTCAAAAAAAGCTTCATAGATTTGTGACGGATGCCTTGAAAGATCGTCTTTTATTGGAAAAATCATACCCCAAATTAATTCTGTCGGCCTTCCCCATAATTCCTGGTTAATAAAATTTCCAATCCGTCCAAAAAAAAGTCCAAGCGGAACAAGTGGAGCAATAAAATCCATAGTATGCAGCCAATTAGCTTTATATTTCCTCGTTGTCCAATAAATACCAACGAGCACTCCAATTAATCCACCATGAAATGACATACCTCCTTGCCAAAATGCAAATATTTCATCTGGGTGTGTAAAATAATACAAAGGCTGATAAAATAAAACATAACCAAGTCTTCCACCAAGGATGACACCAAGTGCCCCAAAGAAAAATGTATCATCAAGCATTTTTTCATTAAGGTTATACCAAGGCTTAGAAAGAATTTGTTTTTTTCCTAAATAGATGAAGCTTAGAAATCCAAAAAAATACATAAGGCCATACCAATGTACTTTTAAAGGACCTAGACTAAACGCAATAGGATCAAGTTGAGGGTGAATTAACATTATAGAATTATAAGTTAAAAATCGTATTTAATAACAATAAGGAAAATTAATGCCAGCATATAGATCAAGAACTACTACACATGGAAGAAATCAAGCGGGGGCTAGGGCTTTGTGGCAAGCTACCGGAATGTCTAAAGACGACTTTGATAAACCAATAATAGCTGTAGTAAATTCTTTTACACAATTTGTTCCTGGGCATGTGCATTTGAAAGATATGGGGCAATTAGTAGCAAGAGAAATTGAGAAACATGGAGGTGTTGCAAAGGAATTTAATACCATTGCTGTAGATGATGGTATTGCAATGGGACACGATGGGATGTTATATAGTCTTCCTAGCAGAGATTTGATTGCTGATAGTGTGGAGTATATGGTTAATGCTCATTGGGCGGATGCAATGGTGTGCATTTCAAATTGCGATAAAATTACTCCTGGGATGTTGATGGCGGCAATGCGGATAAATATTCCAGTTGTATTTGTTTCAGGTGGGCCTATGGAGGCTGGTAAAGTTGATTGGGGTCAAGGTATTCAGAAAGTAGATTTAGTATCTCCAATGATTGGTGCTGGAGATTTATCTATTTCAGATACTAAACTTCAAGAGTTAGAGAATTCATCTTGCCCTACTTGTGGGTCATGCTCTGGAATGTTTACGGCTAATTCGATGAATTGCTTAACTGAAGCACTGGGACTTAGTTTGCCGGGTAATGGAAGTACACTAGCTACCCACGCTGTAAGAAAATCTCTCTTTTTAGAAGCAGGTAAAAATATAGTTGAAATTACCAAGAGGTATTATGAAGAAGATGATGCCAACGTTCTCCCCAGAAATATAGCTACAAAAGAGGCATTTGAAAATGCAATGAGTCTTGATGTATCGATGGGCGGATCAACAAATACTGTTCTTCATTTACTTGCTGCTGCAAAAGAAGCTGAGGTTGATTTTACTATGGAAGATATTGATCGTATTTCACGAAAAGTACCATGTTTGTCAAAAGTTGCTCCAGCAACACAAAAATATCACATGGAAGACGTGCATCGTGCCGGAGGAGTATTTGGAATTCTTGGAGAATTGAAGCGTGCAAAATTAATTAACGAAAATGTTCCTTGTGTCCATAACACTAGTATTGGTGCATCAATTGATAAGTGGGATATTGTAACTGCACAAGAAAAGAGCGTTAAAGATTTTTATTTGGCTGCACCAGGAGGAATTAGAACCACCGAAGCTTTCAGTCAAAAAAAACTATGGCCTTCATTAGATTTAGATCGTGAGGAAGGGTGCATAAGAAGCAAGGACCACGCCTACAGCCAAGATGGGGGGCTTGCAGTACTTTATGGAAATATTGCCGTTGATGGTTGTATTGTTAAAACAGCAGGTGTTGACGAAGATATTTGGAAATTTACGGGTAAAGTCAGGCTATTCGAATCTCAGGATACTGCAGTTGATGCCATATTAGGGGATGATGTAGCAGCAGGGGATATTGTGCTTATAACCTATGAAGGTCCCAAGGGTGGCCCCGGTATGCAAGAAATGCTTTACCCAACAGCATACTTAAAGTCAAAAGGGCTTGGAAAGTCTTGCGCATTATTAACAGATGGAAGATTTTCTGGTGGAACGTCAGGGTTAAGTATTGGCCATGTTTCACCGGAAGCAGCAGAAGGAGGAGCTATTGCATTGGTTAAGGAGGGAGATGTCATAAATATTGATATACCAAATAGATCCATTAATCTAGAGATAAATGACGATGAACTAGAATTAAGAAGAGATGCAATGGAAAAAAAAGATAATCCGTGGAAGCCTCTTCCAAGAAAAAGGAGAGTCACGGATGCTTTAAAAGCATATGCCATGATGACGACGAGTGCCTCAAAAGGAGCCGTAAGGGATATATCCCAAATTGAAGCTAAAGGTTCAAAATGACCAATGAAATAATGAAAATTACAAAAGATGAAAATGGTTTAGAGTATATTGAAATTGATAATGATTTAGCTGAGGCAAAAATAGCACTTCAAGGAGGGCACGTGGTTTGGTGGAGGCCAAAATCTACATCACATGATGTTCTGTGGTTATCCACAAACGCAAGATATGAAAAAGGACGCTCTATTAGAGGTGGCGTTCCAATTTGTTGGCCTTGGTTTGGTCAGCACCCCACGGATGGGTCCTTTTGTAATCATGGTTTCGCGAGGGTCATACCATGGAAACTAGAAAGTAGTGTAAAGCTAAAAAATGGTGCTGTAAAAATTGTATTAAAAATGTTGCCAACTGAAGCGGCAACAAAGCAGTTAACTTATGACTATGATCTTGAGCTTACTATAATTGTTGGGCACACGCTTTATTTAAATTTAAAAACTACCAACCTATCTTGTAACCCATTTACCATTGGTGAAGGTTATCATACTTATTTTTATATTTCTGACATAGAAAATATAAGGATCACCGGCTTAGAAAATGCTGTTTATACAGATAAGTTTGATAACTTTAATAGAAATATAGAAAAAAATGCAATTACATTTGATAAGGCATTTGACAGAGTCTATTCAAATACAAGCAATGATTGTTATATTGAGGACGAAAAATTTAATAGAGTTATAACAATTAAAAAATCCAACAGTAACTCTACAGTTATATGGACTCCTGGAGAAAAGAATGCAATTGATATGGGAGATATGGGAGACAAAGATGAGTGGAGAAGAATGGTTTGTGTTGAAACAGCAAATACATTAGAAAATTCCGTAGTGGTATATCCTCAGCTTTCACATAGTATTGCGACCGAATATTCTGTCCATGACTATTAGTTGGCTAATTAAGTTTTAAAACGAGTTATGTTTCTTTTAAATAGATGCATGAATATATTTATTTAAACAAGCAAGGAACTTTTCAGTATATTTATTTACTAAAATTATTATGAAAAACAACTCAAACTTTCTTCTCATACTTGTAGTTTTTTTTGCTACTAATCTTTTTGCAGACGATGCGAAAAGATTAGCAAAAAATAATGGTTGTTTTGCATGCCATAGTGTTAAATTAAAAGTTCTTGGCCCCTCATTTATAGATGTTTCTAACAAATATGAAAATAACAAAGCTAATCAAATAATGCTTATGGAAAAAATTAAAAAAGGTGGAAGCGGAAACTGGGGTAATGTACCAATGATGGCACATCCCAATATCAACAATGATGATCTTAATCTCATGGTGCGTTGGATTTTAAACTTATAATTTCTAAACCCAAGATTTCTTTACTAAAAAGTCCCTATACAATTTTTCTTCCTCACTATTTTTCTCTGGATTCCAGTCGTAATTCCATTTTACTAGAGGGGGCATTGACATAAGAATAGACTCGACTCTTCCCTTGGATTGAATGCCAAAAAGAGTGCCTCTATCTTGAAGAAGGTTGAATTCAACATACCTGCTTCTTCTATACAATTGAAAGTCTCTTTGTTTATCATTAAAGGTATTATTTTTTCTCTTTTGCACAATGGGCATGTAGGCATTAAGGAAATTATCACCAACTGATTTAGTTAGGCTGAAGCAATGTTCAAAGTCTTTTTTATTATAATCGTCGAAGAAAATACCTCCCACTCCTCTTGGTTCATCTCTATGTTTTAAATAAAAGTAATTATCACATTGGTCTTTAAACTTACTATAAAGATCTTTACCAAAAGGAATAACAGCATTTTTAATAGTCCGATGAAAATGAACAACGTCCTCAATAAAAGGATAATATGGGGTTAAATCCATACCACCACCAAACCACCAAATGTCAGAATAACCTTTTTTTGATGCAATGAAGAAACGTATATTCATATGCACTGTGGGGACAAAGGGATTATTTGGATGAAATACTAAAGATACACCCATTGCCTCCCATCCTCTATTAGCTACCTCTGGGTGGGCATCAGTGGCAGATTTAGGGAGTTTTGACCCAATCACATGTGAGAAACCAACACCTGCTCTTTCAAAAATATTTCCTTTCTCAATAATACAAGTTGTTCCACCACCACCTTCTTTTCTTTGCCATGAATCATGTAGAAAATTTTTCTGGTCAACTAACTCGATCGTACTAACAATATTATTTTGTAAGCCTATCAAATAATCTTTTACTTGATTTTTATCAATTAATTTTTGCTTAATAGTCATACTCTAATTATTTTCCCTGTACGTAAGTCTTGTATTGTAGACGGTTTCCCCTCTTTTCCAATCCTCCCTTTAATTATCTTTGCTTTTTTATGAAATTGGCGAGAAACATCTCTATATTTTGTTAGTGATTTTTTACCGCTATGATTTGCACTGGTCGAAACGATAGCAATACCGAGTGAGGAGCATAAATTGTTACAAGAAGAAAGGCTAGGAATTCTTAAGGCAAGTTTATTATTATTTTGTAACCATATTGGACAATTTTTTTTAGACTCTAATAGCCAAGTATGTGGACCAGGCCATTTTTTATTTACTTCTTTTAAGTCCACTTTGTTTAATTGTTTAATATAATTGGAAGCATTATCGATAGAAGCTGAAATTAAAATAAAGTTTTTTTTATTATTTCTTTTTTTTAACCCTATGATTTTTTTTATAGCCTTAATATTCGACGGATCACAACCAATACCAAAACAGGATTCAGTGGCATATATAATTATACCTCCTGCTTTGAGGTATCTAAATAAGCGATTATTTTTCACCAGACCTTACCAGTGCTTTTTGACCAATATCATCACGAAATTGAGCACCACTAAATTCTATAATACGAGTTAAATTGTATGCCTTTTCTTTAGCATCCTCTAAAGTTATCGCTTTAGCTGTTACTCCCAAAACGCGACCACCTGAGGTTAGAATTTTATCACCTATTTTTTTGGTACCAGCATGAAAAATATAGACATCATCTATATTTTGAGAGAGGTTATGGATTTGATCGTCTAGACGAGGTTTGTCTGGATAATTATGAGCAGCCATAACTACTGTAATGGAATAACCATCATCCCACTCAAGAATAACGTTTGATAATTTCCCGTCTTCGGCTGCAGCAAGAATATCAAATAAATTACTTTTTAGACGATAGATTAATGGCTGTGTTTCTGGGTCACCCAACCTACAATTAAATTCCAGTGTTTTAATATTATTGTTTTTATCAATAATTACACCAGCGTATAAGAAACCCTGAAACTTAATCCCATCCTTTTGCATACCTTTTACTGTGGGAAGAATAATTTGCGTCATAATTTTTTCATGAATTTCTTTTGATACTATTGGGGCCGGGGAGTAAGCACCCATACCCCCAGTATTGGGACCGAAATCACCATTTTTAAGTCTTTTGTGGTCCTGGCTTGAAGCTAAAGGAAGAACGTTTTCCCCGTCACAAATTGCTATAAAGCTTGCTTCCTCACCCTCTAAGAACTCTTCAATCACAATACAAGCCCCAGCATCACCAAATTTATTTTGACTTAACATTGACTCTATTGCTTGATGAGCTTCGTCGTTAGTAAGAGCAACTACCACACCCTTTCCTGCTGCTAAACCGTCAGCCTTAATAACGATAGGCGCACCATTTTTCTCAATGTAGTCATGTGCTAAATTGATATCAGTAAATGTTTGATGAATTGCAGTGGGTATTCCATGCCTACACATAAAGGATTTTGCAAAATCTTTTGAGCTTTCAAGTTGAGCGGCTTCTTGGGATGGACCAAATATTTTTAAGCCATTTTTTTTAAAATGGTCAACTATTCCCATAGATAAAGGGAGTTCAGGACCCACTATTGTTAAATCCACATTATTTTTTTTGGAAAATATAACTAATTCGTTAAAATCTGATAAAGGTATGTTTTCAATTTTATTTTTTTCAATAGCTGTCCCGCCGTTTCCAGGAGCTACAAACACTTTTTCAACGTTAGGTGCCTGAGCTAGCTTCCATGCAAGAGCATGTTCTCTTCCTCCGCTTCCTATTATGAGGGCAATCATTATTTAATGCTTAAAGTGTCTAATTTTAGTAAAAATCATTACCAATCCATGCTCGTTTGCAGCCTCTATAACCTCTTTGTCGCGCATGCTGCCACCGGGCTGGATAACACAACTCGCACCATATTTTGCTAGTTCATCCACTCCGTCTCGAAATGGAAAAAAGGCATCGGAAGCAACAACGCTATTCTTTAAACTTAATCCTGCATTTTGCGCTTTAATGCCAGCAATTTTTGTGCTGTCGATCCTACTCATTTGCCCAGCGCCAACTCCAAGTGTTTGGCTCATACTACAAAAAACTATGGCATTAGACTTAACAAATTGCGCCACTTTCCATGCAAACAGCATATCCGCTAATTGCTCTTTTGTTGGCTTTAGTTGAGACACTACCTCACATTCATTTATATCTATTTCGTGGTTGTCAATTGACTGAACAAGCCATCCCCCAGCAATCTTTTTATAATCGTACAAGTCTTTATCTGGCCCTATTGGAATAGTAAGCAGCCTTATATTTTCTTTCTTTTTAAATAATGCAACCGCATTATTCGAAAAGCTGGGAGCAATTATGACCTCAACAAACTGCCTCATAATTAAGGAAGCTGTTTTTCCATCAACCTCTGTATTAAAAGAAATGATTCCTCCAAATGCAGAGGTTGGATCAGTTGCTAAAGCTCCCACATATGCCTGCTCTGTTGAATCAGAGGAACATACCCCGCATGGATTAGCGTGTTTTACAATCACGCACGTGGACTTACTAAAACTTTTAACACACTCCCAAGCATTATCCGCATCACTAAGATTATTATAAGAAAGTGCTCTACCATTAAGCTGAGTAAAGTTGGACAAACTTGATTTTGGAACCTCTCTTTCAGTATAAAATGCTGCTTTCTGATGCGGATTTTCACCATAACGCATATCTATATTTTTACGTAGGATTTGAATGTTTAGTTGTGGAAAATCAGCTGAGCTATCTTTGTGCAAATATGAGCTGATTGCAGCATCATATTCAGCAGTATGTAAGAAAGCCTTTTTTGATAAGCTAAAAAGAAAATTTTCATCTAGCATTCCATTTGAATTACTTAAATTATCAGCCAATAAATTATAATCGTCTGGATTGGTTAACACGGCTACAGACTTATAATTTTTTGCAGCAGCTCTAATCATAGTAGGCCCACCTATGTCTATGTTTTCTATTGCCTCTTCATGAGAACAGTTTGGCTGTTTAATAGTATTTTCAAATGGATACAAATTTACAACTACTAAGTCTATTTGGGGTATATCGTATTCTTCCATTGTGTGCATATGCTCTGCATTATCTCTTAAACCTAATATTCCTCCATGAATTTTTGGATGAAGAGTTTTTACTCTGCCGCCGAGCATTTCAGGAAATTTCGTGTACTCTGCAACCTCAACAACAGGAATATTATTTTCCATAAGTAGTTTTGCAGTCCCGCCTGTAGACAGTATTTCAACATTCTGAGAGATTAGTTTTTTAGCTAGTTCAAGTATATTTTTTTTATCTGAAACACTTATGAGAGCTCTTTTTATTTTAATCATTAAATTTATGTATCTATGTTATGAATTTTTAATTTTTTTCTTAGTGTATTTCTATTTAAGCCAAGGATTTCCGCTGCTTTACTTTGATTTCCCTCAGCATAATGCATTACATATAATAAAAGAGGCTTCTCAACATTTGAAATTACTAAGCCATATAAATTGTTTGGAGATTCTCCTGCTAAATCATTAAAATACCGATCTAAAAGAATCTCAATGTTATCGCTTAAACCGTTTTTACTCATGATGCCAATGCCATTTTAGATTCGGCCTGAGATTCTTCGTACGGTATAAATTTAGAAAATTCTTTTAATTCATCAAAGTAAAAATTAATGGCTGAAATTTGTTCATTACAGTTTTCAATCTGGTTCATAGATGCTCTAAATTGAGCTGAATTTTTTAAACCTTTCGTGTACCAAGATATATGTTTTCTAGCCACCCTTAAGCCTCTTTCCTCACCATAAAATGAATACAGATCTTTAACATGTTTAATGGTGGTAATTTGAATCTCATTAATTGTAGGTAATTCTAGATATCTTCCTGTTGCCAGGAAGTATTCAATCTCTCTAAAAATCCAAGGTCTTCCTTGGGCTGCTCTTCCAATCATTACAGCATCAGCTTTAGTGTATTCAAGCACATATTTTGCTTTCTCGGGTGAGGTGATATCACCGTTTGCAATCACCGGAATTTTAATATTTTGTTTTACGTCTGCTATTGTGTCGTACTCGGCCTCACCTCTATATAAACAAGCGCGGGTTCTTCCATGAATACTAAGTGCTTGAATTCCTGCATCTTCAGCTATTCGAGCAATTTTTAGTGCATTACGATTTTCTTTATCCCATCCAGTCCTAATTTTAAGAGTCACCGGGATATCCACCGACTTGACTACCGATTTTAAAATATCCTCTACAAGTTTTTCGTGTTTAAGTAATGCAGAGCCTGCCATAACATTACAAATTTTCTTTGCAGGACATCCCATATTTATATCAATAATTTGAGCTCCATTATCTTTATTATATTGTGCAGCATCTGCCATCATTTTTGGGTCAGCACCAGCAATTTGAACAGATATTGGATCGACCTCACCTTTATGATCTGCCCGTCTTCTTGTTTTCTCACTGCCATATAAAAGTGAATTGGAAGTAACCATCTCACTTACAGCCACTCCTGCACCAAAACTTTTGCATAGCACTCTAAATGGCCTATCAGTTACCCCAGCCATTGGTGCTAAAAATAAGTTGTTTTTAATACTAAGGTTACTAATCTTCATGAAAATTTATTAATGATTTAAAGAGTTGCCTATTTTATAATCAAAATTGCAATTGGGAAAGTCTAATTTTAATTGATTAATTTTCATACCACTCATAATTCATTGAAGACAAACTTCTTTTAATTTGCTCAATAGCTTTTTTTGCACTCAATATAGAACCCTTTACACCAAGTTCAACTTTAATTTTAGGTTCTAATTTAGGGAGGCTGTATATTTTCACTTTAGGGTTATCTTTCGCAATTTCATTCATTAAATCGATCAATAAACTTTCAGGAACACCGTCAATCCAAACAGAAGTATCCAGTATTTGATTGTTTAATTCTTCCTCGTATCGTGAAGTTAAAATCCAATCAATCATAGGCCATGACATTTCAGGAAAACCAGGCATAAAATAATGCTCACCTATAAAAAAACCAGGAATATTATTAATACTATTTGGAATAAGCTCAGCACCAGCTGGTATATCTGACATCATGACTCGCTTTGGAAATGCCTCGTCACCAAATTTATCTACAATTAGTTTAAGTGCCTCTGGGTTCCTTACAATTTGTTTATTATGGGCTTTAGCAGCAGCTTGTCTTGTACAGTCATCAGGAGTAGCACCAATACCACCAAAACTAAAGATAATATAATCTGATTTACTCTTTATGGTTTCAGCAATTACATCTGAATCGTCTGGTACAAAATCTGCTTTACTAAGTGCAAGTCCTAAAGATGTTAATTTTTCCGACAAATGAACTAAATGTTTATCTTTCCTTTTACCTGAGAGAATTTCATCACCAATGATGATTGCATGGATAGGTTTTATCATTTAGTGTGCTTGCTCCCAGTTTATCCCGCTTCCAATTTCAACAATCAAGGGTATATCAAGTGTTGCTACATTTTCCATTATTTTTTTAATATTTATATTGAAGGCTTCAATCTCTTCATTTGGAACCTCAAAAACTAACTCATCATGAACCTGCATAATCATTTTTCCCTTTAAAGAATCCTCTTTTTTTAGCCAGTCTGCTACATCGACCATTGCCATTTTTATAAGGTCAGCTGCAGTACCTTGCATTGGCCCGTTTATTGCTGCCCTTTCTGCAGCTGCACGACGCATACCGTTTGAACCATTTATTTCAGGCACCCATAGTCTTCTCCCAAAAAAGGTTTCAATATATCCGTTTTTTCTTGCCTCTTCTTTGGCTTGCTCCATGTATTGTCTTACCGATGGATACTTCGTAAAATATCTTTCAATGTAATTTTGAGCTGCAGTTCTCTCGATACTCAGATTTTTTGCTAATCCATAAACGCCCATACCATAAATTAATCCAAAATTAATAACCTTCGCATATCTTCTTTGTTCTGAAGTAACAGATTGAATCTTACAATTGAATATTTCTCCAGCTGTAATAGTGTGAATATCTTCATTATTTTTAAAGGCATTTATTAGCCTTTCATCTTTAGATAAATGCGCCATAATTCTTAATTCAATCTGAGAATAATCTGCAGATAATATTTTGTGACCTTTAGGCGCAACAAATGCCTCTCTTACCTTTCTCCCTTCGGCAGTTTTTATAGGAATATTTTGGAGGTTTGGATCTGAGCTTGCCAATCTACCAGTTATAGCAATAGCTTGGTTATAACTAGTGTGTACTCTTCCAGTAATATCGTTGATCATTCTTGGTAGCTTATCAGTATAGGTGGATTTAAGTTTGGCAAGACTTCGGTACTCCAAAATAAGTTTTGGTAATGGGTAATCTTGAGCTAGTTCACTAAGCACTTCCTCGCTTGTGGATGGCGTACCGCTTGGGGTTTTTTTGAGTGGATTTATACCTAATTTCTCGAATAAAATTTCTTGCAGTTGTTTTGGCGAGGAAAGATTAAATGGTTGCCCAGCAAGCTCAAATGCTTTTTTTTCCAATAAAAATAATTTCTCACCTAAAGCTTTACTTTGTTGACCTAAAATATTTGGGTCAACTAACACCCCATTTCTTTCAATTTGAATAAGTGCCTCCATAGCTGGCATTTCTATTTTATTATAAATATTATAAAGAGATTTTTCTTCCTCAAGAATTTGCTGCATTACTGCATACAATTGTAAGGTTATATCTGCATCCTCTGCGGCGTAAGTTACCGCGTCTTCAAGGGCAACTTGGTCAAAGGTTAATTGATTAATACCTTTTCCAACAAGAGATTCATAGCTAATACAATTATGATTTAAATATTTAGTACTCAACTTATTCATACCATGATTTTGGTTACTTTCAATGACATAACTCATAAGCATGGTGTCATCTGTTATCCCATTGATGGTAATGCCATAGTTTAAAAAAATATGAGCATCGTATTTAATATTTTGCCCAACTTTCTTTATAGAAATATTTTCTAGGATTGGTTTGATTAGACTCAATACTTCATCAAGGCTAAGTTGATCTTGAGCGGCATTCTGATGTTTTATAGGAATATAACAGGCTCGCCCAGGTTTGGTACAAAGTGAGATTCCAACAAGCTCAGCTTTCATCGTATTCAGAGAATTAGTTTCTGTATCTACAGCTACAAATTTATCTTTTTTTATGATCTCTAGCCACTTTAACAAATTATTTATTGTATTAACCAATTCATAGTTTTTAGTATCAACAAATAAAAATGCATTTTCTTTTTTTACTTCATTATCTGAGGATAAGGGTGAATTATCTATTTTAGAATTTAGATCTTTTAACCAACTTGAGAAATTATATTTTTGATAAATTTTTTTCAATACTGTATTGTCTTGAGGTTTTTTTTGAAAATCATCCCAGGAAAATAAAATATCAACATCGCGCTTTATTGTTATGAGATCATAGGCTGTGGGAAGCCACGAAACAGCAGTTCTTAAATTATCTCCAACTACCCCAGAAAAACTATTAGCATTATTAATAATTTTTTCAAGATTACCATATTCAAATAACCATTTTAAAGCAGTTTTAGGCCCAGCCTTTTCAACACCGGGGATATTGTCCGCTTTGTCACCAACGATTGATAAATAGTCAATTATTAATTCTGGTGCAACTCCAAATTTTTTCTCTACACCAGCCACATCCAGCTCTTCATTTGTCATAGTGTTTATTAGCTTTGTTTTATTATTGACGAGCTGCGCAAGATCTTTATCACCTGTGGATATAGTTACACTAATATTTTGCTCATTGGCTTGTTTAGCTAAGGTACCAATTACATCATCCGCTTCAACTCCAGACTTAATAATCATAGGCCAACCCATTGCTTCTATCGCCTCTTTTAAAGGTTCTATTTGGCAAGCTAACTCATCCGGCATGCTTGGCCTATTGGCTTTATAGTCTGGATAAATTTCATTCCTAAAGGTTTTACCTTTAGCATCAAAAATACAAACACTATAGTCTGAAGGATACCGCGTATGAATATTTCTAAGCATATTGAGAACCCCATAAATAACGCCTGTAGGCTCATTATCTTTATTTCTAAAATCTGGCATTGCATGAAATGCACGATAAAGGTAGGAGGATCCGTCGACTAATAGAAGTGTTTTCATAGGACAAATTTTAACAACTAATATAATTAATAGTAGTTATTTTTTACTAAAAAAGATTTTATTAATTACTTACTGACTTGGCTTGATTTTGTTAGAATCAATATACAATTTATAAGGAAATAAAATGAAAAAAACGTTTTGGGTTGTTTGCTTTTTTATTTTAAGCTTTTCATACACAAGCTTTGCGGAAGACACCGAACTGTTAGAGAATGTTCCTCCTCCACCTTCAATTAGTTATGATTCTACCTATGAAGATGAACCAGAGATAACGATTAAAAAAAGGAATGGCGAGTTTGTTGAAGAATATCGCGTTAATGGTCAATTATATATGATGAAAGTTACTCCTATAAACATGCCCTCATATTATTTATATAAAAATACCTCAGGCGCTGATTGGGTCAGATATGATGACAAAGACCCTGCAATTGTCCCTCAATGGGTTATATTAACTTTTTAGTTATCTAATTAATGGCAGTCTTCACTTCAATCACATTCGATGATTTAAGCACTTGGCTTAAACAATTCAATCTTGGGCAGTTATTAGAATTTCAGGGTATTTCATCTGGGGTAACTAACACCAATTATCTCGTTACGACGGATTCTAACAAATATATATTAACTATTTTTGAAGATACCCACATTGAAGAATTACCTTTTTTTATTGACTTAATGGCTTATTTGGCAAATAAAGGGTTGGCATGTCCAGAACCAATTTTAAATAAAAATAAACAATATTTGACCATCATAAAAAATAAGCCAGGCTTGATTGTCTCTTTTTTAAGTGGCCATGAAAAAAAGGAGGTTATCTCTAATAATTGTTTCGCTGTTGGCATGTCTCTTGCAAGCTTTCATACTAAAGCAAAAGATTTTCCTAAAGTTAGAGAAAATAGCAGAGGTTTAGATTGGATAAATACAACATTCTTTCAATTAAAAGAATATCTTTCAGAGAAAAATATTAAAATCATCAAAGAAGAATATGCTTTTCAAAAAGAACACTTTAAAGATAATTTGCCAAAAGGCTTAATTCATGCAGATTTATTTACAGACAATGTTTTGTTTGATGGCGATATGGTTTCAGGAATGATAGATCTCTATTACGCATGTACAGATAATTATATTTATGATATTTCGATAACAATAAATGATTGGTGCATAGATGATGATGGGGAAATTGATTCAAACAAAATAGAAGCATTCATGAGGGGATACGAATCAATTAGAACTCTCGAAACTGATGAAATTGAATCATTGCCTATTTATCTCAGGTTTGCAGCCTTAAGATTTTGGGTATCAAGACTACAAGATTTTCATAACGCTAGGAACGGTGAAGAGGTCACTATTAAGGATCCTAATCATTTTAAAAATATCTTATTAAAAAGGCAGGAATTTAAGCATTATGGTTAATCTTTTTTTACAAACAAGGCAGTGGGTTTTAAAAACCATTTGGCTGGTAAGGCAATCAATAAAAATATCTATATTTTTTGGAATGCTTTATCTAGCAATGTACATGATTTTTCCAGCTTTACCAGGAATGCAATTTATGGGTTTAATTGCTGTTTTTATTTGGCCGTTTCTTACGATATTCATTATTCTTTTTTATCGAACATTAGCGGAAAATAAGCCCTTTTCATTTGAAAAATGTGTTCTGTTGGTCAAGCCAAAAGTTAGCAATCTTTTGTTAGTAGGCTTCTTTTCTTTTTTGTATGCTGTTCTACTAAGTTCACTTATTGGAAGTGATATTGCAACTTTAGTTGAAGTTTCAAAGAACAATCAAGAATATAAATATACTTTTAGTGATTTCTCCGGAATTATATTGAAGTTATTAGTATTAGCGATACCTTTTATGATGATGACTTGGTTTTCGCCTTTACTTATAGCTTTTAAGGATTATAGTTTTTTTAAATCAATTAAATCTAGTTTTGCTGCAAGTCTAATGTTTTTAATTCCTATAATGCTTTCACTTCTCGCCATTACAACTCTTTTTTTAATCTCTGTTTTTGTACTATCAGCAATTTTTGCTATTATTGGGTCATCTACTTCAGCATTGGTTTCTTTTTTTGTAAGTTTTCTTATGATCATTTTAATGGCTGCATTTATGGCATCTACTTTTGCCTTACAAAGCGTAACGTTCAAAGAAATTTTTAAGTAATAATTTTTATAGCTCTATTAGTTTTGCGTATTCCATAGCTAGCCATTTAATACCCTGTGATTGGAAATTAATTTGTATTCGCAGATCGTCATCATTGCCCTCATAACCAGTTACAATTCCTACTCCAAATTTTGCATGTTCAACAGACGCCCCAATTCTCCAAGTATGTTTTGATTCAGAATATGGCGCAATTTTTGGATGTGAAAACAATATTTCTTTTTTTGGAGCATTAATCTTTTTAATTAGCTCGTCTGGTATTTCATCTAAAAAACGTGATGGCATGTTGTACATTATCTGTCCGTAAGTCATTCTTGACTGGGCTAAAGTTAAATAAAGGTTTTTTCTTGCTCTTGTAATAGCAACGTACATAAGTCTTCGCTCCTCTTCTAACCCATTATTTTCAGATAGACTTCTTTCGTGAGGGCATAAACCATCCTCAAGACCTGTAATAAAGACCGTGTCAAATTCTAAACCTTTAGATGAATGAATGGTCATCAATTGTAGCGCATCGTCACCTGCGGTTGCTTGTAACTCCCCACTTTCTAACGATGTAAAATCAAGAAAATCTGCTAAAACTTGACCCTGGCTATTATCAGTTCCGTCCTCAGAACTTTCTTCACGAAACTCATTTAAAAAAGATTTTGCAGCTGAAACTAATTCATCTAAATTTTCAATCCTAGAACTACCGTCTTTGTCCTTCGTATAATGCTCTTTTAGTGTTGAGTAAGAATTAATAGCATTGATAGATTCATCAATATTAGTCCCATGAACTTGATCTTCAATATTTTTAATAAGATTTACAAACAAAGATACTTTTGCATTTTTATTTTCAGACTCAATAGTTAAAGCAGCATCCCACAAAGAGGTTTGGTTATCATTTGCTTGATTTTGAATTAACTCTATTGATTTGGCACCTATACCTCTGGGTGGAAAGTTCACTATACGTAGGAAAGCGTTATCATCTTTCTTGTTTGCTATGAGGCGTAAATAGGCCAACGAATTTTTTATTTCTGCTCGTTCAAAAAAGCGAAGGCCACCGTACACCCTGTAGGGAATATTATTGGAAACAATGGCCATTTCGATCACTCTGGACTGAGCATTGTTTCGATAAAGAATAGCAATCTGATCATAGCTAGAGCCTGCACGGTGCAGACTTTTTATTTCATCAATAATATAGCTAGTTTCAAATCTGTCATCAAGCGCATTGTACTGACGTATTAAGTCACCAGCTCCTGCATCCGACCATAAATTTTTTCCTAGTCTTTCTGTATTATTTTCAATAACTGCATTTGCTGCATTAAGAATATTGTTCTGGGATCTGTAGTTTTGCTCAAGTTTAATGACACTTTTAATATTAAAATCTTTTTGAAGATCCTTCATATTTCCAGGCCTAGCTCCCCGAAAACCATAGATAGATTGGTCATCGTCACCTACAGCAAAAACAAAGCTTTTATTTGAGGTTAATATTTTTAACCACTCGTATTGCAGGCGACTGGTGTCTTGAAATTCATCCACAAGTACATGTTGAAATATGGTTTGATAATGCTCTTTAATAGCAGGATTGTTCTTAAATAACTCAAGACAGCGCAAAAGTAACTCAGCAAAATCTACAACACCTTCCTTTAAACATTGCGATTCGTAACCTTTATAAATCTCATTCTTTTTTTGAGAGATATCATCAAAAGCTTTAAATTCATGGGAGCGAATACCTTCCTCTTTATTTGCATTTATAAAATAAAGGACTTCTTTGGATGGAAGAAGATCTTCATCTATGTTCATTCGTTTCATTACTCTTTTAATAGCAGATTTTTGATCAGCGCTATCAAGTATTTGAAATAACTGTGGCAGATTTGCATCCTTATAATGTTTTTTTAGAAAACGATTACAAAGACCATGGAATGTTCCTACCCACATACCGCGCGAATTTATTGGAAGTTGTGCGGAAATTCTTAACAACATTTCTTTTGCTGCCTTATTTGTAAAGGTTACGGCAAGGATACCACCAGGGCTAGTAATTTGATTCTGAATCAACCAAGCAAATCGAGATGTTAATACTTTGGTTTTACCACTTCCTGCACCGGCTAAAATTAACGCTGATTGTTCAGATAAAGTAACGGCTTCTATTTGTTTTTTGTTTAGCTCTTCTTTGTTGGGAGTAGAGATTGTTGATTCGTTCATGCTCATATGCTACATGAATTACTTTTATTTATAGTATATATAGGAGAACTTTTTTAATTTTTTTTAGTCAACTTAAAGTAGTAATCATTAATATTGTATGTATTCCTCCCTTAGATATTAATGATAAAAAAGGGTCTCGTAATGAGACCCTTTTTTTTTAATGTTTCTGTGAATACAGTACCTACATCATACCACCCATACCACCCATACCACCCATACCACCCATATCTGGCATAGCTGGAGCAGCAGCAGCCGAATCATCTTTTGGTTGATCAGCGATCATACACTCTGTTGTAAGCATCAAGCCAGCTATTGAAGCTGCATTTTGTAATGCTGATCGAGTAACCTTAGTAGGGTCAAGTACACCCATATCCACAAGATCACCATAGGTTTCATTAGCAGCATTAAATCCATAGTTTCCCTTACCTTCAGCAACGTTATTAACTACTACGGAAGACTCGATACCAGCATTTGAGACAATTTGCCTTAACGGATCTTCTATTGCTCGAAGAACAATATTAATCCCCGCTTCTTGATCAGCATTATCTCCTTTTGCTTTATGCACGGCATCTTTTACTCTTATTAAAGCTACCCCTCCACCAGGGACAATACCCTCCTCAACTGCAGCTCTTGTTGAATGTAGCGCATCTTCAACCCTTGCCTTTTTCTCTTTCATTTCGATTTCGGTTGTTGCTCCGACTTTAATTACAGCAACACCACCAGCTAATTTAGCCACTCGCTCTTGAAGCTTTTCTTTATCATAGTCACTTGTAGATTCCTCAATTTGTGTCTTGATTTGACCTATTCGTGATTTAATATTGTCCTGACCACCGGCACCATCAATAATGATAGTGTTTTCTTTGCCAACTTCAATTTTTTTGGCTTGGCCCAAATCTTCAATTTTTACATTTTCTAGAGTTAAACCTACTTCGTCAGAAATTACTGTTCCACCAGTAAGAATAGCAATATCTTCTAGCATAGCTTTCCTTCGGTCACCAAATCCAGGAGCCTTAACTGCAACAGCTTTAATAATCCCGCGAATATTGTTTACGACTAGGGTTGCTAGCGCTTCCCCTTCAATTTCTTCTGCAATAATAAGCAGAGGTTTGCTTGCTTTTGCAACTTGCTCAAGCACAGGAAGTAAATCTTTGATGCTTGATATTTTCTTATCATGCAGAAGAATAAATGGATCTTCTAATAATGCTATCTGGCGATCATTATTATTAATAAAATAAGGAGATAGGTAGCCCCTGTCAAATTGCATTCCTTCGACAACATCTAGTTCATTGGTTAACCCTGAACCATCCTCAACAGTAATTACTCCTTCTTTTCCAACCTTATCCATCGCATCAGCAATGATTTTGCCAACCGATGTATCGGAGTTTGCAGAAATTGACCCAACTTGGGCAATTTCTTTACTTGTGTTGCAAGGCTTGCTTAATTTATGAAGTTCTGCGACTGCGGCTTCAACAGCTTTATCTACACCACGCTTAAGATCCATTGGATTCATTCCTGCAGCAACAGATTTCATACCCTCACGAATAATTGCTTGTGCCAGAACGGTTGCAGTTGTTGTCCCGTCACCAGCGCTATCAGAAGTTTTTGAAGCTACTTCCTTGACCATTTGGGCACCCATATTTTCGAATTTATCTTCCAATTCAATCTCTTTTGCAACAGATACCCCGTCTTTCGTAATTGTAGGTGCACCAAAAGATCTTTCAAGTACCACATTTTTCCCTTTTGGACCCATTGTTACTTTAACTGCGTTAGCAAGTGTATTAACACCCTTAACCATTTTTTGGCGAACATCATCACCAAATCTTACGTCTTTAGCTGCCATCTTATTTTTTCTCCATATACATTATTAAATTTATTCAACAATTCCCATGATGTCTTCTTCTTTCATTACAAGAAGCTCTTCACCATCAACTTTTACTGATTGACCAGCATATTTTCCGAATAAAACTTTGTCACCGACTTTAACATCGAGTGCCTTAACAGAGCCATCTTCTAGTATTTTTCCATTACCGATAGCTTCAATAGTTCCTTGATCTGGTTTTTCAGCAGATGCGCTTTCAGGAATGACAATGCCTGAAGCAGTTGTACGCTCTTCCTCGAGACGCTTTACAATAACGCGGTCATGTAAAGGACGAATTTTCATTTGTTAGTTCTCCTAGTAGTGTATTCTTAAGTTTATTTAAAATCAGTTCTAGTGAATTTAATGCCAAATTAGCACTCTTATCAATAGAGTGCTAATAATAGGGACGAATGTTGTAAAATTCAAGGGCAAACCTATAAATTATTTATAAATTATTGTTTTATTAAAAAATGTTTGAGAAGAAAGATTACAAAAAAGTAGGCGTCACATCATTAAAGGTGTCTCCAATTACATTAGGAACAATGACATTTGGAGATCAGAATACTGAAGTTGATGCTATTCAGCAGCTAGATTTTGCTTTGGATAATGGAATTAATAGCTATGATCTTGCAGAAATGTACCCAGTTCCTCCCAAAGCAGAAACTTGTTCAAAAACTGAGACAATTTTTGGTAATTGGCTTAAAAGTCAAAAAAGAGAAAACTTAGTCATATCGACCAAAATTGCTGGTCCAAGAAGAAGTATATCCTGGATTAGAGAGGGACACTTATCATTAAATAAAAAAAATATCGCTCAATCTGTTAACGACTCTCTTAAAAGATTGCAAACGGATTATATTGACCTTTTATATCTTCATTGGCCAGAGAGAAATGTACCCATGTTTGGAGAATATAAATTTGATCCAAATTTAGAGTTTAAGAATGGTAAAAAAATTGATTGGGTATCGATTGAAGAACAACTTGATGCTTTGGGTGGATTAGTCAGCGAAGGTAAGGTTCGTTATATTGCATTATCAAATGAATGGGCTTGGGGAATAATGGAATTTCTTAGAGTAGCACGTGAAAAAAAATTACCTATTATTTGTAATATACAAAACAACTATAGCTTGCTAAACCGAATCCCTGAATTAGGTTTGACCGAAATAATTTATAGAGAAAATTTAAGTTTTTTCGCATACTCACCGCTCGGATTTGGCCATCTATCTGGTAAGTATCTTAAAAATCCAACAGTTCAAGGAAGGGTCACCTTATTTAAAGGATATGCGCAAAGATTTACAAAGCCAGGAGTGAAAAAAGCAGTATCTGATTATGTGAAATTAGCCGAAAATATTGGTGTCAGTCCTGCAAGTTTGGCATTATCTTTTGTTTATCATCAATGGTTTGTTACAAGTACAGTCATAGGAGCTACAACTCTTGAGCAGCTTAAAGAGAATATTAGGTCTTATAAATTGAAATTAGATAATGAAACATTAAGCATGATCGATAATATCCATCTTACTTGTATGAATCCAGCCCCCTAATTATGAGAAATAAAACTATAATCCAAAGAAGTTTGCAATCAGTATGGCATCCATGCTCGCAAATGAAGCATTACGAGAAGCAAGCACTTATCCCAATTAAAAATGCTAGTGGTTGTTGGCTCATTGATTTTGAAGGAAAAAAATATCTTGATGCTACAAGTTCATGGTGGGTTAATTTATTTGGACATAATAATAAAACCATAAAATCCTTTATAAATAAACAATTAAATAATCTCGAACATTCAATGATTGCAGGTATGACTCATGAACCAGTAGTTAATTTATCTGAGCAATTAAATCACTTGACAGGTTTAGGCCATTGTTTTTATGGCAGTGACGGCTCTAATGCTATTGAGATAGCGTTAAAAATGAGCACACACTATTGGCGAGAAAAAGGGCTATTAAAAAAAAATAAAATTGTTTATTTAAAAAATAGTTATCATGGGGAAACACTCGGTGCTTTATCAGTAACTGATGTTCCAATCTTTAGAAAAAATTATAGTCATCTTCTCACAAACCATCTTCAAATTAGCTCTCCAGATTTACGACTAAAGAAAAAGAATGAAACAGTAAAAGATTTTACGCTGACCAAGACACATGAGTTAAAAGAATTATTCGAACAAAAGAGCGATATGATTTCAAGTATAATTCTTGAACCTTTAGTTCAATGTGCTGCAGGAATGGGTATATACGACAAACAATACCTTAAAGAGGTAAGAAGGTTATGTGATGAATACAATGTGCATATGATTGTTGATGAGATAGCTGTTGGTTTTGGTAGGACAGGTAAATTATTTGCGCATCAATATGCAGACATAAAGCCAGATTTTTTATGTTTGTCTAAAGGACTTACAGGGGGTTATCTTCCTTTATCAGTTACCTTAACTAAAGATTATATTTATGAAGCTTTTTATCACCTTGAGACCGAGAGGGGTTTTTTACATTCTCACAGTTATACTGGAAACCCACTTGCGTGCAGTGCGGCCCTTGGGACTTTGTCTATTTTTAAAAATAAGGATGTAATTGGTAATAATGAGAAAAAATCAAAGAAAATTAATGGGTTATTTGAAAATCATAAAAATCTTCCTATTAAAAATTTAAGAAATATTGGAATGATTTGGGCCTATGAACTTGATGCTCAAATTGATATAGACAAAGTAACTCAATCATTTATCGATAATGGAGTTTTTATAAGACCGATTAATCGTACGATTTATTTTATGCCACCCTTTACAATCAACAATGCAGAAATGACGCATATGGTGCAAGTATCTGAAAAAAGTATCAAATTAAATGTGTAATCGAGCAATATATATAATTCTAGTCATAAGCTGTTTTTTTAGTAGCGCGCACGCAAATTTACCAAATGATTTTAAAAATCTTCTAGATCGCTATAATTTTGATGAATCTAGCTTTGGGTTTGCAATACAAAATTTATCTAGAGAAGATGCATCTTTAGTTAAGTATAATGAAGAGCGCTTATTTAATACGGCTTCTCTCGTCAAGATTTTTAGTACATTTATTGCCTTAAGAGATTTAGGACCAAATTATAAATGGCAATCCAGCTTTTATCATAAGGGTAAGATTGAAGAGAATTCACTCAATGGAGACTTAATATTTGTTGGTGGTGCTGATGCATCATTTTCAATTAGTAATTTAGAGCAGATGGTAAGAGATTTGCAAAGTAATGGTATTAAAAAAATTAACGGAGATCTTATTTTAGATTATAGTTTCTTTGGGGAAATGCCATCTATAAAAGATTTCGACAATAACCCACTTCGAGCCTACAACGTCTTACCAAATGCAATTTCTTTGCAAAGTAATACTATTAATTTTAAGTTTCTTATTGAAAATAATAAAATTATCATCATTTCAGACCCTAATTTAGAATCCTTATCTATCCATAATAACCTTCGTTTATCAAATGGTAAATGTGGGAACTGGAAATCACGGCTTACGGCATCAGTAAACCAAAATGATAAAAAAAATTCTATAAAATTTTTAGGAGGCTTAAGCAAGCGATGCAGGGATAAAGAAATTGATCTCGGGGTATTAGATAATTCTTTTTACTTTTACGAAGTTTTTAAACAGCTATGGATTAAAAATGGAGGAATTTTTGAAGGTGGTTACCAAAAGAATTATGATGAAATCACAAACAAAGAATATTTAACTAGTCACTCTTCTAGACCATTAAGTGAGCTTATAAGAGATGTTAACAAGTATAGCCTTAATCTTATGGCAAGGAATTTAATGCTGACGACAATTAGAGAAAATAATAGCTTAAAACCTACAGAAGATATGGTTAATATTTTTTTAAATGAATGGCTTAAAAAAGAAGGATTGTCCCATGAAGGATTATATGTGGATAATGGTGCTGGATTATCACGTAATATTAAAATCAGTGTTAATCAGCTATTACTCGTCCTCCAAAAAATATACAATGACCCTTTTATGCCAGAGATGATTGCTTCTTTTCCTATTGCTTCAATTGATGGAACTTTAAAAAATAAAATGAAATCAACAAAAATTACTCGTAACGGTCATTTTAAAACTGGCTCACTAAAAAATGTTGTTGGTATTGCAGGGTTTTTTTTAAATGAAGATAAAGATATGAATGCATTTGTTTTTGTCATGAATCATGAGGATGCAAAAAATGCTCAACCATTTATTAGGGATTTACTTGATTTAAGTTTTTTTAACCAATAAAGAGAAGATAATGAAAAAATTATTAATTGCAATTACGCTATTGACGAGCTTTAGCCTTGTTGGAGCAATAGATATAACTCTAGATAAAACATCAAAAAAGGAAAATACAATGATTGAATTTATAACAACAGACACACAAGTAGGAGAGGGTCGTGAAGCCGAAAAAGGATTAACTATCACCGTCCATTATACTGGTTGGATTTATGATGATAAGGAAGGCGAAAACAAAGGAAATAAATTTGACAGCTCCAAAGATAGAAATGAACCTTTTACTTTTGTCTTAGGAGTCGGTCAAGTTATTAAAGGTTGGGATGATGGCTTTGCTGGAATGAAGGTTGGGGGTACAAGAACGATTATCATACCATCAGATATGGGTTATGGTTCGAGAGGAGCAGGAAGTGTTATTCCTCCAAATGCTGATTTAATTTTTGATGTAGAGCTCTTGGGGATTCAGTAAATGCAAGCAACAGTAAGATGGATGGGCCAGGTAAAATTCAAAGGAAATTCAGACTCAGGACACAATATTTTAATGGACGGCCCTGAGGAATCGGGAGGAGAAAACCAAGGTATGAGACCGATGGAGTTAATGCTTCTAGGAATGGGTGGGTGTACTTCTTTTGATGTAGTGACTATTCTTCAA
This sequence comes from uncultured Methylobacillus sp., assembly GCA_964526705.1. Classification (GTDB taxonomy): domain Bacteria; phylum Pseudomonadota; class Gammaproteobacteria; order Burkholderiales; family Methylophilaceae; genus BACL14. The sequence continues at coordinate 46,443 of CAZGLD010000001.1, forward strand.
AAATCAAGACAAGCAATAAGAAGTTGCGAAGCAATTATATCCGCTGAAAGAGCTGACTCACCGCCAAAAGTTTTTACTAAAATTCACATAAGATTTATGATAGAAGGTGATCAGTTAAATGAAAGCTCTGTAGAAAGAGCAATAAAACTTTCGGCTGATAAGTATTGTTCAGCTTCAATTATGTTAAGTAAGAGCGTTGAGATTACTCACGACTTCAAGATTATCAATAAAAAAATTACTTAATTAATTTCACTGTTAATACTAATTCATGTTCTATGATCTCTAGTAGCCTGTCAATATTTGGATGCCTACCTGGATAATTTTGTGCATCTTCAGCATGTTCTGAGAAAAGCTCAATACCTTCAATAGCTGCATTAACATCTATTTCACCAAAAGTTTTCCATAGATGGTGGTAAACACGTATGGATCCTAAAGTGCCAGGCTTACTTAAAATCGACCCGACTAACTTTTTGTCTTGGTCATATAAGTCTATTCCTTTCAGATGAGAAGAATCTTCAAGAGTCTCTAATATCTCTTTAAACTTTTGCATATATATATCATATATAAAAAGTAGTTTTTGTCATTACTTTTGATGCATTACCCATAATTTTTTTTATTGTTGGAGGAAGATTTTTGGCTCCCATTTGTAAAGCAGAATTCGCATGCTCTTCCTCATCAGCTTTCATGGTTTCAATAATTTTGATAGTTTTTTTATCATTTTTATCTATTCGCTTTAAATGGCTAGACAAATGATGTGACACTTGTTTCTCTGTTTCTGCAAGAAACCCAAGATTGTATTTTTCATCAATAATACTAGTAAAAGCCCCAAGCAAAAATGAACTTGAATATAAAAGGGGATTTAATTTACTTTTGCTTCCACCCAGTTCCTTTATTCGCTCATCGCACCATGCTAAATGGTCAACTTCCTCATCAGCTGCTTTTTCTAATTTCTCTTTAATCTCACTATTTTTATTAAAAAAAAGTTGTCCCCTATAAAGAGCTTGCGCACAAACCTCCCCTGCATGATTAACTCTCATATATTGCGCATTAATCTTTCTTTCTGATGGAGATAAAGAATTTTGTTGTGAAACATTTAAATCTGGACGAACTCTTTTAGCGGTGGGCGGCACAGTTAAAGTCTTTAGGCCTTTATCAATTTCTATAAGAAGTTTATTAAGCGCTGAAATAATTGTAATTCACCGTTAATTTATTTGATAACTGTCAATATCTTTAAGAATTTTTACTGCTTCAGCAAATTGTTTATCTTCTTCCCCACCCAATTCAATAGGTTTGAAGTTTCGCAATGCCTCTCCTCCATCGCTGGTGGGCTTGCTTTCTTCTTTGGCTACATTATCAGTAGCCTGCTCTTCTGGGTTAGATAGTCTGTTTGTTAAATCTGCCTCCCGAAGTACGGCAATATTTTCATTACCATCTTCAATAATAATATCCGGGTCAATACCTTTAGCTTGAATAGACCTTCCATTTGGCGTGAAATACCTTGCTGTAGTAAGTTTGATAGCAGTGCCATTATTCATTGGTAATATACTTTGTACGGATCCTTTGCCAAAACTTCTGGTCCCAACAATAAGCGCTCTTTTGTGATCTTGCAATGCACCTGCAACAATTTCAGATGCCGAGGCAGACCCATTATTTATAAGAACTACTAACGGAGTGTTTTTATAATCTTTTGGTAAATCGTTAATATAATTATTTTTTCCAGGATTGTTACGTATAAAATTCTCTGGAGCAGTAGTTAGATGCATTTTAGAATCTGCAGCTCTACCTTCTGTATAGACTACTAAGTCACCTTCTTCTAAAAATGCCGCTGAAACTGCAACTGATGAGTTTAGTAAACCGCCTGGATTATTTCGCATGTCTAAAATTAACCCATTAAGGGGATGCTTGTTCTCTTTCCTTAATTTTTGCAGAGCATTTGCAAGATCCTCTCCAGTTCTTTCTTGAAATTGAGTAACTCTTATGTACCCATAATTAGGCTCAATCATTTTTGATTTAACACTTTTTGTTTTAATTTGAGCTCTAACTATTTCAATATTTAGTGGAGAATTAACTCCTTCACGAAGGACCTGTAGGTTTATAGCTGTGCCAGGCTTTCCTCTCATAAGTTTTACTGCTTCATTTAAGTTCAACCCTTTCACCATTGTGTCATCAAGCTTCATAATTAAATCACCACTCTTCAAACCGGCTTGATATGCTGGAGTATCTTCGATAGGTGATATGACTTTTACAAAACCATCTTCCATACCAACCTCAATACCCAAACCACCAAACTCACCTGATGTTCCTTGCTGTAAATCTTTAAACTGATCTAAATCCATAAAAGTAGAATGAGGATCTAATCCAGATAACATTCCACTGAGAGCCTCGTTAATAAGCTTTTTATCTTCAACAGTTTCTACATAATCAGTTTTAATTTTTCCAAAGACCTCGGCAAATGTTCTAAGATCTTCAATAGGAAGGCTTGGAGATTTGGTTTTGTCAGCAAAGACTGGTAAATTGAAACTAATTAGAATACCAAGAAATGAACCAATAAAAATAAGAGTAATCTTTTCTAGTTTTGAACGCATAATATTTTTTTTCTTTTTATAAAATTTAAAAACAGCATAATTCTAATTATATAGAATATACCCTAAATAACTTTCTAATTAAATTAGAATTTAACTCTAAACTATGAAAACCAATCAAAATGAAATTAAAATTTATTTCTGCACGAAGTGTGGGTGGCTTCCCCGTTCTACGTGGATGGCTCAAGAGATACTTAATACTTTTAATACAGACATAATTGCATTGACTTTAGTTCCAAGCGATAGCGGAAGATTTGAAATATGGTGCAATAACCAACTGATTTTTTCCAGAACTAATGAAGGATGTTTTATAGAAATCAAAGAGATCAAATTGAGAATAAGAAATTTGATAGATCCTTATCGCTCTCTTGGTCATAATGATTCAGAGAAAAAAATATGACACAAAATCTTTTAGATGATTTTTTTGATGCAAATGGTCCATTAAGTAAAGTTATTGATGGCTATCAGATTAGGCCAAGTCAAGTTGAAATGGCAAGCATGGTAAATGAAGCTATTTCCGATGAACAATCAGCAATAATTGAAGCAGGAACCGGCATTGGAAAAACTTTTGCCTACTTAGCCCCTGCATTAATGAAGGGTGGTAAGGTAATTATTTCTACCGCCACAAAAAACCTTCAAGATCAACTCTTTAACAAAGATATTCCAAAAATTCGCGAAGCTCTTAATATCCCTGTAAAAGTTAATTTATTAAAAGGGAGATCTAATTATATATGTCAATTACGAACGGAAGATTCGACCGTAAGTGGACAATTTATGAATAAAGAAGATGGAAAATATTTAGAGAAAATTAAACATTTTTCAGATCATTCGCATACTGGAGAAATATCTGAAGTTCAAGATGTTCCTGAATTTTCAACAATATGGCCTATGGTTACATCAACAGCAGACCAATGCCTAGGCCAATCTTGTGAATTTGCTAAAAGCTGTTTTTTTCTCAAAGCTAGAAAGGAAGCTCTTACTGCAGAAGTTGTTATTGTTAACCATCATTTATTTTTTGCAGATTTTATTTTAAAGGATGAAGATATCTCAGAACTACTTCCAAAAGCAAATACTGTAGTGTTTGATGAGGCACATCAAGTTCCTGATATAGCATCAATTTTTTTTGGTAATAATTTTTCAACCAACGAAATATTAAATTTAATTCAAGATACACAATCTTTATTTGAAAGGTTAGGAAAAAATAAAAAAAAGTTATTGGAATTATCCGTTAGCGTGTTTGAGGAATTAAAAAACTTAAGGACTTTTTTTCCGTCTGGTAATAATCGTATAACGTTTGAAAAGATTGAAAATACTGATGATTTCATTTCACACCTTGCGTCTATTAATAATGCTCTTGCTAATTTAGAAAAAGTTTTTTCTTTACTTGACGATCAAAGCCCTGAGCAAAAAAAAATAGTAGAACGGTATATAAGTGCTAAAGAAAAAATAAATCCTTGGCTTAAAGAAAGGCATCAACACTACGTATATTGGCTTGATATTTTCTCAAAATCTATTCAATTTAATATGACACCTTTTTCTATTGCTGATAGCTTTGAAAAATTTAGGGAAGAAAATAAAATGGCTTGGATCTTTACTTCTGCAACATTGGCAGTAAATGATAATTTTGATTTTTTTCAAAAATTGATGGGATTGAACGATGTGAAAGCAAAAAAGTTAGACAGTCCTTTTGATTTTAAAAATAATGCTTGCTTGTATGTTCCTTCTAATATGCCAGAACCAAATACTCCATTATTTAATTTAGCGCTAATAAAAAAAATATTTCCGTTAATTAAAGCGTCTAAAGGTAGAACCTTTATTTTATCTACCAGCCTCAGGGCCATGAATGAAATATCGGCACTTCTTAAAGATGCTTTTAAAGAACAAGGATTAAAGTTTCCAATTTTGACTCAAGGTGAAGATTCAAAAAGAGTATTAATTGACCGTTTTAAGATTTACGGTGATGCTGTTCTTGTTGGTTCGATGAGTTTTTGGGAGGGCATTGACGTACGAGGCCCCTCTCTGTCTTTAGTTATAATTGATAAGTTACCATTTCACTCACCAGGGGACCCAGTTTTTGAATCGAAAATCAATCGACTTAAAAGTCTGGGAGAAAATCCATTTATGACTTTTCAATTACCTCAGGCTATTATTTCTTTAAAGCAAGGGGCTGGAAGACTTATAAGAGACGAGGTTGATAGAGGTGTTTTAATGATTTGTGATCCTCGAATTATCGACAAACCCTATGGAAAAAGAATATGGAAAAGCCTGCCTGCCTTTAAAAGAACTAGACAAGAAATAGATGCTACGAGCTTTCTAAAAAGTTTATAATTTCTATATATGATTTTATCTCTCGACACATCTGGTCCATTATTTTCAATTGCAATATTAAGTAAGGACTCCCTTGAGCAAAGAAAATTTATAGCTAATAAAGAAAATTCCGAGAGAATGATTATTGAAATTCAAATATTATTAAAAACATTAAGCCTAACATTGAATGATATTAGTGGAGTTGCATTCGGTTCAGGCCCAGGTTCTTTTAGTGGAGTAAGAGTGGCATGTGGAATTGCTTATGGGATTGCATTCGCTAAAAAATTACCTATTAATGGCGTTAATACATTGGAAGCCCTTGCAGAACTAAACCCTAAGCAAAGCACTATAAGTTGTATTGATGCAAGAATGAACCAAGTCTATTTAGGAGCTTTTGAGCCAATAGATAATGAATTAAGTATAAAAGGAGATTTTGGTGTTTATGATCCTTTAAAACTTCCGAAATTAAAATTAAGAAAACCTATCATTGTCGGATCCGGAGTAAAAATTTATATGAAAGAGCTGAAGAGGCATTACGATGAATTAACACCTTATTATGACGAAGAAAATTATCCTCTTGCAAGTGTGATTGCAAAAATATCACAAAATCGTTTTAAAAAGGATTTCAACCTTGCCAACGCAACCCCTGTTTATATAAGGAATAAGGTAGCTGATACGATCATTGAAAGAGAAAGGGGTAAATAGACATTGTCACTCGAACTTTTAGAAAAAAATGCTCAGATTGAAAACGTGCCCGATATTGTTGCGTTAGAAAAAGATGTTCATATAAGCCCATGGTCATCGACAAATTTTAAAGATGCCTTATCCGCAAAAAATATATTTAAAGTTTTTATGATCGATAATAAACTTGTTGGGTATTACATAGCCTTATTGGCAATGAATGAATGCCAATTATTAAATATTGCTATTCATAAAGAATATCAAAAAAAAGGTTTCGGTCTCAAGCTCATTAAGAACCTGAAAAAAATATGTATTGATGCAGATATTTCTAGTATTTTTTTAGAGGTAAGGGTTTCAAACAAAAATGCGATTAAGCTTTATGAGCAAAGTGGATTTAATGAGTTAGGTATCAGAAAAAATTACTATAAGATAAATACTGGCTGGGAAGATGGAGTATTAATGGGTGCTGAATTATGATTGATCAAGTTGATTACTCTCTTGTCTACCAGGAGCTGGGGCTCAATCCTATCTGGAAGGAAAAGCTTCAAACCGATAATTTAAAAAAAGAAATTTGTTTTTATCAAAAATTCTCACTAAATAGTAATACTGTTTTCTTTATAGGACTCACTGATGAAAAAGAGATTATAAGTAAGCAAAAGTTATTTGCTAATATAAGTAATTATTTATGTTTAATTAATGAAAACACGGCAGAGAAATATAAAAAGACGAGTCAGGAAAGCTTAATTTCTTTAGAACAAAAACCTGATTTTATTCTATTACTGGCAGATAATGATTATAGTTTAAGCGATGATTTATTGAATGTATACAATTCTTCAAAAGTTATTAAATCAAAAACATCAATGGTAGATATGATTAGAGATACAAAAAATAAAGAAATTTTGTGGCAAGATATTCGGCTATTAATTAATAAAATAAAAATAAAATCAACATAAGAGTATTCTAAATAATGAAAGCATCCAAATTTTATATATCTACCTTTAAAGAAGCACCATCAGACGCAGAGCTTATAAGCCATCAATTAATGATACGTGCCGGATTAATTAAAAGACTGGGGTCTGGTTTATACACATGGATGCCTATGGGGTTGAGAATTATAAAAAAAATAGAAAAAATAATCCGTGATGAAATGGTTAAAGCAGGCGCAGTTGAACTTCTTATGCCAGCAATACAGCCAGCTGAACTCTGGGAGGAAACTGGACGGTGGAATGAATTTGGGCCACAAATGTTAAAAATAAATGACAGACATGATCGACCATTTTGTTTTGGACCAACACACGAAGAAGTTATTACAGACGTTGTAAGAAATGAATTAAATAGCTATAGGCAATTACCAAAGAATTTTTATCAAATCCAAATGAAATTTCGTGATGAAATACGGCCTAGATTTGGTGTAATGCGTGCTAGAGAATTCTTAATGAAAGATGCATACTCCTTTCATGCCAATATGGATTGTTTGAAAAAAACATACGACTCGATGTATGAGACATACATTACTATTTTTAAGAGAATTGGATTAGATTTTAGAGCTGTTCAGGCAGATAATGGTGCTATTGGGGGGGAAGGTTCCCACGAGTTTCATGTATTAGCTGAATCTGGTGAGGATGAAATTGTTTTCGACGAAAATAGTGATTTTGCAGCAAATATTGAAATAGCTAAAGATCATCCTAATAAAGAAAATTTAAAGACATGCAGAGGAATAGAAGTTGGACATATTTTTCAGCTTGGTAAAAAGTATTCAGATGCCATGCAAGCAACCTTTATTGATGAATCTGGAAAGCCGTCGCCAATGATAATGGGGTGCTATGGTATCGGGGTTTCAAGAATTGTTGCTGCTGCTATAGAACAACAACATGACAATAATGGTATTATTTTTCCACAGTCTATAGCTCCTTTTGAGATTATAATTACTCCTATTGGCTATCACAAAAGCTCGCTTGTCAAAGAGGTCGTAGATGACTTGTATTCATTGTTATCGGCTGATGATTATGATGTTTTATTGGATGATAGAGGACTTCGCCCTGGGGTAATGTTCAGTGAAGCAGAACTTCTTGGCATACCACACAGGATAACAATTAGCGAAAAAACACTTCAAGAAGATAAATATGAATACAAAAATAGATCATCTTCAGAGGCAGCTATGATTAATAGCGAAGAGCTTATGAATTTTATTAAATTAAGCTAGCCTAAAACCTTGTAGGCATGATACGTTCCAAATTCATTCTCAGAGTCAATATAAAGAAAAAAGTACCCATTATTTGTGTACCCCAGTCCATTAAAGTGATTTTTGGATCTTATTTTTAGATTTGACGGTAACTTTGAAAAGCCTTTATATTTTCCTTTAATGTCATAAATTAAGAAACGTTTATGATCAACGTCAAGTAATATAAACTCAAAATCTTTTTTTCCAGTGAAGGCTATAAAGCTTGCCGCTACATCATGATGCTCTACATCTGGTGTTTTAAAATCAAGTTTAATGGTATCTTTCAATTGAAAATCTTCAGCACTAACAACAAAAACTTCATTCACCCTCTCTTGCTTGGCATAGTAAACGTTTTTTTTATGGTCGAATGTTGGCATCGTAGAGGCGCTACCAAAGGCAGGTGCAAAATTTGATATAACATCAGACTTACCTGTTAGCAGTCCCTTATCATTTAATTTAAGGGAGAAAATACCTGTCATTGGAGCAAAACCCCCTTGACTGGATACGTTGTAAGTTATTGTTTCTAATTGAAATGTCTTCTCATTATAGTAGATAGATCGATTATCGAATCCAGGTCTAGTTGATTCTAAATATTCACCTTTATCATCGTACGTATGAATTAGCGATTTTGAAATAGGGGCTTCATACGCAGAACCCATTGGAGCAAGACCGCCATCCGCAATATAATATTTTTTTTCAGCGCTGATAAATGCAACAGTTTGAGGTCTGGTTGTCGGTTCTTTTTTTAAAACAATCTTAAAAGCTAATTCAGCATCTTTTAATATTTCACTTATAGCAAGTTGTGAAAATACACTGAACAATATAAATGCAATAATCTTTAATTTCATAGTCAACCCTTTGTATAAGTATTAATTGAGGCTTAGTTTTCGTCTTTTTGTTCAATAAACATTGCATCACCATAGCTAAAAAATCTATATTGGCTCTCTATTGCATGATTGTAGGCTTTTTTTATAAAGTCATTTCCTGCAAATGCTGAAACTAACATTAAAAGAGTACTTTTAGGTAGATGAAAATTGGTAAATAGAGCATCAACTACTTTAAATTGAAAGCCAGGCTTGATAAATATTTTTGTCTCATTATACCCTTTTTTAATTATGTCTTTTTCATATGAACTTTCTAGAGCTCTCAAAACTGTAGTACCTATAGCAATTACTCGGCCACCCGAAGATTTAGTTTTTGCAATTGCATCTATAACATCTGTATTAATATTATAAATTTCCTCGTGCATGATATGTTTATTTATATCAGTTTCTTTAACAGGTTGAAACGTTCCGGATCCGACATGAAGAGTAATAAAAGTTGATTGTATATTTTTCTGGCGCATAGCTTCAAAATCATTGTGAGAAAAATGTAATCCAGCAGTAGGAGCTGCTACAGCCCCTTCTTTAGAAGCAAAAAATGTCTGGTAGCGTAAGTTATCCTGATCATCGTCATTTCTTTGAATATAGGGAGGAAGAGGAATATGACCATATGTTTTTAACAGATTATGAAAGGATCCGAAATTTAATTGAATATTAAACAGATTATTTTTTCTAGAAATTATTTTAATGCTATTTTTCTTATTTATAATTACCTCCATACCTTCATCAATTTTTTTTGATGTTTTAATTAATGCTGTAGCATTTTTTTCATTTAAAATGCGTTCAATAAGCAGTTCAACTTTGCCTCCAGATAACTTTTTACCAAAAAGTCTAGCTTTAAGTACTTTAGTATCATTAAAAATAACAAGGTCATTGGCTTTTAAAAGGCTTGTAAATTCATTAAATAAGCAATTTTTTAATGTTTGATTTAGCGGGTTAATAACCAACATTCTGCTATCACCCCGATTTTTAATGGGATATTGAGCGATTAAGCTTTCCGGTAAATCGTAATTAAAATCATCAATTCGCATTGTTGCCTTAGTTGGTTATAATGTTCAGTCATTTTATGCCGGGATGGCGGAACTGGTAGACGCACGGGATTCAAAATCCCGCGCTAGCAATAGCGTGTCGGTTCGATTCCGACTCTCGGCACCAATTCAATTTTGTAATTATATAGATATGATTGAGCATAAACAATTAAATGGGAATAAGCATGAGGTCATTGTTAGGCCTAATCCTGCTATGCCTTGGTATATGATCAAAAGAATTTATTTAGGGTTTGCAATGTTCATTCTGGCCATTGCAATTGTCTTGAGTATGTTCAATCTTTATTTAGCCATACCCTTTTACGGTGTTGAAGTAATTTTTCTTGGTTACGCTTTGTACATTACTGCTCTCAAAAGTAGTTATTACGAAAAATTGCTGATTGATGATTTTGAAATTAATATTTCTTTTGTTAATGGCAAAAAAATAAAGAAGTTTGAATATACGAAAGATTGGTCATCATTTCAATTTAAAAAAGCTACTAAAACACAGCCATCGGAAATTACAATTTCAAAAAGTGGAAAAAAAATAATTATTGGTCAAAGGGTAAATGAGGAAGATAGAAAAATATTATTTAATTTACTTAAAACTTTATAAAGTAAAAGGTGTCATGATAAGTGTAGGTTGTACGCTTTTAATATTAAGTGATGCAGTGAGATTTTTTTTTAAGGTAAAGCACTTGTCTGTTTTTAACAATGTTGATACATTAATACGTAAAAATTATTGAATATATTGAGGCATGCTGATAATATCACGAAAGATTTTTATCTGATAATAATAGATTAATTTAAGAAAGGTACTAAAATTGAAATCATTTTTCCAAAAAACCATTTTATTGTTAGTGTCAGTTCCATTGACTGTTCTTGCTGACTGGGATCTCAACTTAAGAAAAGGTGCTACACCGATCAGTCGAGAAATATATGATCTTCATATGTTGTCATTATGGATAGTCACAGGAATCGGCATCATTGTCTTTGGGATAATGTTTTGGTCCATCTTTCATCACAGAAAATCAAAAAATGTTAAACCTGCTAAATTTTCACACAGTACAACAGTAGAGATAATTTGGACTATTATTCCATTGGCAATAATTGTCGCACTAGCTGTGCCTGCTACTAAACTTTTAATAAAGATGGAAGATACATCTGACACAGAAATTACTGTTAAGGCAACTGGATATCAGTGGAAGTGGAAATATGATTATCTTGACGAAGACCTTACTATTTTCAGTGCTTTGGATGAAAGGAGCACAGAGGTAAGTCAGCGAAATTCTGGCTTGAGTCCCATGGACGAGGAAAATTACTTATTAAATGTTGATAATCCTATCGTACTCCCTACGGATACAAAAATTAGAATACTCACCACAGCAAATGATGTCATACATGCATGGTGGGTTCCAGATCTAGGCTGGAAGAGGGATGCGATTCCAGGATTTATTAATGATAATTGGGCGATTATTGAAGAACCAGGGGTTTATCGAGGCCAATGCGCAGAAATTTGTGGTAAAGGTCATGGTTATATGCCTATTGTAGTAAATGCTGTGCCAATGGATGAATACAAAATTTGGGTAGCGGAACAGAAGGAAGAACAGGAAGCTAAAAATAATCAAAGTGATATAGTCTTGACCATGACAGAACTTATGACAAAAGGTGAAACAGTTTACAAAGCGCAATGCCTTGTTTGTCATCAAGCTAATGGCGAAGGACTTACCGGAGCATTTCCTGCAATTGCAGGTAGTTCATTGGCAGTTGAGAGCGATAACAGGCTAAGGCACATCCACCAAATTATTTATGGTAAAGGAATTATGCCAGCGTTTGGTGAGCAGCTTGGAGATGTGGATATTGCTGCAATAGTAACTTTTACAAGAAATGCTTGGGGTAATAATACAGGGGATATTATTCAACCTAAGGAAGTTGCAGAGGCTAGAAAGCTAAAAAATATTATTACCGCTGGTAATGATAAAAATAAAAAAATTGTCAAAGTAAAGTCTGTTGATATAATTGAAAGTAATGAAAATATTGGCGAGCTTGCAGACGTAAGATAAATTTAACTTAAGATAGGAATGTTTTATGAGCACAACAACACACGAGATTGATCACGACCATGACCATGCACCCAGTGGTTTAAAAAGATGGTTTTTTTCTACTAATCACAAAGATATTGGTACCCTTTATCTAATATTTGCACTTACAATGTTTTTTGTGGGTGGCTCGATGGCAATGATTATTCGTGCAGAATTATTTCAGCCTGGATTACAATTTGTAGATCCACAATTTTATAATTCAATGGTGACAGTACATGCCTTAATTATGATTTTTGGAGCCGTTATGCCTGCTGGAGTTGGCTTAGCAAATTGGATGATTCCACTTATGATTGGCGCACCTGATATGGCTCTTCCAAGAATGAACAATATGAGTTTTTGGATTTTACCTTTTGGATTCGCGCTGTTGATTAGTACTTTATTTATGGAGGGTGGTGGACCTGCTGGTGGTTGGACAATGTATCCGCCTCTTGTTCTTCAAACTGGAGCAGCATTTCCATTTCTTATTTTGGCTATTCATTTCTTGGGTATATCTTCAATAATGGGTGCTATAAACATAATTGTTACTGTTTTTAATATGAGAGCACCAGGCATGACTTTAATGAAAATGCCTCTTTTTGTATGGACTTGGGTTATCACTTCATTTTTGCTTGTCGCTGCACTTCCTGTTCTAGCGGGTGGGGTTACAATGCTGTTAACTGATAAATATTTCGGTACAAGCTTTTTTAATGCTGCCGGCGGCGGTGATCCTGTTTTATTCCAGCATATTTTTTGGTTTTTTGGTCACCCTGAAGTTTATATTTTAGCATTACCAGCTTTTGGAATTGTTTCTACAATCATACCTGCATTTTCTAGAAAACCATTATTCGGTTATGCATCAATGGTTTATGCGACTGCATCAATAGCAATCCTCTCCTTTTTTGTATGGGCTCATCACATGTTTACTGTTGGGTTGCCTCTCAAAGGTGAATTATTTTTCATGTATGCGACAATGATGATTGCTGTTCCGACTGGGGTCAAAGTATTTAATTGGATGGCAACGATGTGGAAAGGAGCAATGACATTTGAAACTCCTATGCTTTTCTCAATTGCTTTCGTTATATTATTCACAATTGGTGGATTCTCAGGTTTGATGCTTGGAATTACTCCAGTTGATTTTCAATATCATGATACTTACTTTGTAGTTGCTCATTTTCACTATGTATTATTGACTGGAGCTGTATTTGCTCTTATGGCAGCAGTTTATTACTGGTTACCAAAATGGACTGGACACATGTATGACGAGCGACTAGGTAAGATACACTTTTGGTTATCTACCATAACAGCCAACGTATTGTTTTTTCCGCAGCACTTTCTAGGCCTAGCTGGCATGCCAAGACGTATACCTGATTACAATATTCAGTTTGCCGATTTTAATATGATTTCAAGTATAGGCGGTTTTGCATATGGTCTTACACAACTTCTATTTGTCTATATCGTTATTAAATGTGCACTAGGAGGTAAAAAGGCTAAATCATTATCGTGGGAAGGAGCTAAAGGTCTTGAATGGACAGTACCATCTCCAGCGCCATTTCATACTTTTGAAAAACCACCAAAATTAACAAAAGCTATGCTCGAATACTAAAAGCTAAGTTATGGCCAATAAAAATAATAAGTCAAAATCTATTGGCTCTAAAAATAAAAAGCTAGCTGTTATACTCGGTATGGTAGCTAGCTGCTTTTATTTATTCTTCTTTTTACTACAACATTTCAATGGCTGATAATAAAAAAATTAAAAAAAATACATTGAGTTTGGTATTTTTTACTTTACTAATGTTTGGTTTTGGTTACGCTTTAGTTCCCTTGTATGATGTATTTTGTCAATTGACTGGTATTAACGGTAAAACACAAAGAGTCGTCGAAGATAAAAGTATTAAAAACTATCCTTCTGATCGCTTAGTAAAGGTGAGATTTGACTCTAATATTAATGGAGATCTACCTTGGAGCCTTAAATCTAAAGAAAAAACAATGAAAGTTCAGCCGGGGAAATTTTATGAGGCAACTTATATAGTAAAAAATGAAAATGATACTGATATCACTGGGCAAGCTGTCCCAAGTGTTTCTCCAGGGGTAGCATCATTATATTTTAAGAAATCTGAATGTTTTTGTTTTGTAAATCAACTGCTAAGAGCTGGCGAAACTAAAGAGATGTTGATAAGATTTGAAGTGGATAAGGATTTACCAGAAAGCGTTACCGCATTGACACTTTCTTATACATTTTTTAGGGTAAAATCTGATAGTTAGTAAATTTTTTATAGCAAAGGAAGTTTGTCATGGCAAGTAACAATGATGTGTATTACGTCCCACATGGAAGCAAGTGGCCCATAGTCGGCAGTTTATCTATATTTACTTTTTTTCTTGGTTCTGCGATGCTCTTTAACAATTCTGACGGAGCAAAATATGTATTTCTTCTTGGTATAGCTGCTTTGGTATATATGTTTGTAGGTTGGTTTACTGATGTCGTATCAGAGAGTCGTGCAGGCAATTACAATAAACAAGTTGATGTAAGTTTTCGTATGGGTATGGGATGGTTTATTTTGTCCGAGGTTATGTTTTTTGCTGCATTTTTTGGAGCTCTCTATTATGCAAGAATGTTTTCTATACCATGGTTAAGCGGGGAAGGCCAGGGTGGTCATAATGGTACTCACGAATTCTTGTGGTCCTCTTTTCAAGCGGTATGGCCAACTAACGTAATTCCTGATCCAACCAACGCTTTGGGTGGAGGAAAAGCTTTTCAAGAATTTAAGGAGGTGATACCAGCATTTGGAGTGCCTGCAATAAATACAGCCATTTTGCTTGTTAGTGGATTAACCGTTACTTTTGCACATTGGGCATTAAAAGAGTCCAAAAGAAAAGCGCTTATATTGTGGTTATTTGCAACAGTCGCACTCGGTTTTATTTTTGTTTACTTTCAAGCAGAAGAATACAAACATGCAATCTATGATTTAGGTATTACACCTGCATCAGGAATTTATGGTTCAACTTTCTACCTATTAACTGGTTTTCACGGTTTCCATGTAACTATGGGGGCTATAATGATTGCAGTAATAATGTTTAGGTCAATGAAAGGTCATTTTACAAAAAAAGAACATTTTGCCTTTGAGGCTGTTGCTTGGTATTGGCATTTTGTTGATGTGGTTTGGTTAATATTATTTGTATTTGTGTATTGGATTTAAAAGACTTAAAAAATGCTATTTTAAATAGCATTTTTTTATTATAAATTTGGTGTAACCCAACCCATATAATAGCCAAAAAAAATAAATACAAACAAAAAAATTGAAAGCCCGATTCTAATTGTTAGGGATGTAACCATTTTATTGGATTGATCTTTCTCCTTCATGAGAAAATGTAATCCCTTGGTTAGGGATAGTAATATCAAAAATAAAATAAGAATAACAATAAACTTAAATATTACAGTCATGTCCATACAAACTACCTTAGAATTATTTAAATATTAAAAAATGTACAAATATCGATTTAATTTTACATTACCTCTTACTTTAGCATTTTTAATAGTATTCTCCATCCTGATGCGTTTGGGTTTCTGGCAATTAGATAGAGCAGATCAAAAGAAACAAATTAATAATAATTATAAACTAAGACAAAGTGAAGAAGTGGTAAATCTAAATAAGCATAAAAATATTACTGATCAAGACTCATTGTTATGGAGGAAAGTAAGCTTAAAAGGTTCCTTTTATAAGGAAAAAAATCTTATTATTGATAATCAAATTTTTAGGAGTAAGGCAGGATTTAATATTCTTACTCCTTTTAAAATACAAGGCACTGGCAAAACTGTCTTGATAAATAGGGGGTGGCATAAGAACCTTATGAATAGAGAGCAGATACCGTTGATTAAAGATCTGGAAAAAATGAATCAGCTCTCTGGTTATGCAGTCAAGATGACTGTCCCTGGAATAGATCTAGGAGGAGGTAATATAGAAATAATAAATTCATCGCTAGCTCGTTTCCAAAGAATTAGCATAGACGAAATTAATGATTTTTATCAAGCAGATTTTTTACCTTACATGATTTATTTAAATCCACTACTTGATGACGAGTATATAAGTAACTTTAAATTACCAGTACCTGAATCTGAAAAGAACTATGGGTATGCTTTTCAATGGTTTGCATTCGCATTTACTTTATTAATAATTTTTTTAAGGATAGGGATAACAAAGAATGATAAGCCAACAAAATAAAGGGAGAATAATTTTAATTGGTATAGCTTCAATGTTTTTTTTACCAATTCTACTTTCGTGGTATTTAAATTTTTATACGGATTTTAAGAAGAATGCTGAGGGAGTTCAGCATGGTATTTTGGTCGATCCACCAATTGAGCTTGGAGAAATATACGGCTATGCTATTGGACAAAAGGAGATACAAGAATTACAACAGAAATGGACTCTAGTTTTTTTTGTAGGGGATAGTTGTGACGATATTTGCCAAGCAAAGCTCTATCAGTTGAGGCAAATTAGACTGGCTGTTGGTAAGGATAGAGACAAGGTTGATAGACTTCTTATTTCAAAAAAAGTAGTAGATTGGGATACGTATGAAAAAGATTATTTGGATCAAAAAGTAGTTGACACCCGAAGTGACTCTTACCAAACGCTGATGAATTTATTTAGTGGATATAAAGCATTTACTATGGATGCTATTTACTTAGTAGATGCATATGGTTCGTTGATAATGCAATATCCAAAAGATACAGAGCCGAAAGGAATTATTAAAGATATTGAAAGATTGATAAGAGTTGCACCTTAACCTTAAAGCATTTGATCGATAGTTTGATGAAGATCTTTAAAATCTAAAACCCCAATAATGGTATTTACTACCTTGCCTTCTTTATTGATAAGCAACGTAGTTGGGGTGAGCTTGATGTTGTCAAAGCTGTTCATAATATTTTTTTCTAAGTCTAATACAACTGGAAATGGTAATTTATTTTTTTTAGCATAACTTAGAACGCGACTTGGTGGATCATAAAACATTGATACCGCAATGACGGTAAAATTGTTGTTTTTATATTTATTAAAGGTATCAATTAAGCCAGGCATTTCCTCAATGCAGCCTGGACAGTCTGTTGCCCAAAAGTTAATTAGGTAAATACTACCTTTAAGATCTTTTGTAGAAATAGTGTCGCCAGACGTTGTAAGCATATCAATATGGGGGACCGTTTTGTTTTGTGTGCTAGTAACAATGAGTAGGATACTTATTAATATAAATGAAATAATAGAGAATTTTTTTAGCATACTTTGTCCAACAATAATTGAATATTCGAATGTATAATTCTGGGTTATTTTTATCTTATAAACAAGGTGTAATAAATATAATATGATTTGGTATAAAAGAATTGTTTTAGTTTCAGTAATTTTAACCCTTTGCGTGGTAGTTTTTGGAGCATACGTTCGACTTACAGATGCTGGTTTAGGTTGTCCTGATTGGCCAGGTTGTTACGGCACGCTTACTGTTCCTGAGAGTATTGAAGCTATAACAAAAGCCCAACAAATTTATCCTGATAGTCCGGTGGAATCAACTAAGGCATGGATTGAGATGATTCATAGATATCTTGCTGGGGTCTTAGGTATTCTTATCTTGATTATTGGCTATACATCCTATAAAAAAAGGGAAGAGATAGCTGTACCAGTGGCACTACCAATTTTTTTAGTATTACTACTTTTAATGCAAGCAGCACTTGGCATGTGGACAGTAACGATGTTGTTGCAACCAACTATTGTGACGCTTCACTTACTCGGAGGAATGTCTATACTAGGCATCCTAACATTTATAGCCCACAGGCATTTAGGTTCTGTTAATCATAATATATCAATAAATTCAGGCTTACTTTTTGCCATTAGGTTTTCGTTAGTGTTGTTATTTTTACAAATTATGCTTGGTGGATGGACTAGCACTAATTATGCAGCTCTAGCATGCACAGACTACCCCACTTGTCATGGAGCTATGGTTCCTGCTATGGATTTTAAAAATGCATTTTCCATTTTTAGAGAGCTTGGTTTAACAATCGAGGGAGAAAGCTTATCTCTAGAGGCTTTACATGCTATTCAATGGGTCCATCGTGTTGGTGCTATTATTTTGAGTGTATATTTGGTAATAATGGCCATCAGTTTAAGTGCATACCCTGGCATTCGTTTTTATAAAAATCTACTTTTGGTTGTTTTGGCTATTCAGTTTATTATCGGTATAGCTAATTTGTTATTACATCTTCCTTTAGCATTGGCTACAGCACATAACCTAGGAGCTGCACTTTTGGTTATAATATTAGTAATTATTAATTCGAGAGTTACACCACGTTATGAATAGAAGTGTTCATGTAAAATCTCTTTACTCAACAGAAAGCTTTAAAAGCTTTTATGCTTTATGTAAACCACGAGTAACAGCACTAATAGTATTTACCGCCATTATTGGTATGTTTCTTGCAACTCCTGGTATGGTGCCTTGGGACATACTTGTTGCGTCAAGCATTGGTATTGCTTTTGTAAGTGGAGCTGCAGCTGCTTTTAATTGCCTTATTGAGGAAAAGATAGATGCATTAATGGCAAGAACAAGAGGAAGACCCTTACCTACAGGACAAGTTTCTCCAAGAGAGACTGCGATTTTTTCATCTATCCTTGGCGGTCTTGGATTAATCATTCTTTTCTATTTTGTTAATCCTTTAACTATGTGGTTAACATTAGTAACTTTTTTTGCTTATGCTGTCATCTATACAATTTTCTTAAAACCTGCAACCCCAATGAATATTGTTATTGGTGGAGCTTCAGGAGCTATGCCCCCAGTGCTAGGTTGGGCTGCAGTAAATAATCATGTTGCACCTGAGGCAATTGTACTCTTCCTTATTATATTTTGTTGGACCCCCCCACACTTTTGGGCTTTAGCTTTATATAGAAGAGAAGAATATGCTAAAGCCGGCATGCCTATGCTTCCTGTTACTCATGGAGAACAATTTACATTGTTACAAATTGTTCTTTATACAATCATTTTAGTGATTGTCACGATGATGCCATTTAGTGTTGGTATGACTGGTATTATTTACCTTGTCTTTGCAACTATATTAAATGCTTTTTTTCTCTATTACGTAGTAATGCTCTATCGGAATTATTCTGATAAACTGTCGATGAAAATTTTTAATTACTCTATTTTGTATTTGGGTTTAATATTTACAGCATTATTAATTGATCATTATTTTAAGTTTAAATTTATTTAATTTTTTATATGTTAGGAAATTTTTATGAGTAAGCAAAGCGGAATAAAATCTCTTTTAGAAACAGTTTTTGTTGTCGTAGGAACTTTGGTAGGGGCTATTATTATCATTACTTTTGCTACTACCAAAAGCAAGACTGTCGATGAACCAGCTAAGGTTGTTGAAAAGACACAAGTTGAAGAAAAAGTTCAGCCAGTTGCACAAGTCAAAGTAGCTGACAACAGTGCTCCACAAGAAAATGCAATAATTTCTGGGGAGAAAATATCACAAGTTAATTGCATATTGTGCCATGGTGCAGGTGTGATGGGTGCACCTAAAATTGGGGATGCTACACAATGGGAGGCACGTATTGCTCAGGGTAAAGAGAAGCTTATTAATCATGCAATTCAAGGCATTAATATGATGCCTGCAAAAGGTGGTAATGCTGCATTGTCTGATGAAGAAGTAGCTGCTGCAGTTATTTGGATGGCCAATGAATCTGGTGGTAGCTTGTAAGGCTTCTTAATGGCAACTTACGCCATTGGTGACTTGCAAGGCTGTTTTTATACTTTCCAATCACTCTTAGATAAATTATCTTTTAATACCAGCACGGACGAGCTTTGGCTTGTAGGAGATATATTAAATCGAGGGAAGAACTCATTAGAAGTTGTTGATTGGTGTTATGAGAACCAACAACACATTAAGCTAGTACTTGGTAATCATGATTTGCATTTTTTATCTATAGCATTCGCTCTTAAGAATTCATCAAGAAAAGACACTCTTAGCAAAATTTTATCTATATCTAAATTATCCTCATATTTAGACTGGTTTCTTTCTATTCCCTTATTACATTCAAATAAAAATTACATCATGACGCACGCAGGACTTCTCCCGTCATGGTCAAAAGAGGAAGCAATGTCATTGTCCTGCGCATTTTCTGATGCTTTAAGAAATAATCCTGAATATGTTTTGAAATCAATGTATGGAAATTATCCTAATCAATGGAGTGATAGTTTGCCCGAAGATGATCGGTATAGACTTACTGTGAATGTAATGACAAGAATGCGCTGCCTAAACAATAAAGAACAATTGGATTTTAAATACAAAGGTAATCTTAGTGATATCCCAGATAATATATACCCATGGTTTGTATTAGATACAAAAAGAGACGATAATGAATTATTAATAACAGGCCATTGGTCAGCTATTGGTTTTCATAAACATCGTCTAGGTTTTGCGCTTGATAGCGGGTGCGTTTGGGGTGAGCATTTAACAGCCTTGTGTCTGGAGACTAAAAATATATATACTGAGCCAGCCGATTTAAGAGACTTAGCTTAATTTACTACCAAAAAGTATTTCAATTTCTTTTATTTTTACACGGTGATTTTGGCCCCCACGATGTTGGATTTTAATAGCCCCCATAACTGAGGCAAGCTTACCTGTTTTCTCCCAATCAAACCCGTTTACAATACCGTACACCAAGCCTGCTCTATATGCGTCCCCGCAACCAGTTGGATCAATAGGCTTTTCAACTTGAATAGGCGGAACACTAATTTCTTTGTCAGTATATATTGAGGAGCCTTGAGAGCCTTTAGTTATAATCAATGCATGAACTTTAGCGGAAAGTTGCTGTATGTTTAATCCAGTGACATTCATTAACATTTCAGCCTCATACCCATTTAGAGCTATGTATTTAGCTTGATCAATAAACTCCATCAATTCTTTTTTATCAAACATAGGCAATCCTTGTCCAGGATCAAATAAAATAGGTATATCTTTTTCATAGCAATCCCTTGCGTGATTTACCATACCTGATTTTCCATCAGGAGCTATGATTGCAAGCGTCATTTTTTCAGTAATACTAGCAATATGATTTTGATGAGATTCCATCATTGCTCCTGGATGAAATGCTGTTATTTGGTTGTCATCAAGATCAGTAGTGATATAGGCTTGCGCCGTTAATGTATCAGGTATAGTTTTTATGTAATCTTGGACCACTTCTAACCTACTCAAGCGTTCGGAATATGGAAGAAAATCTTGCCCAACTGTTGCCATAATAAATGATGGAGATTGCAGTAAAGATAGATTGTAAGCAATGTTTCCTGCAGTACCACCAAAATTTCTTTTTAACTCAGGCACGTAAAAAGAAACACTAAGTTTATGTATTTGATCAGGTAATATATGATTTTTAAAATAATCTTCAAAAACCATAATGGAATCAAAAGCTAAAGAACCGCAAATTAAGATATTTTTCATAATGGTTTTAACTCCACAAGTAAAACAATAGCAATAAGTAAAACAACAGGCACTTCGTTAAACCATCTATAAAATACATGTGAGCGTTTATTATCTTCACGTTTAAAATCTAATAAAAATTTAAAACAAAATAAATGGTAAATAACTAGCAACAAAACTAGCAATAATTTAATATTTAACCATAGACCACTAAAGCCATAATCAAGCCATAACCATACACCTGAAACTATAGTTATTATCCCACCTGGAGTCATGATGCCATAGAAAAGCTTTCTTTCCATTATTACAAAACGATCCAAGCTAATTTTATCAGAGCTCATGGCGTGATAGACAAAAAGTCTCGGTAGGTAAAATAAGGCTGCGAACCACGTTACCATAAAAATAATATGAAAAGCTTTTAACCAAAGCATGAACTAAATCTTTTTAATATGTCAAAATTATGAGTTGATTTTCTCACATTTTTATTAATAACCCTAATAAGCAAGCGTTGTAAGGTTATTTGCTACATGCTATGATTTTATATATTCACATTTGATAATTTAATGAACGCACCTCTATCCACTGATCTTCTGAAAGCCCAAGCCCAAAATGATAACCGGGTGAGGGAGATACCATATAATTACACTTCTTTTTCTGACAAAGAAATTACTATCCGCTTTTTGGGTGAAGAGATCTGGAATATCATCAATGGTATGCGGCAGGAGAGAAAGACAGGGCGATCTGCACGAATGCTATTTGAAGTTTTAGGTGATCTTTGGGTAGTTTCTCGTAATCCTTATTTACACGACGATTTATTGGAAAATCCAAAGAGACTTAAACAGCTTGTTGAGGCTATGCGACATAGAATTCAAACCATTGAGGATCGAAGTTTTGGTAATATGAAAGTTGCACAGCTAACCAAGGCCGCAGATGCTTCGATTACAAAATTTGTTGATGATTTTAAAGAAACAAAAAAATTAAGAAAAAGAATTATTTCAAAAATAAAAAAGTTAACAAAAAAACATAATATTCAATTTGATGGATTGGCAAGAGTATCTCATGTAACTGATGCAACTGATTGGCGTGTGGAGTTACCGTTTGTAGTTATTCATCCTGACGCTGAGAATGAGATACCCGGTATTGTTAAAGCCTGTATTGAGCTTGAGTTGACTATAATTCCGAGGGGAGGAGGAACAGGCTATACAGGAGGAGTTATCCCTTTATCTCCATATTCTGCAGTAATTAATACTGAAAAATTAGACTACCACAGTAAGGTTGAATACAAAGATTTGCCAGGTGTTAGCCACCCCGTACCTACCATTCGATGCGAGGTTGGCGTAGTTACAAGAAGGGCTATGGACACTGCATCAAGTGCAGGACTTGAATTCGCTACAGACCCAACTTCTGCTGATGCTTCATGTATTGGTGGCAACGTTGCAATGAACGCTGGGGGGAAGAAAGCTGTGCTGTGGGGAACAGCACTAGATAATTTGGCTTCTTGGAGGATGGTTGATCCAAATGGAGATTGGAAAGAAATTGAAAGAATTGATCATAATCTTGGAAAAATTCATGATGTCTCGCTAGCAAGATTTAAGATAACTTCCTTGAAAAAAGATGGAATTACACCAATTAGTGAACCTGAAATATTAGAAATACCGGGAAATAAATTTAGAAAAATAGGCCTTGGAAAAGATGTTACAGATAAGTTTTTAAGTGGTTTACCTGGTATTCAAAAAGAAGGTTGTGACGGACTCATTACCTCCGCTACTTTTATTTTGCATAAAATGCCACAACATATCAGAACTATTTGCCTCGAGTTTTTTGGAAATGTATCCAATGCCGTTCCAGCTATTGTTGAAATAAAGAATTATTTAGATAATTTTGACAATGTTCTTCTGGCAGGATTAGAGCATTTAGATGAGCGCTATATAAAGGCTGTAGGTTATAGCACTAAGGCAAACAGAGCCATGAGACCAAAAATGATACTTATTGCAGATATTGCAAGTAACGATGAAAGTTTGGTTGGGGAAGCAGCTTCTAAAACAGTTCAAATAGCAAACTCAAAAGATGGTGAGGGTTTTATTGCAGTTTCTCCTGAGGCAAGGAAGCGGTTTTGGCTTGATAGGGCAAGAACAGCAGCAATTGCAAAACACACCAATGCTTTTAAAATAAATGAAGATGTTGTGATTCCCCTTGAATCCCTTGGCGAGTATTCGAATGGTATCGATCGTATTAATATTGAGCTTTCAATTAATAATAAGCTAAAGCTAATTAAAGAAATTTATCAATATATTTCTGATTCACCTCACGACAAAAGTAAAGACGATATTGACCTTAACACTTTAAATACCAAAAAAGAGCTTGCAATAGATTTGCTAGATAAGGTGCAAGAAAGATGGACTTCTTATCTCCATAATATGGACAGTAGTCCACACGACTTTGAAAAAATACCAGAATTTAACGGCTACTACCAGACAATATTTGAGGCAATACAATCTTATGAGCTAAGAGTTTCATGGAAAAAAGAACTTAAAACACCCTTGCTTGAAATTTTTTCAGGAAGAGAATACGAGGAAGTATCAAAAAAAATAATTCAAATTCATAAAGAAATCTTAAAATCACGAGTATTTATAGCCCTTCATATGCATGCAGGTGATGGAAATATACACTCTAATATTCCAGTAAATTCTGATGATTATGAAATGATGCAGGATGCACAACGAGCTGTATCCAGGGTAATGGACTTAGCTAAAAGTCTCAACGGTGTCATATCTGGTGAGCATGGAATAGGAATTACGAAAATGGAGTTTTTAGATGAATACACCATAGATACTTTCGCAAACTATAAAGCAAAGGTAGATCCAAATGGGCATTTTAATCATGGTAAATTGCAGGCTGGATCTGGACTAGCAAATGCGTATACGCCAAGTTTCGGACTTTTAGAACAAGAATCAATTATTATGGAAGAATCTGCAATTGGTGATATTGCAGAATCTATTAGTGATTGTATGCGGTGCGGAAAATGTAAGCCAGTATGTACAACGCATGTACCGCGCGCAAACCTCCTGTATAGCCCGCGAAACAAAATCCTCGCAACTTCTTTGCTTATAGAAGCATTTTTGTATGAAGAACAAACAAGACGAGGTATTTCATTAAAACATTTTGATGAGTTTAATGATGTAGCTGATCATTGTACCGTTTGTCATAAGTGCTTAAATCCTTGTCCGGTAAATATTGATTATGGAGATGTTTCAATCGCCATGAGAAATTTTTTGCGAGAACAGGGAAAGAAAAATTTTAATGCCGGAACATTGTTAGGAATGACTTACCTTAATCTTAAGGATCCATTTACTATTAAATTAATGCGAAAAATCATGATTGATTTTGGATATCGCGCTCAACGATTAGGATATAGTTTTTTAAAAAAAATAAGAGCCATTAATTACTTTAAGAAAACTCCACCAGCTTCTGTAGGAAAACCATCGGTTGTTACCCAAGTAGTTCATTTTTTAAATAGGCCCATGCCAAAAAATATGCCAACCAAAACATCAAGAGGCCTCTTGGGTATTGAGGATGATAAAACAGTTCCTGTAATTAGGAATCATCAAAAAATTAATGATAACTCCGATGCAGTGTTTTATTTCCCTGGCTGTGGTTCTGAGCGTTTATTCTCACAAGTAGGACTAGCAACTCAAGCAATGCTTTATGAGGTAGGAGCAATAACAGTTTTACCACCAGGATACTTATGTTGCGGTTACCCTCAAACTTCATCAGGTAATCATGATAAAGGACAAGAAATAACATCCGATAATCGTGTCCAATTTCACAGGGTTGCCAATACACTCAATTATCTTGATATCAAGACTGTGATTGTTTCATGTGGTACATGCATGGATCAATTACAAAAATATGAGTTTGAAAAGATTTTCCCTGGATGTAGGTTGTTAGACATACACGAATATTTAATGGAAAAACAAATTAAAATGGAAGGAATTAATGGACAACATTATATGTACCATGATCCTTGCCACAGCCCAATGAAGACCTATGACTCTTTAGATGTCACTAAGACATTGATGAATAAAGAAGTCGCTCTTAATGATAGATGTTGTGGTGAATCTGGAACTTTTGCGGTTAGTAGACCTGATGTTGCCTCTCAAGTAAAAATGAGGAAACAAGAAGAGATTGAAAAAGGTATTCAAGCTATTTCAGCAACAAATAAGAAAGAACCCGTCAAAATTTTAACTTCATGCCCCTCATGTCTTCAAGGTTTAGCTCGGTATGGTGAGGATACCAACACTACTGCAGATTATATTGTTGTTGAGCTAGCAAAAAATAACCTTGGTGAACAATGGCTTGAAGAATATATTGAGAAAGCTACTAATGGTGGTATTGAAAAAATATTGCTTTAGGCTAAATAAACGGAAGTAAGATTCCAGTAGTGACATTTTGTATCATCCGAGTGATTACCCTTTCTGTTTTTTCTGACAAAGTGTAAGCAAAATAATCAAGCCTACCAATCATTTTTCCAAACTCTCTTTCGTATGATAAGTTTGCCACTTCATCATTTATTTCATTACTAAGTAAAAGTAATTTACCTTGACTATCCTTTTTGGTAGATAACATCCACATAGTAATTTCAATATTTCTGGCCATATTGTAAAGATTTTGGGGATCAATTGAATCGGTTATAAAAAACTCAGTTTTATTACCGTGTGCCTTGACTAACATGGTGTAGAGCCCCGTAATAAGCGATAGGACTCTGTCACCTTTGAATTCTGAGTCAAATGCTTGATAAACTGCTTCAAAGTCTGAAACGTTATTTATTTGTTCAAGCTCCCATTTATGACCACCATAAAAAACCCAATTTACTGCTTGCTCAGCGTTATCTGATGTAGTCTTTTTAAGTTGGTTTGGGTTCCTTTTGTAGAGCTTCAGCATTAATATTTTTAAGCTTTCTATATTTTCTCTGATTTCATAGTCCGCCATCCTATCTTGATCAAGTTTTGCAAGTTGGTTGAAAGAACCCTTATCATATTGAGTGGAATCTTTTCTTTCCATAGTTGACCCAGTGCACCCAGATAGAAGCAAAATTAAAAGATAAAAAAATATTTTTCTTGTCATTTTTTTATTGAGCGTTCAGCTGGGAAGATTAGTTTAAAAGAGCTTCCTTTTTTAATCTCGCTGGTGATTTTCATTTCTCCTTGATGTTGCAATATTACGTTTTTTACAATTGCTAAACCAAGACCTGTCCCGCCAGTCTCTCTACTTCTGTTTGGATCCACGCGGTAAAATCTTTCACTAATTCGCTTTATATCTTTTTCGGGAATACCAATACCTGTATCGACTACCTCAAAAATTGGGAGTTCGTTTACAAGATTCCAACAAATATTAATCTGACCTTTCTCTGGAGTATATCTGATTGCATTGGTAACAAGATTATTGAATGCACTTTCAATTTCATGTTTTGCGCCGTAAAGGTACAATTTAGAATCAATAGAATAATTAAACTTATGCTTACTCCCTTTAGGTACGATGACATCTTTTTTGATTGATTTGAGTAGGGTAGGAATATCAATTCTTTCAGATCGATTTATGTATTGACTGCTTTCTATATTCGATAAAAGTAATAAATCATCAATTAATGTTTTCATTCGATATGCCTGGTCATTCATCATGCCAATAATTTTCTTTTCTGATATATTTTGATCTGATTGCATATCATCTAAGGTCTCAAGAAAGCCAAGCATAACTGTTAAAGGAGTTTTAATTTCATGCGAAAAGTTTGAGACAAATTCCTTCCTCATATTCTGAATTTCTGTCTCCTTAGTCATATCTCTACATACAATGACTCTCTGTTTTGAGCCGAAGTGAGCTATTTTTATTTCCAGTGGTAATTTATTCGATTGATTGGTTATTTTTAAAGTATCTTCATATTTTTCATTTTCAATATAATCCTTAAACAAGCTATTTCTAAATATATATGTGATCGGTCGGTTGTAGTCATTTTTTGGAATAATATTTAACATTTTTTGTGCTGTTTTATTGCACCAAAGAATATCATTATTTTCATCAACTGTTATTACTCCATCTAGTATTGCTCCAGCAGCTGACTTAAATTGGTCAAGCACACCAAATAACTCTTGCTTTGATTTTTTTTGTTTTGTTTCTGTACGATAAATTTTTGTAAATAACTTAGCCCACACTCCATATCCATTTGGTAAGTTATTTATTGTAGGATTACCGAGCCATTTATCCAACTGATAGATCCAATAGATATGAAAAGATATTGATATGATAAGAGTAGATATTAGAAAAATTACAGCAGTAGGTAAGCTAAAAATATTTAGAATAAGAGTAAATGCAATAGCTATCAAGGCTATAAAAACAAAAGTATTCCATTTAAATTCTTGCAATGTTTATCCTTAAAAACAAAGACAGCAGGTTTATTCCAATTTTAAAAAAATTTTAATCTTTCGAAAGTCTGTAGCCAATGCCTCTTATAGTCTTAATCAATGATGCTTGATCAGCTATCTTTAGAATATCCCTAAGACGTTTGATGTGAACATCTACCGTTCTGTCATCAATGTCTGATTTATTACTCCAAATCTTGTCCAGAATTTGGTTCCTGCTGAATACTCTATCAGGGTTTTTCATAAAAAAATTAAGAAGTTTAAACTCTGTAGGACCTATAGAAATTGTTTTATTATTACTTTTTAATAGGTGTTTATTAGAGTCTAAGGTTAGTCCATTTATCGATATTGGCTCATCCACAAGTTCTGGCATTTTTCTTCTTAAAACAGCTTTTATCCTAGCAATTAATTCTTTAGGGCTAAAGGGTTTGGTCATGTAATCGTCAGCACCTATATCTAAACCCTTTAATTTATCGTCTTCTTCACTTTTAGCTGTCAGCATAATAATAGGAACACTTTTCGTATTTGAATTACTTCTTACCCTTTTAGCAAAATCTGCCCCATTCATTCCCGGAAGCATCCAGTCTAAAATAATAAGATCCGGTAATGCCTCACGTATAATGTTTTCAGCATATTCTGCATTGAGAGCTCTTATAGGGTTAAACCCTGCTTGGTGAAGATTAATTGCTATTAACTCAAGAATAGACTCTTCATCTTCGACTATTAATATATTTGCAGCCATAGTTTTTAATATTTTTTATTTTTTATATTATGGCATTTTTATGACTTTTTTATGACAATTAAACATACAATTTTAAATTGAATATTTACATTGATTAATTTAGACAAATACTTTATTTTAGTAAGAATTATATACAGGGGATTTCATATGAGTATTTTGGATAGAGAAAATATAGTTGCTGATAAATCTTTTAATAGATGGATGGTCCCACCAGCGGCTTTACTTATTCATCTTTCAATAGGTATGATTTATGGATTCAGTATTTTTTGGCCCGAACTGACAAAGTTAGTTGGCACTGAATGTGCATCCAACATAACTTTTTGGCAGAGAATATTTGTCACATCATGTGATTGGTTAAGAAGCGATGTAGTGTGGACCTTCGCTATAGCTATTGTGGTTCTTGGAATGTCTGCAGCCATCTTTGGCCACTGGCTTGAGAGAGCTGGACCAAGAAAAGCTGGTTTTGCAGCTGCAATTGCTTGGGGTGGCGGTCTCATTGTAACTTCTTTTGGTGTCTCAACGCACCAATTATGGCTAATATGGCTTGGTGCAGGAGTAATTGGTGGTCTTGGATTGGGTTTGGGTTACATTTCACCTGTATCTACTCTTATAAAATGGTTTCCAGACAGAAGAGGTTTAGCAACAGGAATGGCTATTATGGGATTTGGGGGAGGAGCTATGATTGGTATGCCACTCGGCGATAGCCTTATAAGTAGTTATGGTATTGCTCAAACTTTCTTTATTATGGGCGTTATATATTTTATAGCTATGAGTATCGGTGCTTTTGGATACAGAGTGCCTGCAAATAGTTGGAAGCCTGAAGGCTGGAAACCTCCAGTTAAAAAATCTAACAGTATGATATCTACTAATCATGTTCATGTGAGTATGGCCCATAAAACTCCGCAGTTTTGGTTGCTTTGGGGCGTGTTGTGTTTAAACGTTTCTGCTGGTATTGGTGTTTTGTCAGTAGCCAAACCAATGTTTCAAGAAATTGCTGCAAGTAGTTTTGATCCCTTGATAATTGGAGCTATTGCAACAGGTTTTGGAGCACTTTTATCTTTGGCAAATATTATAGGTAGAATTTTCTGGGCATCATCCTCTGATTTTCTTGGTCGAAAATTAACGTATGCAATATTTTTTAGTCTAGGTACTGTTTTGTATCTTGCCGCACCTTGGGCAGGAGGAACGAGTGCAGCTTTATTTGTGTTGATAACATTAGTTATTTTGACAATGTACGGGGGTGGTTTTGCAACAATACCTGCTTACTTAGCTGATATTTTTGGCACTCAACATGTTGGTGCAATTCATGGAAGATTGTTAACAGCTTGGTCTCTTGCTGGCATAGTAGGCCCAATGTTAATTTCATATTTAAGGGAGTATCAACTTGCTATAGGTATTCCGGAGGATCAAGCATACAACTCAAGCTTTAAAATTCTTGCATTACTGCTTGTAGTTGGATTTATTTTAAACTTATTAGTGAAGCCAGTTAATAATAAGTATGCTATGACTGAGGATCAGCTTAAGAAAGAGCAAGGCGCTTTAAAAAATCAAGACACATCCTCACAAGGAGTTGCTGCTGCAAAAACAAATACAGCTGCGCAAAAAATAATATTACCTCTAGCTTGGTTGGTTGTTGGAGTTCCGATTATTTTAGGTGTTCTTAATGCATTGCAAAAGGGTATAATCATATTCCTTTAAGGTGAGGGTATGTGAAGTGAGTAAAGATATAATTAAAAGCCTACATATAGGTATAGTCTCATCCCGTTTTAATGCGTCTGTGGTTGAACAACTGTTAAGCTCATGTACAAAAAAACTAATTTCTGAAGGCGTGCACTCAAATAATATTTCTCACACAGAGGTGCCGGGTGCCCTAGAAATACCAGTGGTAGCAAATGCTTTTGCGTTATCAAATAAATTTGACGTTCTTATTGGTGTCGGAGCAGTAATTCGTGGAGAAACGTATCATTTTGAAGTAGTTTCTGATCAATCAGCATTTGGACTTATGCAAGTCCAATTAAGTCATAATATTCCAGTTGTAAATGCAATAATTACCACTAATTCTGGGGATGAAGCTTTTGCTCGTACTATAATTAAAGGTGAAGAGGCTGCTCTTGCTGCAATAGAAATGGCTATTTTGTTAAAATCAATATGACATCAAAAATAAAACCAAAAAATAAAAAAAAAAGACCAACTAATAACCGACGTAAAGCAAGAGAATTGGTTATGAAAAGTGTTTACAGAGGCCTAGTAAATGACTTTGATGTTAATCAGATTAAGCTAGATATTAAAGATGACCCTGATTTTTTAATGTCCGATAAGGTTATGTATGTGACTCTGCTAGATGGAGTATTTAAAAACTTTGAATTACTAAAAGCTGAGATTGAATCTTACATAGAAAGAGAATATGCTGAATTAAGTCCTATTGAATTGGCTATTTTATATTGCTCGCTATATGAATTAAAATTTTCGATAGATGTACCATATAAGGTCGTTATTAATGAAGCAATTGAAATTGCAAAGTCTTTTGGGGGTTTAGATGGATTTAAATTTATCAATGGAATTCTTAATGAGGCTGCAAAAAAAAATAGAAAGGCTGAGCTTTCCTTATGAGCTTAGATAAAAATATTTTGGCTGATTATCTTCTAATGCAATGAAATTCCCCTTTCCGTGCCAATCACCCAACACCCACCTTTTACATTCATTTTTATCAAAAACATATCTATGTGACTTAAGTCTGTGAGTATGTCCGTGAATTAAAAGAGGAGGAAAATCGTATTCTGAAAAAACTCTTTTTACTGCATTTAAATTCACATCCATTATATACTCTGCTTTATTTTCTTTTGCTTCTTGGCTTTTTATTCTTAACTCATTACAAATAGCCATTCTTTCTTTTAGAGGTTTACTTAGAAAATCATTTTTCCATGAATTTGAACGAGACTCTTTTCTAAATTCCTGGTATTCAATATCATCTGTGCACAATGTATCACCATGCATAATAATTATCTCCTGATTATTTATTTTAATCAACGAAACCTCTGGTAATGGCATAATATTAGTAGCTTTGAAGAAAGCTTCGCCAACCAAAAAATCTCTGTTACCACAAATAAAGTAGATACTTGTATGTTTTGAAAGCTGCTTAAAGGAACTGTAAAGATTTTTAAAGTGTAAAGAATCGTCACCTATCCAGTAATCAAATAAATCACCAAGAATAAATAGGTATGAACATCCGGAGCACTCTTTTGTTAAAAACTGGTTAAAAAGATCGATAGTGTATGAATCTGATTCCGACAAATGTATATCAGATACAAATATTGCTGAACCTTTAATTGTTAACAGAGAGTCATATCCTCAATTATAACTGGCTCTAAAGGAACGTCTTGATGACCATTAGCAGATCCAGTAGTAATACTTTTAATTTGATCTATAATTTCTTTACCATCCGTCACTTTGCCAAAAACACAATACCCAGCACCGTCCTGTCCAGGATAATCTAAGAAAGAATTGTCTGACACATTTATAAAGAACTGTGATGTAGCAGAATCTGGAATAGATGTTCTAGCCATAGCTAATGTGTAAGCTTTATTTTTAAGGCCATTATTTGCCTCGTTCTTAATGGGAGCGTCGGTTTCTTTTTGATTCATCTTTTCATCAAAACCACCACCTTGAACCATAAATCCATCAATAATTCTGTGAAAAATTGTTCCTTTATAGAAGCCTTTATTCACATAACTTAAAAAATTTTCACTTGAGATAGGAGCCTGATCCTTAAATAGCTCAATAGTGAAAGATCCTTTGTTGGTTTTTATATTAATCATTTAATTTGTGCCTTTCTTTTTAATTTTTACAGAGTTAATGGTTACTGTTTTAATAGGTACATCACCCATGCCTTTATTAATGTGTGTTGATAAATCACCTATCTCTTTGACCACTTCTTGCCCTTCAGTTACTTTACCAAAAACACAATAACCAGCCCCATCATCAAGGAAATAATTATCAACAAGATTAATAAAAAATTGCGATGTTGCAGAGTTAGGGTCGCTAGTTCTTGCCATTGCTATGGTATACATTTCATTTTTAAGACCATTTTTTGATTCATTCTTTATTGGATCACTGGTAAGTTTTTGAAACATTTTCTTATCAAATCCACCGCCTTGAATCATGAATCCTTTTATGACTCGGTGAAAAATTAAACCGTCATAAAAACCATCGTTTGCATATTGTAAGAAATTTTTAACAGTTATTGGGGCTTTTTCACTATCTAATTCGATCGTTATTGATCCTTTAGAAGTTTCCATGATGACTGTTTCAGCTTTTAAATTAAAACTTATTACGGTAAAAATAAGAAATAATATCGTGTATATTTTTTTCATCTTAGTGATAACTTTTTTTAAATTGAAGAAAGAAACCCAAATAAAGTTCATTGAGCTACGTGGTATAATTTTCACAAATTATTCAACAAAATTTATCATAAATGACTACCCATTACCACCTATTCTGAATGAAAATTACACATGATTACTTTATTTAATAGTCTTACAAATAAAAAAGAAGTCTTTAGACCCAATACTCCAGGGAAAGTAAAAATATATGTTTGTGGCATGACGGTTTATGATTTTTGTCACTTGGGTCATGCAAGAGTTCTTATAGTTTTTGATCTTATCAATCGATGGTTCAAAGCAAGTGGTTATGATGTAACTTACGTTAGAAATATAACAGACATAGACGATAAGATAATTGCACGAGCAAAAGAAAAAAATATTTCCATAGAAAAATTGACCCATAATTATATTCAGGAAATGAATGCAGATGCCAAAGCTCTAGGTGTTATCAGTCCGGATATTGAACCAAAAGCTACGGAATCAATAGGTGATATGATCAATATGATTAAGACTCTTATTGATAAGGGGTTCGCTTATGTGGGTGAAAATAACGATGTTTTTTATTCAGTATCTCATTTCCAAGATTATGGTAAATTATCAGGAAAATCCTTAGAGGATCTAAGAGCAGGTAATAGAGTTGAAATAGATTTATTCAAAAAAAATAGCTTTGATTTTGTTTTATGGAAATCGGCAAAACCCGAAGAGCCTTCATGGGATTCACCGTGGGGTAATGGTAGGCCAGGATGGCATATAGAATGCTCAGCCATGAGTAATAAATTTCTTGGTAAGAATTTTGATATTCATGGTGGAGGCCAAGACTTACAATTTCCTCATCATGAAAATGAAATAGCCCAATCAGAGGCAACTAACGACTGTCAAATGGTTAACTATTGGATTCACAACGGATTCGTTAGGGTTGATGACGAAAAGATGTCTAAATCTCTCGGAAATTTTTTTACAATACGAGAAATATTAAAACATTTTAATGCGGAAGTTATTCGCTTCTTTATTTTAAAAGCTCAATATAGGAGCCCTTTAAATTATTCAGATAGCCATCTCAAGGATGCAAAGCAAGCTCTCACCCGTTTATATATTGCTGCCAGAGGACTTAAAAATAAAGTTAGTAATAGTGATATTGATTGGCAAAATAAGTTTGCAATTCAATTTAAAGCTGCATTGGATGACGATTTTAATACCCCTGAAGCTATTTCTGTTTTATTCGGCCTTACCAATAAAATAAATAAAAATTCACAGCAATCAGATTTATTATTACTTGTACAGCTATCAAATATTTTAGGAATTTTAGAGCAAGAGCCTGAGGTTTTTTTGAGGGGAGATGCAAGTGAGCAGCTTCTGGATATTGACCAACTTATTAAAGATAGGATGGAAGCTAAAAAAATTAAAGACTATAAAACTGCAGATGAGATTAGAATATACTTAGAAAGTCATGATATTTTACTCGAAGATAGCTCTGAGGGAACTATATGGAGAAAAAAATAGAATATGTCAGTTAATCTAACAAGCCCTGATAAGGAAAATATTCTTGATATTCCTGGTATTAAGATAAGTACTGCTGAAGCTGGACTTAAGCATAGCAATCGAAAAGATGTGGCTCTAATATTTTTGGATGAAGGTTCTTTGGTGGCTGGGGTATTTACTAAAAATAAATTTTTAGCTGCACCAGTGCAGATTTCTAAATCTCATCTCAGTGAGGGGCCACACAAAAGAGCTCTCCTTATAAATACAGGATCTGCAAATGCTGGTACAGGAAAAAAAGGGCTAATGGATGCCAAAGAAGTATGCAATGAAGTAGCTAGTCATTTAAAAATAGATGAGCATGAGGTACTCCCATTTTCAACAGGAGTAATTATGACTCCCTTGCCTACACATAAAATTAATGAATCCATACCTGTTTTAGTTGATCATCTAAATTCAAATAATTGGTTGGACGCTGCTGAGGCTATTATGACAACTGACACAATTCCCAAAGCATTTTCAATTTCTGGCTTAGTTGATAATGATACTGTTCATATAACTGGAATTTGTAAAGGGTCTGGAATGATCAATCCAAATATGGCAACTATGCTTGCTTTTATTGGAACTGATGCAAATATAAATGCGGATCTGTTAATGGAATTAACTAAGGAGATTACTTTAAAAACCTTTAATAAAATTTCCGTAGATGGAGATACCTCTACAAATGATTCTTTTATTGTCGTTGCAACTAATAAAGCAAATCATAAACAAATCACTACAAAAAATAATCACTATGAAACTTTAAAGGAAATGATTATGAATGTTGCATTACGATTAGCCCAGGCTATTATTCGAGATGGGGAAGGAGCAACTAAATTTATTGAAATTCTTGTTGAGCAAGGGAAAAGTGAGCAAGAATGCCATGAGGTTGCAAAAGCTATAGCTAATTCGCCACTCGTTAAAACAGCATTTTTTGCCTCTGACCCCAATTTAGGTAGGATTCTTGCAGCTTTAGGTAATGCAAAATTACCTCATTTAGATATTGAGCTTGTTAATATTCATTTAAATGAAGTTTTGTTTGCTGAAAATGGAGCAATTGCTCCAAGATATAAAGATTATGAAGGAGAGCAAGAAATGAACAAAGATGAGATATGCCTCACAGTTTCTTTAGGAAGAGGTACAGCCATCTCGACGATGTGGACCTCAGATTTATCTTATGAATATATAAAAATTAATACCGAATACAGAACTTAATGCGTAAAAAAATAGAGGCTGCAGTAGGCATTATCTTTAATCAGTCATCTCATATATTAATGGCAGAGAGGCCTAAATCTAAAACATGGAGTGGTTGGTGGGAATTTCCTGGAGGAAAGATTGAATTAGGAGAGTCATCACTCCACGCCCTTATTAGAGAGCTTAAAGAAGAAATTGGTATTGTAGTGCATGATGCCGAAAAGTGGATTATAAGGAAATATGCATATGATAATTATGATGTCACTCTCCATTTTTATAAGGTAACAAAATGGTCTGGAAAAGTTGAAGCAAAAGAACAGCAAAGGTTATCTTGGGTCATACCTAAACAAAAATTAGTCACACCAGTACTTCCAGCAAATGAACTGATTTTTAAAGCTATCCCACTGCCAGATGTTTATGCAATTACAAATGCTTTTGAATATGCAGGTGATTTTTTAGAGCAATTGAAGAAAAAGTTAAATGACGGCGTAAAGCTATTACAAATTAGAGAAAAATCCATGTCAAAAAAAAATTATGTCGAATTCTGTAAGAAAATAATTCACATAGCAAAAAATTTTAACGCAAAAGTTTTAATCAATTCAGATATAGAGTTAGCCTACAAATTAGATGCAGATGGCGTTCATTTGAACTCATTATTACTCAATAACCTTTCAGATATCCCCAAAGATCTTATAGTGGCTGCATCATGTCACAGTAAAAAAGATATAGAAAAAACAATAGAGCTAGGTGTAGATTTTGCAGTTTTATCGCCTGTGCAACAAACACAATCACACCCTCATGCAGCTCCTTTAGGATGGGGGAGTTTTGGCGATACTATTCAAAACTTTAACATCCCTATTTACGCGCTTGGAGGAATGCAACGTAATGATATAAACAATGCTTTCAATGCGGGAGGTGTAGGTATTGCCTCACAAAGGTCTATCTGGAATACTTAAAAGAATATAAATACTATGAAGCCGCCATCAATCTATTACATAAAAATCAATACTTATAGGTGTTAATTCATCTTGATCAAGTAAATTAAATACTAAAGGGACTATTTCTCCTTTTTTCAAAGCTTTTCTAATACCAAAAAACATCAAATGATCAGCTCCTGGCTTGAGAATAAACTCTTCGTTTGCGATAAGTTGTGGGTTTTCTATTTTTCGCATTTTCATTACCTTACCTCCATTACCATCGCTTTCCATTTTCATTGTATGCACCTCTATCTTGTCAATAATATCCGATTCGATAGATTTAATTTGTATATTTTTTGTAGAAATTAACTTTAAAAAGCCAGCAGAAATATCTTGACCAGGCCGTGGCTTCTTTAAGTGTGGACTCTCAATTGATAAGTCATAAGCAAAAATATTGAGACTAAATAATCCAAAAATTAAAGAAATTAAGAAATTCTTAATCTTCGTCGGTTTGTATTTCATTCGTATCTCCTGGTATGTGGTATTTTTCAGAGGCCCATGCCCCTAGATCAATTAATTTGCATTTTTCAGAACAAAATGGTCTGTGGTGATTAGTTTTATCGTACACGGTCTTTTTATTACATGTAGGACAAGCAATTTGCATATTTTTACAAAGATGCAAGGCCTAGCTTAAATCTAATATCTTTTTCAAGCTGAACTTTCTTTTTTGCATGATTAAAATGAATGCTTATAGCATATTTATTTGACGATATATTCGGAAAACAATTCATACTTTTGGAAATTATAAGCGTGACTAAATCAAATTTTAAAGCAGGGTCTAATTTTCTTTGATACACCCCTGATTCAGCAGTAACAGATTGCGTCTCTGCCGATGTCCGTAAAATTCCCATTAGGGTTGAAATTGCATCTTTTATTGGATGGTAAGGCTGCAATTTTTTACTTAAGTAGTCTTTTTGAAATTGTATTGATTCACTGTGTAGCCAATATTGAAATTCAGGGAAATCAACACTCGTGATTCCATAAGGGCTGTCATTTCTTGATTTGATTTCCTGTAAAAATTTATCATCACCAAAGTAATATCCCGGATGAATTTTTGCTTTTTCTAAACTTGTTTTTAATTTGGTAAGTTTAATTAACATCTGGCTATTAACTTTTGTTCTTGATTTAGCTTTTATTTTTATTTTTTGCCTTTCAGCCTCTTGCATTAAATCGACTTTTAAATCCGACCTAGAAGCAGTTTGCATTAGTTCAAAAAGCCTTTCAAAAACAATATATGAACTAAACTTTTGAGTAGAGGTTAATGCGGCCGAAGTTTTACCAAACAATTCCTCCAAGCGAATTAAGCGCCTAATTCTTTCGTTTAATGGAAATTCATATTTTATCATTATTAATTTAAGCCTATTTTTTTGAGTGTGTTCTCATGGAAATGTCGTATTTTTATAGATAAATCCTCTAGGGATCCATCATTTATAACTATTTTATCAGCTTTTGCAATCCTTTCTTTCCTATTTACTTGGGATTTTAAGATTAGTTTTGTTAAAGCAGGCGTCTCACCATCTCTTTGTTGAACTCTATCGATTTGAAAGTCCTCATTGCAATCAATAAGCAAACTTTCATCAATTAATTTTAAATACTTAGAGCTCTCAAATAATAAAGGTATAACAATTACAATGTAACTTGCTTTATATATCTTTTGTACTTGCTGCAAACATTCTTTATAAATTAATGGATGTAAAATTGATTCAACAATACTTTTTGTATTATTGTCTTCAAAAATTTTTCTACGAAGTTTCCCCCTGTCTATATTTTTATTAGCATCTAAAAAGATATTACCAAAATACTTGATTATTGCAGTGTAACCAAGACCATCTTTAAGCGTAAGATCTCTAGAAATGTTGTCTAAATCAATGACAGCAACGCCCAACACCAAAAAGTTCTTAGCTGCTTCACTTTTCCCTGATCCAATACCGCCCGTTAATCCAACTATGTGCATAGCGCCCTTGAAATTAAATTAAAATCATCATATTGTAATTTGAAATATTATGATAACTTAAGCTTAAGGGTATGAAACAAAATAAAACAGAAAACGACACGATTAAAAAAAATATTGATCAGGATTATTTGGCAATAACAGAAACCGTTGTGTGTAAGTTAGAGGTAGATTTAATAAGATGGCTCGCTGATCTCTCTGGTAAAGATGGTTGGGAGGTTTACTCGGATAATGAGTTTCAAAATTACTCTACCTTTTATCTAAGGGAAGGCGATGAAGAAGCTGAGGTGACATTATTTACGGGTGGCTTTGCTCAAGTTGACCTCAATGGAAAATCTGTCTTTTATAAATATTTATTCAAAGGACCTATAAATAATGTACGTATGAGTTACTACACAGCAGATAGTGGCAACAAGATTATGATGCAATAATGCCTCAACTTTTTCTTGCGGCAATAAATGATGCTAGCAACCTTAAATCATCTCTAGTTTTACTCCTATCAAATTTATCTAAAATTAAATTTATTTTTTTAACGTACTCCTCTAAATTTTTCTTAACTTCATTTATTGCATCTGTATCATGCAAAATTTGAATGATTTCAGGAAGATGATTAATGTCACCCATTTTAATTGCATCTTTAATAAGTTTACTTTCCTTTGGGTTTGTCTTTCTCATAGCGTAAATCAATGGCAGAGTAACCTTACCTTCAGCTAGATCGTCCCCAATATTTTTACCTATTTCAATTTCTTTACCTGAGTAATCTAGAATATCGTCTGTTAATTGAAATAAAACACCAAAGCTTTTGCCTAGTTCTGACATATCAGCTAGTCTCTCATCATTGGCATTATTTAAGACTCCAGCCAAAGATCCACATGCTTCAAAAAGTTTGGCTGTCTTAAAATCAATTACTTGAAAATAATCTTTTTCATTAATATCAGCATTATTCGTATTTAGTAATTGAAGTATTTCACCTTCAGAGATTGAATTTGTTGTATCAGCGAGAATTCTCATTACATCTAAGCTATTTATTTTTGTCATCATTTGAAACGAGCGTGAATAAATAAAATCACCAACTAGAACGCTTGCTGAGTTACCAAAGATTACATTTGCTGTTTTATTGCTTCGTCTTTGAGTAGATTGATCTACCACATCATCATGGAGAAGCGTTGCAGTATGAATGAATTCTATGATTGCTGCCATATCATGATGGTTTGGGGTAATTTCACCAGACAATCTAGCAAACATAAGATGTAAAGAAGGGCGCATTCTTTTGCCACCACTATTAATAATATGGTTTGAAATTTGATTTACTATAGGAATTTTAGAAAAAAGAGATTTTTTTATGGCGCTATTAACTAAAATTAAATCATCCGAGATAGAGGCTAGTATATGAGTGAGCAATGTAATGAATTAAATGTGATTTATCTTGTAATCATCATATTTTATCATAGAGTGTGGCTTTTTATTGGGATGTAAATGATTTAACGTGTGCAGGTTATCAATTATAAGAAATAATTGATAAAATAAAATATTTTAAGTATAATCGCGACTCTTAATTAGTATATTTTATAAGGTTATAAACATGTATGCGTTAATAAAAACAGGTGGAAAACAATTTAAGGTGTCGGAAGGTGAGACTTTAAAGGTTGAGAAACTGACCACTGACGTTGGTAAAAAAGTAAGTATTAGTGATGTATTAACCTTAGTTGATGGAGAGAAAGTTACTATTGGGACTCCCAGGGTGAAGGGTGCTTCTGTTGATGTTACTGTTCTTTCTCATGGTCGAAGAGAAAAGGTTAAGATATTTAAAATGAATCGAAGAAAACATTATAAAAAGTCGCAAGGTCACAGACAAAGTTTCACTGAAATTAAAGTCGATAAAATTGCGGTTAAATAAAAGGATTGAACACTAATGGCACATAAAAAAGCTGGTGGAAGTTCCAGAAATGGAAGAGATTCGGAATCAAAAAGACTTGGATTAAAGGCTTTTGGAGACCAATTCGTTAAAGCTGGAAGTATCATTTTAAGACAGCGCGGAACCAAAATGCATCCGGGGTCCAATGTAGGGATTGGGAAAGATCATACGTTATTTGCAAAAACTGATGGAAAAGTAAGCTTTTCAACTAAGGGTGCATTAAAAAGAAAATTAGTGCACGTTAAAACTGCTTAGTTTTTTTTAACTAATTCCAAGCCCTATCATTTGATAGGGCTTTTTTGTTTGGTGGACCAAAATGAAATTTATAGATGAAGCAACCATAAAAATATTCGCAGGAGATGGTGGAAATGGTATTGCCTCATTTCGCAGAGAGAAATATGAACCAATGGGAGGACCAAATGGAGGTGATGGCGGCAAGGGCGGTTCAATATTTGTAGAAGCTGACGAGAATATTAATACATTAATTGACTTCAGATTCGTTAAAAATTATCGCGCAAAGCGAGGCGAGAATGGAAGAAGTTCAGAATGTTATGGTGCAAAAGGAGAAGATTTAATTTTAAGAGTTCCTGTTGGGACTGTCATTACTGAAAGACAATCTGGATTAATAATAGCTGATTTTGAAGTGCATGGTGATAGAAAGATTATTGCTCAAGGGGGAAAGGGAGGCCTAGGAAACGTACACTTTAAATCTAGTACCAATAGAGCTCCGCGTCAATGTACTCAAGGCGAGCCTGGAGAAGAATTTGAGCTTTATCTTGAACTTAAGGTTCTTGCTGATGTTGGCTTACTTGGTATGCCTAATGCTGGTAAATCGTCTTTTATTCGATCTATTTCTGCAGCAAAACCTAAAGTCGCAGACTATCCTTTTACAACCTTACAACCAAATCTCGGGGTAGTGAGGGTAGACAGTGAAAAAAGCTTTGTTGTTGCAGACATTCCTGGTTTAATTGAAGGAGCAGCGGACGGACATGGACTTGGGCATCAATTTTTAAGGCACTTGGATCGTACAAAGCTTTTATTGCATATCATTGATATCGCACCTTTTGATGATGCAATTGACCCAGCAGATGAAGCAAATGCAATTGTAAATGAGCTAAAAAAATATAGCGAAAGTTTATTTCATAAACCTAGATGGCTGATACTGAACAAAATTGATTTAACTGAGCGCGCAGATGCTATTCAAGACCAATTGATTAGTAAAATGAAATGGACCGATAAAGTTTTTCGCATATCTGCTATTAACGGTAATGGCTGCAAAGAATTAACGTACGAAATAATGAAACATATTAAGGGTTTAGTAATTGATGAATAGATTAAATTTTACTGATTCCAAAAGAGTGGTCATCAAACTTGGATCAAGCATTATTACTAAAAATGGCGAGGGTATTGATAAAGCTCAATTACAATCAATCATAGAGCAAATTGCAGAATTAGCTGCAATGAAAAAAGAAATTGTTCTGGTGTCAAGTGGCGCTATTGCAGCCGGATTAAAAAAACTTGGGTATAAAAAAAGACCCAAAGAATTGAGTGAATTAAGAGCAGCTGCGTCAGTGGGACAATTGATTTTAGCTCAAATTTATGAACAATTATTTACTAAATCAGGCCTAGTATCCTCTTTAATATTGTTAACGCACGACGATTTGAGCATAAAAAAAAGTTATTTGAATGCTCGATCAACAATTTGTAAATTAATAGAACAGAGCATAATTCCAGTTATAAACGAAAATGATACAGTAGCTGATGATGAGATTAGGTTTGGAGATAACGATACTCTCGCAGCAATGGTTGCAAATTTAATTGAAGCTGATTATTTAGTATTACTCACTGACCAGATGGGACTATTTTCTGATGATCCAAGAAAGAATAAGCAGTCAAATTTAATTGAACATGCATTTATTGACAATGAAACTTTGGAAGAGGCTGCAAAAGATACGGAATCATCAGAAGGGACAGGCGGAATGATTACTAAGATTTACGCTGCTCAAAGAGCCTCTTTGAGTGGTACAGATACTATTATTGCTTCTGGTAAAGAAACCAATATCCTTCTTGATTTAAATAGCAATAAATTAAAAGGAACTCATTTGGAAACAAGAGATAAGGATAAGGTCTCCAAAAAAATATGGATGGCAAATCATTTAAAACCAAAAGGTAAAATTTTTATTGACAAAGGTGCCGAAGAAGCCATTGTATTTAAAGGTAAAAGCTTACTTTCTGCAGGAGTCATAAAGTCTGAGGGTAGATTTGAGAGAGGCGAAATTGTTCGATGTATAAACGCAGAAAATAAAGAAATTGCGAAAGGCTTAATTAATTATAGTTGTGATGAAATAGAAAAGATTAAAGGTCTATCAAGTAATGAAATAGAGCCATCATTAGGCTATATTAACGAGTCGAATTTAATTCATAGAGATAATATGGTAATCCTTCTTAAGAAAAAAAAGGAAAGTTAAATGGATAAATCAAAACCATTAGTAGCTATTGTTATGGGGTCAAACAGTGATTGGCCGGTAATGGAAAATAGCGCAAAAATTTTAGATGATTTTGGAATTACTTATGATGCAAAAGTGGTCTCTGCTCATAGAACACCCGATCTTATGTTTGAATTTGCTGAAAATGCAGAAAATAATGGCTTTAAGATTATTATTGCTGGCGCAGGAGGTGCTGCACATCTTCCCGGAATGATAGCCTCGAAAACCACTTTACCAGTCCTTGGCGTTCCGATACCAACCAAACACCTTGAGGGGCAAGACTCATTATTGTCAATTGTTCAAATGCCAAAAGGAGTTCCAGTTGCGACGTTTGCCATTGGCGAAGCAGGGGCAACAAATGCAGGTTTATTCTGCGCATCAATTATTGCAGCGAATGATACGGAGGTACAAAAAAAGCTTAATCAGTTTAGGTCAGACCAAATAGATATGGTCATGCAAATGAAACTTGGGAAATCCTAATTGAATAATTCTGAAAATAAAATGCTTTGTATACTTGGTGGTGGGCAACTAGGTAAATTCTTTGTTACGGCAGCGCAAAAATTAGGTTACCAAGTTACTGTTTTAGATCCAGATCAAAAAAGTCCTGCAGGATTAATTGCAGATGAACATATTTGTGCACAGTATGATGATTTAGGTGCCTTAGATCAGATTATCAAGAGTTGCTATGCAGTTACTACTGAATTCGAA
This sequence comes from uncultured Methylobacillus sp., assembly GCA_964526705.1. Lineage (GTDB taxonomy): Bacteria > Pseudomonadota > Gammaproteobacteria > Burkholderiales > Methylophilaceae > BACL14. The sequence goes on from CAZGLD010000001.1 coordinate 89,946, forward strand.
AATATACCATTTTCAACGCTAGAATATTTAGAAAATGGGTTGATTGTGCACCCTAGCTCACAAGCCGTTTCTATTGCGCAGAATAGGATTTTAGAAAAAACTTTTTTAGCAGATAATAATTTTCCAGTAGGGCCATTTCGTATTATAAAATCTCGAGACGATGTTAATCAAGTTTCTCAAGATTTTTTTCCTGCAATATTAAAAAATGCACAATTTGGTTATGATGGTAAAGGTCAAATTCATGTATCAGATTTGCATGAATTAAACCAAGTCTATAGTCAGTCAAATGATGTGCCATGTGTTCTTGAAAAAAAATTACCTTTACACTTGGAGATGTCTGTAGTTATTGCAAGATCAACCAATGGCGATCACGTATATTTCCCATTAGCTGAGAACCAGCACACCAATGGAGTTCTTGATATTACAATATGTCCAGGAAGGGTGTCGAAAGATATTGCTGATAAAGCAAAAGAATATGCGCATCAGATAGCAATTAAGCTTAGTTATGTTGGTGTGTTAGCAGTTGAGTTTTTTTTGGTAGATGGAAATATATTTGTTAACGAGATTGCCCCAAGACCTCATAATTCTGGGCATTATAGCTTGGATGCTTGTATTAATAATCAGTTTGATATGCAGGTTAGAGCTTTAACAAACTTAGAGTTAGTTGACCCAGGATTTCACACTAATACAGTTATGATAAATTTGTTAGGGGATCTTTGGTTTACAGAGAATATTCTTCGTGATCCCAATTTTGATATATTACTTGATGAGCCTGATGTTAAGTTACATATGTACGGAAAAAAAGAACCAAGAAAAGGACGTAAGATGGCTCACTTTAATGTTTCAGGTAGTGATCTAAGTAAGATATTATCCAAGGCTAAATTACTAAAAGAAATGCTCTAAAATTAGACTGAGAGCATATACGATTTTTTATCTAAAGAGATTTAATTGCTGTATTTAGTCTTGATTTGTGACGTGCAGCTTTATTTTTGTGAACAATTCTCTTGTCTGCCATTCTGTCAATTACTGCAACATTTTCTTTGTATGATTCTGTTGCAATTTTTTTATCACCACCCTCAATTGCTTTGATAATTTTTTTTACTGCAGTTCTAAAAATGGAGCGAAGGCTAGCATTATGAGCTCTTTGGGAGTCATTTTGTCTTGCACGTTTTTTGGCTTGTGCTGTATTTGCCATAGAATTAATCCTTGTGTATACATATTAAAAATAGCTCAGTATTTTATCTATTTTCCAATAGATACACAAGAACAAAATTCTTTTAATATACTTATTACTCAATATAAAATAATTACATACATCAATCATTGGTATTTGATAAACTAACCACAATGATAAATTTAGTTAAATCTTTAGCAGGTGTGGGGGGAATGACTATTCTTTCAAGAATCTTAGGATTTTTAAGAGATAGTATTATCGCTAGGATTTTTGGTGTAGGGATATCTACGGATGCTTTCTTTGTGGCGTTTAAGATTCCCAACTTACTTCGTAGAATTTCTGCTGAAGGTGCATTTACCCAAGCTTTTATTCCTATCCTCGCAGAATATAAGTCAAAAAAAACTCCAGAAGAAACAGCAATTTTAATAAATAAGGTTGCAACATTGCTAGGTTTATTTTTGATTACACTTACTCTAGCTGGAATTTTTGGAGCTCCATGGCTAATTTATTTAAGTGCGCCAGGTTTTGCTTCAGATCCTGAAAAGTTTAATTTAACTGTGGATATGCTGCAAATAACATTCCCTTACATTTTTTTTATTTCACTCGTATCAATGGCCGGAGGTATTCTAAATTCTTACGGTAAATTCTTAGTACCTGCATTTACTCCGGTATGGCTAAATATAAGTTTTATAGTTGCAGCCTTATACTTTTCTGACAGCTTTTCTCAACCTGCTTTTGTTCTAGCATGGGCAGTTTTTATTGGAGGAATCCTTCAATTATTTTTTCAATTACCCTTTTTAAAACAGATTGGTTTTTTACCAAAATTTGATTTAAACATCAATGATCCAGGGGTATGGAAAATTACAAAATTAATGGGACCTGCAATACTGGGTGTTTCGGTAACACAAATATCTTTGTTAATTAATACAGTTTTTGCCTCTTTTTTAGCGGTAGGTAGTGTTTCATGGTTATATTATGCAGACCGTCTCATGGAGTTTCCTGTAGGAGTTCTTGGCGTGGCTTTGAGTACCATTCTTTTGCCTAGTTTATCTGGAAGTATTTCAGCAAAAAAAAATAAGGAATATTCAAGTTTAGTAAACTGGGGTTTAAAATTATCAGTTTTGTTGGCAGCCCCTGCAGCCTTAGGCCTTTTCATTCTTGCTACCCCATTAATAACTACTCTTTTTTACTACGGGGCATTTACTGAGCATGATGTTAATATGACACGACATGCTTTGTCAGCCTATAGCATTGGACTTGTAGCATTAATTCTTATTAAGGTATTAGCTCCTGCTTTTTATGCACAAAAAAATATTAAAACACCAGTTAAAATTGCAATATTTACCTTATTTTGTACACAATTAATGAATATGATATTCATAGGTTTTTTTGGTCATGCAGGACTTGCATTGGCAATTGCTCTAGGAGCATGTATAAATGCTGGATTACTTTTTTTCTTTTTGAGAAAGGATAAGACCTTTGTGATCGAAGATGGATGGAATATTTATTTAATAAAGATTACATTTGGGCTTCTAGTAATGGGGGGGTGTCTTTATTATTTGAAGGAATCCTCAGAAATTTGGTTATCTTATTCTGCATTGGAAAAAATCTATAACTTATTGTTTCTTATTTTAGTAGGCATGGCTTCTTATTTCGCTTCATTAAAAATTTTAGGAATAAATTTGTCAGACTTTACAAAAAAATTGTCTCAATAAAACATGCAAGTCTTTAGACACATCAACCAAAAGTATCCAAAATCTATCCTTACCATAGGTAATTACGATGGAATACACCTAGGACACCAAGCAATTTTAAATAAACTAATTACAGAAGCTCATAAAAAAAATATTTTGTCATCAGTGATGACTTTTGAACCTCACCCTAAAGAGTTTTTTGCACCTAAGTTTGCACCAAAAAGAATTATAAGCTTAAGGGAGAAACTAGAATATTTTGAAGCTAAAGAAATTGATCAGGTTTTTATTGTGAAATTTAATCATATATTTTCACGCATGTCCTATTTGGATTTTATTGGGGTGATAAAAAATAATATACAGGCGCAAAAAGTAATCGTTGGTAGTGATTTTAGATTTGGCATGAAACGTGAAGGTAATATTCACAACCTTAAAAAAAATAATGTTGAAGTTTGTGTAATGGAAAAAATTGAAGACGGTGACGATAAAGTATCAAGCACAATAGTGAGAGATTTGTTGACTTTAGGGGATTTAAATCGTACAGCTATATTGCTTGGGAGACCTTATGCTATCTCAGGAAAAGTAATACATGGAGATAAGAGGGGAAGAGAGTTTGGTTTTCCAACAGCAAATATTCATATGTTTCATAATCGACCCCCATTAAAAGGAGTCTTTGCTGTAAAATTAAATAATATGCAGGGGGTTGCTAATTTGGGTGTAAGACCCACAATAGCAGGTATTTCAAAGCTTAATCTTGAGGTCCATTTGTTTGATTTTTCCAAGGATTTATATGGTCAACATGCCAATGTAACTTTTTTGAAGAAAATAAGAGATGAAAAAAAGTTTAAAAATATCGATGCTTTAAAAGCACAAATTCAAATAGATATTAATAACGTAAAAAAATATTTTAGAGATTATGACAGAAGAAAATAAATATAAACTCAATTTACCAGATACTTCTTTTCCAATGAGAGGTAATTTAGCAAAAAGAGAGCCGACCTGGGTTGATGATTGGAGCAATAAGGATGTTTACAAGGAAATTAGAAATTCCCGATCTGGTAAAAAGAAGTATATTCTTCATGATGGCCCCCCATATGCAAATGGAGACATCCATATTGGACATGCCGTAAACAAAATACTAAAAGATTTTATCGTAAAATCTAAAACTTTATCTGGTTTCGATGCGCCATATGTTCCAGGATGGGATTGTCATGGACTTCCCATTGAATTAGTTGTAGAAAAAAAATATGGCAAAGATATTGATCCAGAAAAATTTCGTGAGCTTTGCAGGAACTATGCCATTGAACAGGTTAATAGGCAGAAAAAAGATTTCGAGAGATTGGGGGTGCTTGGCGATTGGAATAATCCTTACCTAACTTTAGATAAAAAAATAGAGGCTAATATTGTAAGGTCATTAGCAAAAATTTATGCAAACGGTTTTTTATACCAGGGAAGCAAACCTGTTCATTGGTGTACCGAATGCGGTTCTGCCTTAGCTGAAGCTGAAGTTGAATATGAGGATAAAACCTCTGCAGCAATTGATGTTTCTTTCACTCATAAGCAAGATAAATCTGAAGGTATTTTTTTGGCGGCAAAAGAAAAGCCAGTATCTGTGATTATTTGGACTACTACTCCGTGGACACTTCCAGCAAATGAGGCGATTAGCGTTCATCCCGAACTAAGCTATGGTTTATACGAGCTATCTGATCAATGCGTTATCATTGCTGAAGAGTTAGCAGAGCAAAATCTTACAAAATATCAAGAATCAGGCAAAAAAATTAACACCTTTAAAGGTGATGAGCTTGAAGGGTTATTATTCAACCATCCATTTCTGGAAAAAACTGTTCCTATTATATGTGGAGAGCACGTTACTACTGAGGCTGGAACGGGTTTAGTTCATACTGCTCCAGCACACGGTATTGACGATTATATTGTTGGATCTAAATATGACTTGCCTGTAGAAAACCCTGTGGATGATTTAGGAAAATTTAAAAAAAATGTACCGCATGTATCTGGACTTACTGTATGGGAATCGAATGCAAAGATTATAGATCTCTTAAAAACAAAAAACGCACTAATATTTGCGGAGAAATATACGCATAGTTACCCTAATTGCTGGCGTCATAAAGTACCAATTATTTTTAGAGCAACACATCAGTGGTTTGTTGGTATGAATCATAAAAATAGTAATAAAAAGTCACTAAGAGATTTATCAGATGAGGCAGTTTCAATGACCGAATTTTATCCTAATTGGGGTAAGGCAAGGCTAGAAGCTATGATTAAAAATAGACCAGATTGGTGTATATCACGACAAAGAAGTTGGGGAGTACCCATACCAATTTTCCTACATAAAGACACATCTGATCCACATCCTAAAACGCTTGCATTCTTTGAAATTGTCGCAAAAAAGATTGAGAAGGATGGTATTGATGCTTGGTTTAAGTTAGACCCCAAAGAACTTTTAGGGGCGGATGTGAAAGATTATAAAAAAATTGCTGACACCCTTGATGTATGGTTTGATTCGGGAACAACTCATGAATCAGTTTTAGCAAAGAGGGATGAATTATCTCCTCAAGCCGATCTATATCTGGAAGGTTCCGACCAGCATCGTGGATGGTTTCAATCAAGCCTTTTAACTAGTTGTGCAATGAATGAAAAAGCACCTTATAAGGCGTTACTAACTCATGGCTTTGTAGTCGATGGCAAGGGTTATAAAATGAGTAAGTCTAAGGGGAATGTCATAGCCCCGCAAAAAATAATGGATCAATATGGTGCTGACATTCTCAGATTATGGGTAGCAACAACTGATTACTCTGGTGAATTAAATATATCTGATGAGATTATAAAAAGAGTTGCAGATAGCTACAGACGCATAAGAAATACATTAAGGTTTTTATGTGCAAATTTAGAAGATTTTGAACCCAAAAAACATCTTGTTAAATCAGATGAGATGTTGAGCCTAGACCGATTTGCTATTTATAAAGTAAATGAACTGCAAACTGAAGTATTAGCGCATTATGACAAATTTGAATTTTATTTAGCAATCCAAAAATTCGTTGCTTTTTGTTCTGAGGATTTGGGAGGGTTCTATTTAGATATTTTGAAAGATAGACTTTATACTATGGATGTTGATTCTTTTGCGCGCCGTTCAGCCCAAACAGCGCTTCACCATATAAGTCATTCACTTATGCGAGTTATGGCTCCAGTATTAAGCTTTACTGCCCATGAATTATGGGAAATTCTTTGTAAGGATGAAAAACATACAGTATTTGCAGATTATTGGTATAAGCTCCCTCCACATCATTTAAGTGATGTGGATATTCATGATTGGAATAATATAATTAAAGTTCGAGTTTTAGCTAATAAAAAGATAGAGCAAGTAAGGGAGACTGGAAAAATAGGCTCTTCATTACAAACGCAGTTAATTATTAGAGCTGATCAAAATATCTTAATTAGCTTAACAAAATTTAAACATGATTTACGGTTTATTTTCATTTCATCAAAAGTTTCCATTGAGTCGTTAGACGAGGGATTCACTGTAGAAGTAATTCGTTGTTCTCATAAAAAATGTGAGCGTTGTTGGCATTACGTAGAATCAGTTGGCGAGAATGTGAAACATCCTTCTATCTGCAGAAGGTGTATATCAAACTTATTTGAGGATGGTGAAGTAAGAAGTCATGCTTAGATTTTATGTCATAAGCATCGCCTTAGTTTTTTTTGATCAGCTTACAAAAAAGATAATTCAAGCTAATTTGAGGTTAAGAGACATAATTGAGGTCACACCATTTCTTGATATCATTCATGTACATAATACTGGTGCCGCCTTCAGTTTTTTGCATAATGCTGGAGGTTGGCAAAGATATTTTTTAGTTTTGGTTTCATCATTAGTAAGTATTGCCTTGCCATTTTATATTAAAAAAAATCTTCATAACCCATTGCTTGCAATTAGCCTCACACTTATTCTTGGGGGAGCAGTTGGAAATTTAATAGATCGTATAGTTTTGGGATATGTCATAGACTTTATTTCTATCCATATCGGTAATATTTTTTATTGGCCAGCTTTCAACGTTGCTGATAGTGCAATAACTATTGGTGCAGTTTTATTAATTTATGATGCGCTTAAAAATAAATGACAAAATTTATACAGGTAAAAAGCTCAAGAGCGATTTGTAAAATTATTAATTTTAATTTATAGTCCCTGCAGTGGAAAATTCAAGAAAATACACCATAAGTCAAATTGCTGCAATATTTGCAATATTGATGTTGCTATTTGGTCCTTTAATATCGAGCGCCATTGCTACGGAAGCTTCAGAGGTTATTTGTACATCTTCGGGAGTTAAAGTAATTTCACTTAATGATGATTCTGGAGAGCATAATAATTCTCTTGAATTGTTAGATATGTGTGGGTATTGTAAGCTATCATTTAAAGAATTCTATGTTGTAAATTTGGATAGAAGTGAAAAAGTTGAAAACTTTTTTTTCAGAGCATCAATATCAAATAGCAAAGACCTTTTAAGTAAAAATTTAGCTTTATTGAGCTTCAAAAGGCAAGCTCCTCCAATAAAACTTTAAATTTAAAGCACTTTTTCAAGTGTAATTTTAATTTTTTAAGGGTTTTATTCCATGAAGTATCTTCGTAATTTCATTTTATGTGTCTTATTTTCATACACATCTTTTGTTGCTGCTGAGTCAGTTATTAATCTGCAAATAATAAACGTTGAGGAAAAAAAAGAATTACCTTTTGGTGATACGAGCCTCGATCTAGATTTTATATCTACTAAAAAGATGCTTAATATTGATACAGGGGATTTGTTAAATAACTTTTTAGGAACAAACAGCATAAAGAATGGTGGTTTTTCAAGTTTACCTCTACTCCAGGGCCTATCTGATGACAGAATAAAAGTGAAGATCGACGGAATGGATATTATTTCTTCCTGTGCGAATCATATGAACCCACCCCTATCCTATACTAGTCCTGCAAATATTCATGACATTGATGTTTTAGCTGGTCTATCATCAGTAAGTCAGGGTGGAGATAATATTGGTGGAGTAATTAATGTTAAATCAAATTCGATCAGTTTTTCAAAAAGTGAAAAAAGGTTGAATAATGGAAAGATACAGAGTTTTTATAAAAGCAATAATGATGCAATAGGTTTAAATATTTCAGCTACTAGCGCAAATCAAGATACAGCAATTAAGTATTTTGGTTCTTTAGTGGAAGGAAATAATTCCTATGCCTCTTCTTCATTTAAAACAAGTGAACCTGCAGCGAGTGAAAGAGGTTATCTAGCTGGTGATGAAATTGGGTCAAGCAGGTTTAAGAATCAAAATCATCAATTCACTTTAGCAAAAAGAACCCAGCATCATTATTATGAAGCTATTTTTTCATATCAATATAGTCCATACCAATCGTTTCCAAATCAAAGAATGGATTCTGTAGGTAACACTAATTATCAAATTAATATGCGCCATCAAGCGGATTACAAATGGGGCAATATAAAATCACAAATTTATTTTGATGACACAAATCACAAACATAATTTTTCTGATGATAAAAAATATACATACTCAAGTATGGGTAGTGCAAGTTTTGGCATGCCAATGGAATCAGACGGACAAACATTCGGGGTATCTTTTGCTGCTGACTATTACTTGAGTGACATAGATACACTTAAAGTAGGTGCCGAAATACAGTTATATAGCCTTAATGATAAATGGGAATCAAATTCTTCAGGAGAAGGAATGATGGCGGGTAACAATTTCTACAATATTAATGATGGTGAACGAAATCGTTTTGATCTTTACACACAGCTAGATAAAATTTGGTCAGAAAAGTGGCTTTCATCAATAGGCCTTAGGTACGGATTGGTAAAAACCGACGCAGGAAAAGTTCAAGGGTACAATAATACTGACGGAATGGGATCAAACCAAGCTATTGATTCAACCATATTCAATAGCTTAGACAGATCTGAGACAGATCATAATGTAGACTTAAGTATCTTAAGCAAATACTCTCCTAAGCGATCTTCTTCAATTGAGTTTGGCTACACCATGAAAACAAGAAGCCCAAATTTATATCAAAGATACACATGGTCAACATGGACAATGGCAGCAAATATGAATAATTTATATGGGGATGGAAATGGTTATGTTGGGAATTTAAATTTAACACCAGAAACTGCTCATAAAATTGGCTTTCTCATTGATCATAAGAACAATAAGGGGGCATGGGAGTTTAAAATGAATCCTTTTTATTCATACATTAGTGATTATATAGACGCTGAGGATACAGGTGCATCTAGATCTGACGGGTATAGAAATTTGATTTTTAAAAATCATGATGCCACTATTGCCGGTATAGACTTTGCGGCTAGAAAAATAGTCTTTCAAAGCTTAGGCAATGGAAAATATGATTTATTTGCAAAATTTAATTATCAACGGGGAAGAAATATTGATAAAAATACTGATTTATATAATTTAATGCCAGTTAATTTAAGCTTGGGTTTAAACCATTCAAACAGTAATTGGCGTAATAGCTTAATTGTTAAATTAGTGGGTAAAAAAGATAAAGTAGATTCAGTTCGACAGGAAAGAGAGACTTCCTCATTTGCTGTGGCAGATCTTTATACATCCTATCGATTTAAATCTATTGAGGTAGCGGGAAGCCTTGAAAATATATTTGATCGTATGTATGACAATCCATTAGGTGGAGAGTATCTGGGCCAGGGAGCAACAATGTCTACAAGTCTATCTAGGGGATCTGGTGCACAAGTGCCAGGCATAGGGCGCTCTTTAAATATTTCTATTTCTTATCTATTTTAAATTTTTGATAGAATAGCTATTCGAAGCTTTATTAGGGATTAATATGCAACAATTTTTTGGTGATATCTTGAAAAGTACGACAGGCAGGAGGCTTTATGATATCACTGCTGATTTGGGAAATTGGGTAAATGATCAACCAATAGAAGACGGTTTATTAACTCTCCACATTCAGCACACTTCGGCTAGTATTCTCATAAACGAAAATTATGATAGTGACGTATTAGTCGACTTAGAGAATTTTTTTTCAAGATTAGTAGTTGATGGCGATAATCATTTCATTCATACGACTGAGGGTCCCGATGACATGCCTGCTCATATCAGGACGGCATTAACCCAAACAAATTTATCCATACCTGTCCATAATAAAAAAATTTTACTAGGAAAGTGGCAAGGAGTATTTGTATTCGAACACCGCTACGGAAATTTTAACCGCAAAGTAAAGCTTCATTTTATTGGTTCTTAATTTATTTCAAATTAGTCCAGCTAAGTGGGTTAAATGGTTTGCTATTTTTTCTTAATTCATAATATAACCCATTTGAACTGTTACCGCCGCTATTTCCAACAGTGGCAATTTGATCTCCACCCCGAACGCTAACATTCTGTTTTTTTAGAAGAGATTCATTATTACCATATAAGCTCATATAGTCACCACCATGATCAATGATGATGATATTTCCAAAACCTCTTAACCAGTCTGAAAAAACTACCCTCCCTTTAGCAACGGCATAAACAGGTTCTCCTTCATTAGCTTTAATAAAAATACCTTTCCAACGAATACCAGTATCAGGTCTTTTTTTACCATATTTATGAATAATTTTACCTTTGATAGGAAGTTTCAGTTTTTTCTTTAATTTCTTAAAGTGTAATTTGTCTAACGATTGATCTGGTAAAGATTTATTGTCAGATACAATTTTTTCTTTAACCATTCTTTTTTTGGCAACTACCTTCGATTTCTTTATGAGATTTTCAATTATGCTGGTGAGTTTTTTTTCATCGGCAATCAATTTACCTTTAATTTTTTTTTGCGAACTGATTTCTTTATTTATTTTATTAAGTACCTTCTTCTTCTTCTTCTTCTCTTTTTCTAATATTTTTTTCTTTTTTTCCTGTTTCTTTTTAAGTGAAGCAATTTTTTTTATTGTATTATCAATTTTTTCTTTATTACTATCTATTTTATTAAAGCTTTCTTTTATTCTTTTTATATTATTGTTTTGAGCTTCTGATAAAAATCCAAGATACCTCAGATCTCTTGTTATCTGGTTTGGATTAACTCCCTCCAAAATCATTTGTAGCGAACCTATTTGCCCCTTAGTGTAGCTATGGTAATAGTTAAGCGATTGATTATTTTTCCTTAGCTGAATAGTCTTTCTTAATTCTGACAGCTCTTTTTTTAGTTTTGATAATTGCTTTTTACTTTTTTTTTCTTTCTTTTTTATTTTATAGATTTCTTTTTTTGTTTTACTTATTTTTTTTTCTTCTTTTTTTAATTGTTTAGTTAACCCCTTTTTTACTTTAGTTTTTTGATTAATTTTCTTGTCTAATGCATCAATTTTTTTTTGTATCTCCACTAAGTCACTTTTAGTATTTTTAACAGATTCTTCAGAATTTACACTACTAAAAAATAGAATTGAAGATGTAAATAGGGAAAGTAAAAACAGCGGGAAGTATATTTTTTTTACCATCAATTTGTTATCAGATTTTTTCCTGTCATTTCTTCGGGAATTTTTTCGTTCATTAATGTTAATATTGTTGGGGCAATATCAGAAAGATTCCCCCCCGTTCGAATGGATCCTTTATTTCCCATGTATAAAAATGGTACTAGATTGGTTGTATGTTGTGTATGTGGTTGTTTGTTTTTTTCATCAAGCATCATCTCTGCATTTCCATGGTCAGCTGTAATTAAAAGATGTCCATTTTTTGTCGCTACAGTTTTTGAGATTTTACCGATACATTGATCAAGTGTCTCTATCGCTTTTATGGCCGCGCTAATAATCCCTGTATGGCCTACCATATCCCCATTGGCATAATTACATATAATTAAATCATATTTTTCGGACTTAATTGATTCATCAAGTTTTTCTGTAAGTTCATATGCACTCATTTCTGGTTTTAGGTCATAGGTTTCTACCTTGGGTGAAGGTATTAATATTCTATCTTCACCATCATAAACAGTTTCTTCCCCACCGTTAAAGAAAAAAGTAACATGCGGATATTTCTCAGTTTCTGCAATTCTTAACTGTGTTTTACCTTGACTGGAAATCACCTCTCCTAATGAGTTTTTTATTTTTATAGGGAAAAAAATTGGTATAGCTTTTGCTTGCGTGGCATCATGATTGGTTAATGTGAAATAACTAACATTTTTTGGCCTAAGGCCTCTTTTAAATCCTTTAAAATCTTTTTCTAAAATACTATTTGTTAGCTGTCTTGCTCGATCTGATCGAAAGTTTAAAAAAATGATGGTATCTTGATCATCAATTTTAACCATTTCCTTGGAATTAATTGTGGTTGGGGAAATAAATTCATCATTTTCTCCCCGATCGTATCCGTTTTTCAAAGCTTCCAAAGCGTTATCAGCCCTATATAAGCCCTGATTTTCTACCAGTAAGTTAAACGCAGCCTCTGTTCTTTCCCAGCGATTATCTCTATCCATGGCATAGAATCGGCCACAAATTGAGATAATTTGTCCTATCTGATGTTTGTTACAAGATGCCTGTAGATACTTGATATATTTTTCTGCGCTTCTTGGGGGCGTATCACGACCATCTAAAAAGGCGTGTATATATACTTTATTAACTTTTTCAGCTTGTGCTAATTTTAACAAGGCATCAAAATGTTTTATGTGGCTGTGAACACCTCCATCAGATACTAATCCGAAAAGATGAAGAGAGCCATCAACACTTTTTAAATGCTTAAGATTGTCATTAAGTATTTTATTTTTGAAAAATGATTCGTCTTCAATGCTTTTATTAATTCTTTCAATATCCTGGTGTATTATTCTTCCAGAACCGATGCTAAGGTGACCAACCTCTGAATTTCCCATTTGACCGATAGGCAGTCCAACATGTGATTCAGACGCATTAATAAGACCGTGTGCGTTGTTTGCTTTTAGTTTATCCCAATGAGGTGTCTTTGCCATAGCAATGGCATTATTACGACTATCTTCGTTGTGACCAAACCCATCCAAAATAAGAAGTACAACTGGTTTTTTTTGCATGAAATACGCTTAATTATTTTTATGTAAGTTGATGTATTCAATTATAATGCCTCTTTTAAAATTAGCTATGAAAATTACTCATTGATTTTATTTTGGAGGTTAAAGTTGGATTTTTTTATTAATAATATTGCTTTGATTTTTTTGATTATTGTTTCAGGATTCCTTTTAATATTTCCAAAAATCATTTCATCTAACCAAAAGATTGTTTCAATAAAAGAAGCGGTAATTTTAATGAACCGCCAACCTGTTAATCTTGTCGATGTAAGGAGTTTTGATGAATATAAAAAAGGAAGAATTAATAATTCAATAAATATTCCCTTAGATCAGCTGGCTGATAACATGGGTAAACTAAAAAAGTCCCCAAATAAAACTTTATTACTATATTGTCAAAAAGGTTTTAGATCGGCTCAAGCAGTTAAAATACTTACCAAGCTAGGTATCAATTCAGCTATCAGTATTGAAGGCGGATTGGATGCATGGCAAAAAGAAAATTTACCTATCAAGATGGACTCTTAACTATGAAAAAAATTATAATGTATACCAGCAATTATTGTCCCTTTTGTAGTAACGCGGAGCAATTATTTAAAAACAAAGGTTTCTCTATAGATGAAAAAATTTATATAGATCGAGATCCTGATGAGCTTAGCAAAATGATGGAAGCCACTGGGAAAAGAACAGTACCACAAATTTTTATTGGTGATCAATATATTGGAGGTTTTGATGACTTGAGAGAGATTGATTTGTCAGGAGAGTTAGATAAAATACTGGATATTTAATTTATTTGTACTCAAAGTTTCATACTTTTGGCATAAAAAGATAGAATAGCGATTAAAATTAATATAATTATTGGAAAACAAATGGCTGAAGATAAAAAAACAAAGAGTGTTACAAAAAAAACCACAGCAAAGAAGGCTGATAATGCATCATCGGAGAACCAACCTCAGGGTCCTGGTTTTGGCATAGAGAAATTATTTTTAAAAGATGTATCTGTCGAGGTACCAAATTCCCCAGAAATATTTACTAACCGTGAAGCGCCAAAAATAAGTATTGAGCTCAATAATAACGCAAAACCTTTATCAGATGGTTTTTTCGAAGTAGCCCTTCAAATTACAGTAACTTCTAAACAAGCTGATCAAACAGCTTTTTTAATTGATGTTACACAGGCTGGAATTTTTGCTATTAAAAATGTACCAGAAGAGGGGATGGAGCCTGTATTGGCGATAACATGTCCTAATATTCTTTTTCCATATGCAAGAGAAGCGATATCTGATCTTGTAATAAAGGCTGGATTTAGCCCTGTATTATTGAATCCAATAAATTTTGAAACATTATATATGCAACAAAAACAACAACAAACGGACAGTCCAGCACCGAATGTCAACTAAAAGGTATTCCAATACTTTTTTTCTTGCCATCCTACTTTTATTTGCTTTTATTCAGCCAGTATTTTCGGCTGAATTCATAGCTGTAAAAACTAAAAAATCTATTTTATATGAAGGCCCTTCTGAATCAACGAGTAAAGAGTTTATTGTTACTCAATCTTACCCTCTTCAAGTCCTTGTTAAATTAAAAGACTGGATTAAGGTAAGAGATCATGAGGGAAAAATTAGCTGGATAAAGGCTAAAGATATAACAAGGGATAGAACAGTTTTGACTTTAAAGAACAATGTCATCCTTTTTTACAAACCATCATATTCCAGTGTTAAATTAGCAGACATCAGTGTAAATGTTGCACTAAGACTTGTCTCTCCATTAAACACCGATGGATGGATTGAGGTAAAAACTTTATCGCAAAATATTGAAGGCTTTATTAGAGTGCAAGATGTTTGGGGCTTTTCTGACCGATGAAAATTTCAGTATTAGGGGCAGGAGCATGGGGAACCGCTCTTGCAATGCATGTAGCTAACAAGCATCAGGTAACTTTATGGGCAAGAAACTCTGGCCACATCTCCGGGATGCAAAAAGCCCGCTCCAACCCAAAATACCTTGGCGATTTTAGTTTTCCAAAACTATTACTATTAGATGACAACCTTCATGAAGCTATTGATGGTTCTGACATAATAATTTCTGCAGTACCTACATCTGCTTTTCGAAAACTTTTAATAGAAATAAATAAAATTAATCATCATGCTACAGTTATTTGGGCAAATAAGGGCCTTGAAGAAAATACAGCAAAACTCCCCCATGAGATTGCTATGGATATTTTAGGGAGTCCAGAGGCAAATAAAAGAGATTTTGGCGTGATATCTGGCCCGAGCTTTGCAGCAGAATTAGTCCGGGGACTTCCCACAGCGGTTACATTAGCCACTACTAGTAAAAAATCTGCTAAAGATGTCGCGCATATTTTCCATCATGGTGGAATGAGAATATATACCAGTCAGGATATAGCAGGGGTTTCAGTTGGGGGCGCTTTAAAAAATGTTATTGCTATAGCTTCTGGAATATCAGATGGAATGGGTTTTGGAAATAATGCTCGGGCAGCACTAATTACTCGAGGTTTGGCTGAGATATCTCGTTTTGGACAAGCGATTGGTGCAAATTCTGATACTTTTGGTGGTTTGGCTGTCGCGGGCGACCTTGTGTTAACTTGTACTGGGGAATATTCAAGAAATAGGGAGGTGGGCATTCGTTTAGCTCAAGGTAATCTAATTAATGATATATTGAGGGGTCTCGGACATGTTGCAGAAGGAGTTTTTACTGCAAAAGAAGTTATTAAGCGAGGAAAAAAGCTAAATATTGAAATGCCAATCACCCAACAAGTTTCATATGTTATTCATGAGAATAAATCTCCTAAAGAAGCTGTTGAAGATTTGCTTGGAAGAGAACTGAGAGCGGAGTATTAATCTTAAACTCCTTGCGTAAATTCTATTTGCCTCCATGCTTCAAATAAAACAACTGCGACTGTGTTTGATAAATTCATACTTCGATTATTTTTAACCATCGGTACTCTTATGTTTGCATAATTTCTCTTATCGTCGAGTCTTTCGGGAGGAAGCCCTCTTGTTTCAGGACCAAAAACGAAAACGTCGCCACTTTTGTATTCAAAATGATGATAATGGTTTAATGCTTTGGTTGTTACTGCAAAATGTCTCATTTTTTTTAGATGATTGAAACAATCATTATAATTCTCATAAACATTAACCTTTGCAAGATCACGGTAGTCAAGCCCGGCTCTTTTTAAGGGCTTATCATCTAAATTAAATCCCATAGGCTTTATGAGGTGTAAATTAGAGTTTGTGTTGACACATAATCGAATAATATTACCTGTATTAGGCGGTATTTCAGGCTCAAATAAGACAATATTAAACATATGATTAATTTTTATACAGTTGTTATAAAATAGTGTAAAATTACTTAACAAGTTAAATTGTTAAGTAATAAAACAATAAATTCATATAGTTAGGACAATTTATGACTAAAATTAACAGCGACAATCAACAAAAAAATGTCATTTTCACAAAAAAAAAGCCTCTCCACACTGAAATTGTAAAGCAAAAATGGTCAAAAGACGCTATTACTAGTCTATTTAATTTAAGCTTTAACGATCTCTTATTCAAAGCACATTTGGTTCATCGTGAAAATTTCGATCCAAATAGCGTTCAGCTTAGTACCTTATTATCAATAAAAACGGGTGGTTGTTCCGAGGATTGCAGTTATTGTCCACAGTCTGTTAGATATAACACTGAGGTAGACAACACTCCAATCCTTGATATTGAGGAGGTAATGACTGCTGCTAAGGCGGCAAAAGATGCTGGTGCTAGTAGATTTTGTATGGGTGCTGCTTGGCGAGGACCAAAGCAAAAAGATTTAGATTTAGTAAAAAATATGGTGACTTCGGTAAAATCACTGGGGCTTGAGACCTGCGCAACCCTTGGAATGCTTAAAGATGGCCAAGCGGAACAATTAAAGGAAGCTGGACTCGACTATTACAACCATAACCTTGATACGTCACCAGAGCTCTATGGCGATATCATAACAACAAGAACCTATCAAGACAGACTCGATACTCTTGAGAGAGTAAGAGAGGCTAACATTAATGTATGTTGTGGAGGAATAGTAGGACTTGGCGAGAATCTTTCTGAGCGTGTTGGATTAATTCATCAGTTAGCTAATCTAGCTGAACCACCAGAGAGCGTCCCAATAAATTTGTTAACGCAGGTTGAAGGCACTCCTGCCATGGGTACAGAGCCACTTGATCACTTTGAATTCGTAAAAACTATTGCAGTTGCAAGAATTACAATGCCTAAAAGCTTTGTCAGGTTATCAGCTGGACGAGAGTCCATGGATGATGGAATTCAAGCATTAGCTTTTTTTGCTGGAGCAAACTCAATTTTTTATGGAGATGAGTTACTGACAACTGGAAATCCCAACGTCGAAAAAGATCAATTACTGTTTAAGCGACTTGGATTAAAAAATATTTAATTATGCTAAACAATCAATTTCATGAGGATTTAGCTGAAATTAAATCAAATAATCTTTACAGAAAGCTTAAAGTTATTAATGGTAATGGTAAGAATAAAATTTTAGTTAATAATCGGTGGCTAGTAAATTTTGGTAGCAATGACTATCTTGGGTTATCACAAGATAAAAAAATTCAAGAGGCAATCATTCAAGGTATCCGAGAATTTGGTTCAGGTGCAGGGGCATCTCATCTAGTATCAGGACATTTTTCTTATCACGATGAAGCAGAAAATAAATTGTCCCGATTGCTAGGGTTTGAAAAAAGTTTATTTTTTTCTTCTGGCTATATGGCAAATATGGCTGTAATAGGAGGACTAATCAAAAGAGGCGATGCGGTATTTTGTGATAAATTGAATCACGCCTCATTAAATGATGCAGTTGTCTTATCTCGAGCTAAAGTTTATAGGTTCAAGCATCTGGACTTACATTTTTTAGAAAGACAAATTAAAAAATCTCAAGAAAAAAATAAATGGATTGTAACGGATGGTGTATTTAGTATGGATGGTGATACAGCTGATGTTTCTGGTTTGATAGCTTTATGTCATAAATATGATGCTTATTTATTTATCGATGATGCTCATGGTTACGGAGTTCTTGGTGAGGATGGACAAGGACTATTAAAACAAAATAATCAACAACACTTATCACCAAAAGATTTAAGCCGTATTATTTACATGGTTACTTTAGGAAAGTCAGTGGGAGTGTCAGGAGCGATGGTAAGTGCAAAAAAATATATAATTGATTTACTTATCCAAAAATCTAAACCCTATATTTATACAACTGCTTCCTCACCAGCACTAGCAAAAGGTGTTTTAGTATCTCTTGATCTTATTTTCAATGGATATACTTTACGAAAAAATTTAAAAAGAAATATAGACTTTTTTAGACACTCTATTGAAAATAAAAGTATGCTATTAAATTCTTCAACGCCAATACAGCCAATAATAATCGGCAGCCCCTCTAAAGCTCTCGGGGTATCTGAAGCATTAATTGATGCAGGTATTTATGTCCCTGCGATTAGACCACCAACGGTACCAAAGAATACCTCACGTCTAAGAGTATCTTTATCATCCACTCATAAGATAGAGGATATCTCTAATTTATCAAAAATAATTAATCAAGTATTAAATTAAAATGGATTATCAAGTTATTGGATCTGGAGTACTACCTTTAGTACTTATCCATGGATGGGGTATGAACGCCAATGTTTGGAAAAGTATTGAAGAGGATTTATCCCAACACTTTACAATGATTGTTGTTAATTTACCGGGTATGGGAAGTTGCCATCCAAATAAACATTATACGATGAGTGACATTCTTGATGAGTTAAATGAATTTATGCCCGATAATTCAACGCTATTAGGCTGGTCGCTTGGCGGTCAAATTGCAATGGCGTATCAAAAAAAATTCCCAAAAAAAATTAAAAATCTAATACTTGTATCTAGCACTCCTTGCTTTATAAACAAGAAAGACTGGCTTTATGGCATTGAAAAAGATATTTTCGAAAAATTTTCCTTACAATTATTGGTTAATTGGAAAAAAACACTGCATCAGTTTTTTTTACTTCAATTTCAAGGATTACCTAATATGAGGGCAGAAGCTATAAAATTTGAAAAGAGTATTTTAAAATTAGGTAAACCAGATCCTATATTTTTATTATCAAGCTTAAAATTACTTATGGATATAGACTGTCGAAAAGATTTAAAATATATCAAAGCTAATACCTTGGTTATTGGAGGAGATATGGACAAGCTTACCCCTTTTGCGTCCTCCGAATATTTGGCAGAAATTATTCCTAAATCTGTACTAAAGTTATTTCCTGGATCCGGTCATGTTCCTTTCTTATTCGACCCTGATTTTTTTGTTAAGACAGTATTAAATTTTGTAAAAGAATAAAATGATAGACAAAACATATAAAAGAAAAATATTTAATCGTGCCGCAATTTCTTATGAAAAGTATTCTGGTATTCAGGATCAGATATCTCAAGATTTATTAGTAATATTAGGACATGCAAACATTAACCCTAAGAATATTTTAGACTTAGGTTGTGGGACAGGGAAGAACGGGTTGCATCTTCAAGATAAATTCAAAGAAACTACATTGGTTAACTTTGATTTATCTGAGAATATGCTTGAAGAGGCCAGAAAAAAACCAATAAGCTCTTCCGTAGTCGTTCCAAATGAAAAGCCCTCTAACCTTTATGTGTGTGGCGATATGGAAAATCTTCCCTTCAAAGATAGTTCATTTGATTTGGTCTGGAGCTCTAGTGCCATTCAATGGTCAAATAACCTATCAAGTGTTTTTAAGCACATAAAAAGAATACTTAAACGCAATGGTCTTTTTATTTTCAGCACCTTTGGACCGGGAACGCTTAAGGAGCTTAGAATGATAAATGAGGTGCTTTCTGACCACCCTAAGACGAATCATTTTTTGGATATAGATAATATTAGAGACTTTGCTATTTATGAAGGTCTGGGGTATCCGTTGCTAGAAAAAAAAAGCTATAGATTAGATTATAAAAATGTAGAATGCATTCTTGCGGATATCAGGGGTGTTGGGGCAACAAATGGCAATAGCACAAGAGCAAAAGGACTGCGAGGTAAAGAATTTTTAGATACTATGAACCAACACTATAAAAAATATAAGATTGGGGAGTTATATCCAGCCACGTATGAAGTTATTTACGGTGTTGTATGGAATAAGGCTGATAGTAAACAAGATTGTAATAATTAAAAATGACTTCGATGAAAAATAATACCTTTTTTATTACTGGAACAGATACTGATATTGGTAAAACTTATATCACTATAGGGTTAATTAATTTATTTAAAAAAAATGGCAATTTAGCAATTGGAATGAAACCAATTTCAGCTGGTTTGGAGAACTTTAATGGAAATATGATTAATGCAGATGTAAAGCATTTAATGGAAGCTAATAGTATAAATATTCAGCAGAAAATATTAAATCCCTATGCTTTTTTAGATGCAGCATCGCCACATATCGCATCGATAAAAGAGAATATTTCAATTGATTTTGATTTAATTAAAAGTCAGGTGGAAGTATTAAGCGACAAATCTGACTACTTATTTATAGAGGGTGCTGGTGGATATGAGTGCCCTCTAGATAAATCAAGAAACTTATCCGATTTAATTCAATATATAAATGCTCCGGTTATTATTGTTGTAGGAATAAAGTTAGGCTGCCTAAATCATGCCATTTTGACTATAAAGGCATTAGAGCAAAAAGAACAAAGGGTATTCGGATGGATTGCAAACATTGTTGATCCTAACATGGACTTTCAAGTAGAAAATATTGCTCATCTTAAAGAAAAAATTAGCTACCCATACCTTGGAAGTGTTCCTTATACCGTTAATGACATGAAAATTGATATTAGTGATTATATTCTTTGGCCGTCTGAATCATAACAACCTGTTTTACTTATAAATTCAAAAATTTCAGGGGAGACAAGGCTTTTTATTGATTTTTTTTGAGATATTCGGGAGCGTATTTCGGAAGAAGAATAGGGTAAAAATGAGAATTTAGTAAAAAAAATTCCTCCGTAGCTTTTGTTCAATAAATTATTAAATTCATTCACTTTATTCTTTATTACAAAATCACGAATTGACGGTTTTAAAATATTAAAATTAAAGTCTTTATCTTCTCTACTTATTATAAGCAAGTGACAATAACCTAAAATATCTTGCCATTTATGCCACTGATCAATGGTTAAAAGCGAGTCACTGCCTAATATTAAAACATAAGATGTTGAAGATTCTCTTGCTAAATATTTAATTGTATTAATTGTGAAAGAAGGCTTTTTATCTTTTTTAGATTGACGTAATTCATAATCTGATATCTCGTACCATTTATCAGTAAAAGCAATTTTAATTATAGAAAGACGAACTTTGTCATCGGTTAAAATTTTATTAAAAGGAGAAATACCAGTAGGAACAATTATAACTTTATCCATTCCTAGCTTAACAACGCATTGCTCAGCAATTTTTATGTGGCCCTTATGAACGGGATCAAATGCACCACCAAAGATACCAACTATTTTATTAGCCATGACTATTTTCTAGTTTGACCATTTCCCAGTACGATATATTTCATTGAAGTTAAGCCTTCAAGACCTACAGGCCCGCGTGCATGAAACTTATCAGTAGAAATACCTATCTCTGCACCAAGACCATATTCGAAACCATCGGCAAATCTTGTGGATACATTTATCATTACACTTGATGAATCTACCTCGCGTAGAAACATCATTGCATTAGCATGGTTGTTTGTTACGATTGACTCTGTATGTCCAGATGAGAAATGATTTATATGTTTAATAGCCTCATCAATATTTTTGACAATTTTGCATGATATTACTGGCCCTAAGAATTCTTCATGAAAATCATCATTATCCGCTTTTTTAGCTTTTGGTATGATCTTTAAGGAATTTTGGCAAACACGCATTTCAATTTTTTTTATATCAAATATAGCCTGCATTTGTGGTAAAAAGTCTTTGGCTATTGATTCAGATACTATAAGTGATTCTAAAGTATTGCAGGTTCCTAGTCTTTGAGTTTTAGCATTGTCAACAAGCTTTAACGCCATAGCTATATCAGCATCATCGTCTACGAACATATGACAATTACCATCGAGGTGCTTTATTACTTTTATGGTTGCCTCATCAGTTATTTTATTGACAAGCCCTTTCCCACCTCTTGGGATAATAACATCCACGTAATCATTCATTTGAATAAGCTGCGTAACTGCTGCTCTATCTTTTGTTTCAATTATTTGAACTGAACCATGTGGTAAACCTGCCACATCGAGTGATTCTAAAATGAGTGTAGCCAGATAATTATTTGAAATAAGAGATTCCGAACCACCTCTTAAAATAATGGCATTTCCTGATTTTATGGCTAAAGCAGCTGCATCAATTGTTACGTTCGGCCTTGACTCATAAATCATCCCTATAACTCCAAGTGGAACTCTCATCTTTCCAACCTGAATACCCGAATTCATTTGCCTAATTTCAGTGACCTCACCAATTAAATCATTAAGCGATTGAACTTGGCTAAGCCCCTCAGCCATTGCAGTGATATTTTTATTATTAAGCGCAAGTCTATCTATAAAAGCATCGTCTAAATTATTATTTTTCGCATTTTCCAAATCTTTTTTATTTGCGTCGATAATTTCTTGTTCATTGGCAATAATTTTTTTTGATAAATCATCTAAAAAAGTATTTTTTTGTTCAGTTGATACTTTGGCTAAGAGATAGCTAGCAGATTTTGCTTGCTTCCCAACCTTTTCCATATAATTATTTATATCCATAGTAAGTATTTTACACCTTTGATTTATTAAGGATACGAGCTAATCCAAAAGATAATCGGTTCAATTCTAACCAAGGATCCCCTTGACGCAATCCCTTGCAGATTAAATCAATATCTTTAATTCTAATTAGCGCAGTTTCAATTTGCATTTCAGTCAATATACTTAAAGATTTTTTAACAATAATTTGTGATGAACCAAATATTCTCATTTTTGTAAAATCTCCATAAGATGGAGCTAAATTATTACTGTGTTTAAATTTTACGATTGCTTTAAAAATCCATGCAAATAGACCGTTGATTGAGAGTGGATCTATGCCATTCTCATATAAACATTTCACAGTATCGATTACTATTTTTTTATCGCCAGACATGGATGCATTTATTAAGTCAAAAGCATCATACTTAGATCCGTTTGATAAATGACGAATTAAAACTTTTGTATTAATTTTTTTATCACCAAATATAAGTTGAAGCTTTATAAATTCATTCTCAACAAAAAGAAAATTTCCTTGGGTCAATTGTGAAAATAGCTCAACGGCATCATCAGTAAAATTAAGGTTGTAAGAATTTGACCTTATTAATATGGCTTCTTTAAATTTTTCTGGAGCTGCTTCATTGGCTTCTAAAATAAGACTTTTGGCTTCTAATTGTTTTGTCCATTTTAGTTTGGAAAAATCTTTTATGGTTTGTTTAAAATAAAATATAAAAAATTTATTTGCGTCGTTTTTTTGCACGGTATAAATAAAAAAGTTTTTAATTTCGTCAGATATTCTTCCAGTTAAAATATTTATTTTGAATAGAGTGGCTTCGCTAAATAGTGAGTCATTTGCGAACTTTGCAATCATTGACTCTAGTTTTGTTGAGGTTTCAATATCAATTTTAATTTGCTCTAGGCTATTTTGAACTGAAAATTTTTGTAAAATATTATTGATGTGTTTTTTTGTTACTGGTTCCTCGCCAACAACCAAGATAGCGTTCTTGCCTTGTTTCTTAGTATTTTCAATAATTTTTTCTGAGAAATTGAAGCTGTGCATGATAAAACTATACTTTATAAAGACTTATTTGAGCGGTAATCGTCCTTATTAATTCATCCTGCATGCCATTTATTAATTTTTCTTCTTCAAGCGTTTTGGCTACAATATTCTCATCGTCATATGTATATTGACGGCGAACTTCATTTGTAATTAATTGACTCCATTCATCATCGCTACTACCTTTGACTCTGTATGCTATTTTGTAATTTAATTCATACTCACTGACCCTTCCAGAAGAGTTTAGTGACAATATTCTTTTATCAAGAGCATCACTTATAATTTCAAGGACAATCTCTCCTTCAGAATTTACAACCTCAATGCTCGATTGTTTTAATCTTTTTTTTAATTGTTTAACAAAACTAGCGCTTCCACCATTAATTGAAATAGAGTCAAAGTTTGCTTCAATTCCTCCTCTCAATTGAAATCCACAAGCAATTAATAAGAAAATTGAAAGTGCCATTACAATATTATTTTTGGTCGAAGATATCATTTTATTTATACCTATATAACAATATTTATTAACTTATTTTTTATGTATATTATTTTTTTTATTTCTGAACCGCTTGAAATATACTTTGCAACACTATCGTGCATCATCACATCTTTTTTAATTTTTTCTTCAGAATCATCGATTGATATTATCATATTTGCTCTTAACTTACCGTTTACTTGAATAACCAGATTAACTTCTTGCTTTATCAATGCAGTTGCATCTACTTTTGGCCAATTCTGTTCCTCGAAAATCATTTTAGGGTTAAGTTCTTCCCAAAGGTATTTAGTGATATGTGGAACAAAAGGATTGAGAAGAAGTAGAGTTTTTTCAAGCACTTCTTTTTTTAATTGAATCGAAATAGAGCCTTCAATATCGGATTTATTTAACGTATTAATTAATTCCATAACGGATGATATTGCTGTATTAAAGCTTGTTCGTCTCTCAAGGTCATCTGTGACTTTTTCGATAGTAGCATTTAATTTAAAGCGTAGATCATCTTCATATATATTTTTTTTCGAAATATGTTTACTGTTCTTAAATTCATATACAGCTCTCCATAATTTCTTTAAGAATCTATGTGAGCCCTCTATACCGGTATCTGACCATTCAAGACTTTGCTCCGCGGGAGCTGCAAACATAACAAATAGTCTTGCTGTATCTGCACCATATTTGTCAATAAGCTGCTTCGGGTCAACTGTATTCCCTTTAGATTTTGACATTTTAGTTCCACCCTTAAGAACCATACCCTGTGTCAGTAACTTTGTGAACGGCTCTTTTGTATTGGAAAGTTTTAAATCAAATAATAATCTGCTAAAAAATCTAGCATAGAGTAGGTGGAGGATTGCGTGCTCAATACCGCCAATATAATAGTCTACCGGTAACCAATAGTTTGACCTTTCATCTAACATTTTTTTATCTTGGTCATAAGAAGTGTATCTTGCAAAATACCAAGATGACTCAAAAAAAGTATCAAGAGTGTCTGCCTCTCTATGAGCTTCTTTTCCGCATTTGGGACATATGCATTCTAAAAAACTTTTTAATTTATTTAACGGCGATCCAGAGTCATCTATGGTGATATTTTCCGGTAGCTTGATGGGAAGATTTTCTTCATTTTCAGGAACATCACCGCAAATTTCACACCTAATCATAGGAATAGGGCAACCCCAAAATCTCTGCCTAGAAATACCCCAGTCTCTTAATCGGTATTGAACTTTTTTATTACCCGTATTTAAAAGCTCAATTTTTTCGGTAATTTTTTCCCCAGCGATTATATTTGATAGTCCATTGAACTCACCCGAATTTACAAGATTTCCGTTTCCAACGTAAGCTTCATTATCTTTTGAATCTTTATTATCAATTACTTTTATTATTGGAAGGTTGTATTTATTCGCAAAATCAAAATCCCGATTATCATGCGCTGGAACTGCCATAACAGCACCTTCGCCATAATTAATAAGAACATAATTTGCTATCCAAACAGGTATATCTTTATTTGTTATAGGATGCTTTGCAAATATTCCTGAAAAAATACCTTTCTTGTCAGCTTTGGATATTTCAGCTTCACTTACACCTGTTTTTTTGCATTCGGTTAAAAAATTAGCTATATCTTGATTTTTTTTGGCTTGATCTATACTGATTTTGTGTTCGGGAGCTAGTGCGAGATAGCTAGTTCCCATTAATGTATCCGGTCTTGTGGTATAGACAGTGATATTCGAATTTGAGCCAGGAATTTTAAATGAGATTTCACAACCAACGCTTTTGCCAATCCAATTCCTTTGCATTATTTTTACTTGCTCTGGCCACTCTTTAAGGTCATTTAAGCCATCAAGTAAATCCTCAGCATAATCTGTAATTTTCATAAAATACTGGGGTATTTCTTTCCTTTCAACAAGCGCTCCAGACCTCCACCCCCGACCATCAATAACTTGTTCGTTTGCAAGAACTGTCTGATCAACTGGGTCCCAATTTACCATTGCAGTTTTTTTGTAAATCAAACCTTTTTCAAATAATTGGATAAATAGCCATTGCTCCCATTTATAGTAAGAGCTGTCACAGGTTGCTATTTCTCTTTTCCAATCGATTGCTAAGCCTAATTCCTTAAGCTGATCTTTCATATGGGCTATATTTTCATAAGTCCATTTATCGGGAGCAGTTTTATTTTGGATAGCTGCATTTTCAGCAGGCAGACCAAATGCATCCCATCCCATTGGTTGAAGGACATTAAAACCATTTAATTTTTTAAACCTTGAGATAACATCCCCAATCGTATAATTTCTCACATGCCCCATATGCAGCTTGCCACTTGGATATGGAAACATGGAGAGAGCGTAAAATTTTTGTTTGGACTTATCCTCACAAGCATCAAAGGTATTATGTTGACTCCAAAATTGCTGAGATTTTTTTTCTATTTCTTTGTGTGGGTAATCTGGGTTCATTATTTGTTTAGTTTTTCTATTAGTTCGTGATTGATGGTTTGGGGAGCTTTAGTCCCATCAACACTTATAAAAATTGGGGGCCTCTCTCCAGAGAAATTCTTATAAAATTCAACTAATGGCTCTGTTTGAATATGATAATTTTTAAGTCGTTTGATAATAGTTTCGGCAATATCATCGTCTCTTATTATTAATGGCTCGCCTGTGTCATCATCAATACCTTCAGTTTTTGGAGGGTCATGTTTGATATGATAAATCTTACCTGAGGCTGGATGAATTCTTCTACCGCTTAATCTTTCTAAAATTTTCTCATCAGGAACATCAATTTCTATTACAAAGTCTATTGGTAATTCAGCAAGGGCCAAGGCCTGTGCTTGAGGAATTGTTCTAGGAAAGCCATCTAATAAGAATCCACGTAAACAATCATTATCTTTCACTCGAAGCTTAACTAAGTCGATAATTAAAGAATCTGGAACAAGCTCGCCATTATCCATGAATTTTTTTGCTTTACTTCCCAAGACAGTATTATTATTGACTGCTGTTCGAAGCATATCTCCTGTAGATATTTGAGGAATTGCGTACTTATTCTTTAAAAAAATTGCCTGAGTTCCTTTGCCTGCCCCAGGAGCTCCTAATAAAACTATGTTCATAATTCAAACCTAAAACATTAAATTATATCATTGTCATATCAATATTTTATGGTCATGTATGTAATTTTCAATAATAATAAAATCGTTAATACTCAACATTTCTGAACGGTTTCCTGGATTAATACCTATAGAAATAAAATTAGCTTCACTAAGTACATTTTTAAAATTATTCTTAATAGTTTTTCTTTTGAATTGGAAAGCTATTTTGATGACTTTTTTAAAAGTTTTTAAAGTTTTAAATTTTAATCCTTTTTTTTTCTTTGGGGTGAGTTTAACAAAGGATGACTGTATTTTTGGTGGCGGTGAAAAGGAATCAGGTAAAATGTTTATTAGAATTTCAGCATCAAAGAAATATTGTATTAATACAGACAATCTCCCGTAGTTTTTATTATTGGGTTTCGCAGTAATTCTTTCTGCAACCTCTTTTTGGAACATAAAATGCAGATCTTGAATTGACCCTGCTATATCAATCATTTTTATAACAATTTCTGTTGATACATAATAAGGTAGATTTCCTATTATTCTGTCAAATACACCTAGCTCTTTATCAGCCATTAACAGGATATCTTGATCGATAATATTTATTTTTTCGCAGGGTATATTTTTTTTTAGAAAATTAATCATATCAGAATCAATTTCTACTACATTGATATGGTTTAATTTGTTTAGAAGTGGGAATGTTATCGCTCCCATACCAGGACCTATCTCTAAAATTTTATCTTGTTCTTTTGGTTGGATATGATTTACTATTTCTTGAATTATTGATTTATCTGTTAGAAAATTTTGCCCAAATTTTTTTTTAGCCTTGATCATTAGCTTAATTTAATAGCCATATCTATTGCTTCATAAAAACTAGATGGACTAATTTTTGGTGTACCAACAATATCAAATGCAGTTCCATGATCAACTGAAGTTCTAATAAATGGCAACCCTAACGTCACATTCACACCCTTTCCAAATGAAAGGGCTTTAAATGGTGTTAGTCCTTGATCATGAAACATTGCCAAATAACAATCTGTTTCTCTTATTTTATTCGGAGTAAATGCAGTATCAGCTGGTAATGGTCCTTGAAGATTTAATCCTTTTTTTAACATCCCATTAATAACTGGAGAAATTATTTCTTGTTCCTCTTTGCCAAATTCTCCACCTTCGCCGGCATGAGGATTTAACCCAGTGACAGTTATCCTAGGTTTTTTAATTTTGAATCTATTTTTTAGGTCATCATTAAGGGTTGTCAGTATAGCTGTAAGCTTATCTATAGTGATATGTTTGGGAACATCTGATAATGCTATATGAGTAGTCACTAAAGCAACTCTAAGATTCTTATGAGCCAGCATCATGACTTCTTGATGATTGGTACCTGCAAGCTTAGATATATATTCCGTGTGACCAGTGAACTTCTCAGTTACTTTTGATAAAATTTCCTTGGATATTGGAAGTGTTACTAGACTTGAAAATTTTTTATTAATACAACTCTCTACAGCATAATCAATCATCTTTAACTGAGCATGTGAGTTTGCTTTATTAGGCTTTCCTGGTATTACATTTTCAGGGTAAATAACATTTTGAACAAAAAGGGAGCCATCACCTTTATGGGCAGATAAATTATTACAAAATGATATTTTTTGATGATGGATTGAAGCCCTATCAATTAATGCTTTTTTATTTGCAAGAATTGTAATCAAGGCAGGAATTTTTTTTTGCGCTAAAAAAACGATTAAATCAAGACCAACCCCTGCAGGATCTCCACAATTAATTACGATACTTGGGAGTTTTTTTACCATTTAATTATTATTTAGGATCTCAATATTTGATGACTGTTTGAGAGTTTCATACCAATCTTTATACCTAATTTCTGCTTTATAGTTAAGAATTCTTAGCCTCGCAGCTAATTTGCGGGAATCTTCAGTTATATCTTTTTCTCTTTTGCTAATAAATTCGATTAAATGCCATCCTGCTGCAGTTTTAAAAGGGCCAATTAAAGAGCTTGGTTTTGCTTCATCAAGCTCTACTTGGAATTCAGGAAGAAGATTATTTCGGTCGACCCAGCCTAATGAACCGCTTTTTAAAGATGAGGTTGTATCCTCAGAGTATTGAGACGCTGCATCTCCAAATGGAAGTCCATCTGAAATTTGGTTTTTTATGTTTTGAAGTTTTTTTACTAAATCATCTTCAGATACAATTTGATTAACTTTTAAGAGTATTTGATTAATATTGTATTGAGTAGAAAAAACTTTATCTTCCGAGGATGCTTTGACATCAGTCAATTTTATAATGTGAAATCCATTTTTTGATTTAAAGGGAGAGGATACCTGATTTTTTTTTAGCGCAACTATTTTTTCAACAAAAAGATCTGGTAGATCGTTTAAACTTAACCATCCCATATCTCCACCATTTTCAGCAAAAGGGCCATTAGAATATTTTTTTGCTACTTTATCAAATGATTCTTCAATAAGTAAATTTTGAATCCCCAAAAGTTTTTTTTCAGCTGATTTAATACTATCTTTATTATCTGTTTTCAATAAAATGTGTGAGATTTTGTATTGATCAGGGTTTTTAACTTTTTCTTTTTCTATGAATTTTTTAATCTCATAATCTGAAATATTTATTTGTGAGAATATAGCTCTTTCTTTGATTGATCTGAGTATTAACTGAAATCTTATTTCGTTATATAATTTGTCAAGAGACCTTTCTTTTCGAGCATTTTTTTTTAACTCTTCGGCTGTCATCTTATTATTTAAGGCTATATTATTTATAGCGTTTTCAAGCAATGTAGAATCAATATTAATTCCTTGCTGTTCCGCATACTGACTTATTATTTTTCTTTCAATTAATTGATCGAGCGCAATTTTAGATAATTGTTCTTTATCATTTGTTTTATTTTTAATTTTTGAGTTTAATTCTAATTCTAACAGAGCGATTTGCAATTCTTTTTTTGTAATTACATCTTTCTCTACAATAGCGATGATACTGTCTAGCTCTTCATAATCTTTGTTTGCATATAAGGGATGCATTGCGAATGTTGTAATTATGACGGATAAAGCAAATTTAATGATTTTTTTCATTTAATAACGTATTTATTTTAAATTCTGTAATCTATAACTATCTGGTAACTGATTAGATGAATATGATCCTGGAACATTTCTATTTAATACCTCTTTAAGTGCTCCTGCAGAACCAGTACCCAATGAACCGAAGCCTCCCAATTCCAACTGAAAGAATATAGTGTAGTTAGGTTTTTCGGTAGTTGCTAATGATAATCTGTGTAATAAAATACTTGATGACCAACAGCCTGCATCGTATTCTAATCCACCTAGCCCTTCGATTATACTTGAGCTTTTTATATCATAGTTATATCTTCCAACGCTAGTCCACCCTCTACCCAGAGGCCATTGCCCAGCAATATTTAGTTGTTTAATATCGTATTCGTTTTTAGCAGGGTTATTAATCAATCTATAGCTTGCATCAAACTGCTTACCAACTCTTGGGTTAAACCTAGCATTAAAAGTTGCTCTGTTAGTCATGTTTTCATCTAAATTATACTGCGAATCAATATTAATCTTAAAAGACCTGGTAATTGAAGCTGAACCAGATACAAACAAATCTGAAGAATCATTTTGAGCTGAAGAATTTATAAACTGTGATTCTTTTAGTACTTTTCTATCAGAAATATAAAACCTTTGAGCAATTGTTCCGGAAAATCTTTCCAAACCGTTACCATCAATTATTCTTGTCGTCCCCCCAAGTGTAATTTGATGCGAGTCCATAACTCTATCCATTCCTACAAACTGATTTTCAGAATAAATTGATTGTTGATTTAAGTCTGTTAATGCAGTGTCAAACATTGGTAGCATGGATTGATCTTTATATGGTGTGTAAGAATAAAAAATTCTAGGTTCTAATGTTTGAGTATATTGTGTTTTGTTAAAGTTTATTTTTTTATCTAAATATATTCCACTGTCAATGGATAATGTAGGCATAAGAAGTGCTTTTGAGGAGGTATTACTATCTTCAAGATCATAGTTTTTTAAGTCCAATATAATTTTTGGATTTAGGTACCCATAGGATTTTTCAATAGGTATTTCAATCGATTGTCTTGCAGACAATCTAGAGCCATTTGGACTCACACCCTTGAAATCATTATTCCGCTCAAATTTTGTAAAATTAAAATTGGTTGATGTTTCAAAAGAGGTAAAGCCACTATCGCTCAAGAAATCCCTATTATGACTTATTGATAAGCTTGGCAATCTTTCATAAGGGGATGATGAGGTAAGATTTTGAAATTTTTGAGTTAATAGCCGCGCACCCCAATTTTTTTTTGCATAATTTAAATAAACTTCTTGATTAAGATTAACCTGACTGGTTACTGTTATAAGTGAGGACATATCAGAAAAATAATTATCGTCTGAAACTTTCTCGACGTTGTAACCTCCACTAAAGCCATTATCAAAGTCATGGTAATGCTTTAATTTTGCATAATATCTATTTTCTTGATCCGAGGCCTGATCATTTGGAAGGTACTCCAAAGAATTTGCTCCGTTAAATTTTTTATTTAAATATCTGTATTCACCTGATAATTGAGATCCTCTTTTACCCATATATCTTGGAGTTAAAGTGGCATCGCTTGTAGGAGAGATATTAAAGTAATAGGGAATAGCAGTTTCAAAACCGCTTCTTGAGGTTGAGCCTACACTAGGTACTAGAAAACCAGATTTCCTCTCATCATTGAATGAAAAATTTATTAGAGGGGAGAATAATATGGGGAAACCTTTGAATTCAAGCTTAGCATTTTTTGCATCAACTCTTTGGGACCTTTCATTAATTTCTAATTCTGAGGCGTTAATAAACCAATCATCTTGGTTGGCTTCACACGTTGTAAGAGATGCATTTTGCAACCTTTTTTTACTTTCACCTTCTAAAAAAAGTAAGGTCGCTGATCCTCTTAAGGTATTGTTAAACTTAGGGTTTTTATCATCTAAAATTGAATTAAAAGTTGCATTTACTATAGAGCCTGTATTGCTATCTAAGGAAAGTTCAAGCTCAGTACCTTTAATGCTAGATTGATCTGTATCTAATTGAACATTACCAATTGCAGTTAGCTCGTCAGAAATTTGGTCATACTCAATTAAGTTAGCTTTAATAGATTTATTATCTCTTTCTAAGGAAGCATTTCCAGTAGCACGTAATTTGCGATCGAGAATATTTTCAAGCGAATCACCTTCAATTATTACTTGACCCTCAACTAATGGTTTGCCATTAACGAATGAGGGATTTAGGTATAAAATAATACTTAAACAAATAGAAAGAAACTTTAGTTTTTTTTTGGTCAATTTTTTTAATCTCAAAACTGCTATAGTCAATTTAATAATTTTTTTTAAATCTTTTTAAATTTTTATTATTAATCAGTTAGTTAGGCATTATAACTCATGTATTTATAAAAGATATAAAATTATTCAGTAAATTTGAGATATTTATTTTGACAAGATATGAGATATTAACAGCTTGGTTACGATGTTTTTTTGATGGTGCGATCACCCTCAAACCTGCATCCAATGATGCCAGTTTTAGACGTTATTATAGAATTACAAGAAATAAAGAAAGCTTTATTGTAATGGATGCGCCTCCTGATAAAGAAAGTATATCTTCCTTCATATCAATAGCCAGGAAGCTATACGGTGATAACGTTAGAGTGCCTTATTTGCATGAAATAAATTTGGAGCAGGGATTTATCTTAATGGAGGATTTCGGAAGCCAAACGTATAGCGATGCTTTTGTAAGCATGGACCCATTTGATTTGTACAAAAAAGCATTGCAGGAATTATTTACAATACAGAAAAAATGTAGATATAAAAATATCCCTAGTTATACCCCGACTTTACTGCGCAAAGAAATGTCACTTTTTGAAACATGGTACTTAAATAAATACAAAAAAATTATACTTAACGATAATGAAAAGAATGACTTAAGTAAAACTATTAATATGATTACTACATCTAATAAAAAACAACCGCAACTTTTTGTACACCGCGATTTTCATTGCAGAAATTTAATGTTTATTGATGGACAAAATGGACCAGGAATTATTGATTTTCAGGATGCGGTAAATGGCCCAATCACCTATGATTTAGTTTCATTACTAAAAGATGCATATTATGAATTGGAGGAGGATGCAGTCTTAGATATGATTATTCGCTATTGGGAGGAATTAATTAAGGCTAATTTAATGACAAGGAATGAATTTGCCGAATTTTATAAATCCTTTGAATTGATGGGCGTACAAAGACATTTAAAAATTTTAGGCATTTTTGCTAGATTACATTTGCGGGATAACAAGAAACAATACCTTAACAATTTACCCTTAGTGGAAAAGTATTTAATGCAAACAACTCAACGGTATAAAGAGCTTTTTCCTTTGAGAAATATTTTGACTAAGGCTTTAAAAGATGACAACTAGAACTGCAATGATTTTAGCTGCTGGTAGAGGGGAGAGAATGGGATGGCTTACTGAAAATAAACCCAAACCTTTACTAAAATGCAGAGGAAAGACACTAATAGAAAGGCATTTAGAAGGTCTATCTAACGCTGGTTTTTCTGATGTAATTATTAATACTTCTTATCTCTCCTCTCAAATTGAAGACTATGTTGGTGATGGGTTAAAATGGAATCTAAAAGTTTTATTTTCGAAAGAGAACCCAATTCTTGAAACAGCAGGCGGTATTAAAAAAGCAATCCCACTAATAAATTCTGATGTATTTGCTGTTATAAATGCTGATATATTTACTGAATTTGACTACAAAAGACTATTAAAAGCAGAATTTCCAAAACATATATACGCCTATTTATTTTTAACTGATAATCCTGAACATAATCCTTCTGGAGATTTTACGCTTAACAAGAGCGGTTTTTTGCAAACCCGCACAGCCGAAGCTAGAACCTTTAGTGGTATTGCAATTTACAGGAAAGCATTTTTTTCTGAGGTTACTCCCAATACATACTTAAAATTAGCCCCTTTTTTAAATGAAGCGATAAAAAAAAATCTTATAAAAGGGGAGTTTTTAAATAGCATTTGGACAGATGTTGGAACGCCTGAAAGATTAAATAGTCTCAATGAATTATAATTATATATTCTTATTACTACACATTAAGGACTGAGCATTTGACTACCGATCAATTTAAATCAAGAAGAAACTACATTCAAGAAGAGATAGGTGATGGTGTGGCAATAATTTTTAATGCTCAAGAGGTTACTAGAAATAACGACTGTAATTTCAAGTTTAGGTCCGATAGTTATTTCCATTACACCTCTAATTTTCCTGAGCCTTGCTCTGTATTATTCATAGTTGGTGGAGAAACCCCTAAGTCCATTCTATTTTGCAGGACAAAAAATGTTGAATTAGAAACTTGGGAGGGCTTTATGTATGGCCCTGATTTTGCAAAAGAGAAGTTTGGTTTTGATGAAGCTTATAGTATCGATCAAATCGATGAGCTTGCCCCTAATATCATTGCAAAATTTAAGAAAGTTTATACAACACTCAGTATCAATCAGAACTCAAATAAGAAAATTCAATCGTGGATAAAGATTAACAAAAAACAAAAAAGGTCTGGAATAAGATCCCCGGAGATGATTGTTGACCTATCGCATCTTCTTGACTCAATGAGGGTAGTTAAATCGAAAGAAGAAATCAGCCTCATGAAAAAATCCGCAGATATTGCCGCGAAAGCTCACCTGCTGGCTATGCAAAAGACTCGACCAGGCCTTTATGAATACCAAATTGAGGGAGAAATTCTTAATCAATTTATGCAATTAGGAGGTAAAGATCCTGCTTACCATTCTATTGTTGCAGGAGGAATAAACGCTTGTACACTTCATTACACAGCTAATAGTGATCAATTGAAGAATGGGGACTTGTTATTAATTGATGCAGGCTGTGAGTTTAATCTTTATGCATCAGATATCACACGCACGTATCCAATTAATGGAAAATTTTCAGAACAGCAAAAATTAATATACACATTGGTTTTAGATGCGCAAAAAGCAGCTATAGCTAAAGTAATTCCGGGAAATAGTTTTGATATGCCACACAAGGCAGCTCTAAATATACTAGCGCAAGGTTTGATCGATCTAGATTTTTGTCAAGGAAGCTTGGAGCAAGTGATAGAAGAAAAACGATACCAAGAATTTTTTATGCATAGAACTAGTCATTGGTTGGGGTTAGATGTCCACGACGTTGGTGACTATGTTAATGAAAATGACCAACCAATTGCCTTAGCTTGTGGGAATGTCCTAACTATTGAGCCAGGTTTATATATAAGTCCGTCTAAATCAGTCCCTAAGGAATTTTGGGGGATTGGAATTAGAATAGAAGATGATGTAGCTGTTACTAGAGACGGTAATAATGTGTTGAGTTCAGATGCACCAAAAGAGATTTCGGATTTAGAAAGCTTAGTAGGTTCTTCAATTGAGAAATAGTGTTGTTATTATAGGCGGTGGTCCCACAGGACTCACTGCTGGCGCTTTGTTAGCAAATAGTGATCTTTCTGTAAATATAATTGAAGCAAAACCTGAACAACTTAAATCAAAAGATACCAAAGCATTAGCTTTATCAAATAGTTCTGTATTTGTTCTAAAGAAATTAAATATATGGGATTCTTTATTAAAAAAAGCAATTGCAATCAATGAAATCCATGTAAGTCAGAAGAACACGTTTGGCCGTACTCTATTTAAATCAGAAGACTATGAGGAAGACGCACTTGGATATATAGTTTCTTATTCAGACTTAATTAACTCTCTCAGAAAAAAGATAAGGGATTTAAAAAATACGCACCTTCATTTTAATACTCAAGCGAAGAGTATCGAATACTCTGAGAGTTCTCAGAAAATATTAATTTCAAATGATGGTATCAAAGAAAAACTTTCCTTTGACTTGCTTGTTCTTGCTGATGGAGGTCAATCAAGTATTGAGGGCCTAAAGTTAGCAAGAGCAGAAAAAGACGAGGGTCATATTGCGCTGGTATCATCAGTAAAGACAAATAAACCTCATAAAGGCAGAGCGTATGAGCGTTTTACCAAAAGCGGTCCAATAGCCTTGCTTCCAAATAGTAACGAAAGATTTACTTTGGTGTGGACAGGACCAAAGAACATCATCAGCAAGATAGAAACCCTTGATGACTATTCAATATTAAATGAGCTGCAAGAAAATTTTGGAAATCGAGCAGGAAGCTTTATAGATATTAAAGGCAGAACAATATTTCCCTTAAGAAGCTCGATGCTTAAGGATATTATAGGTCAAAATGTAATTGCAATTGGTAATGCGTCTCAAATTATTCATCCGGTTGCAGGTCAGGGTTTAAATATTGGTATAAGGGAAGCTTTGGAGTTATCAAAGAATGCCAAGATTATTTCTGATAAATATTGCTCAGAAGATATATCGACCGAGCTTAGTAAAATGCTTAAAAGTAAATCGTCTGATATTATCAAAATAACTGACCAATTGTCTTCATTTTTTTTAAACGATATTGTCGGGCTGAATAGTTTAAGAGGCTTCTCATTAAGCATCTTAGATGCTTTCCCATCCTTAAAGAAGAAGTTTGTTAAAAAAATGAGCTATGGTGAATAATAAAAAAATTATTGCGGTCAAAGGATCGGGAATGATTGCCTGCCTATGCTCCTTAATGCTTGCAAAATTTGGGCATGACGTTATTCACGTTTCAAAAGGGGTCACTAAAAAAAATGATATGTTTTTTGCGATAACACCAACTTCGATAGAGTGGTTTAGAGAGCTTGGTTTTCCAGATATATTTTTTGATCAACTCCATAAAATATCCGAAATCCAGCTTTTTGATGAAACTTATGGCAATGAAATAAATTTTAAGGCAGATGATTTTTATATTGATAGTCTTGCCTATATGGCTAAGCAAAAACATTTTGCTGAAGCGCTAAAAGATTTAAATACAAATATAAACACTATTGTCGATGATGCCTCAATTTCTTATAGTTGTAATGATGAGTCCGTTGATATTCATATTAATGGTGATACTATCAAGGCTTCGTTATTGATTATATGCGATGATGGGGATAGTTTAATAAATGAGGAAAAATTTCATTCTACTGCCATTGAGTATGACCAGACTGCTCTAACATTTGTATTTAAATCAGAGGACGGAATATTTGATCAAGCTTCACAATATTTTTATGAAGATAGCATACTTGCTTTACTGCCTTTAGATAGCAATGAAGTAGGAGTGGTATGGTCATGCAATAAAAAGTTAAAAAATTATTTGTTATCACTTGAAGAGATTGATTTTGTAACTATCTTGCAAGAAAGAATAAAAAAAATTTTTAATATAGAGGTTCCTTTAAAAAATAGGCATGCGTTTGACTTGAGAGCTAAAAATTTAGAAAGTATATTTAATAAGAGAATTTTATTAATGGGAGACGCTGCACATACGATTCATCCTATGGCAGGGCAGGGTTTTAACTTGGGGTTAAGAGATATTCAATGTTTTGAGAAATTGATTGCCGAAAAAAGTACCATGGATTTTGGAGCTAGAAATTTTTTAAGAAAGTATGAGAGGATGAGAGCGCGAGATGTAACTCAGCTTTCAACTTTGACCACATCGATAAGTAATATTTTGTTTGAGAATAAAAGTTTTATCAAAAAGGCAAGAAATAAGTTGTTATTAAGTAGTGTTAGTAAACTAAAAAGTAGTAAATATTTTAAAAATTATTTAGTAAAACAGGCAATTCTATGAAAATTATTAGTATTATTTTTTTATTTTTCTGTATTAATCTTTATGCGGATGAGACCAAGTTAAGAAAAATTATTGCGGAAAGTTATCCAAATCTACCTATTAAGAGTATTGCAAAGACAAATTACAATGATTTATATGAAATATTTTTAGGTGATCAGATTGTTTATTCTGATGAATCTTTCTCTTTCTTAATAATAGAAGGAAGACTCGTAAATCCTAAAACCAGAGTAGACCTAACAAATGAAAGATTAGAGGAGTTAACCAGAGTTAATTTCAACAACCTTCCATTTGAAAAAGCAATTAAAGTAGTCAAGGGAAATGGAGAGAGAAAAATAGCAGTATTTTCAGATATTGATTGTCCATTTTGTAAAAAACTAGAAAAAGAAACTTTAGCTGAGATGGATAATATTACTGTGTATAATTTTCTTTTACCTCTTGAAATTCACCCAAATGCAAAGCTAAAATCAGCTCAAGTATGGTGCGCACCAGATCGCGAAGAAGCATGGAATAACGCTATGTTATCTAACACTTTTGTGGATAACAAAGGGGAATGTGACACTCCAATAGAGGAAACTATTGCGTTAGCAAGAGATTTGGGTATTAGCTCAACACCTACTATTATTCTTTTTTCTGGTAAAAGATTACCGGGGGCGCTTCCAGCAGAAGATTTAGAAAAATACCTTGATGGAACTTATGATTAGTTTTTTAAACCCTAATTAACTTGACATTTCCATTAAATACACGTAAAAAACGAATCAGGTGCAAAATTTCGAGCATTTTCATAAATTTGATTATGCCTTGATCTTACTTAGGGTGCCCCCCAAATTAGTAAAGGATTTACGTAATGGCAACAGGAACAGTAAAATGGTTTAACGATTCAAAAGGTTTTGGTTTTATTACCCCAGACGACGGCGGTGATGATTTATTTGCTCACTTTTCAGCTATCGTTGAAGAGGGATACAAAAGCTTAAAAGAAGGTGCTCGAGTTTCCTTTGAAGTTACTGATGGCCCTAAGGGTAAACAGGCTTCAAATATACAGAAAGCTGACTAATTCAAATGAAGTTTTTCCATAAGCAATCTCATATTTGTAACAATTTCTCAATAATATTAAAAGGATGTACGTAATGGCAACAGGAACAGTAAAATGGTTTAATGATTCAAAAGGTTTTGGCTTTATCACTCCAGAAGATGGCGGTGATGACTTATTCGCTCACTTTTCAGCTATCGTTGATGATGGATATAAAAGTTTAAAAGAAGGTGAAAAAGTGTCATTTGAAGTAACTGATGGCCCTAAGGGTAAACAGGCTTCAAATATACAAAAAGGTTAATTTTAAAGGACTCAAATAAAGAGTCCTTTTTTTTTACATATTTGCGACTAGATACATAGCAAATTCTTTGGTACTTAAAGGCTGGCAATTTTTTATTTGACTTGCAAAATCAGCAGTGACTTTGTTTTCAAAAAGTGTCTTTGTGAAACTTGTCATAATTACATCGGCCGCTTCAACCCACCCCATATGTACAAGCATCATTTGTGCTGAAAGAATTAGTGAGCTTGGGTTGGCAATATCTTTTCCTGCTATAGCCGGAGCAGTCCCGTGTGTTGCCTCAAAAATAGCAATTTTGTTAGATAGATTTGCGCCAGGTGATATCCCAATGCCTCCCACCTGTGCTGCTAGAGCATCTGAAATATAATCCCCATTTAGATTGAGAGTTGCAACTACGTCATGTTCTTTTGGATTAAGCAAAATTTCTTGCAAGAAAGCATCCGCTATCATGTCTTTAATGATTATTTGTTTACCATTAGCTTCTATTTCGTATAATCCATTTTCATTTTTTTTGGCACCAAAGTCAGTTTCAGCCAATGCATAACCCCATTCTTTGAAACCACCTTCAGTAAACTTCATAATGTTACCTTTATGAACAAGTGTTACTGAATCTCGGTCGTTTTTAATCGCATACTCTATAGCTTTTTTTATTAAACGTTGGCTTCCTTCCTTGGAGACAGGCTTAATGCCTAAGGCAGTGGTTTCAGGGAATCTAATTTTTCTTTTATCATTAAATTCCTCTAAAAGGGATATAATTTTTTTAGTTTCTTCGGATTCTGATTGATATTCGATGCCCGCATATATATCTTCGGTATTTTCTCTAAATATGACCATATTTGTATCTGATGGTCTCTTTAAAGGGCTTGGAACACCCTCAAAATATTTTATCGGTCTAAGACATACAAATAAATCAAGTTTTTGTCTTAGCGCAACATTCAATGATCTTATACCCCCACCAACGGGAGTGGCTAGTGGACCTTTGATTGATAATATATATTTTTTCAAAGCCTCAATAGTCTCGTCAGGCAGCCAAACTTCCTCTCCATAAATTTTAGTCGCTTTTTCTCCAGCAAAAACTTCCATCCACATAATTTCTTTGCTTGAACCGTAAGCTTTTTTGATGGCAGCCGATACAACCTCTTGCATTGCTGGGGTAATATCTCCCCCAATGCCATCTCCTGTAATATATGGGATAATAGGTCGATTCGGAACTAGAAGTTTTAGGCTAGAATCAACCTGAATCGCTTCTCCATTATTAGGAATGTTTAATTTGTTTGCCATAAATACCTTTCATTTGTTTTCTTAAAAACATGATAATAGTCTTTAATAAGCCTTATGGAGTTATTACTCAGTTTTCAGAGCATAACACTTACAACTCTTTGAAAGACTTTATTCCTTATAAAAATGTTTATCCTGCTGGCCGACTAGATGCGGACAGTGAGGGCTTAATCATTTTAACTGACAATGGCCTATTACAAAATAAATTATCTACTCCAACAAGCAATATTGAGAAAACATATTTGGCTCAGGTAGAAAATAATCCAAAAAAAGAAGAGCTTGTTAGGTTAAAAAAAGGAGTCCAAATTTCTTCATATATAACTAAACCATGTAAGGTTAAATTGATTAAAGAGCCAAAGCTATGGGAAAGAAAACCACCAATAAGAACTAGAAAATTTATACCGACTTCATGGCTGGAGATTAAAATTTCTGAAGGAAAAAACAGACAGGTTCGAAAAATGACAGCAGCAATTGGTTACCCGACACTAAGGTTGGTGAGGGTAGGTATTGGAAATTATTCTTTGGGTAAACTTAAGCCTGGTGAGTATAAGGTTATCGAGGAATCTTAAATTATTAAAAATCTATTCAAATGATATAATTCTATTTTAATTTATATTTTTGCAACATTAGGAAATTTATGTCGGGCAATACATTTGGTAAATTATTTACCTTAACATCTTTTGGAGAATCTCACGGCCCAGCAATTGGCGGTGTAATTGATGGATGCCCGCCTGGATTAAGTCTCAATGAAAAAGATCTACAAGTTGACTTGGATAGAAGAAAGCCTGGAACTTCAAAATTTGTTACACAAAGGAAAGAAGATGATTTGGTCGAGATTCTTTCTGGTATTTTTGATGGCAAAACAACTGGAGCTCCTATAGGTTTCATTATTAGGAACAAAGATCAGCGAAGTCAAGATTACTCCAAGATTAAAGACACCTTTAGGCCTGGGCATGCTGATTTTACCTACCAACAAAAATATGGTCTGAGAGATTATCGAGGTGGTGGTCGTTCTAGTGCCCGCGAGACCGCAGTTAGAGTAGCAGCTGGTGCAATTGCAAAGAAATGGCTAAATGACAAATTAAAAGTGTCTGTACGTGGATGTTTAGTTCAATTGGGAGAAAAAAATATTCCCATTAAAGACTGGAGTTTTGTCAATGAGAACCCTTTTTTTTCTGCTGACCCATCAATAGCAAATAACTTGGCTGATTATTTAGATAGCGTGCGAGCAGATAGAAATTCAGTAGGCGCAAAGCTATTTGTTCAAGCAACAAATATGCCGATTGGCCTAGGAGAACCAGTTTTTAATCGATTAGATGCCGACATAGCTGCTGCGATGATGAGTATTAATGCCACTAAAGGAGTTGAGGTGGGTTCAGGCTTTTCAAGCGTATCCCAAAAGGGAACTGAACATGGAGATGAACTAGGAAAAAATGGCTTTAAATCAAATAATGCTGGTGGTGTTCTTGGAGGTATTTCAACAGGTCAGGATATTGAGGTAAGTATTGCATTTAAGCCAACTTCAAGTATCCCTCAAGACAGACAATCTATTGATAAAGAAGGAAATGAGATTGAAATGAAAACTACTGGCCGTCATGATCCTTGTGTAGCAATAAGGGCAGTGCCAATAGTTGAAGCAATGCTAGCTTTGGTGCTAATTGATCACGTATTAAGAGACCGAGCACAAAATATGGAAGTGACAAGAGAAAATCCTTTCTCGGTTTGACAAAATCCCTTTTTTGGCGTCTTGCACGCTTTTATTTTATTTATTATTTTTTTGTAGGACTTTTTACTCCTTATTGGGGTCTTTATTTACAATCGCTGCACTTCAATGCCTTTCAAATAGGCATGCTGTTGTCACTCTTCCAATTCAGTAGGATTTTTGCTCCAAATTTTTGGGGATGGCTTGCTGATCGTACTCAGGTGAGAGCTCGATGGATAAGGTTTACTGCACTAGCAGGTGTGGTTGGGTTCTGTGGCATCTTTTCAGCTGATTCGTTTTACTTAATTCTTTTAATAATGATGGCTATGAGTATTTTTACTAGCTCAACTTTACCATTAGCTGAATCATTGACCCTTTCACATCTTTCATCACACAAAGGAAATAGTGGTTATAGTCGTATAAGATTATGGGGATCTATCGGCTTTATTTGTGCAGCTTTCTCATTAGGTTTTATCATAGACTTAACAAATATAAACGCTATTGTTTGGGCATTATTAATCACACAAGCGCTAATATTTCTCTTTGCAACCCAAATCCCTGAAAAAAATCTACCAGTCAAAAAAGAAAAAAAAAGGCCTATTATGAAAGTTCTTTTGGACCCTCAGGTTATTTGTATATTAGTTGGTTGTGCGCTAATGGTATCTTCACACGGTCTTCTTTATAATTTTTATTCAATTTTCCTTAAAGCAAATAATTATTCCAGCTTAATCATTGGCTGCTTGTGGTCCATCGGTGTAATTTGTGAAATATTTATTTTTTTATTAATGCCAAAAATTTTAAAGAAAATTAATATCAAGCAAGTTTTATTAATAAGCTTAGCCTTTGCGATATTACGTTTTTTTCTTATAGGCACATTTATAGATAATTTACTCATAATAATTCTTGCCCAGATGATGCATGCAGCAACGTTCGGTAGTTTTCATGTTGCTTCTATTCATACCGTTGAGCATTTTTTTAACAAAGATCATCATGCTAGAGGGCAATCACTTTATAACAGTATTACTTACGGGGTTGGTGGAGCAATTGGAGGAATTGGAGGGGGACTAATGATTCAGAAAGTAGGAGCTGACTTGACGTTTACGTTATCAGCCCTGCTCCCACTTATTGCATTTGTGATTATTTACCTAGGTCTTAAAGACTTCCCAAAAAATATATAATATTTACTCCGCACCACCTTTAATTAGGGCGTATGCAGAATGATTATGAATCGATTCGAAGTTTTCTGATTCTACTATAAAGTTGTTAATATATTCATGCGATTTTAGCTCTGCTGCAATATCGCGGACCATATCTTCGACAAACTTTGGATTATCGTATGCTTTTTCTGTTACATATTTTTCATCTGGACGCTTAAGTAATCCATATAACTCACTGGAGGCTTGTTTCTCAACAATTGCTATAATTTCTTCGATCCAGACAAAATTATTAGTTTTAATAGTTACGGTTACATGTGATCTTTGGTTATGTGCACCATAATCAGAAATATTTTTAGAACAAGGGCATAAACTTGTGACAGGAATAACTACTTTTGTAGTATTTGTAAATACGCCGTCGATAATCTTACCTATAAAGCTTACCTCGTAGTCAAGTAAACTTTGTACTTTTGACACTGGCGCCTCTTTATTTATAAAATAAGGAAAAGTCATCTCTAAATCACATGATTTAGCCTCTAATCTAGCAAGCATTTGTTGTAAGATATTTTCAAATGATTCAACAGAGACTGCATCTTCATTTTCATTTAATATCTCAACAAACCTAGACATGTGAGTGCCCTTAAAGTTATGAGGTAAATGGACATACATATTAAAATTAGCAACAGTATGTTGGATGCCACCTTTTTTATCCTTTACAATCACCGGATGTTTAATTGACCTTATACCAACCTGATCAATATCTAAATGTCTTTTATCTTCTGTACTTTGTACGTCTTCGATTAAATCTGGATCTGTAGGTCTATTCATTGAATTTACTCTTATTTAATAGGAACAAAATTCTACCATTCCTTAAGTTGTTTAACAATTTTGCGCTTAATACTCTTTTTATCAAGCCCACACTCTTTTAGGACCTCAGCTTGCGAGCCATGTTCAAAAAATTTATCAGGAATACCAATTACCAGGGTCTTGCAGTCTAATTGCATTTGGCTTATTACCTCTAAAACTGCTGATCCAGCACCACCACTAATTACATTTTCTTCTACAGTTACTATATAGTCATGATCTAAAGAAACTTGCTTTATTATTTTTTTATCAATGGGTTTAATAAATCGCATATCAATTAATGTTGCATTAATTTCATCTGCTATCTCTAAGCAAGTATTAACAATTGTTCCAAAAGCAAGGATTGCAATTTTTTTACCACTACGAATTTTTTTTGCTATTCCGAGCTTAATAGTTGCGCTTGTTTTTTCGAGTTCATTTCTTTGACTTTCTCCTCTTGGATACCTTAC
Organism: uncultured Methylobacillus sp.; assembly: GCA_964526705.1. Lineage (GTDB taxonomy): Bacteria > Pseudomonadota > Gammaproteobacteria > Burkholderiales > Methylophilaceae > BACL14. The sequence continues at coordinate 134,766 of CAZGLD010000001.1, forward strand.
TGCACAAATACCATGGTGCTTATAGCCAAAGCTTAACATCTGGTAGCAATCAGCTTCGTTAGCAGGAGCCATTAATACTAAATTTGGTATGCATCTCATGAAAGATATATCAAAATTTCCTGAATGAGTCGCACCATCGGCACCAACAATACCTGCTCTATCAATTGCAAATAAGATAGGTATATTTTGTATAGCAATATCATGAATTAATTGATCATAGGCTCTTTGTAAGAAGGTGGAGTAAATGGCTACAACAGGTTTATGTCCTGAAAGAGATAACCCAGCTGCAAAGGTTAATGCATGCTGTTCTGCTATACCAACATCATAGAATCTTTTAGGATATTTTTTTGCAAATTCATTTAGGCCTGATCCATCGGACATAGCTGGAGTTATGGCACAGAGATTATTATCTTTCTTTGCCATATCTAAAAGCCATGTAGAAAAAACCTTGGTATATGTTAAGGGCTTGGTTATATTTTTTGACAATCCATTTTTTGCATCAAATTTACTAACACCATGAAATTTATTGGGATCATTCTGAGCAGGTTTATAGCCGTACCCCTTTTTCGTTGCTATATGCAAAAATTGTGGCCCATCCAACTTTTTTATATTTCCTAAAGTGTCTATTAAAACGTTAAGATCATGTCCATCTATAGGGCCAAGGTAATTAAACCCAAATTCTTCAAATAGCGTTCCTGGTATAACCATTCCCTTAACATGCTCTTCAGTTTTTCTTGCAAGCTCAAGAACGGGTGGAACTTTGGCAAATACAGCTTTACCAGATTTTTTTAATCCACCATAGAGCTTTCCTGACAGTAATTTTGCCAAGTAATTATTTAGTGCTCCCACATTACTCGATATCGACATATCATTATCATTTAGTATGACTAAAATATTATTATCTGTACTTCCCGCATGATTTAGCCCTTCAAATGCCATACCGGCTGTCATTGCTCCGTCACCAATAATAGCAATGGCTTTATTTTTAGACTTTTTCTTTTTTAGTGACTCAGCCATCCCGAGAGCTGCAGAAATAGAAGTGCTGGAATGTCCAGTACCAAAATCATCAAATGGACTCTCTATCCTTCTGGGAAATCCGGAAATTCCATTCTTTTTTCTTAAAGTATGCATTTGATTTTTGCGACCAGTTAAGATCTTATGCGCATAAGTTTGGTGACCTACATCCCAGACAATTTTGTCTTTGGGGGCATCATAAACGTAATGTAAGGCAACGGTGAGCTCCACTACTCCAAGATTGGATGAAAGGTGCCCACCAGTTTTAGATACACTTTCAATAATAAATTGTCTCAGCTCAGAAGATAAACCCTTTAGCTCGTCCCGATTTAAATTCTTTAAATCTTTTGGGGATCTTATTTTTTCAAGCAACGACATTTAATGGTCTCTTTTGTAAATGTAATTCACAAGATTAAGCAATACTTTTAAGTCTCCAGGAAATTGTGAAATTTGTTCTTTGAGTTTTTCTAAAAAGTGTGCTTTTATTCTTAATGCCTCATCAATGCCAAGATGAGAAACATACGTCATTTTATTGTCTCTAATGTCTTTACCAGCGGTTTTGCCTAGAGTCTTTGTGTTAGATTCATGGTCGAGTATATCATCAGTGATTTGGTATATTTTTCCTATGTAACGACCAATGTTTGCCATTGTATCCTTATGTATTTCTTCGTAATTATTTGATAGCGTATAAGGTATCACACAAGATGCTTCAATTAAGGCACCAGTCTTCAATTCTTGTAAATTTTCAAGAACTTCGAGTGACGAATTATTACTAAACGTATTAATATCTATAGATTGTCCCAAAGCCATCCCGTTTAAACCAATTGCGCGAGAAAGGATATTTATAATTTTAACTTTAATAGAATCATTTATATCTAGGTCATTATCTGAAAGCACTTCAAATGCTAGTGATTGAAGAGCATCCCCAGCTAGGATTGCCTGACCTTCATTAAATTTAATATGACATGAGGGCTTTCCTCTCCGCAAAGCATCATCATCCATAGAAGGAAGGTCATCATGAACAAGAGAATAGGCATGGATTAGTTCTATTGATAAAGCAAGGTGGTCTAAGTGTAATTTATTTTCAATCGATTCATCTTCCCCAATAGCATAAATTATTAAGGATCTTAATCTTTTACCCCCGTTTAACAGAGCATATTCGCAAGCATTTTTTAATGAATTGTTATCTTTTTGATTAAAAAAATCTTGAAGGATATTATCTGCTTTTTTTTGGTGATAGGGTATCCATTCATCTGGTGAAACTTTAGTCATTTGAATCGAAATTTTCCAATTCATTATTTTTTGCAAGTATTTGAACACGCTGCTCAATTTTTTTTAAATTTTCTTGCGCCGTTTTTACCAATGCGATACCTTTTTCATAAGACGTCAAAGAATCTTCAAGATTAAGGTTTTCCTCTTCCATTTTTGTAACAATTGACTCAAGCTCACTTAATACTTTTTCAATATTTATATTTTTTTCTGCCATGTTTAAACTCTCATTAAAAATTGTTTGATATGCGCTACTTGTTCTAAAATAATTTCGTGCCCCATATTAAAAGTTAATAATTTAAAATTATCTTGGTTTATTAATTTACCAAAACTTTTCTTTGCGTAATCAATATTAATAATATCATCATGTGCACCATGAAGTGCAAGCATTGGAATTTTAGGCACCAATATTTTTTTCGCAGAGCCTGGCAAATAACCAGACAAAGAAATAACTGCATCGATTTTTACAAGGCTATTCAATGCAAAAAACAAAGAAACAGCTGCTCCTTGCGAAAACCCGGCAAGACAAATTTTTATGTTTTTATTTGATTTTTTTAGTCTATCTTGAATAACTTTTTCAATAGAACTCACTGAATGATGTAACCCTTTAATATCATGTTCTTCAAATTTGAATGATTTTATGTCATACCATCCATGCATTACTAATCCTTGATTAACCGTAATTGGTATTAAAGGTGCATTTGGTAGAATAAACTCGATGTCGTTAAAACCTAATATTTCAATAAAATTTTTAAAATCTGGGATATGATTCTTGGGAGTAAGACCATGAAGCCAAATTACTATTATTTTAGGGCTATTTTGTTTGTTGATTACTAGCATAAAAAAAGCGGATAATAATCCGCTTTCCTTATAATTTAATATATTAGTTACTTAGAGCTTTTTTTAGATCAGCCAGACCCTTTTCCACAATCTTTTGAACGGCTGCTTTAGCTGTTGCATCATCTTGTCCTTCAGGAATCGGTGGGTTCAATTTATATACTCGATAAAATCTCGCAGTCCACTGTATAACAGACTCATTATCATTCGATCCTTTATTAACAATAATATATGCATTGTAATCAGTAAAAGGCCCTTCTTCTTTTAATAATGCGTATTTAACTTTCTTCAAGTCATCATCAGCTGATCGAGTCTTCATAAATTTTTTAAATTCAGGAAAATCTTTTAAAATCGCATAAGCCTTGTCAGGTGAAATAGCAACAGTAATTGACTCTTGAACTTTTTGCGGAGTTGGTCCGTGTGTAAAAGCTGTTAAAGAAAATAGTATTGCTGTGAGAAATAATATAATTTTTTTCATCGAACAAAATCCCTTCAAAATGAGTTTTAATACTAATATTTTACTACAAACAACTTTTGTTTACCTTATAAAGACCTAATTTGTATAAATAAATTGCCCAAAGGCTCTGCTTTGTAAGCCTGATTTAATTTCCGTAATAAGTTTTTCAGTTTTAAGATCAATTACAGATAGAGAATCTCCACCCCAATTTGCGATAATTAATCTTTCATTTATATAATCAATACTCATATTTTCTGGTGTTTCCCCAGCAATAATTTTTTTAATCTCTTTAAAATTTTTTAAATCAATCACGCTTATACTATCTCCTTGGGCGTTTGTAACATATGCTTTTTCTTCGTAAGTAATAATATTGTAAGGATTTAATCCAACCTTAATAGTTTTTTGATCCCAATTATCAGTATTAATAATACTGATTGAGTCATCATAAACGTTTGCAGTAAATATAAAATTATCTTTAGTCGATATGCCAAATGGATGTTTTCCCACAGTAATTTTTTTTTGTAATACATAATTTTTACCATCATAAATTTCTACTGTATTAGCATCTCGGTTTGCAATAGCAATGAAGTTATTTTTTTTATTGAAGGATATTCCTGAAGGAGTGATACCGACATTTATTTCATGTGAAATGGAAAAATCTTCTGTTGACAAGACCAATAACTTATTCTCATACCAACCTGTTACAAATAACCTATCTCCGGATGAGTCACTAGCCATACCTAAAGGAGCAGTTTTAAGGTCTACTGTTTTAACAAGTTCATTTTTTTCTATATCAATTATAGATAATGACTGACTTTCAATATTCCCAACAACTGCAATAGCTTTTTTATTTATAATTGAAATTCCTAAAGGACTTTTCCCTACAGAAATTTTCTTAAGAACAATCAACTTGTTTAGATCTACAACTGATACTGAATTTTCACCTTGATTTGTAATATATGCCAAATTAACTGAGTCATTTTTTTTGTAAAATACTACTAAAAATAAACCATAAATAAAAAAGGCAGCAGACACAAAAAGGATCGTTTTTTTATTATTCATAAAATGTTTCTATTAAATTTTGGTTTTTTATGGAAAAATACAAATAAGTTATAAGGATAACATCATGATAGATAAAGAGGGTTACCGTGCTAATGTTGGTATAGTTGTTTGCAACAATGAAAAAAAGGTTTTGTGGGCAAAAAGAACAGATGAAGATGCTTGGCAATTTCCTCAAGGAGGAATTCATGAGGGAGAAAGCCCAGAAGAAGCAATGTTTAGAGAGCTTAAAGAGGAAGTTGGTCTTAATCCAAGTCATGTTAAGTTAATTGCAAGAACTAAAGATTGGCTAAGGTACGATGTTCCTAAAAATTGGATAAGGCGTGATTGGAGAGATCGATATAAAGGTCAAAAGCAAATTTGGTTTTTATTAAGATTAATAGGAAGTGACACAGATGTTTTTCTAAAAAATACAAAAAAACCTGAATTCGATGCATGGAGATGGGATGATTTTTGGTCTCCTGTGGATCAAATTATTGATTTTAAGAGAGATGTTTACGAGCAAGCTCTCAAAGAACTTTGGGAGCACTTATCATTACAATGAATTGCTAGATAGTTGCAATAATTGTTTCGGTATTTTTAACAGCCTGCCCTAAGTTTACCTTTATTGAGGCATTGGTTGGCAAATACAAATCAACTCTAGATCCAAACCTGATAAAACCATATCTTTCACCTGCCATAATTTCATCATTTTTTTCTTTATAACAAAGTATTCTTCTCGCGATTAAGCCTGCAATTTGGACACAAGTTATAATTGTTCCATTTTTGGTTTTAATAGTAATGGCACATCTTTCATTCTCTAACGATGCTTTAGAAAGAGCAGCATTAAGAAATTTACCTGGAAAATAAAATTTATCAAGAATCTTACCGTCCACAGGGCCCTTATTTGAGTGCACATTGAAAACATTCATGAATACGCTTACTTTTATTGAATCTATATTTCTGTATGGATCTTTTATTTTTTCAATCGCAATAACCTTCCCATCTGCTGCAGAGAGAACCGCGTTTTGTGGGCTGGGCTTAATTCGTGGTGGGTCACGAAAAAATTGTAAAATAAAAATAGTAATTATCCAAGCAAGCCAACATAAAGGATTTTGGATATAAGTTAGAGAAAGACTGATAATTAAAGAAAGCCCTAAGAAGAGCCATCCTTCTTTTGCTATAATATAATAAGAGGTATTCAATTAATTTTTAGATTTATCAACAATCTTGTTGATCCACGGCATCATTGATCGAAGTGATTCACCGACTTCTTCAATTTTATGTTGTTTTTGTAATTCTCTTCTTTCTGGAAGTGTTGCAACATTGTTAACAAATTCTTTTGCAAATGACCCGTTTTGAATTTCATTAAGAATTTTTTTCATTTCTTTTTTAGTCTCAGACGTAACTACACGCGGACCCCTAGTTACATCTCCGTACTCTGCAGTATTGGAAATTGAATATCGCATATTAGCAATTCCACCTTCATACATAAGATCAACAATAAGTTTTAATTCGTGTAAGCATTCAAAATATGCCATTTCTGGCTCATAACCACCTTCCACTAATGTTTCGAATCCAGCTTGGACAAGCGCTGTAGTACCTCCACAAAGGACTGCTTGCTCACCAAATAGGTCTGTTTCTGTTTCATCTTTGAATGTAGTTTCAAGGATGCCTGTTCTTCCACCACCTATAGCAGAAGCATAAGACAATGCTATATCCTTAGCTTTACCTGATGCATCTTGGTTGACAGCAATTAAGTCTGGAATTCCTCCACCTTTTACAAATTCAGATCTAACTGTATGCCCAGGTGCTTTGGGAGCGATCATAATTACATCTAGATCCAAGCGTGGCTTAATGAGTTCAAAATGGATATTGAAACCATGTGCAAATGCTAATACGGAACCTTGTTTGAGATTGGGCTCAATACTTTCCTTGTATATTTTTTCTTGAAACTCATCTGGTGCTAGGATCATAATAAGATCTGCCCAAGCCGTTGATTCATCTACTGACATTACATTTAGCCCAACGTCTGTTGCTTTTTTTGCTGAGTTGGAGCCTGCTCTTAGACCTACAACTACATTTACCCCAGAATCCTTTAGATTATTTGCATGAGCGTGCCCTTGCGAACCGTAGCCAATAATAGCTACTTTCAATCCTTTTATAATATTTAGGTCTGCATCTTTATCGTAATAGCGTTTCATATCTTTCCTTTGTTGTTATTGAACCTTTAAGATTCGATCACCACGACCAATTCCAGAGGCTCCAGTTCGAACGGTTTCAATTATTGAGTCATTGTCTAAGCTATCTAAATACGCATCTAGCTTGCTGGCAGAACCAGTTAATTCAATAGTAAATGTATTATCTGAAACATCAATAATACGTCCTCTAAAGATATCTGAAATTCTTTTCATCTCATCTCTGTATTGATTCGATGCTTTTACTTTAACAAGCATCAACTCTCTTTCTATGTGCTTGCCATCATTTAGATCTAAAACTCTTACTACGTCAATTAGTTTATTTAGCTGTTTAATTATTTGTTCAATCACAGCATCGGAACCACTGGTTACAATTGTCATTCTCGACAGCGTTGAATCTTCAGTAGGGGCGACAGTTAGCGATTCAATATTGTATCCGCGAGCAGAAAATAGTCCAGAAACTCTTGAAAGAGCCCCTGATTCATTTTCCATTAATAATGAAATAATATGTCGCAATTATGAATCTCCAGACAAAATCATTTCAGATAAACCTTTTCCATTTGGAACCATTGGAAATACATTTTCTGTTTGATCGGTTATGAAATCCATAAAAACTAATCTTTCTTTTAGTTTTTCACTAAAGGCTTCTTTTAATGCAGGTTCAATATCAGATGATTTTTCTATCTTCATCCCAACATGACCATAAGATTCAGCTAATTTAACAAAGTCAGGGAGTGCATCCATATATGATTCAGCGTATCTATTGCCATAGAAAAATTCTTGCCACTGTCTAACCATACCCATATACCTATTGTTAAGATTTATGATTTTAACTGGAAGGTGAAATTGTTTGCATGTTGATAATTCTTGAATACACATTTGTATTGACGCTTCTCCAGTAACACATGCCACTTGAGATTCTGGAAAAGCTAATTGACAACCCATTGCATAGGGTAATCCAACCCCCATCGTGCCTAGACCGCCAGAATTAATCCATCTTCTTGGCTTATCAAAAGGATAATATTGTGCAGCCCACATTTGGTGTTGACCTACATCAGAGGTGACGAATGCATCGCCATTAGTAACTTTGTGTAAGGTTTGAATAACTTTTTGTGGTTTTATAAATGAACCATCATCTTCGAAAGCCATACAATCTTTACTAGACCATTCCTTGATCTGATTTATCCAGGGCTTTATAAGATCTTTATTATGATTTTCTTTAATTTCTTGATAAATTATTAGCATATCTTCAAGAACACTCTTAACATCCCCAACAATTGGAACATCAATTTTTACTCGCTTAGATATAGATGCTGGATCAATATCAATATGAATAATTTTTCGTGATTTTGATAAAAAATGATCTGGATTACCAATAACTCTATCATCAAACCTTGCACCAACAGCTAAAAGAACATCACAACCTTGCATTGCCATGTTAGCTTCATAAGTACCATGCATTCCAAGCATTCCCAAAAATTTGTCATCAGAAGCTGGAAAGCCACCAAGGCCCATTAAAGTATTTGTTATTGGAAAGCCTAAAATGTTTACTATTTTTTGCAATGCTCCAGAAGCGTCTCCTAAAACTACACCACCCCCAGAATAGACCATTGGTTTTTTTGCTGTCAAAAGCAGTTCTAAAGCTTTTTTAATTTGCCCGTTATGTCCTTTTGACACTGGAGTATAAGATCTTAGAGTCATGGTATTTGGATAAATAAACTCTGCTTTGTCAGCAGTAATATCTTTGGGAATATCAACTAAGACTGGACCTGGTCTCCCAGATGCAGCAATATAAAAAGCTTTTTTTAGTGTACTTGCTATATTTTTTACGTCTTTGACAAGAAAATTGTGCTTAACACAAGGCCGTGTAATTCCAACTGTGTCACATTCTTGAAAAGCATCTTCTCCAATAGCATGAGTTGGAACTTGCCCGCTTATGATTACCATCGGAATAGAATCCATATATGCGGTAGCTATACCTGTAACAGCATTTGTAGCGCCAGGTCCAGAAGTAACTAGAGCAACACCCACTTTACCGGAAGATCTTGAGAATGCATCTGCAGCATGTACAGCAGCTTGTTCATGCCTGACTAAAACATGTTTAAAATGCTTCTGATTAAAGATGGCATCGTAAATATTTAGAACAGCGCCACCAGGGTAGCCGAATACAAAATCTACACTTTCTTTTTGAAGCGAGCGGATGACGATTTCAGCGCCAGTGATTATTTCAGGTTTCATGCAAAGAGTATATCAATTAAACGATTATGATACCCTTTTGGTGCAATTTGCTCAAGCAATCTGCCTTAAATAGTGCCAATTATCATTGAAAAATCAATTGCTTCGATATTCTTAGTTAATGCCCCAACAGAAATTCTAGGAACACCTGTATTTGCGTAATCTAAAATGTTATTGATAGTAATGTTTCCAGATACTTCTAAGGAGGATTCACCGTTATTTATCGATACAGCTCTTTTGGTATCATTAATGGAAAAGTTGTCTAATAAAATATTTTTTGCTCCGCCATTGATTGCTAGTTTAAGTTGTTTAAGATTTTCAACTTCAATTTGATAGTCAGATATTTTGAGATTATTTTTAACCTCATTAAGAGTGTTTTTAATATTACCTAATGATTTAATATGATTTTCTTTTATTAGCACCTCGTCATACAAGCCCAGCCTTTGATTTAAACCACCACCAATTTTAACCGCATATTTTTGAGCAATTCTTAATCCTGGAATTGTTTTTCTGGTATCAAGTACGCTGCTTTGTGTCGATTTAATTTTGCTTACAAAAGTCTTTGTAATAGTTGCAGTCCCAGAGAGTGTTTGTAAAAAATTTAAAGCTACTCTCTCACCTGCTAGAAGTAAATTAAATTTTCCATAAACCTTGCAAATTTGTTGATTTTTTTTAAAAGTATCACCTTCATTAACCATCCATTTTAATTTCACCTTTGGATCAATCAGCTTATATGTATTCTCAAACCATGGCACCCCACAAAGGATTCCTTTTTGGTTTGCTCTTACTATTGCAATACCATTTAATTCTGGAGACGTTAGGGCAGATGTTTTATCATTTTGTTTTATGTCTTCATTAATTGCAGCTATAACATTAAGTTTAATTGCCTCACCCAGTAATTTTTTATTAAGCTCCATTTTTTATTAAATAGCTGCTTCTATAAAACCACCGCCAAGACAAACATTACTTTCATAAACAACAACTGATTGACCAGGAGTAACCGCCCATTGTTTTTGGCCAAACATAATCGTAGCTTTCTTATCTTTGATAGTATCAATTTCACATGGGGCATCAGGTTGCCTATACCTTGTTTTTGCTGAATATACCCAGTTTTCCTTTGGTGATTTTCCTCCAATCCAATGCATATTTGCAGCAATAAGTCCGTCTCTTAATAGGGCTGGATGGTTATGTCCTTGACCAACAACCAATCTATTTGAATCATAGTCCTTATGAATTACAAACCACGGCTCACCATTTCCTTTCTTTATCCCGCCAATTTTTAATCCTTGTCTTTGGCCAATTGTATAAAAATTTAAACCATCATGATCACCTAGAATATTGTCCCCGTCATCGACAATTTTTCCAGGCTGTTTTTTTATATAATTACTTATAAATTCTGCAAAAGGTCTTTCTCCTATAAAACAAATTCCAGTAGAGTCTTTTCTATTGTAATTATGAAGTTTATTGTCCTTAGCAATTTCGCGAACTTCTTTTTTTAACAAGGACCCTAAGGGAAAAATAGATTTACTTAATTGGTTCTGGTTTAATCGATGAAGAAAATAACTTTGATCTTTTGAGCCGTCGTCTCCTTTTAAAAGATGAAATAATCCCTCTTCTTCTAGAACTTTTGCATAATGTCCTGTAGCTATTTTTTCAGCACCCATTGAAACAGCGTACCTCAAGAATGCATCGAATTTAATTTCTGAATTACATAAAATATCTGGGTTAGGAGTTAATCCATTTTCTAAGCCATCGATAAAAAGTGAAAAAACTTTTTCTTTGTATTCTTTTGCGAAGTTAACTACTTCAATTTCAATACCAATTTTTTCGGCTACTGCCACAGCATCAATTAAATCTTGCTTACTTGAACAATACTCATCATCATCATCATCTTCCCAATTCTTCATAAATAATGCTGAAACATTATGCCCTTGGTTTTTTAATATCCATGCCGTTACAGCAGAATCTACCCCACCTGACAAACCAACAATAATATTCTCTTTTTTCATTTAGCTACCTATTTCTTTCGATCTCTTGAATGCTTCATTTACGGCTATAGATATGATTTCATCAAATTGGTGATTTTTCATTACATTTATAGCTTGTTCGGTTGTCCCACCTTTTGATGAGACACTCTTTATAAGCGTATCTAAATCATTTATATGATCCTCACTCATAATTGCTGAACCAATCAATGTTTCTTTTGCAAAAAACTGTGCTTCCTCTTTTGATAAACCTATTTTTTTACCAGATTCAATTAATGAATTAAGGAAATAGAAAACATACGCTGGCCCACTCCCGGATATTGCTGTGACAGCATCAATCTTAGATTCATTGTCCAACCACAAATTTTTTCCAATTGACTCCATAATATTATTTGCTATTTCTTTATGAGTTGGGTGTAATTCTTTATGTGCACAGAGTCCTGTAACACTGCGTTTGATTTTGCCTAGTAAATTTGGCATTGTACGAACAATATTCTTGTGATTTCTTAACCAATAGCTTATCTTAGAAATAGAGATACCTGCTGCAATAGAAATGACCAAATGTTCATCTATCTTATCTTTAATATTATTACAAACCTCACAGATTTTATCAGGTTTAGTAGCGAGTATTATTAGATCACTTTTATTAATATTTCCAAGCACACTTGCTGTATTTACTGCATATTCATTTTTAATTGTTTGAAGTTGCTTTGCAGATGAATCAATTACTAGAATACTTTCTTTCGAATAATTATTTTCTAACAAACCATTAATTATTGCTTTGGCCATATTTCCGCCCCCAATAAAAATGATATTCCCCTTAATACTCATTATTCTCTGACTCCAAAAATGTTACTTCCTACTCGTATCATATTAGCACCATGGTGAATAGCTTTCATATAATCATTCGACATCCCTACAGATAATTTATCAATGGTAATGTACTTATTTCTCATCAAACTATACGTTTCACTAAGCAAATCAAATTCAGCTGTCAATTTCTCTTCATCAAAAGTGTTCGAGGGAATCGCCATTAAACCTCTTAGATTTAAATTTGAAAATTCTTTTAATTCGCTAGCCAAATTATCTAAATTTTCTATGAGCACTCCACTTTTAGTTTTTTCACGGCTGATATTAATTTGAATGCATATATTTATGGGCGGCATGCCTCTTCTAGCATCATTTATACGTTTTGCAATTTTTAGGCGATCAATCGTATGTACCCATGAAAAGTTTTCTGCAATTAATTTACACTTGTTACTTTGTATTGGCCCAATAAAGTGCCATTCTAAATCATGTGCTTTAAGAACCTCTTGTTTTTTTAATGCTTCTTGAAGGTAGTTTTCTCCAAAAATTTTTTGACCATAATTTATAGCCTGCAATATTTTATCCGTTGTTTGTTGTTTACTTACAGCAACAATAGTAATGTCACTATCTTTATTCAAAGATATCAAATTTTGTTTTAAAGTTTCTAAATTATTTTTTATACTGAGCATCTTGTTAAAAAAAAACCAAGCTCAAGCCTGGTTTTTTGCAGCTTTCATTAAAATAGCCATTATTTTTTCTTCGCAACAACCTTTTTCGCAGCAGGTTTCTTCGCAACAACCTTTTTCGCAGCAGGTTTCTTCGCA
>CAZGLD010000001.1:147529-163692 GCA_964526705.1 uncultured Methylobacillus sp.
CAACCTTTTTCGCAGCAGGTTTCTTCGCAGCAGGTTTTTTGTTATCTCTCCCTAGTAAAGCATTGATTAGTTTTTCAAGCATTTTTCCTCCCAGAAAAAAGTAAATAATTTATAAAAATGATTATAACGAATCCTAGTTTAATAGCTAAGTATTTTTTCCGATCAACATTGTCATTACAGCCATCCTTATTGCTATTCCAAAAGTCACTTGAGCTAATATTACAGATTGAGAGGAGTCAGCAACTTCTGAATCTATTTCAACACCTCTGTTCATAGGACCTGGATGCATAATTATCGCATCCTTTTTTGATAGTGTGAGATGATTTTTTCGTAACCCAAATTCAGTAAAATACCCTTTTTCTGACGGAATACTTTCGCCGTCCATCCTTTCTTTTTGAATCCTTAACATCATTATTACGTCAACATTTTTTAATCCTATTTTCATGGAGTCAAAGATCTTTATATTTGATAATTTTATATCTGTAGGCATTAAGTCTTTAGGCCCAATTAATCTGATATCAGGAACATTAAGTATTGAAAGGGCATGAATTTCGGATCGCGCAACTCTAGAATGCTTAATATCACCAACAATTGCTACTGATAAAGACTCAAAGTTTTCTTTAAATTTTTTTATTGTAAAAACATCTAGTAATCCTTGCGTTGGATGGGCATGATTACCATCTCCTGCATTTATAACATGAACACTTGGCCCAACATGTCTAGCAATTAATTCTGGAATACCTGGTTTTGAATGCCTCACTATAAAAATATCAGCACCCATTGCAATAAGATTATCAATAGTATCTAAAATTGACTCTCCTTTTGATTGAGAAGAGGATGATATATCAAGATTTATTACATCTGCTGAGAGCCTCTTGGCGGCTATCTCAAAAGTTGTTCGAGTTCGTGTACTGTTTTCAAAAAATAAATTGCATACTGTCTTTCCCCTCAAAAGCGGTACATTTTTTATATCTCGGTTGTTTATATTTAAAAAAGATTCAGCAAGATCAAAAATTTTAAAAATCAGATCTTTCTTTAGCCCCTTTGTAGTTATGAGATGCTTAAGGTTGCCTGCTTCGTTAAGTTGTAATTTAGTCATTTATGTTTCTTGTTATAAACTGTAATTTTCCATTTTTATTTTTTAAATCAATATAGGTATCATTAGGTATGTTAGTTTCGTAAGCGGAGAAATTTGGTTTTATTGGCAGCTCGGATAACTGTCGATTTATCAACACATAAAGTAATATTTCTTTCGGTCTTCCGTAATCAAATATTTCGTTGATTGCTGCTCTAATAGTTCGCCCAGTAAAAAATACATCATCGATTAAAATAACTTTTTTATTATTAACATCAAAATTAATACTAGTTATATTTTCTTTTACTTTTAAACCAGAAATTTCAAGATCATCCCGATAAAATGACGCATCAATTAATCCGTACTCTATTTGTGCGGGAAGTAATTTTTGTAATGATTTGATAATTAAATGACCGCCGCTAGGTATTCCAATTAAACAAGTATTAAGGTCTATTTCTTTTGATATTTCATTTGAAATTATTTTAATTAGACTCTCTGCGTCAGGAATTTTTTTATCATTGTCTATCAAAATAAGAGTCCAAAATAATTTGTGCGGCAATTTGGTCAATAAGAAGCGAACCTTTTGATATATTTTTAGTGCTGTTTTGAATAAGCATTTTTGCCTCAACTGATGAGTAGCGCTCGTCAACCATTACAGTTTTAATTTTAGAACGATTTTGAATTTTTTCAGCAAATTTTCTTGCTAATCCTGTAAGCCTACTATCAGATCCATCTTCATTCAAAGGAAGTCCTACCACTACTATATTAGGCTCCCATTCTTTTAAGAGCGTATCTATTATTTGATTACGTTCTACCTTCTTTATTTTTCTTATTGTATCAAGGGGATGAGCACTTTTAGTTATGCTGTTGCCTACTGCAACTCCAATCTTTTTCTCTCCGAAATCAAAAGCTAAAATGTTGCCATTAGTTTTCAAATTATCTTTTTACTCTAATTAATTGGTAATAAAAAGTAATGGCGCTTCTGGAATAGGGGGGGTAGGCTTCAATTGACAAGAAAAATTTGTTGTAAATTTTATTTGCATTCATATTAATTATAAATTTTAACATGCAATAATGTAAATGACTATTAATTATTTTCAATAAATTCAGTAACTTGAAGTCCATAACCAGTCATGCTTGGCATTTTTCTTGGTGAGGCCAGTAGCCTCATCTTAGTCACTCCCAAATCAACTAAAATTTGAGAGCCAATGCCATAATTCCTTAAAGCATCACCTTTATGTTTATCTTCCTCATTAAATTTCAATGCTTTTGCAATTTTATTTTGGGACTCCTGATAATTTAGAAAAATAATAACGCCTTTCTCCTCATTTTTAATTAAATCCATAGCCTTAAGAGGAGGCCATGAATGATTATTATCTTTTTCAATAAAGTCAAAAATAGACAATGGTTCATGAACTCTAACTAAGACATTGTCATCTTTCTTTATCAAGCCTTTGACTAAAGCAATATGAGTGTTATTCGACAGTAGGTCTGTGTAAAGAATTAAATTCATATCGCCAAAAGTTGTTTCAATAGATTTCTCACTTATTTTTTTAATAAGTCTTTCCTCTTTACTTCTGAATTCAATTAAATCAGCAATTGAGCCAATTTTAATATCATGTATTTTCGCAAAATTTTTAAGGTCGGGGAGCCTTGCCATATCTCCATCATCATTTAATATTTCACAAATAACTGATGATGGATCTAAGCCAGCTAGTGATGCTAAATCACATCCTGCCTCGGTATGACCTGCACGATATAGTACGCCACCAGGATGTGCTGTTAAAGGAAATATATGGCCAGGCCTAACAATGTCGTTATGATCAGAATTTTTATTTATCGCAGCTTTGATGGTATTTGATCTATCTGAGGCTGAGATCCCAGTAGTTATTCCAGATGCCGCATCTATGGATACTGTGAAGTTTGTCCCTAATTTACCTTCATTTTTTTCTACCATTAAAGGTAATTTTAGTTTTTTACATTTTTCTTCTGTTAAGGTTAAGCAAATTAACCCCCTTCCATATTTAGCCATAAAGTTGATATGCTCAGAATTAATGTATTCAGCAGCAACTACAAGATCTCCCTCATTTTCTCTATCCTCGTCATCTACGAGAATAACCATTTTTCCTTCTGCAAGATCTTTTATTAATTCTTCAGTTTTATTTATCATTTTATTTTTTTGTTTATTTTTTATTTATTGACTCAACATATCTGGCAAGCATATCTATTTCAATGTTTAAATAATCATTCGCTTTATTATATTGAAAGGTAGTATGATTAAGCGTAAATGGTATGAGATTTACACTTAAAACATTTTCCTTAACGGCATTGATAGTTAAACTGACTCCATTAAGTGATATTGACCCTTTTTTAGCAATATATTTCGTTAAATTTTGAGGTACCTTTATGAACCACTGTTCACAATCGTCTATTTTTATAATTTTTTCAATCGATGCAACACCATCAACATGACCAAAAACAAAATGGCCAGATATACGATCATTTAATTTAAGTGACCGCTCAAGATTAACTTTTTGATTTTGTTGAAATACGACTATCTTTGAGATAGATTCAAGAGAAAGATGAAAGCCAAGCATATTGTTTTTTATGGACTCAACAGTCAAACATATCCCATTGACTGCAATACTATCTCCCAAATTAATATCATCAAATATGGCTTTATTAAATGAAATTGTGAGGGAAATATCCTTCCCTTTGTTTGTTAACTCAAGGATGGTACCTTCTGATTCTATTATTCCTGTAAACATGCCATAATTCTAGCAGAATGCGACATTTAAGATTGATTAAAATATGAAAATAAATTTATTAAAAGAAAAATTTTATGAGCTTTGGATAGCATTAAGATATACCCAGCTTAAAAATAAGAACCATTTCATTTCGTTTATTTCTCTTATAAGTATTGTTGGTATTGCCTTAGGCGTAATGGCACTAATTGTTGTTTTATCTGTAATGAATGGCTTTCAATCCGAACTTAGATCGAGAATATTAAATGTTGCATCAGACATAGAAATAATAAGCCCCACATCAAACATTAAAGATTGGGAGATGATAAAAGAAAATATTAGTATATTACCAAACATAAAATCCTCAGCCCCCTTTACCAACAATCAGGCATTAGTTTCAATGGGAAAATATAACAGAGGAGTTTTGGTGAGAGGAATTGATCCAGCTATTGAGAAAAATGTTAGTGAGCTGCATTCTTCTTTAGTAACTGGAAGCTTTAACTTGACGCCTAATCAGTATGAAATTTTAATTGGAATAGACTTAGCGAGATACTTTTCATTAAAAATAGGTGACAAAATTTCTATGATCTCTTCTCAGGCTAATTATTCTCCCATAGGCATGCTTCCAAGAATTAAGCAATTTAAAGTGGCGGGTATTTTTGATGCTGGTATGTATGAATATGATGCGGGTTTAGTAGTAATACATTTAAATGATGCTCAAAAATTTTTTCAAACACAAAATTCAATTTCTGGGGTAAGGGTAAAGCTTAACAACTTAGATATAACAAAGGAATCTGTGGAAGAAATACAACAAAAATTAAATGATGAGAATAGTTATATTGTATTAGATTGGACACAAAAACATGCCAATCTTTTTTCTGCAATTCAGCTTGAAAAGAGAATAATGTCAATTATTCTCTCACTTATTATCGCAGTAGCTGCTTTTAATATTGTGTCAACATTAGTTATGGGGGTTACGGAAAAAAAATCTGATATTGCTATTTTGCGGACTCTTGGCGCAAGTCAGAAAAGTATATTGATTGTATTTATGAGCCAGGGAGCCTTAACTGGAATTATAGGAACTATTTTGGGAGTTTTCTTGGGAGTTTTGATAGCGGCAAATATAGGTATCATTGTGCCTTTTATTGAAAGTCTTTTTGGTATTCAGTTTCTATCAAAAGATATTTATTATATAAGTAAGGTTCCTTCGAAAATTTTACTAGATGATATTATCTATGTTAGTTTTATGGGCTTATTTTTATCTTTTTTTGCTTCTATTTATCCAAGTATTAAGGCCTCAAAGATTGATCCAGCTGTAGCACTGAAGTATGAATAATAAATTTATAATGCAGCTTAAAAATATTACAAAAACTTTTGCAGGTTTGGATGCGCCTGTTTTAAATAAAATCAATTTGCAACTTATTCAGTCAGAAGATATTGCAATTAGTGGAGTATCTGGTTCTGGAAAGAGTACATTGTTGCATCTTATGGCAGGCTTAGATATCCCAAATAGTGGATCAGTGTTTATTAATAACCAAGATATCGGTCTTTTAAATAACAACGATGTGGCTACTATGAGAAATCAATCCATAGGATTTGTTTATCAGTCCCATCATTTATTACCAGACTTTTCCGCCTTAGAAAACGTTGTAATGCCTCTTCTTATAAGAGGAGGAAAATATAAAAGCAATCATAATAAAGCCGCCAATATTTTAAAAAAACTAGGCTTATCTAAGAGATTAAACCATTACCCACATCAGCTTTCAGGGGGGGAAAGGCAAAGAGTAGCGATTGGGAGAGCACTCGTTACTAAGCCAAAATTAATTTTAGCTGATGAACCAACTGGCAACTTGGATCACAGTAATGCCCAGGTTGTATTTAATTTATTTGTTGATTTGGCGAGGGAAAATGGAACTACGCTTGTTTTAGTAACGCACGATAGCAAGTTGGCCAGTAAAATGAAAAAGATTTATCATTTATCTGGAGGAAAACTTCGAAGTAGATAGTATAATTTAAAATAGAAGGTAATTAAGGAGTTTAAAATAGTGTGGGATATTATTATTGCAGCTGGTTGGCCTATATGGCCGTTAATCGCCACGTCTGTGTTTGGCGTTGCTATTATTTTGGAAAGATTATGGTCTCTTAGACAATCATATGTTATTCCTAAAAATTTATTAAAAGATGTAAAAAAACTTATTGGAAGTGAAGCAGCAAAAAAAGAGTCGGTTGAGGCTTTGAGAGCTAATTCACCTCTTGGTGAGATTATGGCAGCAGCAATCGAAAATCAAAATTCTTCATTAGAAATTATTAAAGACTCTATTGAAGAAGCAGGCTCTTTAGTGAGCTATAAGTTAGAAAGATATTTGGGTGCATTAAGCACTATCTCAACGGTGGCACCGTTGTTAGGTTTGTTTGGAACCATTATTGGTATGGTAGAACTATTTAGTTCATTTACATCAAGTGGTCATGATGTAGCAGTTTTTGCTAGAGGAATTTCTATTGCACTTTACAATACGGCAGGAGGTATTGTGGTTGCAGTCCCCGCAATGATTGCTTTTCGATATTTTAGATCTAAAGTAGACCATCTAGTTAACGAGATGGAGCAACATGCCCTTCATCTTGTTGAAATAATGAGAGGTGAAAGGAAATAAATAGTGAATTTTAGAAGAAAATCAAGCCTAGAGGATCCTGAAATCAACTTTATACCTTTGATTGATGTTCTTCTTGTAATTATTATTTTCTTGGTTGTTAGTACAACTTTCTCAAAATTTAGTGAGCTTAAAATAAACTTACCCGTTGCAGAGGCAAATAAAAGCAAGGGGAAAGATGTTTCAATTAATGTAATAATTACCAAAGATGGACAATATTCAATTAATGAAAGGCTTATTAATTCTGCAAGTGTTGAAAGTCTAGTTGTAGAATTAAAAACAGAATCTAAGGGACAAAAAGACATCCCAGTTATTATTAATGCAGATGCATTAACTACCCACCAATCTGTGGTTGATGTCATGGAAGCTTCAAGGCTTGTAGGATTGAATAGAATAACTTTTTCAACAAAAGTTAAATAAAATTTAACACTTAATTATTATGTCGAAAGAAAACACGGCAAAAAAATACCCATCAGATTTTAAAACAATTTATCAAAGATTGTTATCATATGCCTTCAAATATAAATTAGTATTGTCGCTCAGTATCTTTACGTTATTAATTCTTGCTTTAACTAATACAGGTTTCCTAGCTTTAATTAAGAAAATCACTGATGAGGGTATGGTTGAAAAATCCTCAGAAGCCTCGCTTTTTCTTCCAATAGCTCTTTTAATGCTTATGTCTACAAGAGCTTTGGCAGGATTCATTTCAAGCTATTCCATGAGGTGGGTCTCTAGGAAAATTGTAGAGGATTTAAGATACGACACCTTTAAAAGAATTATGTTGCTCCCAGTTAATTTTTTTGACAGGCATGCTGCTGGAAACATTGTATCAAAGCTAACATATGAAACGGAACAGCTTTCTACTATTGTTACAAAGGTAGCTTTGGATGCAATAAGGGATATTTTGACTGTAATAGGTATTGTCGGTTATATGCTCTATTTAGATTGGATGCTCACTATGATTTTTGCAATAATGGCTCCAATTATGGGTTGGTTTTTAAAGAAAGTATCACCACGATTAAGAGGAGCTGGATCTGCAGTTCAACAATCAATGGGAGATATGACAAAAGTTTCAGAGGAGGCTATAGCCTCCCAAAGAATAGTAAAAATTTTTGGAACTGCTTTATTTGAGCTTAAAAAGTTTACTAATATTTCGGTACGAAATCGTAAAATGCATACAAAACTTGCTAAGCTTTCCGGTATCAATAGTTTGGTGATTGAGGTTTTATCTGCTATCGCATTGGCATTGGTAGTTTTTTATTCCATAAATAACTTTACTGCAGGAGAGTTTGCTGCCTTTGTAGGTGCTTTATTGATGCTTATATCCCCCATAAAAAAAATTACAGCCATTAATGAGCAGATACAGGTAGGGTTTGCTGCTGCAACCAGTATCTTTGGTGTAATGGATGAGTTAGAAGAAAAAGATATTGGAGATAAGATTGTTGGCAAGATTAAAGGAGATATAACTTTCAATAATGTCAACTTTAGTTATTTTAATGAAAAAAAGAATGCAATTAAAGAGGTATCTTTTGCCGTTAAAGCAGGACAAAAAATAGCATTAGTAGGAAAGTCTGGTGGTGGAAAAACAACTTTAATTAACTTAATTCCACGACTATACGAGATTGATGGTGGGGAAATATTGATTGATAATAAGAATATTAAATCTATTAAACTTAAAAGTCTAAGAGAAAAAATTGCATTAGTTAGTCAAGATACAATTTTATTTAATGACACTGTTTACAATAATATTGCTTATGGTTCTTTAGAAAAAATTAAGTTTAGCGATATTAAAAAAGCTGCAAAGGCAGCCAATGCATTAGAATTTATAGAAAAATTACCAAATGGCTTTGATCATATTATTGGAGATAGAGGAATAAAGTTATCTGGTGGTCAAAAACAAAGAATTGCTATTGCTAGAGCAATTCTAAAAAATGCACCTATACTTCTTTTAGATGAAGCTACATCGGCACTTGATTCAGAGTCAGAGAATTATGTTCAAAGTGCCTTAGATAATTTAATGAAAAAAAGAACATCTATAGTAGTTGCTCATCGCTTAAGCACAATTATGAATGCAGATAAGATTTTTGTTATACATGATGGGGTGTTAGTAGAGGAGGGCACGCATGAACAGCTTATTAAAAGAAAAGGAAGATATTCCTCTCTGTATAAAAGGGGTTTTAATTGACATTAATTGAAAGATTAATAACGAATCAACATTACAAAAGCTTAACTTGGGGGATAGTTTTTCTACCGCTAAGCTTTATATTTTATTTAGCTTTATCATTAAGAAAATATTTTTATGAAATAAATGTATTCAAAAGTAATAAAGTTAAAGTTCCAGTTATTGTTATTGGAAATATTACTCTTGGTGGAACAGGAAAAACACCAATTATAATATGCCTTGCGAAGGCTTTCCAGAAAAAGAAATTGAATATAGGTGTTATCGCAAGAGGATACAAGTCAAAACTCTCACATGTTAGGGAAGTTTTAGAATCAAGCAATTATTTAGATGTTGGTGATGAACCTCTTTTACTGAAAAAGAAATTAGAATGTCCATTGTATGTCGGTGCTAATAGATTTATGACGGCAAAAAAATTGTTAGATGATTATCCAAATACTGACATAATTCTTTCTGACGATGGCTTGCAACACTATAATTTGCTAAGGGATTTTGAAATAATAGTAGTGGATGGTATGCGGGCATTTGGAAATAAATTTTTGTTACCCGTTGGCCCTTTAAGAGAACCACTTGTCCGATTAAAAAATGTTGATGCTGTTATTATAAACGGGTCTTCTAAGACTGATAAAAAAATATTCAATGTATTTCTAGCAAAAGAGCTTGAGGAAAAATTTTTTTTTTCGGTCAATAGAAAGAAAAAGATCAGATGTGATAAATTAAAGGATAAAGAAATTATTGCGATGACAGGAATCGGTAATCCTGATCGATTTTTTAACACACTAAAATCAAAAGATATTAAATTTATCAAAAGGATATTTCCAGATCATTATGAATTTAAACAAAAGGATTTCGATACATTTATAGGTAAGACTATTGTCATGACAGAAAAAGATGCAATCAAGTGCACTAATATATACCATAATGATATTTGGGTGCTTCCAGTAGCATTGTCTATTGAAAAAAGATTTGTTAATAAAATTTTGAAAAAGGTGGGAATAGAATAGTGGATGATAATTTATTAAAGATTCTTGTATGTCCAGTTACTAAAGGGCCCTTAGTATTTGATAAGAAGAAAAATGAGCTGATATCTAAGTCAGCTAAACTAGCTTATCCAATTAAAAATGGAATACCTATTCTTTTAGAAAGTGAAGCAAGAAAGCTTACTTCAGGTGATTAAGAATGACTTTTAAAGTTGTAATACCAGCACGATACAACAGTTCTCGACTCCCAGGCAAGCCACTTATTGAAATTGGAGGGATTCCTATGGTTATTCATGTTGCTAGAAAAGCTAAATTAAGCGGTGCTGATGAAATTATTATTGCTACTGATGATAAGCGTATTGAGAAAATAGCGCTGGAATATGACTTTAAATCCGTTATGACCAATGTCAATCATATATCTGGCACGGACCGTATTCATGAGGTATTGGATCAAACGATGTGGCCAGATGAAACTATCATTATAAATTTGCAAGGCGACGAGCCTTTAATTGATCCACTTTTAATAATTCAAATTGCGAATGGAATGACAAAAAATAATATTGAATATGCAACAGCTGCATCATTATTTAACTCTTACAACGATTTTAAAAATCATAATAATGTTAAGGTCGTTTTAGGGGCGGAAGATTATGGTATTTATTTTAGTCGCGCCATGATTCCTTATCAAAAGGATGCCCCATTAAATACATTGGCGAATGATATATATCAACATATTGGCATTTATGGATATACAGCAAAATTCCTTCGAAAATTTTGTAATTTGCCAAAATCAAATTTAGAGGAAATAGAGGGACTTGAGCAGCTTAGGGCAATTGAGAATAATCTTAAAATCAAAGTCTTTAAATATCAGGGAACACATTCAATTGGCGTGGACACTGCAGAGGACCTAGAAAAAATAAATAAAATACTAGACCCTAACTAAATTGCCTCATCCCCTTTCTCACCAGTTCTAATTCTTACTGCTTCATCTACCGGCATTATAAAAATCTTACCATCACCAATTTTTCCTGTACTAGCTGTTTTCATAATTGTTTCAACTACTTTATCAACCATTTTGTCCGACACTACTAAATCTAATTTTACTTTGGGTAAAAAGTCTACAACATATTCAGCGCCTCTATAAAGTTCTGTGTGGCCCTTTTGTCGTCCAAAACCCTTAACTTCTGTAGCAGTTAATCCCATAACATCAATTTCTGACAATGCCTCTCTAACCTCATCAAGTTTAAATGGTTTTATTATAGCTTCAATCTTTTTCATAAGTTCTCCTGTTCGATTTTAGGTTTGTATGTATTAGTTATTGGATATCTCCTGTCAACACTAAATGCTTTACTGGTAATTTTTGGACCTGGTGCAGACTGTCTTCTTTTGAACTCACTACCATGAATCAATTCTACAACTTTTTTTACTACTTGTGAGCTGTAACCTCTATTCACAATTAAGCTGGGACTGATTTTTTGTTCTATGTACAAATTAATTATATCGTCTAAAGTATCATAGCTAGGAAGATTGTCTTGATCAGTTTGATTAAATTTTAATTCTGCAGTGGGTTCTCTTGAGATAATTCGTTTAGGAATTATATTTTTTGTATTGTTAATGTAATTAGCTAATTTATAAACTAGGGTTTTAGGAACATCTTTAAGCACACAAAATCCTCCAACCATATCACCATAAATTGTAGAATAACCTACAGCTAATTCACTTTTATTGCTTGTGGCAAGAACCATACCTTTAAATTTATTTGCAAAACCCATGAGCATAATACCTCTAATCCTAGCCTGAAAATTTTCTTCAGCGATATCTTCAGGCATTCCTTTGAAATCATCGTCAAAAGTATCTTTTAGGGTATTAAAAAGAACGTCAATTTTTTTTATTTTATAATTTACATTAAGGGATTTAGCTAAGGTTTCTGCATCTTCCAGGCTTGCTCTTGATGTGTATTTTGTAGGCATCATGATTGCGTATATATTTTCTTTAGCAATTGCTCTAGACGCAATATATAGAACTAGAGCAGAATCTATACCTCCTGATAAACCAAGAAAAACTTTTGAGATATTATTTTTATTTAAGTAATCACTTAATGATAATACTAATCCTTTAAGTAAGATCTCCATATTGTTGTAGGTTTTGGTAACAACCTCATTTTTTTTACTTAAATCAAAAGTATGCGATATCTGATCAAATTGAGGGAATTCATTCTGTATCCCATCTGATCCGCTGTAAATAAACGAACCACCATCAAATAATAAATCGTCTTGCCCACCTATTGCATTCAAATATATTAGTTTTATTTTTGTATTAAGGAGTTTTTTTCTCGCTTTTTCAATTCGTTCAGCTTGTTTGTAAAGTTCGAATGGTGATGCATTGATGCACAAAATAATATCGACCTTTTCTTTTATGAGTTTTTCAATAGGACCAACAACCCAAAAATCTTCGCAAATAATTACACCTATTTTCTTTTCGTCACATTCAAATGTAGTGCTTTGATCACCTTTTGAAAAATATCTTTTTTCATCAAATACTCCGTAATTTGGAAGGGAATTTTTATGATACGTTGCTATTATTTTTTTTTGATAGAGAACAGAAGCAGCATTGTAAAGCTTTCCATCTAATTCTCTTGGAAAGCCAACCACCATAATTAATTCGGGATACTTAGTTGTAATATCCAATAGCTCTATTTCACAGGCTTTAATAAACTCGGTATCAAGTAAAAGATCTTCAGGAGGGTAACCAGTTAGGCTAAGTTCTGGAGTAAGAAGAATCTTCGCTTTATTAATTTGCGCTTTGTTTGCTTCACCTAAAATCAGATTTTTATTATATTCAAGATTACCAACAATTGGGTTAAGTTGCGCTATGTGAATTTTCATTTAATAACTTCCACCATAATCTTTAATTATTTTAATCATTTGGGGATTTTTTTCTTTCAATGCATACACAAGTGCTGTTAAACCATACTGATCTTTAGCCTTTAGTTTTGCACCAGCATTTATTAATAATTCTAGCAATTCATATGAGCCACTAAAAACTGCATAGTGGATAATATGTGTTCCTTCATTATCCTCATGATTTATATCTGCACCCGACTCAATTAATATTTTTGCAATATCAGTTCGTTTTCTTTTTATCGCCCAGAGCAAAGAGGTCCAGTTACTTTTATCGTCATCATCAATTTTTGCTCCATTTTTTAGAAGGAATTTTACCGCATCTTTATTACCATTAATTACCGCATACATTAAAGCCGTTTTTCCATATTTATCCTTCAGATCAATATTGGCATTATTGCTTAACAATGTTTTGATGGTGGGGACATTACCATTTTTACTTGCTAGCATTAAAACAGTTAAGCTTGAATTATTTCTAGTGTTAGGGTCAATCCCACCTTTGATTAAGATATCTACAGTTTCATGGTAGCCTGAGGTAGCTGCTAATCCATATGCTGACCATCCATCTGGGTCTGTTATCTTTGGGTTAGCATTATTATCTAAGAGAACCTTTACTGTGTCCGTATAATTTTTTTTAGCCGCAAACATCAGGGCAGTCCATCCATCTTCATCTGCCTTATTTATTTTTGCACCGTTTGCGAGAAGCAATTTAACAATACCGACCTGATTCTTTCTTGCCGCGTACATCAAAGCGGTTACTTTGTCTTTATCTATGGTATTTGGGTTCCCACCACTATCTATTATAGCCCTCACACTCTCTATGTCTCCTTTAGCAGATGCGGTTAAAATATAAGGAACATCCTCTGCAAATAAAGGAGGATTAAAAGCAAACACCATTAGTATAATTAGCAAGTATTTGATTTTTAAAATGCTCATAGTTTACGCATAGCCTTATTTATTATTAATCCCATATCGGATGGAGATTCTGCAATTAATACACCAGCCTTTTGAAGACACTTTATTTTATTTTCTGCTCCACCAAAATCACCAGAGATTATTGCGCCAGCGTGACCCATGCGCTTTCCTTTTGGTGATGCTTTACCCGCAATATGTGCCACAACTGGTTTGCTTACATTGCTGCTTATGAATTCTGCTGCTAATTCTTCGTCTGCTCCTCCGATCTCTCCAACCATAATAATTCCTTCAGTTGCAGGGTCATCTTCAAACATAGTAAGACATTCAATAAAATTTAATCCCTTAATTGGGTCTCCACCAATACCAATACAAGTAGATTGTCCTAATCCAAAAGAGGTTGTTTGGTGAACCGCTTCGTAAGTGAGAGTGCCCGACCGAGAAATAATTCCTATCTTGCCAGCCATGTGAATACTAGCAGGCATTATCCCCATTTTACATTCTTCAGGGGTAATAATTCCAGGACAGTTAGGACCTATTAATTTTGCACCATTTGTTTGGATTGCTGATTTAACTTTTAACATTTCAAGAATTGGAATACCTTCGGTGATACATACAATTAGTGAAATACCAGCTTCACTTGCCTCAATGATTGAATTTGATGCAAAAGGTGGGGGGACATAGATTATTGAAGCATTGGCTTTTGTTTCACTTACAGCTTCTTTAACACTGTTAAAAACTGGAAGCTGAAGGTGTACTTGTCCTCCTTTTTTTGGGGTAACTCCTCCCACCATGTTTGTACCGTACTGAATAGCCTGTTCGCTATGAAATGTCCCTTGTTTACCAGTAAATCCTTGACATAAAACTCGCGTATTTTTATCAATTAAAATGGCCACTATTTTGCCTCACTCGCATGACTAACTGATTGAATAGCTGCATCTGTAAGGCTATCAGCTGACACTATATTAAGTGTACTTTGATTCAAAATTTCTTTACCTAATTCAACATTCGTTCCTTCTAACCTCACTACTATCGGAATTTTTATGCCTACTTCTTTTATTGCGTCAATAATTCCATTTGCAATAATATCGCAACGCATAATGCCCCCAAAAATATTCACCAAAACGACTCTTACGTTGGGATCAGATAATAAAATTTTGAACGCTTTGCTGACTGTATCAGCAGTTGCACTCCCTCCAACATCTAAAAAATTTGCTGGCTCACCTCCAGAAAGTTTTATGAGATCCATTGTAGCCATTGCAAGGCCTGCTCCGTTAACCATACATCCAATATTTCCCTCAAGAGCAATGTAATTTAAACCTGCGTGATGTGCCTCTGCCTCTTTATGGTCAATCTGAGTCCAATCTTGTAAATCTATTATATGAGGGTGTTTAAATAATGCATTTGCATCAATGGACATTTTACAGTCAAGAGCAACTAGGCGATTATCATTTGTGGTAACTAAAGGATTTATCTCCAATAAAGTGAGGTCATTTTCAATAAATAACTTAAGGCCTTCTGCAACTAAAGCCTTGAATTTTTCATACAGATTCTCACTTATTTCTAATCTTGCACAAAGCTTATTGAGTTCTTTATTGGAAAATTTATTGTTAATAGGCACACCAATCTTATGTATTAGTTCAGGATTATTTTTCGATATATCTTCGATTTCGGTTCCCCCTGAAGAGGAACAAATAAGCATAATTTGTTCTGACTGACGATCAACTAAGATTGATAGATATAATTCATTATTAATTTCTACAGTTTCCTCAACGAGTATTCGATGAACTGGTTGACCCAAGGGTTTATTTTGATAAGTTATTAAATTCTTACCCAACCATAATTCAGTAAATTCTTTTGCCTGTGCAGAGGATGATATAAGCTTTACACCACCAGCCCTTCCTCTTCCTCCAGCATGTATTTGCGCCTTAATGGCAAATTTATTCCCTTTAAGGATTGATGTTGCCATTTCTGCTTCTTTGGAGGTAGACGCAACTATATGGTTTGGTGTGTCCATACCATATATTTTTAGTAGATTTTTAGCTTGATATTCGTGCAGATTCATTGAGTGCTGATTAAAAATGTATTAATGCATAATGATATCAGAATGATACTGATTTTTTTGCCACAAATGTATCCTTTAAACTATTTGGTATAATTTATTGAGCTTTGATTACGGAGATTGTCCCTCCCTTCATATCTGGAATTATAAGATTTTTCTTGTCCTTACTTAAAGCAATATCTGCCGCAGCTTGAAACCCGTCAGCAAAGATTGAAACCACACCATTTTCTATCTTATATACAATGCCTTTTTTCCAGCTACTTACAAAGATTATACCGTCCATAAAAGCAAGCCCATCTCCACCATCAAAACCATCACTAATTTTAACTATTTGGTTGTTAATTAAGTTTGCTTCAAGTAATTCTCCACCCCAATCAAGGATTAAAAGCTTTGAATCAGCAATAGGCAATATACCATTTGGCGCCTTGATGGTATCGTTTCCTTCAAACATCACACTAACCTCACCAGTTTTTTTAATTAAAAAAACAAACCCACTGTTTTTAAAGTCGCCAGTATCCGAAACATATAAATCTCCATCTTTAGAAACATCAATATCATTTAAGAAGACCGGTGTCTTGGGAAACGCCATAGTTCCAATATGAACATTTGATGTTCCATCTAGCTGGACTTCAAGGATAACGTCACGGTCTGTTACATATAATT
>CAZGLD010000002.1:0-100901 GCA_964526705.1 uncultured Methylobacillus sp.
AAAAATGAACCAATGCGAGATCCTTTCGCCCCGCCAGAAGTTCGTAAAATATTTAAAAAATCAAGCTCAGGCGCTGATGTTTCTGAAGAAGAAGAGGCGCAGTATTATTTGTCTGGGGTTCTTGTATCTGATGAAATGAGTCTCTGTATAATTATTACGCCAGATGGCGAATCAAAAATATATGCCCCTGGCGATAAAATTAATAAAAAAGTCATGCTTACCAATATTGGATTTGATTCAATTCAAATAAATAAACTCAACAAACAAAAGGTCATAGCTCTCGGTGAACAAGTTAACTAAAAAATTAATAGTACTAGCGCTCCCTCTTCTCTTAGTGGGATGTATGGACTCTATGGTTAAGAAAGAGGATGTAATTAATGATCCCGCTGCAACCAGAGAAACTGTCCTTGAGATGATCGCTGAATCTCCAGCTCAAGAAGACGGCCTTTCTATTGTTAATCCAGAAAATAGCGGTATTAAAAGGCAAATAACTGAAATAGAAGGCGACCAAAAAGGTGTCAAATTTATAGACACTA
This sequence comes from uncultured Methylobacillus sp., assembly GCA_964526705.1. Lineage (GTDB taxonomy): Bacteria > Pseudomonadota > Gammaproteobacteria > Burkholderiales > Methylophilaceae > BACL14. Next base: position 537 of record CAZGLD010000002.1, read on the forward strand.
AATGGAAAGATTTTCCTATTTCGCTTAATGTAAATGTAATTCCTGTAAAAAAATTCTTTACATTATTAGAAGAGCTTACTGAAATAAACTTTGTTATAGGCGACGAAGTTACTGGTGACCTAACCATGCGCGTTAAAAATGTTAATTGGCTTGAAGTTTTTGAGATGGTACTAAGAGAAAAGAATTTAATCCATGATGTAAATGAGTCTGGGAATGTTATTACAGTGCATACCCATGAATTCTCAAATGCCCAAAGTGAATCATATGAGAGTGCACTCCAGTCAAAAATTGCAGTCATCAATTCACTTTCTGGACTTGCACCCAAAACGACTGCTATTTTTAAGTTAAACTATACCCAGCCTGAAACCGTAGCGCAGCAGCTTAAAGAAGTTATTGCTACCTTAGAAGCTGGTGGTGACGCATCCTCTGTAGACCAAAGAGCAACTTTTGTCATAGATAATCGTACTAAATCCCTTATAGTGCAAGCAACTCCATCTGATATAGAGTGGATAAAATCAACCATAGATAGCTTGGACAAACCTACTAAACAGGTAATGGTCGAAGTATTTATTGTTGAAGCAGGTGATAACTTCCAAGAGGCTCTTGGTTCAAGGGTAAGTCTCTTTAACAAAGGTATTCGTTCGAGCTTAAGTAAAAACAATGAATTAGATAGGTTGTCCGTAACAGGTTCAGGGGGAACTCCTCCAACAGCAACTGGAGAGATAACTACAGCAGCTGCCGGTGGCAATATAGCTTCTAATACAATTGCTGGCGCAACAGGAGGCGTGGTAGGTGTATTTGCTGGGAATACTACAGACCTCAGGATCGAGCTTGAGGCAATGCAAACCGAAAGTTTGGTAAAAATTATTTCCAATCCTAAATTATTTATTATTGACAATGAAACTGCATCCATTGAAGATGGAACACAAATTCCTTACCAAAATGCTTCTCAAGCTGGCGCAACACCAACAACCCAATTTATATCGGCAGCGCTAAAATTAGAAGTTACTCCCTCAATTATCCCAGACGGTAATGTGTTTATGGATATTAAAATTGAGAAAAGCTCACCTGGAACTGGTGCAAGCCCTCCTCCCATCAATACTAAGCAGTTGAATACAAAATTGCTCATTCAAGATGGTGGGGTAGCTATGATCGGGGGGATTATAAAAGCTACTACTACAACGGCTAATTCTGGAGTTCCACTTTTCAAAGATATCCCTGTAATTGGTAATCTATTTAAATCAAAAACAAACTCAGATTTGCGCGATCATCTCTATATATTTATTGCGCCAAAGGTTCTTTAGGCTTAAATAACTATGAGTAGAGATCAAATTGCTGATTTAAAAGATGGTCTTTCTGGACAGATTAAAGAATTAGGCTTAGTAAAACCTGATGTATATGAGAAACATACTAAACAAGCTGAGAGTATGGGGACCACGGTTTTTGACCTCCTGTTAAAAGATGGCGATATAACGGTTGAGCAAATGCTTCAAGGTTTTTCAAAAAAATACAACATACCTTTCGAGACTAACCCAAACCCCATTAAGCCAGAGATAGACAAATTTCCAGTTTCCTTTTGTTTAAAAAACGCGGTAGTTCCACTAAAAGTAGGTGCAAATACTATACAGATGGGAATGTGCCATCCCAGCGCTTTAAACTCACTAAAAAACCTCAGTTTAATGCTTGGGAGAAAAACTTCTGCAGTTTTCATACCGCCAGACGTTATTTTTGAATCAATTTTGCAAAAACATGTTCACACTAAAAGTGATATGGAAAAAACAAAATTATTAAAGAAAGAGAATGTTGCTGCCTCTAAAAAAACCATAGCACAAACAAATAATACCGTACAACTGAAGATGGAGAACGTTGTGAGTGGAAAAAAACCAGCTGCCCCAGCACTAGATTTATCTAAGCTAAGAAAAGATTCTGAAAAAAAGAAAGAGAAAGAAGAGAGTAACATTCCTATGTCAGTATTGGATGTACCAAAAAAAGAAGAGCCAAAGGCTCAAGAAGTCGATATAGATGCTTTAAAGAAGTCAGCTGCAAAGATTGAGGAAAGAGAAAAAGCTGCAGAAGCTTTGAAAGAAAAGAAAAAGGCGGAAAGTGAAAGTTCTGCACCCAAACTTGACTTAGCAGGTGCGCTAGCTAAGGCTAAAACTGATGAGCCACAACCTAAAAAAAATATCGAAACAGCTGCGGCACATATTGATGAAGAAGAAGATCAAGTTACTGAAGTTTCTGGTGACGTTGTTGATGTCTGTGATGAAATTTTATCCGAGGCAGTTTCTTCAGGGGTCAGTGATGTACATATCGAAATATTTAAAGAAACAGCTCAGATACGCTTCAGAGGAAATGGATCGTTACTTGCGCAAGCTAAATACAGAAAATTTATTTCAACTAATTATCCAGCAGTAGTAGCCAGAATTAAAATTCTAGCTAATCTTGATATTGCAGAGAGACGTCTACCGCAAGATGGAAAAATTTCATACGTAGCCAAAGATGGAACTGAGGTAGACTTTCGTATATCAGTACTCCCAACAAATCTAGGTGAAAGAATTGTTATTCGTATTCTTAATTCATCTTCACTTGCGGTCACATTGAGTGCTATTGGGTTCACTGAAAATCAGGAAGATGAGTTTTTAAAAGCCATTAGTATGCCCCAAGGTATGATACTAGTAACAGGCCCTACTGGTAGTGGTAAATCCACCACACTTTACGGTGCAATGAATCAATTAAACAAACCTGATGTAAATATACTAACTGCGGAAGACCCTGTGGAATACACTATGTCGGGTATATCACAAGTTCAAGTGAGAGAGGATATTGGATTAACATTTGCAGGAGCTTTAAGGTCGTTCTTAAGGCAGGATCCCGAGATTATTTTAGTGGGTGAGATTCGTGATGCTGAAACAGCTGATATTGCTTCAAAAGCAGCGCTTACAGGTCACTTGGTATTAAGTACACTTCACACCAATAGTGCGATTGGAGCCATCAGTAGGCTTGTAAATATGGGGCTACCTCCATACCTTGTATCAAGTGCATTATCTCTCGTTGTAGCTCAAAGACTTATAAGAAAAAATTGTGACAAATGTTCAGTTGAAATAGACAAGACCACGAAAGACATTAAAAAGTTTATGGAAGAATACTCAATTGATAAAGACGCAAGATTAATGAAGGGCACAGGCTGTAAATCATGCAAAAAAACAGGGTACTCAGGAAGGCGTGGAGTTCATGAGGTGTTAGTCATTTCAGCAGAATTAGAAGCAGCAATAAGTTCAGGACAAAATGAAGCAGCTATTTTAGAAATAGCTGAAGAACAAGGATTTAAAACAATTTCCTCAAGTGGGCAACGTTTCTTAATGGACGGCTCCGTGTCTGTTGAAGAGTATTTAAGAGTTATTCCCAAAGATGAATAGTCATTTATTGGATAGTTTATGAAATTCAAATGGAAGGGATTAGAAAAAAATAACTTTGCTGAAGGAGAGATTGAAGCCGATGAGAAAGACGATGCTATTTATCTTTTAAAAGAGCAAGGTGTTACAATCACCACCATCGAATTGGTTGGAAAACCTCCTAAAAAAAAGAAAGCTCCACGTAAGTCAAGTAGCGCAAAAATTTCAGATAAAGAATTATTACTTTTTACTAAAAAATTAGCCACCATGATGAAAGCTGGCCTTGCAATTGTGCCGGCTCTTGAAATGCTGAAAGCACAAAATGAAAATCCATCTTTCGCTCCTATTATCGATGAACTGTTATTACAAATTAATGCTGGAATCCCCCTTTCACAGTGTTTAGAAAAACACCCGAATTTATTTGATAATGTTTATGTAAACTTAATTAAGGCTGGAGAGGCAAGTGGTAACTTAGATACATTTCTGGATAGAATCACTTATGCATTAGAAAAGTCTATAAAAATTAAAAAGGCTATTAAAAGTGCGATGATGTATCCCATTATTCTATTAATTGTAGCCTTTTCTGTAGTTGGTGTGATGATGGTTTTTGTAGTGCCAGTGTTTGTTGATATTTTTGCAGATGCAGGCATTGAACTTCCACCGGCTACAAAAATAGTTATGGCTGCAAGTGACTTCCTGCGAAGTTGGGCTGCTCCCATATTTTTTGCGGCTGTATTTATAGGCTTTAGAATCTTAAAAAAGGTACTTCAAAGCAATGAAGCTTTAATGATGAAGTTTGATAAATACCTTATGAAAGCTCCTGTTCTAGGTAAACTAGTTAGTGATTCAATTATGGCAAGAATGGCTATGGTATTAGCTAATCTTATTGCAGGTGGTGTAAATTTAGTTGAAGCATTAGAGATAGTAAAAAACTCAATCTCAAATTCAAAAATACAGTTTTCACTGGATAAAGTTAAACGTGAAATTTTCTCAGGCCGACCCTTTTCAAAATCGCTTAGGGAGACTGAGGATTTTCCTGAGACAATGTGCGGTTTTATTGAGGTTGGTGAAGAAACGGGTAAGTTGAACGAAATGCTTGGTACTGTAGCTGTATATTACGAAGAAGAGTTTGATGATTCAGTAGATGCCTTCTCACAACTTCTTGAACCTATTATGATTGTTTTTCTTGGTGTAATAATTGGCTTCATTTTAGTTGCTATGTATACACCTATATTCCAAATGGGCTCAACTGCTTAAACATGCGTAGTATCTTTTTTTTTTCATTTTTACTTTTTGTGGGTTAAGTTCTGCGCAAGCTAATTCTTTCTACGAAGATTTTAGTAAAGCACAAAAAATCCACCACAATAAGTTGCAGATTGACGTTGATGCAAAAATAAGCAGCTTTTACAGTATTGACCTAATTGTTTCATCTACTCCCTCAATAAAATTCTATGCCGATCTCTTACAAAAAGAGGGGCTGCCTATTGATCTAGCGGTGATACCCCTAATGGAAAGTGGAAATAACCCTCAAGCTCAATCTCCAAAAAACGCACTGGGATTATGGCAATTCATTCCATCGACAGCTAAAGAATGGGGACTACAATCTTCAAATACATTTGATGACAGGAAAAATGTTATTAAATCCACAATAACTGCCATTAAATATTTACACTGGCTACACAAACAGCTAAATGATTGGAATCTGGCACTTGCCGCATATAACTGGGGTATTGGTAACGTGAAGAAAGCATTAAAAAAAGGTTTGGTAAAAAATAAACAGTTAAATTTGAGTATGCTGCCTCGAGAAACTAGAAACTATATAATTGCCTTTCATCATCTTAATCGTATTATAAAATTAAATCATAAGAATATAAATTTGAAAAAATTTCCTAACGAACCCTACCTAAAAGTAATAAAACAAAAAAATTTAAATAATTACTTATCAGCAAATAAATTTGCCAATCTAGACGGCAAAGTCTTGACTCATATTAATGGTTTTGATGTCAATAAATCAATATCTCAATCCAATATATTGGTACCCACCAAAATATTTACTAAATTTTTTTCTGTTGAAAATATTTCCTTTAAAAAAACCGTGAGGAAGAAAAATAATGCATGCAGCCAAGGAGTTTACAGCGCAAGATTCCAAGACTCTTTATTAAGTATTGCCAGAAAATTTAATTTAAAAATGGATGATTTAATAGAAATGAATCAAGGAATTAGGTTCGTAAGGCCAGGAATGCGAATAAAGCTGTGTAAATAAAGTTAGTTTGCTTATCTCTCAAGAAAAAATCGATTTGTTTCTGATTTAATAATTTTAATCAGCAAAAGAAGTCCTATAAGATTAGGTATTGCCATCATACCGAACATAACATCAGAAAAATCCCAGACTAGTACAAGAGGAATCGTAGCACCTATAAAAACTAAAAGGGTATAAATAATTCTGTAAAAAGTTACAGCCTTTGTACCAAATAAAAACTCCAACGCTTTTTCACCATAAAACCCCCAGCCAATAAGTGTTGAAAATGCAAATAACCCTGTAGCAAATGCAATAATTATGGCTCCAGTCTGTCCAAGGGAGGCCTCAACACTTTTGCTTGTAATTTCAGCAGCCTCATTTATGCCCATCATCAACCACACATCAGAGGTTAGAATAACTAAGGCAGTCATTGTGCACACCACTAAAGTATCTATAAATGTACCCGTCATGCTCACCAATGCTTGCTTTACCGGGTCATTAGTCTTCGCTGATGCTGCGGCAATTGCCGCAGAACCTAATCCGGATTCATTTGAAAATAAACCCCTTGATACCCCAAACCTAATTGCTGCGGCCAGTGTAGCACCAACAAAACCTCCTGTGGCTGCGGTTCCGCTAAATGCACTAGAAAAAATAAGGCCCAACGCAGCTGGAATTTTTTCGAAATTAATGCCTAAAACAACAAACATAGTTAATAAATAAACAATTATCATAAAAGGTACGCAGAATGAAGCAAAACGACCAATAGACTTGATTCCACCAATTAACACAATCCCAGTGAGTAAGGCTAGCGCTCCACCCGTTATCTCTTTAGGAATGCTAAATGAGCTAATAAAAATATTGGCTGTTGCATTTGCCTGCACCATATTACCTGCACCAAATGCTGCAAATACAGTAAAGATAGCAAAAAAACATCCTAACCATCGTTTCCCTAAACCATTGGCAAGATAATACATTGGGCCACCTTGCATTCCTGTTTTACCTTTCTGTCTATATTTAACCGCCAACAGTCCTTCAGAATATTTAGTTGCCATGCCTAATAAGCCTGTTATCCACATCCAAAATATAGCCCCAGGACCCCCTAAAGCAATAGCTGTAGCAACCCCGACAATATTTCCGGTACCTACCGTAGAAGCTAAAGCAGTCATTAATGCTGAAAATTGGGAGATATCGCCATCATGTTCTGACTTAGTAAAAACCATCTTGAAGGCTAATGGAAGCGATTTAAATTGAATAAACCCTAGTTGAAAAGACAAGAAAACATGCGTGCCAATTAATAATATTAAGAGTGGGTAAGGAGGTCCCCACACTAAATCTGATAATGTTGCGACTATTGGTTCAATTACTTCAACCCATTGTTTAAAATTATGGGCAAACATTAAAATAATCTCCAAACTTTTTTAACAACATAAATTTTCTCAAAAATTATAACCCTCTATGCTTTGCTTGATTTAGCCATTACCTTTCATAAGAAAATATAAACCCATAAGTAAAAGAAAAATTTGCTCACTAGTAAATAATTTAGTAGTTATAAACCAATCTTGTTGCGCGATGACTAAAGCTAATATCATAATAACAACAATTATCAATGCTGCAAATCTTGTTATCAGATTACCGAATAACTATTAAAGAAGCCACCAAATATCATTAGAATTCCTGCAGCTAACTCAGACATAGCTACAAAGGATGCTAATAGCGCAGAAAACCCAAAATAATTCATGAGGCTCTCTGGTGGAAGTGGGAATTTACTATACCCATAAAGTATAAATGCAATTCTCAAGCCTGATCTTATAAGCCAGGGCCAAAAAGTAAAAGGGCTTCAATAAATTATTTAGTGCCTTATTTAAAGCATTCATATATTTCTTCTCAAAATTTTTATTGATTTAAACTTAAACCTTCACAAAGTCTTGCTTACCAAGATTTACCCCATTAGATCTTAAAATGTCATAGCAAGTTGTCATATGAAAAAAGAAGTGCGGAAGGATCCAGCGAGTCAAATAATCAATACCATTATCAAAAGAGAATTCGTTATCTCTTATAGAAAAAGCTATTTCCTTTCTCTCCGCTCCTTGCATTTCCTTTTCAGTAATCATTTGAAGAAAATTAATAGTGTTTTCAATGCGTGTATGCAAGTCATTAAAGGTAACCTCATCATCCTCATAAGAAGGGGCCTCAACCGACGCTAATCGCCCTATTCCTTTTCTTACCATATCAGTCCCAATCTGAACTTGCCTTACTAATGGATACATATCAGGAGCAAGTCTTGCATTAACCAAAATTAAAGGATCAATTTTTCTTTTCTGAGAAAAATTTTCTCCCTTTTTTAAAATATCTTGCCACAGTTTAAATTGATGTATAAATAAAGGCACAGACATTACATGCATATTCACTTCCATTCAAATCTCCCTAAATAATTATGAGTTCATCATAAAGCTACCATACTTTATATGTAATTATTCCCTTATAATAATTAAATGGAAAATAAACAATTTGATGAAGTATATTTAGCTGGTGGGTGCTACTGGGGACTTGAAAAACTATTGCTTGAACTACCAGGAGTCATTAATACGGAAGTGGGTTTTGCTGGGGGACATATCAAAAATGTTTGCTACAAAGAGGTAACCAAGGGAGATACTGGTCATGCTGAAACAGTAAAAGTCATTTTTGATGACAATCATTTTAAATTTCATGACTTACTTTCTTATTTTTTTAAAATACACGACCCAACTACAATCAATCAGCAAGGAAACGATAGGGGTTCGCAGTACAGGTCAGTAATATTTTGTATCAATATAGACCAAGAGGTAATTGCAAAGAAAGTCATAGATTTGGTAAATCAATCAACGGTATGGGGTGCGCCGATAGTTACTGAGATAGAAAAATATGATGTATTTTATCCTGCTGAAGAAAGCCATCAAAAATATCTGCAAAAAAATCCTGATGGGTATAGCTGTCATTTTAAAAGAAACTTAAGTTTTTAGAAATTCCTTAACCTCTTTATAAAGTTGGCATAATTCTTGCTTAATTATAAGTAAGAGCTTTTACTTGAAAAGCTCACATTACCTAGAGGATAAAATGAAAAAATTAGTGGCCATCGTAACAATTTTTATATCATTCAACGTTTTTGCAACAAACATGAAACCCATAGAGCTATCTTATAACGTGCACGAAAAAAAAATAGATTATAGTCTTTACACGGACACAATGAACGCTAGTGAATTAGATGCTTTTAAAGCGTGTCATCTTTCTGAAAAAGAAATTAATTTTTTTAACGACCATATAGCTTATCCGGAGGATACAAATAAGACCTTCCTAGGGCTAGATTTAGATATTATCGAAATGGGCTTATCTTTTGTGTCCTTGGGGCTTAACATTATTCCAGCCAATTAAAAGTTAATTTGACGTATGAAGTGATTATTTTTCAACAAGGAACAATTGTTTTTACGAGAAAATGTATAAAAAATGGTTTAAAGATATTATTGTAGGCTTAATGATATTTTCACTGTTACTTGCAATCAATTTAGGTGGAAGAAGGCGTCTACAAATACATACAGAAGCACAAAAAGGAATAATATCTCAACAGTTGTATTTTTTTAAAAACTCAAAAATACGATTATTTCTCAAAGTTAAATTCCAAAAAAGTGCACATAAAAAAATATTTGCACCATCTAAAAACAAATTTTTTTGTTTCCACGAAATGTGAAAAAAAATGTCTATAATTAGACATGAATAAATTTTCCTCTTTGCGTTTTCTTAAAAAAATATGCGTTGTTATTTTCCCCATTTTATTTTTCTTTATTCTAACAAGCTGCTCACATCTTGGTCCTGACTTTATGGAAGGAAACCGTAATGAGTACAATAAAGTATTGGCGAATACTAATGATGAGGAAGTACTCCTAAATCTCGTTAGAAGGCGCTATGCAGACAGTATCGCTATTTTAGAAGTTAACAGTGTTTCCACCTCATTGGAGTGGAAAAAGAGTGCTGGTATATCTGCTAAATTGTTTGATGGTGACCTTGATGACAATAATCTTGGGCTTTCAAGTGATGGTTCATATAGCGAGAAACCAACCATCACCTATTTACCTTTAAATGGAGCGGATTATGTAAAAAATGTACTGACCCCCGTTGAAATAAATACGATATTACTTCTCACTCGATCAGGATGGGCAGCTGATAGGGTATTCAGGCTTACAGTGAATAAAATAAATGGCATTAATAATGCTTCGGAAGCATCTGGGCCCACACCGTCTATTGCTCCTCAATACCAAGAATTTAGGCAAGTGGCAGAACAACTCAAAAAACTTCAGCAAAAAGATAGTTTTACTTTAGGCTACACATTAGAAAACGATTCAAGTAAATTTGGTTTTTTGATAAAGCCCTCTCGGCGTGATAATGCAGAAGTTAAAAAATTCCTAGATCTTATCCAGGTAGATACTGCAAACAATATAATTCCAATCACTACCAATTATAATGATCAGGCTAATCGCCAAGCTATTGAAATAAATGTTCGCTCGCTGGCAGGCATACAATTTTTTCTATCGCATGGAGTTGTTGTTCCAAAAGATGATCTTGAAAATGGTCGCGTACAAATTACAAAAACAAACTCGGGTGATATATTTGATTGGAATAATGTCCTATCAGACCTTTTTACTGTTTACTCAAGTAAGGAAAAACCAAAAAATGCTAGTGTTGCCGTGCAATATAGAGGTCATTGGTTTTTTATCAAGGATAATGATATGCAAAGTAAATATACATTAATGTTGCTAAATCAAATAAGCGCCTTGCAATCAGGTACAGTGGAGAAGGTTGGTCCTGTTCTAACGATTCCAATATCCCAATAATTTATTCAACTTTGTATAGATAAATTTAAGTTATAATATCGCTCACGCGCCCGTAGCTCAGCTGGATAGAGTACTTGGCTACGAACCAAGGGGTCAGGAGTTCGAATCTTCTCGGGCGCGCCAATTATTAAATATTTGTATCGCTAAATGCGCCCGTAGCTCAGCTGGATAGAGTACTTGGCTTCGAACCAAGGGGTCAGGAGTTCGAATCTCTTCGGGCGCGCCAATTTAGGTAATATTTTCTAATTCGTATTCAACAAAATCTGGGTCTATTTCTTTCATCTTCTCCACCGCCCAATTTATGTCATTTTGATTACCTTGAAATTTTGCAATATTAAATAACTCTATAAGCGAATCAAGATGGCGCTTATTCAAATTGTGAGCAAACTTAAAAGCCTCAGTAGCTTTTAAGTAATTTTTCGTTTTATATTCGGCAAGGCCTAAGAAATAATATGCATCCGAATGATTACTGTCAGACAAAATCCAATCTTTCGCAATCTGTTTCATTTTTCCCCAATCCTCTTGCTGCATAGGCATGATTACTTGCATAAAAAAAGGTTTATCTTCATCTGGTAAGCTCCAAAATGGAGGATCAGCACTTACCAAATCAAACTGAGGGGAGGTATCCAACAAAGCAGTAATCCACTCTGTAGGTAAGCAATAAAAGTATCCTAGCCTTTTGCCTGGACTTTTAAAGGTTGTAATGCCAATTAAATTAAAGTCGAGATCAAATAAAGCACCCCCGCTTGAGCCAACTGTAAATGCAGCTGATGTCCTAATAATATTACTGTCCTTAAATGGATGGACACCCTTAACTTTACCGTAAGATGGTAATGCGATAGGGCTATCATTAGGAAATGTTAATGCAAAAACCTTACTCTCGTATTGCACATTTTCTGATGCAACCATTTTTACTGGTGGCAAGGGAAGGTTGTCAAATTTTAAGATGCATAAATCATTTTTCCAATCTGCATATACCGCTATTGGTACATATTTTTTAAATGTTTTTACAACATTTACCCCTTTTGAATCTGCAAACACATGGCAATCTGTAGCAACATGATTCTCTTTTATTACAACACCCGAACCCGTTCCTGTAACTCCATTCCCGTAAGTAACCCAGACATGCACCATTGATTCACTTAAACCAAATAATTCAGCTTGTGCAGGATAAGAAAAAGAGTTTTGACTCAAGAGAACACTAATAACACTAAAAAGTAATTTAATTTTTTTCATTTTTATTTGATTGATATTTTACCATTAAATTCATTCTTAATGATTAGTACACTAATACTTAGTACACTAATAAATGCGAATGATAATCACTACCACATGAAAAATAAAAAAAGAATAGTCTTATATACGTTGATTTATTAAAAGTTAACCACAATTTTTACAATACGGAGGAAGTACATATGAGTAAGAAAATTATCACTTCAGTAGTTGCTATATTTGTAATTAGCTTCTTTTCATTAATAGCAAAGGCAGAAGATAAGGAATCTGCTTACACGCAATTAGGTGGTATCTATAATATAGCGCAAGCTGTTGACTACCTGGTCGACAACATTTATAGAAACGCTACATTGAACCAAAATCCTGCTCTAAAAGCAGTTCATGATGCAACTCATACCAAGGCTGGTTTTAAAGTATGGCTTACTAATTGGGTCGCTGCAAGGACAGGTGGTCCTGAGCTATACAAACCAGATGAGTTTGGTCGCGGTAAGAATATGAAAGATTCGCATCCTCATCTTAATATTACCGATCGAGAATTTGATATCATTATGGTTGAATGCCTACAAACATTCTATCAATATGGACTGCCCGATTCACTAATCAAGGGGTTAATGGCTGATCTTCAAAGCTTTAGAGGTGACATTGTGACCAAACCAATTAAAGGCTACAAGAGTCCTTATAATAGTCCTTATAATGGAATTAAATAACATTAATTATATTTGGTATTCTTGAAAGGCTATCGCAAGGTAGCCTTTTTTTAGAGAGAAATAATTTATCGGCAATGATTAAGCTTTAAATCGCTCCTATCAGATTCGTTAATCTCCATTGCATCAGTCAAATCATTTAAGATATCTTTAAGCGCATTAAATTCTTTAACTGAAAGATGAGTCTTGCATGCTACTTTGTCTTGAATCGCAGCAACTTCCTCCTCTAAATCTATACCTTTTTTTGTTAACTCGATAGCAACTACTCTCTCATCATCTTTTGACCTACTTTTCTTAATAAGCCCCATTGCATCAAGTTTTTGAAGAATTGGGGTAATCGTTGGTAAATCTAGCTTAAGTATTTTTCCAATATCCGATGCATTTTTGCAATTACCTTCCCATAATGTAATAAGCACTAAATATTGAGAGTAGGTTATTCCTAACTCTTTAAAATAGAATCGATAGTATCGAGTCACAGCATTCGTTGCGGAGTAAAGCGCAAAACATAACTGGTTATCAAGAAGTAGATTTGGGTATTTATTCATTTAAATAAAGTATAGAGTAAAATTTAAGGCAGATGTAAATCGATAAACAAAAAAATGGTAGGGTGTGCGAGGATCGAACTCGCGACCATCGGATTAAAAGTCCGGTGCTCTACCAGCTGAGCTAACACCCCATTCGTTGGCAACACAGGATTATCTAAGAATACTGACGATAGGTCAACTAAAACGATATAAAAATATTACATCCCTGGAAAACGACCAGATAAACCCCGCATCATCTTCCCTATTCCACCCTTAGAAAACATCTTCATCATCTTTTGCATCTCATCAAACTGCTTTAAAAGCTTGTTCACCTCCTGAACAGTTACACCTGAACCTGATGCAATACGTATTTTTCTTTTTGCCTTAATTACATCTGGTTTTTTTCTTTCCAAAAAAGTCATTGAATTTATAATAGCTTCTACTTGTGCAAGTGATTTATCTCCATCTTCAGGATTCATTTTACCTGCTGCTGCTGAAATCTGAGAGGGCATTTTATCCATCATTGCACCAACACCACCCATTTTTTTCATCTGGTTAATTTGTGCTTTAAAATCATCTAAATCAAAGCTTTTTCCAGATTTAACTTTTTTAGCTAGTTTCTCAGCCTCTTTCTGATCTACATTTTTTTGTGCCTCTTCTACTAAGCCTACGATGTCACCCATACCTAAAATTCGTGAGGACATTCTCTCGGGATAAAATGGTTCTAAGCCATCTGTCTTCTCACTAACCCCAACATATTTAATTGGTTTACCAGTAACATGCTTAACTGATAGTGCTGCTCCCCCTCTTGAATCCCCATCCAATTTTGTTAAAACGATTCCTGTTAAAGATAGTGCCTCACCAAAAGCTTTCGCAGTGTTCACAGCATCCTGACCTTGCATGGCATCCACTACAAATAATGTCTCGACGGGAGATAGTACTTTATGCAAATCAGTAATTTCTGTCATCATCGCTTCATCAATACCCAATCTTCCGGCTGTATCAAAAATAATTACATCGTAAAAATTTTTTCCAGCATACTTTAGTGCATCTTTTGCAATTGCTATGGGTTTGTCTTTTTCAGAGGAATCAAAACACGAAACGTTAAGATCGTTTGCTAACTTTTTAAGTTGATCGATAGCTGCTGGTCGATATACGTCAGCACTAACTAGTAAAACCTTATTTTTTTCTTCGGTTAAAATCTTTGCAAGTTTCGCAGCTGTGGTAGTTTTACCTGATCCTTGTAGACCAGCCATTAAAATTACCGCAGGCGGTTTCGCAGCAAGATTTAACGAGGATTTTTCTGACCCCATTAAATCAGTAAGCTCATCTTGAACAATTTTAATAATAGCTTGTCCAGGACTTACGCTTGATAAAACCTCGGCGCCTAAAGCTTTAGCTTTGACCTTATCAATAAAATATTTAACTACTGGGATTGCAACATCGGCTTCAATAAGCGCAATTCTCACTTCTCGCATAGCATCGCTTATATTTTCTTCTGTAAAGCGTGATTGACCTCGAATAGTCTTGATTACTGATTGAAGGCGATCGGTTAAATTTTCTAGCATTATGTTTTGCTCTGTTTTAAAACTGTAAGATATGTTTTTACATTATAATTGTTTATAACAATTACATCAAAAAAACTATGGCTTACTGGACTCTACTTTTATTTGCTTTTGTGCTGTATCTTCTACCTTGTTTACCATTAGCAATATTGAACATAAAAGGTAGGTCACATACAACAAATATACTCATATTTGTTGGCCTGTTTTTTCATGCTTGTCTCATTTTCAAAGCTACTTTTGATCAAGGTATAGATTTAAGTTTTTCTAATGCCTTGCTCATGACAAGCTGGGTTGCTGTTTTCTTATATTGGATCATAAATTTAAAGAATCAGCATAAGGGGTTTGAATATTTAACTCTTGTGCCAGCTTTACTTTTTTTAGCTATTCATCCATTAATTTCTGAGCATAATTATCTAAATGATTCTTATCCAGTAATTGCTATCTCCCACATTATTATTGCTCTTATAGGATATAGTCTCTTAGCTTTTGGTGCCCTTTTTTCTATCTTCCTACTTTATGTTGAAAAAAATGTACGCAGTAAAAAGATAAATGACCTGGGATTCTCGAGTAACTTGAGTATTCTTGATTTAGAAAAAGGTCTTTTTCGTATCTACTGGCTTGGTTTTTTCTTACTCACCATTACCTTAGTAACAGGAACCTTTTTTTCTGATCAAGTTTTCAATACACCACTCGTACTTAATCATAAATTAATATTTTCTGTGTGTGCATGGGTTATCTATGCACTTTTATTGCTTGGCAGAATCTCTTTTGGTTGGCGTGGAAAAAAAGCGATAAAGTTTTCTCTAATAGCTTTTATGTTTCTCTTTTTAGCTTATTTTGGAAGTAAGTTCGTAGTGGAAATATTACTACCATAAGTTTATAACTGGCCACCCTTTTTCTTTGGCCTTTGCTAACAAAAAATCATCAGGATTTGCGGCAACTGGGTTTGTTACTTCCTCTAGTAAAGGAATGTCGTTTCTAGAGTCGCTATAAAAAAAAGTTTTTTCATAACTCTCCATGCTTAAATTTTTGTCTTTTAACCAACTCATAAGGCGGATAACTTTACCTTCTTGAAAGGATGGAATACCTTCAACCTTACCAGTAAAATTTCCGTTAACTTCCTCTGGGTCTGTTCCAATTAAATCATCAATACCAAAAATTTTTCCAATAGGTTTTGTGATAAAGCTATTAGTAGCCGTAATAATAAGAAGTTTATCGCCATTGCTCCTATGTTGGTCAACTAATGCATAAGCCTTTTTCGGAATCATAGGTAAAACTACTTCTGTTAAATACTGATCTCTTAATTGCTCGACAATCTCCCTTTTATTCTTCCTTAATACCTCAAATTGAAAACCACAATAGTCAAAAACATTCAGGTTTCCATTTTGGTAATCTTGGTAAAATTGTTCATTCTTTTTTTCATATATTGCTTTATCTATAAAACCCTTTTTTATTAAAAATAAAGCCCAATTATAATCAGAATCGCCATTCAGCAAAGTGTTATCTAAATCAAAAATAGCAAGATTCATTAAGCTCTAAACCTGAGGATGTGCGCGTTCAAGCTTGGAAAAAAGCTTATTCAATGCATTTAGATAGGCTTTTGCTGATGCAATGACTATATCTGTATCTGCCCCAAGCCCATTAACTATTCTACCTCCCTTAGATAGCCTTACAGTTACTTCACCTTGAGCATCGGTTCCAGATGTAATATTATTTACTGAGAATAAAAGCAATTCTGCTTTAGAATTTACAATCGATTCAATAGCCTTAAATGCTGCATCAACCGGTCCGCCGCCATCTGCTTTTGCTTTTGATTCTTTTCCATCTATGCTCATAGTAATCGATGCTGTAGGTATTTTTCCTGTTTCTGATTCAGCTTTAATCGCTACAAGCTTGTACAAATCAACAGATACCTCGACGTATTCCTCGCTAACTAATGCATGAATATCTTCATCAAAAATTGCTGACTTCTTGTCTGCTAATTGCTTGAATCGGACGAAAGCCGCATTAAGCATTTCATCTGAATCTATTTCAATTCCAATCTCAGCTAAGCGTGTTTTAAATGCATTTCTTCCTGAGAGCTTACCCAAAGAAATTTTGTTAGCTCCCCATCCAACATCTTCAGCCTTCATAATTTCATATGTTTCTCTGTGCTTTAAAACTCCATCTTGATGAATACCAGACTCATGTGCAAAAGCATTTGCACCAACAATAGCCTTATTAGGCTGAACTGGGTAGCCAGTTATAGTTGAAACTAACCGTGATGCCGGAACAATTTGATCTGTTTTTATAGTTGTATGTAAATCAAAAATATCTTTACGCGTTTTAACCGCCATAACAATTTCTTCTAGACTTGCATTTCCCGCCCTTTCACCAAGTCCGTTTATGGTACATTCGACCTGTCTGGCCCCATTAATAACTGCTGCTAACGAGTTAGCTACTGCCATACCTAAATCATTATGGCAATGGGTAGACCAAATAACATTTTCAGCATCAGGTACTTCTCCTATTAGCTTTCCTATTCTTTCTCCCCAAGCATGAGGAATGGAGTAGCCCACGGTATCTGGGACATTTATTGTTTTTGCCCCCGCTTTTATAACCGCATCAAAAACTTCAATCAAAAAATTAATATCTGATCGAACAGCATCCTCGGCAGAAAACTCCACATCATCTGTAAAATTTAAAGCCCATTGAACAGCTTCTACAGCCCGGTCCAATACTTTATCAGAACTCATTCTTAATTTATTTTTCATGTGAATTGGGCTTGTCGCAATAAAAGTATGGATTCTCTTTGATTTAGCACCCTTTATTGCATTTCCGGCTTTTTCTATATCAGATTCGACAGCTCTTGCTAACGAACAAACAGTGCTTTCTTTTATAGACTTCGAGACCGCTTGAATTGCTTCGAAATCACCTGGACTGGCAGCAGCAAATCCTGCTTCAATAATATTAACCCCTAGCCTTTCTAGTTGCTTTGCAATTCTAACTTTTTCCTCTTTAGACATTGACGCACCTGGACTTTGTTCTCCATCCCTTAGGGTTGTATCAAATATAATAAGTTGATCAGTCAAAGATATCCCCGTCCAAAATACTCTTTCTTTTTTTCATTTTTCCTTTAAAGTAAATTACATAACCCGAAAGAGCATAGCCTAGAGATATTATAAAAATAATCTCTGCTGGGCTATGAGAAATAATTCCAAAGCCCAAGACTATAAATAATATAGCTATAAAGGGTTGGCTTTTGCGCAAATTAATATCTTTTCCACTATAAAACCTTAAGTCACTCGTCATAGATAACGCTGCAAAAATAGTAAGAATAAATGCAAACCATTGCATTTGAAAAAAACCAAGAAATATCTCATTCCCACTAACACCGTTATCAAAGGAGAGCCATATAAAGCTAGCTAATAAAGCAGCTGCAGCTGGGGAAGGAAGTCCAAAAAAATGAGTCTTATTATCTAAATCAAGCTTCACATTAAATCTTGCCAACCTAAAGGCTGCACAAGTGCAGTATATAAAAGCTGCAATCCATCCAAGCTTTCCAAGTGGCTGCAAAGCCCATACGTAGATAACTAATGCTGGAGCTACTCCAAAAGACACCATATCCGACAAACTGTCATATTCAGAACCAAAATCACTTACTGTATTCGTAAGTCTCGCAACTCTTCCATCCAACCCATCCATAATAAGTGCTACAAAAATTCCCATAGCAGCATGATCATAATTTCCATTCATTGCTTGTACTATAGAATAGAAACCAGCAAATAATGCACTCGTAGTAAATAGATTTGGTAATAAATAGAATCCTTTTTTGCCCAAAGAGTCTGTTGCTTTATTTTTTTTTGTATTTTCCATAATTACCCTAAATTCTATCCTAGAATCAACTAATATTCATCGTTATATACTATGAATGTATCTATAATGATGGTAATTACATAGCAAAAAGAAAATTTCATGGAATTTAACCTCTTGGCTCAAGACGGTGAAGCTCGTCTTGGCTCAATTAAAACTTCACATAGCGTTATTCAAACCCCGGTTTTTATGCCAGTAGGGACTTATGGTGCTGTCAAGACGCTTAGTCCAGATGATTTGCATACAATAAATTTTGATATTATTCTTGGGAATACATACCACTTATGGTTGAGACCTGGACTTGAAGTGATTGAGTCGCACAAAGGACTTCATCAATTTATAAACTGGAATAAATCTCTACTTACTGATTCTGGAGGTTTTCAGGTATGGAGTTTGGGTAAAATGCGGAAAATTTCGCCTAAAGGGGTTACCTTCAAATCACCTATTAACGGAGATGAATGTTTTTTGAGCCCTGAAAAATCAATAGACATACAAAAAATATTAAATTCAGATATTGCTATGATTTTCGACGAATGTACGCCTTATCCAGCGACATTTGAAGAAGCTGAAAAATCAATGATGCTATCTGAAGATTGGGCTTATCGAAGCAAGGTTGCATTTTTAGATAGCAAAAATGCATTATTTGGTATTGTTCAAGGAGGCATGCATGAAGAGTTGAGACTTCGCTCGCTTAAAACATTAACTAATATCGAGTTTGACGGTTATGCAATTGGAGGTTTATCCGTTGGTGAGCCGAAAGATGAAATGCATCGCATAGTCGATTTTTTAGCCCCCAAAATGCCAAAAAATAAGCCAAGGTATCTTATGGGTGTTGGTACTCCTGAAGATCTCATTAATTCAATTGAAAAAGGTGTGGATATGTTCGACTGTGTAATGCCTACACGTAACGCTAGAAATGGTTGGATTTTTTCCCGCTATGGCAATATAAAAATTAAAAATGCTAAATATCGTAATGACCTTCAACCAATAGATGCTAGCTGTAAATGCTATACCTGTAAAAACTTCACCAGAGCTTACCTTCATCATTTATTCAAAATTGGGGAAATGCTTGCCTCAAGATTAAATACAATCCATAACTTATTTTTTTATAAGCAAATGATGATTGAGATTCGCGAGGCTATTAAAAATAAATCTTTTCAGATATACAAAGACAAATTCTTAAAAGAACGTAAGACTTATGAATAGAAGCGTGTCTTATGATAAAATCTAGCTCTTTTTTAAGGAGTTGAGAAATGAATGAAGGTTTAATGAGTTTTATACCATTTATCATAATTTTTGTCTTATTTTACTTTATGTTAATTCGGCCTCAAATGAGACAAGCGAAAGAACACCGTACTATGCTTGCTAGCCTCAAAAAAGGGGATGAAGTAGTTATGAATTCTGGGATTATTGGAAAAATAAGCGGTTTAAGTGAACAATTTGCTACGGTAGAGATCGCTAAGACAGTGGAAATAAAAATCCAAAAACCAACAATACAAACGCTGCTCCCTAAAGGTACGATCAAATCTATTTAAATTTATATTCCAAAAGTTAAACTAATGAATCAATTTGCCAGCTGGAAATACGGAATTATTATCATCACTGTTTTGATGAGTTTAGTCTATGCCTTACCAAACATTTACGGAGAGTCGCCAGCTATTCAGATCATGCCTATAAAGTCTGGGGAAAAAATTGAGCCGTCTATTTTATCCACTATTGAGGATGGTTTAAGTACAAAAAATATAATTAATGCCGGCATCATAATAGATCCTTTCACTATCAAAATTAAATTTTTGTCTGCTGATGATCAGTTAGCTGCAAAATCTCTTGTGCAAGAGATTTTAGGCAAAAACTATGTTGTTGCACTTAATTTAATATCTAACTCTCCTAGTTGGTTGACGTCAATAGGAGCTCTGCCAATGTATCTAGGACTGGATCTTAGAGGTGGGGTACATTTTTTAATGCAGCTTGACCTATCCAAAGTATCTGAAAAGAAAAGTGATGGCCTCCTGAGGGATACCAGGAAATTGATGCGTGATGAAAAAATAAAATATTTTGGATCCCAAAAAGTTGGTAACGCTATAGAAATTAAGTTTCGCAATGAAAATGATTTAAAAAAAGCCAAGGATATAATTCGGAACCAAGGTGGGGGGCGGAATATCTTTGGTGGTCAAATTGCAAAAACAACTGAGGCATTTGAATTTTCTGAAATAAAAAATATTGATGAGTTTATTCTTATCGTTAAAAATAATGATATATCTAATGAAGACACTGTAAGTTTTGCTCTTAAGCAAAACCTTGAGACATTAAATAATCGTGTTAATGAATTGGGAGTAGCTGAACCAATTATTCAACAACAAGGTAAAGATAGAATTGTTGTGCAGTTACCTGGGGTACAGGATACCGCAAAGGCCAAAGAAATTATTGGTAGAACAGCTATACTTGAAATGCGGATGGTTGATGAGGATCAATCAAACCCGGCAGACCTTGAGGGAATGGACGAATCAAATACCCCTCCTGGAACAGAACTTTATAATGATCGTTTTGGTAACCCCTTGTTAGTTAAAAAGGAAATTATCTTAACTGGTGAAAGAATTATAAATGCAGGGCCTGGGGTGGATCAACAAACTGGTCAATCAATTGTATCTATAACATTGGATGGCGCAGGTGCAAATATATTCAAACAAGTCACCCGTGAAAACGTAGGTAAGAGGATTGCTTTGCTATTAATTGAAAAAAATATTACAGAAATTATTACCGCCCCTGTCATAAAAAGCGAAATTGGTGGAGGCCGAGTTCAGATCACTGGTATGCGTAATGCTCAGGAAGCAACTGATGTTGCGCTTCTACTGAGAGCAGGCTCGCTTGCAACTCCGATGGAGATTGTAGAAGAAAGAACGGTTGGGCCAAGCATGGGGAAAGATAACATAGCTAAAGGGATTAATTCAACTATATGGGGCTTTATCGCTATAGCTATTATCATGGCTTTATACTACATGCTTTTTGGTGTGATTTCAGTTATTGGTCTATCGGTCAACTTATTATTCTTAGTAGCTCTTTTATCAGTTATTCAAGCCACACTTACTCTTCCAGGCTTAGCGGCAATAGCTTTAACTCTTGGAATGGCAATTGATGCCAATGTACTAATTAACGAACGTATAAGGGATGAGCTTCGAAATGGTAATACGCCTCAAGCAAGCATAAAAATAGGCTATGAAAAAGCGTGGGGTACAATCCTTGATTCAAACATCACTACTATGATTGCAGGAATTGCCTTATTCATGTTTGGCTCTGGCCCCATTAAAGGATTTGCGGTAGTTCATGTTCTTGGGATTCTTACATCAATGTATAGTGCCATATGGGTTTCACGATCCATAGTCAACTATATTTATGGTTCCAAAAGAAAAGTTAGTAAATTATCAATTGGTGAAATATTTAAAGTGGAAAATAATTAAATATGGAAATTTTCAGAGTAAAAAAAGATATTCCTTTCATGAAATACCGAAGTATTTCGGCAGTAATTTCTACATCTATCTTTATACTTGCCATAGCTTTTCTTAGTATAAAAGGCCTTAATCTTGGAGTTGATTTTACTGGTGGTACTATCATGGAAGTCAGCTATCCTGAAGCAGCAAATATTGAAAGTATTAGAAAAACATTAAACTCAATCGATTTAACTGATACGCAAGTGCAAAATTTTGGTGCTGCCCAAGATGTTTTGATTCGTTTACCTATTAGAGCTGATCTATCAATTGCTGAGCTCTCTGAAAAGGTTGCCTCCGCTCTAAGAGAAGAAAGCAGTGATGTTGAGGTTATGCGTGTTGAATCAGTAGGCGCACAGGTAGGCGACGAGCTATATGAGAAAGGTGCACTTGCCATATTATTTGTGATCATTGGTATTATGCTTTATTTATGGTTAAGATTTGAATGGCGGTTTGCAGTCGCTGCTATAGTTGCTAATATGCATGATGTTATTATTATTCTAGGTTTTTTTGCTTTTTTCCAATGGGAGTTTAATTTAACAGTACTAGCAGCAGTCTTAGCCGTATTAGGATACTCGGTTAATGAATCGGTAGTAGTTTTTGATAGGGTGAGGGAAAACTTTAGAAGAATGCGTAAAGATTCAGTTGAAAAAGTCATAAACAATGCTATTACACGAACCATGTCTAGGACAATTATGACTCACCTTTCTACTCAAACGGTTGTTATATCAATGCTTATTTTTGGTGGAGAAATACTTAACAATTTTGCGTTGGCATTAACAATTGGTATCCTTTTTGGTATTTATTCATCAATCATGGTAGGTTGCCCACTTGCAATGTGGTTAGGAACTAATCAAAATAACCTTGCAATTACACAGCCTGAAAACAAAAATAAAGAGATTCCTAATTCCTAGAAAGTGACACACTTTTCATTAGCTAATCAATTATTTCTTTTAGCAGTTTTGCTAATTATCTCAGCTTTTTTCTCTATAGCAGAAACAAGCCTGATGTCTGTTAATCGATATCGATTAAAACATCTTACCAAGCAAGGTCAAAAAGGAGCTATATTGGCAACCAAGCTTCTTGCAGAGACTGACAAACTACTAAGTGTTATTTTGCTATGTAATAATTTTTGTAACGCTGCATCAGCAACACTTGTAACTGTTATTGCTGTACAACTTTACGGTGAGGATGAGGGTATTATAATGGCGGGCACTCTCATAACAACTTTTTTGATATTAATATTTAGTGAAATTTCTCCGAAAGTTATAGCAGCAGCACATTCCGAAAGATTAGCTCTATTTTGCAGCTTTATACTATTTCCCCTTTTAAAGATCCTTTACCCTATTGTATGGTTTATAAATATTTTTGTTTTAGGCATATTAAAGATTTTTAATATTAAAATAAATTTTACCCAAAATAATCTTATAACCATGGATGAACTCAAAAGTATCATAAGTGAATCAGGTAAATTCATCCCAAATAAGAATAAATCTATTTTTCTAAATCTTATTGATTTAGAGAAAATTACTGTTGAGGATATCATGATGCCTCACACAAATATTGAGTCAATAAATTTGAACCAACCTATTGAAGAGATACTCATTAAGATATCCAACTATCATCATAATAGAATTATTTTTAAGAAAGAAGATAACGAATCTATACAAGGTGTTCTAGAAATTCAAAAATTATTTAAACTTCTTATGAAATCAAGAAAAGAAAATATTACTAAAGAAAATATTGTAAAGCTCTTAGATGCACCTTACTTCATTCCGGCTGGAACAAGTCTTTATAAACAAATACAATATTTTCAAGATAATCAAGAAAAAATAGGGTTAATTGTAAACGAGCATGGAGAATTTATTGGGCTAGTTACTTTAGAGGATATTTTAGAGGAAATTGTAGGTGAATTTAATGTTGAGCTCCCTTCGAAGTTATCTAAAATTTCTTTAGATAATAATGATTGGATTGTAGATGGTTCTATAACTATTCGAGAATTAAATAAAAAATTAAAGTTAAACTTTCCAACCAATGGGCCTAAAACACTTAATGGTTTAATATTGGAGTTTTTTGAAGAAATCCCTGAACCTAATACTAGCTTTAAAATGAATAAACTCACTATGGAAATTCTCAGTGCTCAAGATAAAATTGTTAAGACAGTAAAAATATTTAAATAATTGTAACGAATATGGCACAAATAAATAATACAGAAGATATAAAAGTAAGTCCTGAAAAGCTTAAAACGAAACTTCCAAGCATATACAAGGTCATAATCTTGAATGATGATTATACCCCTATGGAATTCGTTGTTCATGCAATACAAAATGTTTTTAAAAAGTCGCACGACGACGCTACCCGAATCATGCTAAAGATTCATACTGAGGGCTTAGGTGTTTGCGGAATGTTTCCTCTTGAGATAGCTGAAACGAAAATGAAGCAAGTATTAAATTTAGCAAAAGAACACCAACACCCCTTGCAATGTATTATAGAAAAGATATAGTTTAATTTATGATTGCACAAGAATTAGAAGTTAGTTTACATATGGCATTTATGGATGCGAGACAAAAAAGGCATGAGCTTATTACTGTCGAGCATCTTTTAATGGCCATGCTCGATAACCCATCAGCATCTGATGTCTTAAAATCATGCGGTGCGAATATTGATAAGCTAAGAAACGATCTCAATGATCACATAGAGGAACATACCCCTATTGTTGACGGTAAAGACGAGGTTGATACACAACCTACACTTGGTTTTCAAAGAGTGATTCAGCGTGCAATGTTGCACGTACAATCATCTGGAAAGAAAGAGGTGACTGGAGCCAATGTTCTGGTGGCTATTTTTGGTGAAAAAGATTCTCATGCTGTGTATTTTCTTCATCAAGAAGGAATTGCTAGATTAGACATAGTTAACTATATTGCACATGGTATTTCTAAGGTGTCAGAGGCGAGTGAAAGCGAAGCGCAGGTCAATGAAAATGCATCTGAAGTTAAAACCAATAAAGGACTTGAAACTTATACTATTAATTTAAATAAATTGGTTGCTCAAGGTAAAATTGATCCTCTCATTGGAAGAAATGATGAGGTTGAAAGACTGGTTCAAATACTTTGCAGGAGAAGAAAGAACAATCCGCTTTTAGTTGGTGAAGCAGGGGTTGGTAAAACTGCGATTGCAGAGGGATTAGCCAAGAAAATAGTTGAACAGGATATACCTGAGATTCTCAGAGATAAAGTTATTTATTCCTTGGATCTTGGAGCGTTAATAGCTGGTACTAAGTATAGGGGTGATTTTGAACAAAGACTTAAAGATGTGTTAAAGCTCCTAGCTGAGCAAGATAATTCAATTTTATTTATTGATGAAATTCATACTATTATAGGTGCAGGCTCAGCAAGCGGAGGGACATTAGATGCGTCCAATTTACTAAAACCAGCTCTTGCAAACGGAAATCTCAAATGTATCGGAGCAACTACTTACCAAGAATATAGAACTGTATTTGAAAAAGATCATGCCTTATCAAGACGTTTCCAAAAAATAGATGTGGAAGAACCTAACGTTCCAACGACTATTAGCATCCTGAAAGGACTCAAAAATCATTTTGAGGAACATCATAATGTAAAATTTTCTGCAAATGCGATAATTAGTGCCGCTGAGCTATCAGCTAAATATATAAATGATAAACAATTACCTGACAAAGCAATTGATGTTATTGATGAAGCAGGAGCTGCACAAAAAATCCTTCCAAAATCTAAGCAAAAAAAACTTATAGGTTCAAAAGAGATAGAGAGTGTCATCTCAAAGATGGCTAGAATTCCAGAACAGAATGTAAATAAAAATGATAGAAACGCACTTAAAACACTTGAAAGAGATTTGAAGGCTGTTATATTCGGGCAGAATAAAGCTATTGAATCTTTATCTTCAGCGATTAAGATGGCAAGAAGTGGTCTTGGTTCAGATAATAAACCAATAGGAAGTTTTTTATTTAGCGGCCCAACTGGAGTAGGTAAAACTGAGGTTGCTAGACAGCTTGCTTATATCTTAGGTATCGAATTGGTACGAATAGATATGAGTGAATATATGGAAAGACATTCTGTTTCAAAATTAATTGGGGCACCCCCGGGATACGTAGGTTTCGACCAGGGAGGTATTCTTACTGAAAGTGTTAATAAAAATCCACATTCAGTTTTACTTCTTGATGAAATTGAAAAAGCACATCCTGATGTATTCAATATTCTTTTGCAGGTTATGGACAATGGATTTTTAACTGATAGCAATGGAAGAAAGACTGATTTCAGAAATGTTACTCTTATCATGACAACAAATGCTGGTGCAGAATCATTATCAAAAGCATCGTTTGGTTTTACGCAGACAAAACAAGTTGGAGATGAACAAGAGGATATTAAAAAACTATTTTCACCAGAATTTAGAAATAGGTTGGATTCTATAGTTTCATTTGCTCCGCTTGATAATGAAATCATACTTAAGGTTGTTGATAAATTTTTGATTCAACTAGAAAATCAGCTTCATGATAAAAAAGTTGACGCCACTTTTACGCCTGAACTTAAAAAGTTTCTTGCAAAAAAAGGATTTGATCCGCAAATGGGAGCAAGACCTATGTCAAGATTGATTCAAGACACTATTAGAAAAGCACTAGCTGATGAATTATTGTTTGGAAATTTATTGAATGGCGGTGAGGTTGAAATTGATATTGATGCTAATGAAACTGTTACTCTCAATTTCAAAAACAAAGAAAAAGTCTCTGTCTAAGATATAATTTTAGGTTTTTCCATAGCCCTAAAAAAAATTTTCTCTTTTTGCATTCTTAGATACCAATCTATTGTTTTTTTAAAGTCCCCTTTCATAAAACTTTCTAAATTAACATTTGCAAATTGCCGTACAAAAGGAAATATTGCAATATCTGCAAAAGATATCTTGTTGGTTATTAAAAATGAATTGTTAAGTAAATTATCTTCTAGGGTGTACATAAAAAATAAACACTTTTTATAAAGTATATCTGGGGTTAGAGCTTTATTATTTGAGGAATATTTATATCTATCAAGATGAGATTTAAAATCATTATCATTCGTTAAAATTAGGTCACTTGACTTTCTCTTTTCATCCTTAGTTAAAGATACATAGTGATTAGCTTTGTCAGAGATGCTATAAGCCCAGTTCATGATATCTAAACTTTCATCAATAACACTTTCTTCATAAACTAATACGGGGACAGTTCCTTTTGGACTAATTGCGAGCATTTCTTTAGGTTTGTCTTTTAGAGATATTTCATAAATATCAAATTCTATAGGTGCGCTTATCATGGCCATTCTTGCCCTCATTGCATAGGGACAACGACGATAAGAAAACAAGAAAGGTTTTTTACTAGATCCTTTACTAACTAATTCTTTCACATAGTTCATTTATAAGCTTGTGCCCTTTAAAAATTAATCCTGAATAAATTTGAATTAAATCAGCACCATTTTTTATTTTTTCAAAGCCGTCATCGGCATTCATTATTCCGCCAACCCCAATTATTGGTATTCTGTTGTTTAGTTTTTTAAAAATATATTTCTGAATTTTTAAAGATTTTTGAGTAAGCGGCCTTCCTGACAACCCTCCCTCTTGATTATGGATAGGATTGCTTTTTATCAAATCTCGCGATGTGGTTGTATTCGTCGCAATAACTCCGTCTACATCATACTTTAAAATATTCCTACAAATATTGTCTAAGTCTCTATCACTTGTATCTGGAGAAATTTTTACTACAAAAGGAGTATATTTATTATGAAGCATATTTAATTTAGTTTGCTCTGACTTAATTTTTTTAATTAAGTCCTCAAAAAATTTATCGCCTTGTAATTTCCTTAAACCTTTTGTGTTTGGTGAAGAAATATTTACTGCAATATAACTTGCATATAAATATGATTTACGGAAACCTATTAAATAGTCTTCTATAGCTAATTCAATTGGGGTGCTAAAATTTTTACCGATATTTATTCCTAAGACTCCAGAATATTTTGTATTTTTAATATTATCAATTGCCTTATCAATACCTATATTATTAAAACCGAATCTATTAATAATGGCTTCCTCTTTGGTTAATCTAAAAGATCTAGGTTTGATATTTCCTGGTTGAGGTAATGGAGTCAGTGTTCCAACCTCTAAGAAACCAAATCCAAGCTTTGACATTATGTCTATATATTCTGCATTTTTATCGAGACCAGCTGCTAATCCAACAGGATTATCAAACTTAATGCCAAAAACTTCTCGCGGGCTTGATTTCGGTTTTTCACAGATCATTGATAATAAGCCTAACTTATTAATCACTCTTAAACCAAACATACCAACATGATGGGCGAACTCTGGATCAAATAAGAATAAGAATTTTTTTATAATTAAATACATAATGTAAATTTTAACTGAAGTTTTTTTATTCGTTTAATATATCACCTTAATGAGTAAAAAAAATTCAATTAATATACTTAAAGATATATCTCCAGAATGCTTCATAAAAAATCATTGGGGTAAAAAATATTTATTTCTAGAAAATGCTATCGAGATAGAAAATGCAGTTATTACAAAAAGAACAATCGGTAAACTGATACGAAACCCAGATATTTTTTCAAAATTAATTATTCAGCAAAATAATTCATCCGAAACGTTTTACGGTCCATTTAATGAGCTTCCAAAACAAAAAATAAATTCCTTATTAATTTATAAGTTTCATCATATTCAAAAATTTGCACATGAGCTCTCTCAAAGTGTTAATTTTATACCCTATTGCCTCCATGATGATGTCATGGTCAGCTTTTCATCAAAAGATGGTGGGGTAGGTCCTCATTCAGACTCATACGACGTTTTTTTAATCCAAGGTGGTGGAAGTAAAAAGTGGAGTATAGGTAAAACTGATAAATCAAGATTTCAGTTAGGAGAAAAAAGTCATTCAAATGAAACATTCAAAGCTGAATATACAATTATTTCAAATCCGGGAGATATTCTATACATTCCACCCTTCACACCTCACGATGGTATTGCTCTATCTGATGACTGTACTACTTACTCCGTTGGTTTTAGGTCCCCAAGTAACGATGAAATACGTACTCGTTATCTCGAATTTTTAATGGATAACGTTATAAGTAAAGCTTCAATCTTCGAAGATCTTGATATTGATACAAATTTAAAATCGTTCATACCGCAATCACTAGTATCATTTATAAAAAATAATGCTTTATTGAAGAATAGCAATATATGTATAGATGACTTTATTGGCATTATGTTGTCCGAACCCGATTCAGATATTTTTTTTAGAAAACAAAAAAAAATCAGCGATTCTTTTATTATGCGATTTGAGGAAGTGACTCTATATCTAAATATCAAATCCAGAGCTATAAATCATAATAAATTATTTTTTATAAATGGTGAAAAGCTATCAATCTCTGATAATAATCACAGATTTTTTATTAAATTTTTTGACAATAAAAAAATAACAATTAATCCAATAGAGCTAAATTTAGAATTAAAAGGCTTGATCACTTACTTATTATCGGAAGGTTATATCGACATCCATCAACCCAAGTTTCCTCTCTAGACTGAAGTCCAATCAAAACCATTTTCCTGATCTATTATTTTGATAAAGGATGCATCTTTACCAATGGCAAGTGATAATTCTTTTCTTACCACATCTGGATTATTATTTTTATCACTCAAATGAGCTGCGCCAACAAAGTCTAAATTTTTATTTTTTATACTTTTTAAAATTCGCGCGGCTTCCTGGTTATCTAAATGGCCGTACTTTCCTCCGATTCGCTGCTTAAGTGACTCAGGATAATCTGACTCTTCAAGTCGTTTACTCTCATGATTACTTTCTACAACGATAGAATTAACGTCGTTTATAGATTTTAGAAGATATTCACTCCCAAACCCGAGATCAGTTATTATGGCAAAAATAGATTCCTTGGTTTCAAATTTAAACTGTACAGGTTCTCTTGCATCATGTGGAACAGTTATTGGGGTAACAATTATATTATTTATATTAAATTTTTCTTCATTAGTTATGAATTTAAAATCAATGTTGAAAGAAGCTTTGTTTCTTTTATGACACATTTTATACGTTCCATGGGTAAGATAAACGGGCAAGCCATACTTATTGGATAAACTAAATGCTCCCTTTACATGATCCTCATGCTCATGCGTTAATAGTATTCCGCTAATATCTTTTGGATTAACTTTGTACCTTTCAAGTCTTTTTTCTGTTTCACTTAAACCAAAACCGCAATCGATTAGCACGCATCTATTCTTATACTTAACTAAAAATGAATTTCCCTGACTTCCACTTCCAAGAGAACAAAATTGCATTATTTCAACTGCTCAAAAATAATTTTAATTATCTGTTGAGACTCTTGAGTATTGTTAACTGAACCATCAGGGAAGTCTAAGTAGACTTTGGTTAAATCACCAATTGGTGAAATTCTAATACGATAGCGAAACTCATCATCTGGCTTATTCTCGTCATCTGAACCCCAAAAGTTAAGTATTGGAAATCTTTCTTGCAATGTCTTATCTGAAAATAATATATCATCGTCAGCATTTGCTTCATTAGGTAGGTTATTATCAGTTTCTTTTTCAGGCTTATCTTTATCTAAAATAACTCCTGGCGAGGATGGTAATGATTTTTTCTTCTCCTGTTCGTCATCTTTCCAAAAAAGTAAAGAATCAATTAAGCCTTTATCTTTATTCCGCTCCTCTATTTTGGGTAACTCTATATCTTTATATTTAACATAAAATATTCCTTTACTTCTGTCTCTGTCCTCAGTTATAAATCCAATAATATCAAGGGCTAATGATAGTCTTCGCCATGCTCTATCATAAGGATCATTCATCTGTATAAATCTTCCTTGTTCTGTGTTGATTAGTTCTGCTTTTATAATTTCTTGTGGCCTTTGGATCTTTTCTTTAGCATCAAAATCGGTTGCGCCTAACTTAATCATTAACCTTCTTAAAATTTCTGAATTAATTTCATAATCATCGACTTTCATTTGCTCTGACTGAACTCTTTCTGATTGACCGCCTTCTTCATCAGAAACATACTCTTGAATTGAATAAATACTCTCTGCATCAGAAAAGTCTGCTCCCCTTTCACTTTTTATTCGTTTGTGCTGATCCATCCCAGAAAAGGAAGATCTGTGTGATAAGAAAATTTCAGTAGTATCATTCTTGGTACCTAATTCTAATCTTGTTCTAAATTTTCTTTTATCTGCAAACTGTGACATCGAGTCAAGCCATCTATCTAAAGCATTTCCTGATTCATTTGATAAGTCAGAAGTAGAAAACCATTCGGTTTCAATAACCCCTGTTCTTTTATTTGCTACTTTTACCCTAACGCCCATATCTTCTTCCCAAAAATTTTGCACATGCGGCCATAAGCTATCAGGGTCTTTTTCAACTACCAACCATCTTAAATTACCTGATTTTACAATCTTTATACCTGCTGGGTCTTGAACAACTTTTATTTCTTTTTTTATTTTTGGATTATTTTTATCTTTATAATTTTTATACGAGGTCGCCTCACCTGGCACCTCATATTCATCTTGAGTTTCTAGTTGACTCAGGTCAGGCGGAATTTCAAGCTTTCTAGCTCGCGAAGAACTTACATAATCTGGCGCAGTAATATCATCAATGATATCAATTTCAGAAATTGAACCACATGATGCTAATAGAATGATTGAAAATAAAACAAGATATCTATGCATTTGCTTCATCTAAAGATTTCACCAAAATTTGCTCATAGGCTTTATCTAATTCAACCATTGGGAGCCTTATGTATGGTTTTATTAAGCCTAAATGAGAAAGTATCCATTTTACTGGAATAGGATTTGATTCTATAAACATTGCTTTGTGTAGTAGGCCTAATTTTTGGTTCATAGCTTTTGCGCTTTTATAATCTTTATTTTTTATAAATTCACATATTTGATGTATTTCAAATGGCTTTACATTCGCTGTAACTGAAATGACAGCGTCGCCACCTTCTTCTAAAAAGTCAGCAAAAGTTAAATCGTCACCACTAATAAAAGAAAAACCTTTGTTTATTTTTGGTTTAAGAGTTTTTATTCGTGAAATATCACCAGTTGCATCTTTAATTCCAACAATATTTTTTATATTACTAAGCTCTATAAGCGTATTATTTTCTATATCAACACTTGTTCTGGAGGGAACGTTATAAAGAATTTGTGGAATGTCCACTGAACGTGCTAAAGATTTGTAATGCTCAATTAAACCCTTTTGAGTTGGCTTATTATAATAAGGCGTCACAAGTAAACACGCATCAGCACCCTCTTCTTTTGCCGCTTGAGTTAGGTAAATAGCTTCTTTTGTTGAGTTTGCTCCCGTTCCTGCTATTAGCGGTATTCTACCTCGAATAAATTTAACTGCTTCTTTGATAAGAAAAATATGTTCGTCAAAATCAACAGTTGGCGCCTCACCAGTAGTGCCAACTACAACTATTCCATCTGATTTACTTTCTATGTGTAAATCCAACAAATTTTTATAGCTTTTTATATCTAAAGAGCCGTCAGCATTCATTGGAGTAACAAGCGCAACAATACTTCCGTGAAACATAATTTTCCTAAATCGAATTTATAAGGCTTTCATACAGAAGCTAAAGATTTGATAACTATTTTTTTGTATAAATTGTAATTAAAATATTAATTTTTTTTAACATCATAAAACCTCTCTTACCTTTTAATTATAAACATTTTAATGCTTAAATTATAGGTATATTATTTTTTAATTTGTAAAAAAATATACCTATAATAATCTTGAAAAAACATTGAATGGTGCTGGATAGAAAATCATTCTATGGAATAATTTAGGATTTTATTATTAAAGTAAGCACCGTTATTTTTCAACAAATGCATGCTCAATAACATAGTCACCTGGTTCACCAATACGTGGAGAAACTTTGAAATCGATTGAATTTAATAGGTCCTGAGTATCTTTTAGCATTTCAGGGCCCCCACAAATCATCGCTCTATCATCTGTTGGATTCATTTTTGGTAACCCAATATCGTCAAATAATTTTCCAGATTTAATAAGGTCAGTTAATCTTCCCTCATTTTTAAATGGCTCACGGGTAACAGTTGGGTAATAAATTAATTTATTTGTAATTTCCTCTCCGAAAAATTCATTTTTAGGTAATTCTTTTTCAATAAAATCTTTATAGGCTAAATCATTTATATGTCTTACACCATGAACTAAAATAACCTTCTCAAACCTGTCATAAACTTCAATGTCTTGAATTAAGCTCATATATGGAGCAAGCCCTGTGCCGGTTGATAACATATAAAGATTTTTTGCTGGTTTCAAATCATGAATAACAAGCGTTCCAGTGGGTTTTCTGCTTACAAGAAGCTCGTCACCAACCTTAATATGTTGCAATCTAGAAGTTAATGGGCCGTCTTGTACTTTAATACTTAGGAATTCAAGGTGCTCATCATAGTTAGGGCTAGCTACACTGTAAGCTCTTGCAAGTGGTCTTCCATCAACTTCTAGTCCTATCATTACAAATTGTCCATTCTCGAATCTTAAGCCATCTTGACGAGTTGTTTTAAAGCTAAATAATGTTTCATTCCAATGATGAACGCTAAGTATTTTTTCTGTGGAATATTTACTGTTACTACTCATTTATTAATTGCTTTCATTAAAATTAGTCTTAATTAAATTATTGATTTGTGGAATTGCTTCAAATAAATCAGCAACCAAACCGTAATCTGCAAATTGAAAAATTGTTGCATCAGGATCGTTATTAATTGCCACCACAACTCTACTGTCTTTCATACCATATATATGTTGGTTTGCCCCAGAAACACCTACAGCAATATATAAATCAGGAGCTACAACGACCCCGGTTTGTCCAACTTGAATTTCATTAGGAGCATATCCCGCATCAACAGCAGCTCTCGTTGCGCCAAGTGCAGCTCCAACCTCGTCTACCAAAGGAGATAAAACTTTATTGAAATTTTCTTCACTCCCAAGAGACCTTCCTCCCGATATTACAATTTTAGCATCCATTAATGCTGGTCTATCTGATTTATTTATTTTTTCTGATTTCCAGCTCGTTAAGTTCATTGGAGGTGGAGCATCTTTCTGCACTATCGATGCTTTGCCTCCATCTTTATCGGCAGGATCATAGAGACTTGTGTGAATTGTTAGTAATTGAATAGGGTCATTGCTTTGCACCTTTGCATAAACATTGCCTGCATATATCGATCTGGTATAGATATTTTCTGGTTCAATTTTTAGAACATCTGATATTAATGCAACATCCAACAGTCCTGCAGTCCTTGGTAAAAAATTTCGGCTGAACCATGAATGGGCAGCTAATATCACCTGATAATCTTTACTCAAACTTTCTATAATTTTAGCAGCATCCTCTGCTAGTAAATGCTCTAAATGATCGGCATCTACCCTTATTATATTGGTAACACCTTCAATTTTTGCAGCGTTAATTGCTACGCTCTCAGTATTTTTTCCCATGACCAATAGATCAATGGTGCCATCCCAAAATTTAGCAGCGGTTACAACTTTAAACACAGCATCATTAAGTTCAGAGTCTTTATACTCTGCAACAACTAAAATTTTTAATTTCGTATCTATAGTCTTATTCCTTCTTTCTCTTTCAATTTACTTAGTAATTCTTCAACACTATTTACTTTAATTCCTTCCTTCCGTGAAGGCGGAACAGAGACCTCTAATAACTTTAAGCGTGAAGAAATATTAGATGCTAATTCAGTAGATTTTATTTTTTCAATTGTTTTTTTTCTGGCCATCATTAAATTTGGTAATTTCACAAATCGTGGCTCATTCAATCTTAAATCAGCAGTAACCACTGCAGGTAAATTCATTTCTAAAATATTAGTGCCCCCATCAATTTCTCTAGTAACTAAAATTTTATCGTTATTTATTTCAATTTTTGAAGCAAATGTTCCTTGCGGATAACCCAGCAAACCAGATAACATTTGACCTGTTTGACCTGCGTCACTATCTAAGGCTAATTTTCCTAATAAAATTAATTCGGGTTTTTCTTTTTCCACCAGACCTTTTAAAAGTTTAGCAACGCCAAGAGGTTCAAGTAACTCTTCAGTCTCTACCAATATTGCTCGATTTGCGCCCATAGCTAGACCATGCCTTAATACATCTTGATTTTTCTCACCTCCAATCGAAACAACCGTTATATCCGTTGCAATTCCTTTTTCTTTTAAGCGTAATGCTTCCTCTAAAGCATTTTCATCAAATGGATTAATACCCATTTTTATACCTTCTATATCAACGTTAGATCCGTCACTTTTTGGCCTTACTTTTACGTTGTAATCTTGAACTCTTTTGATCGCAACTAATATTTTCATTTGTTTTTTAACTCAAAAATTGAACACGAAGAATTATACATCTTGAAATAGTATTATCCTATTGATTGTATGTATAATATATCAGTAAAATAGATAAGCAAAAAATCGAAAAATAATATGCGTTATACATTAAGACAATTAGAGATTTTTGTAACTGTTAGTCGACTGTCAAGTGTCTCCAAAGCTGCAGATTTATTATGTTTATCACAATCAGCTGCGAGCACCTCTTTGGGAGAATTAGAGAAACAATTTGGTATTAAATTATTTGATCGTATTGGAAAGTCAGTTAGCTTAAATAGCACGGGTAGAAAAGTTTTGCCACAAGCACTTGAATTAATTGATAGAGCAAAAGAAATTGAATCACACCTCTCCGGTTTTGCAGTTTTTGGTGATATGCATATAGGTGCAACTTTAACTATTGGGAATTATCTGACCAATATATTAGCTGCAAAATTTTTACAAAATTACCCGGAGAGTCAAATTAAATTGCAAGTTCATAATACTGAAGCTATTGTCAAAAAAGTTCTAAGTCATGAATTAGATTTAGGTATGATTGAAGGAGATTGTGATCATCCTGATTTAATGATTCAACCTTGGGTAGCTGATGAACTAGTAATATTTAGTGCTCCTGACCATCCGTTAACTAATAGAAAAAATATTTCTATTGACGCTTTACTTAACGAATCATGGGTTTTACGTGAGAAAGGCTCAGGAACTAGAGAGACTTTTGATCGTGTTTTTAATCAAGGGCAAAATAAATTAAATATAAAACTTGAACTAGAGCACACTGAAGCGATAAAGCGGGCGGTAGAGTCTAATGTAGGAATTGGTTGTATCTCTAGGCTTGCACTTAGGGACGAGCTAAAAGCAGGCAGTTTAATTGCTTTGGATGTAAAAAATATTAAACTAGATCGTTATTTTTATTTTTTACGGTCCAAAAATAAGTACCAAACCAATGGGGTTAAACATTTTCTGCAAATGTGTACTGATATGACTGATGGTATACAAAGAAGCGATCAAATAAACTTACCTTTAATTGCATGAGATTATCTTAATGAATGAACGTGACGTAATGCAGTATGATGTTCTAATTGTCGGCGGAGGACCTTCAGGTCTTTCTGCTGCAATCAAGATTAAACAGCTTGCAAAAAAAGAACAAAAAGATATATCAGTTTGTCTTGTCGAAAAAGGAGCAGAAATTGGGTCTCATATTTTATCGGGGGCAGTTATTGATCCTGTCTCCTTAAATGAACTTTTCCCAAACTGGAAGCAAAAAGGAGCCCCTCTCAATACCAAAGTAAGTAAAGATATTTTTAGTCTATTTAGTGAAAAAGGTAGTCAAAGTATTCCCCAAATTCTAATGCCTCCTTTAATGAGTAACGATGAAAATTATATTGTTAGTCTGGGAGAACTTTGTAAATGGCTATCAAAAGAAGCAGAGGATCTTGATGTTGAAATTTATTCTGGATTCTCTGCGCAATCACCTTTATTTAATGCGCACAATGAATTAACTGGTATTTTAACTGGCGATATGGGTAGAGATTCTGACGGAAACGAGACGAATAATTTTGTACCAGGTATTGAAATTCATGCGAAATATACTTTAATAGCTGAGGGTACCAGAGGGTCAATTACAAAAGAGATTGAGCAACACTTGTCCTTAAGAAAAAAAAGTGATCCTCAGAAATATGGGCTTGGTTTTAAAGAGGTATGGCGTTTAAAAAAAGAATGCCATCAACCTGGTTTAGTGGAACATAGTCTTGGGTGGCCCCTGCAGGATGATACTGGGGGAGGTTCATTTATCTACCACTATGACAAAGATTTAATATCATTGGGCTTTGTAGTTCATCTCGATTATTCAAACCCAAATCTCTCTCCATATGATGAATTTCAACGCTTTAAAACACATCCAAACATAAAAAAATTATTAACTGGTGCGGAAAGAATTAGTTACGGGGCAAGGGCAATTAATGAGGGTGGAGTTCAATCTTGGCCAGATCTAGCTTTTCCTGGCGGAATTTTTATAGGTTGTTGCGCTGGAATGGTTAATGTTCCAAGGATTAAAGGGACCCATAATGCTATGAAGTCAGGTATGTTAGGCGCAGAAGCTGTGGTAGATGCAATCCTGGCTCCAAATAAAATAAAAAATAGATTGTTGAATACATATTCCGAGAAAATTAAGAGCTCTTGGATATGGAAAGACTTATATGCCGTAAGAAATATCAAACCATTGATAGCAAAATTTGGCACCAGATTAGGTATGATTTTGGGGGGGATTGAAATGTGGTTAGCATCATTTAAATTGATGCTTCCCTGGACGCTTAAACATAGATATGCTGATCATGAAACACTGATGGATATAAAAAAAGCCAATCCAATACATTATCCAAAACCAGATGGTATTTATACTTTTGATAAGTTAAGCTCAATAAGCTTAAGCAATATTGGCCATGAATCTAATCAACCATGTCATCTCAAGCTTATTAATCAAACCATACCAATCAGTCATAATTATCCTATATATAATTCTCCAGAACAAAGGTACTGCCCTGCTGGAGTTTACGAAATAATCAATGAAGGTAATTCGGTTAAGTTACAAATTAATGGACAAAACTGTATTCATTGTAAAACCTGTGACATTAAAGACCCGAAGCAAAATATTAAATGGGTCCCCCCTGAGGGAGGGAGTGGTCCCATATATTCTAAAATGTAACTAAACCCAGTATCTTTCTACGGTAATATTTCCAGGTTTTGCGCGTCTATTTTTATTAAGCCCAAACCCTTTTAGGATTTCCGTCATATCTTTAATCATTTCAGGATTTCCACAAATCATAAATTGTGAATCTTCATTAATTTCTAATTTAGTTAATTTTTGGAAATTTTGAGATTTAAACCCTTCGGGTATCCTAAAATTAACAGAATGTTTTGCTTTTCCCCTAGTAACTGAACTAAGATAAATTAATTGATTAGGAAAATTATTTTTTAGATCTACTATCAAGTCTTGATAGATTAATTCTTCTGCATACCTCACTCCATGTACCAATATAATTTTTTCAAATCTTTGCCATGGTTTTGGTGTTTTTAAAATTGATAAAAATACCCCAAGTGCAGTTCCGGTAGCAAGCATCCATAAATTTTTCCCATCAGGAATCTCATCTAACGTGAAATATCCAATAGCTTGTTTCATTACTGAAATTACATCACCTTTTTGTAATTGAAATAATTTTGGAGATAATGATCCGTTTGGTATATTTACATAAATAATTTCAAGCAATTCATCGTGCGGGGCGCTTGCATAGGAATATGACCTAGTGATGAATTCATTATCTACTTTTAGACCAATTCTTGTAAATTGGCCCGCTTTATGTGGTTTGATTTTAGCTTTTATTATTAGAGAGGCGAGATTATTTGACCATTTTTTATTTTCAATAATTTCACCTTCTTGCCACTCTTCCATAAATCCCTCAAGTCAAAAATAAAATTTAACTAATAAATTAAGTAATATGTCTCTAGGGCAATTATACTTTAATAATTAAAACAAACTTCAATGCTTTTTTTTGAAAGACGTTATCATTTGACCATGCTTGATGATATTACTGAAAAAATTAATTCCATACTTCCACAGACGCAATGTGGTAAATGTAATTTTACCGGCTGTAGACCATATGCGCATGCAATTGCTCAAGGCCAAGCAGATATAAATCAATGTCCTCCAGGTGGAAAAAATGGAATATTAAAAATTGCAAAAATATTGAAGGTGGACTACAAACCATTAAATAAAAAGTATGGTGTCATTAAGCCAAAGGCTATCGCAATTATAGAGGAGGATAAATGTATTGGCTGTACTCTGTGCATTTTAGCATGTCCAGTAGACGCCATTGTAGGCGCAGGTAAACAAATGCACACAGTTATTGAAAAAGAATGTACTGGATGCGATTTGTGCTTAGAGCCATGTCCGGTTGATTGTATAAAAATGGTAGATATTAAACTTAAAGAGAGTGCTACTGTTAAAAAGCAAAAATCTGATATTGCACGTTCAAGATATGAATTTAGAAACCAACGAATAGAAAGAGAAAAAATAGAATCAAAAGCCAAAAGAAAAATCCAGGTTTCTAGTAAAGAAAAAAAGCAAGCTATTGCAGATGCAATGGCAAGAATAAAAAATAAATGAACTTAGCAAAACGCAGGATAATCTTTACTATTCTTAAGAAATCTATTCCAAATGCAAAAACGGAACTAAATTATGCATCCCCCTTTCAGCTCCTAATTGCAGTAATATTATCTGCTCAGGCAACTGATACCTCTGTAAATAAAGCAACGAAAAAATTGTTTATTATTGCCGGGTCATCCAAAAAACTTGGTAAATTATCCATTAAAACAATAGAAAAACATATAAAAACAATTGGGTTATATAAGACTAAAGCAAAAAATATAAGCCTAACTAGTAAAATTATTGAAAAGGATTATCTAGGCGAGATACCTCACGACCGTTCTATACTGGAGAGTTTACCAGGTGTTGGTCGCAAAACAGCAAATGTGATACTTAATACAATTTTTGGTGATCCAGTTATTGCAGTTGATACTCATATATTTAGATTAGCAAATAGAATTAATTTAGCTTCGGGGAAAAATCCTCTTGAAGTAGAAAAAAAATTAACAAGGCTAACTCCGAAAGAATTTCTTGTGGATGCTCACCATCTTCTTATTTTGCATGGAAGATACGTATGTAAGGCCCAAAATCCTATATGCGAGGAATGTTCAATTTACGAATATTGTGAGTACAA
Organism: uncultured Methylobacillus sp.; assembly: GCA_964526705.1. Taxonomy (GTDB): domain Bacteria; phylum Pseudomonadota; class Gammaproteobacteria; order Burkholderiales; family Methylophilaceae; genus BACL14. The sequence goes on from CAZGLD010000002.1 coordinate 40,571, forward strand.
GGGTAAATCTTAAAATAAATCTTCCATTCTTGAAGGAAGGATCTCGATAACCTTTAATCTATCTTCCTTGGACATCATAGCCCAATTTGATATTTCTTCAGCAGTCCGAAAACATCCGGAGCATAGCTCTTCCTCGTTATATTGACAAACTCCAACACATGGCGAGTCAGCATTTTGGTTAATTTCGCTCATTTAATTAAGTGCTCCGCAACAATGTTTAAATTTTTTACCGCTTCCACATGGACAAGGTTCATTTCTTCCTACCTTCTTCTCATTATTAATATTATTTTTCCGACTTTGAGTTTCTTGCTTTTTATTTTTTGAGGCTTCTATAACCTCTTGATTTTTCTTATCTATTTTATTAGCATCATTTTCGTCCTTGACAGTAACAAGCATTAATACTCGCGTTATCTCAAACTTAATCGTCTCAAGTAACTGCTCAAATAGTGCAAAAGCTTCTTTCTTAAACTCTTGTTTTGGATCTTTTTGACCGTAAGCTCTAAGGCCAATGCCTTGCCTTAAATTATCTAGCGAGGACAAATGTGCTCTCCAATGATGATCAAAAATTTGAAGCATAATGGATCTTTCAAAATGCTGCAGTGCATCCTTGCCAGCCATTTTTTCTTTTTCTCGATATTGAGTCAGCCCTTTATCTTTTATATGAGCAGCAATATCCTCCACTGCAATATTGGGATCTTTTTTTAACATACTACTAATGCTGATTTTTAATGCATAATCCGCCTGAAGTCTTTTCTCTAATGCCAGCACGTCCCACATCTCTTCTATGCTTTCTAAAGGGATGTATTCAAAAACTGTTTGCTCTAGAACATCACCAGTAATACCATCAACAGTATCCTTTAAGTCACTATTATCTAAAATATCATTTCGTTGCTCGTAAATAACTTTGCGTTGTTGATTAGGAATATCGTCAAAGTCTAAAAGTTGCTTTCTGATATCAAAGTTTCTTGCCTCAACTTTTCTCTGTGCTCCCTCAATTGATCTATTAACCCATTTATGTTCAATAGCCTCTCCTTCAGGCATATTGAGCTTCTCCATAATAGATGCAATACGCTCCGAAGCGAAAATTCTTAATAATGAATCTTCTAATGATAGATAAAATGCGCTTGATCCAGGATCCCCTTGTCGGCCAGATCTTCCTCGCAATTGATTGTCTATTCGTCTTGACTCGTGTCTTTCTGTACCGATAATATGCAAACCTCCTGCACCCAAAACTTCTTTATTTCTTTGCTTCCATGCATCGGTAAGCTCTAAGATTTGTTTATTTCTTTTCTTTTCATCCAATTTTTGATTATTTTTGGTATTCTCAATTTGAGCTTCAATATTTCCTCCCAAAACAATATCTGTTCCTCTACCTGCCATATTTGTGGCAATAGTTATCATCCCAGGTTGCCCAGCTTGACTAATAATATGAGCTTCCTTTTCGTGTTGTTTTGCATTTAAAACTTGATGTTCTAATTTTGCTTTTGATAATTGTTTTGAAATTAATTCTGAGTTTTCAATTGAAGTTGTTCCTACCAAAACTGGTTGATGTCTTTTATTGCAGTCTTTAATATCGTCAATAACAGCCACATACCTCTCGTCAGAAGTTCTATATATTTTGTCCATATTATCTTTTCTAATGGTCGGACGATGCGGTGGTATTATAATAGTCTCAAGGCCATAAATTTGATTAAATTCCTCTGCTTCAGTATCTGCAGTTCCAGTCATTCCAGCTAATTTTCCATACATTCGAAAATAATTTTGAAAAGTAATGCTCGCCATAGTCTGGTTCTCTTTTTGTATAACCACGCTCTCTTTTGCCTCTACAGCTTGGTGTAATCCATCCGACCATCGCCTTCCAGGCATCATTCGACCAGTAAATTCATCCACAATTGTTATAGAACCGTCTTTAACAACATAATCTTTATCTTTAATGAAAAGGTAATGAGCTTTCAATGATGAATTGACGTGATGAAGTAAATTGATATTGGATGCATCGTAGAGATTTGAATCTTTTTCAAGGATGCCCATTTTTATAAGCATCTCTTCTGTTTTTTCATGACCTTTTTCAGACAAAATAGCTTGATGCGCTTTTTCATCAATCCAAAAATCCCCCTCTCCATCCTCCTTGTCTTGACGAACCAAATGTGGAACTAATTTGTCTACCTTTAGATAAAGATCAGTGTTATTTTCAGACTGCCCGGATATCACTAAAGGAGTTCTAGCTTCGTCAATTAAAATAGAATCGACCTCGTCTACTACGGCAAAAAATAATGGTTGTTGCACCCTTTCCTCTGGGGTATAAACCATGTTATCTCTTAAGTAATCAAAACCAAATTCGTTATTAGTTCCATAAGTAATATCAGCTTTATAAGCAAGTTTTTTTTGTTCTCCTGGCATTCGCGATAGATTGATCCCTACCTCAAGCCCAAGAAAGTTATATAATTTGCCCATCCATTCCGCATCTCTTCGTGCAAGGTAATCATTTACTGTAACAACATGAACGCCTTTTCCTGTCAAAGCGTTTAAATAAACAGCCAAAGTCGCCACAAGTGTTTTACCTTCACCTGTCCTCATTTCAGAAATTTTTCCATCGTGAAGAGCCATAGCTCCCATTAACTGCTCATCAAAATGACGCATACCTAACGACCTGATACTTGCTTCTCTAGCGTGAGCAAAAGCTTCAATCAAGAGGCTGTCTATTAATTCACCTTTTGAAAATCTCTCCTTAAACTCCGCAGTTTTTTTAGGAAAGTCCTCATCCTTTAATTTTTTAATATCTGGTTCTAGTGCATTAATTTGCACTGCTTTTTTTACGTAACTTTTTAGGAGTCTTTCATTTCTACTACCAAAAAAACTACTCATTAATTTTTTAAACATATTTTCTACTTTTTTATATATTGTCTTGGATCTAAAGCTCTTCCATTAAGACGTATTTCATAATGTAAATGGGGTCCGGTTGATCTTCCAGTACTTCCTACCAAACCAATAATTTGTTCCCTTTGTACAATATCACCCTTGCTAACCAGAAGCTTTGATGCGTGAGCATACCGAGTTTCCAATCCATCACCATGTTTTATTTTAATGTATTTTCCATAATCAGGAGCTACCCCTGCTGCCGTAACGATTCCACTTGCAGTTGCTTTTATTGGCTCTCCAGTCGCAGCACTAAAATCTAATCCACTATGAAATGCTCTTACACCTATAATAGGATCATGCCTCCATCCAAAACTAGAGGATCTATATGGTACATCAACAGGATATAACGAAGGTAATGTATTTTTTAAAACGGATTGTTTGAGCATCATTGCCTCCATCTTATTTGATAAAGTTTCACGAGCTTCAACGCGCTCCATTAATTTTGATATTGCTAGACCTATATCCTTTTGAGAAAGTTCATCGTTAATTAGAGGGCCCACCTTACCGCTATCTTTATCTTTTACATTCAGTCTTGGGACTTTATGCTTTCCTACGATTTGTCTTTTCATTACATCTTGGATTCGTTCTGTTTGTTTGTCTAAATTCTTTAAGCGAATATGTAGCTCCCCTATTTGCTTAACATAGGCATTTAAATTATTACGGTATTCTTGCGAAGAAACTAAATTATCATTCTTTGTAGGCAATAGCTCGTCATTGGTAAGTCCCAAAATTTTCATGCCATTGGAGGAAGTCACAAATTTATGAGCGCCATAAGAACAAAACATAACAATCGTTATTAAAAAAAGCAAAAAAACACCTAAACTAATATTAATAGGTTTCTTGTGATTTTTAGCAATTATGATGATTTTCATAGAATGAAAAAATTTTGTAAAAATAAGGTAGCATTATAGTATGGAACCCATAAAAAAGTTATTCGAAAAAGAAATTTTTTCGGATTTACGCGGAAAGAAGAAAGAGCTAGATTTATATCAAAAGATCCTAGAGGGCGTCATATCCAGAAACTTAATTCATACTTTTAAAGTAACAAAATTTATAGAGGGAACATTACATATATCTACATCATCCAATGCAGTAGCGCATAAACTAAAATTAATGACGAAAGATATCATTAGGAATGCCAACAAAAATCTCGATGAAGCAAATAAAATTTTACGGGTTAAATTGAATGTCACAGTAATCAATCCAAAGGTTGAGATCAGTAATCGGGAAGTCCCAAAAGAGGTACTCAAAAAAATGAGCAAATTATCTGAAAGGCTGAGCACTTCTCCTTTAAAAAGAATACTTAATAAAATTATTAAAAAAAATCCGTGATTGAAATAATAATCTTCATCATTTCTGGAATCCTTATTGGTATCGTTGCTGGCTTATTTGGCTTAGGTGGTGGTCTTCTAATTGTTCCGGTGGTGACTTATTCATTGGTATATTTTTCGCACATACCTTTTACAGAGGCTATTTTAATGGGAGTTAGTACCTCGTTAGCATCAATGATGATCACTGGAGCAATGGCAGTATATGCCCATAACAAAAATAATAATATTGATTTTCAAATAATTAGAAAATTTTTGCCTGGGGTCATTATTGGCTCTTTTATTATTGGTTTGTTTATTAAATTTATTCCAGGAGATTTCCTTAGAAGTTTTTTTATAATTTATACCTTTTTTATTGCCTACACACTTTTAACTCAAAGTAACACAAAAAAGGAATCATCTCTTCCAGGTAATCTAAATGCCAGTATTATTAGCTTTATTTTTTCAGGAATCTCTGCACTTCTTGGTATAGGTGCAGCAACGTTGTTTGTACCATATCTTATAAGCAATAATATTTCTTCTAAACTAGCTATCGGTACCTCCAGTGCATTTGGTTTTTTTATAGGATTTTTTGCCACGCTTGCTACTTGTATAAATTCTTCATTTAATGTGCCGAATAATTTATACCTTTTTGGTTACATTTATATCCCTGCAATAATCTTCCTAACCCTACCTAGTCTATTTTTTGTAAAATTATCGGCTGGATGGTTATTAAAAGTCTCTGATAAGAAGGTAAAAAAATGGTTTGCCTTACTACTCCTTTTAATAGGCATTTCCATGAGTCTAAATCATTGATTTATGCAATAAAATCAATTACATAAAAAAAATTATTTTTTGTATTTGGGACTTAATTTTAAAACAGGTATAATACCGCATTATTTTTTACTGGCCTTATCTAAGAGATTTAGTTACAAAAAAGTGAAATAAAATTTATAAATTGGAGGAAATATGTCAATAACTGAAATATCAGTAGTAAATCTTGCCTTAGGGGCTGCAATTCTTGCAGTTCTTTATGGCGCATTAATGTCTAAATGGATTGTTAACTTACCAGCTGGTAATGCCAAAATGAAAAGTATAGCTGAGGCTATTCAAAACGGTGCTTCAGCTTACTTGGCGCGTCAATATAAAACAATTGCAGTTGTTGGTATTATTCTTGCAATACTTATTGGATATTTTATTGATCAAGCTACTGCGATAGGTTTTGTCATAGGAGCTGTACTTTCTGGTGCTTGTGGGTTTATTGGTATGAATGTATCTGTTCGAGCAAATGTCAGGACAGCCCAAGCCGCAACGAAAAGTTTACCGCAGGCATTTGATGTAGCTTTTAAGGGTGGTGCAATTACTGGAATGTTAGTCGTTGGTCTTGGCCTACTAGGAGTTGCTGGATTTTATGAGTACTTAGGCGGTGACTCACTTACCTCTACAAAATCGTTAAATCCCTTAATTGGTCTAGCATTTGGATCTTCTCTTATTTCTATATTTGCACGACTTGGTGGTGGTATTTTTACTAAGGGAGCTGATGTAGGCGCTGATTTAGTAGGTAAAGTGGAAGCAGGTATTCCTGAAGATGACCCAAGAAACCCAGCTGTTATTGCTGATAACGTAGGAGATAATGTTGGTGATTGTGCGGGAATGGCAGCTGATTTATTTGAAACTTATGCTGTAACTATCATTGCTACTATGGTTTTAGGTATGTTAATGGTATCTGAGGCAAATGGTGTGCTTTACCCTCTAATGCTAGGAGCAGTTTCAATTATCGCTTCTATCATAGGCTGCTTCTTCGTTAAAGCTAATGCTAAAATGACAAATGTAATGCCAGCATTGTATCGAGGACTTGCTGTTGCTGGTATTTTGTCTGCCATAGCTTTTTATTATGTAAGCATTGATATGTTCCCTCAAGGCATTACAATTGATGGTGAAAATTTTACTGCTACTGATTTATTTGGTTCTGCAATTGTGGGGTTAGTGCTAACTGCATTGTTAGTTTTAATTACTGAATATTACACAGGCACTGAATACAAACCTGTTCAACATGTAGCTCGAGCGTCAGAAACTGGTCATGCTACTAACATTATTGCTGGTATCGGTATTTCTATGAAATCAACAGCCCTTCCAGTTTTGTCTGTATGTGCTGCTATTTATGCTTCATATGATTTTGCTGGGTTATACGGTATTGCTATTGCTGCCACTTCAATGTTAAGTATGGCTGGAATTATTGTTGCTCTTGATGCGTACGGTCCAATCACTGATAATGCCGGCGGTATTGCTGAAATGTCAGGCCTTCCTCAAAAAGTAAGAAATATAACAGATCCACTTGATGCAGTCGGTAATACAACTAAAGCAGTGACTAAAGGCTACGCTATTGGTTCTGCAGGTCTTGCTGCACTAGTTTTATTCGCTGACTATACTCACAAACTAACTGAATATGGTCATGATATTACTTTTAGTTTAAGTGAGCCAATGGTTATCATAGGGTTATTTATTGGCGGTTTAATTCCTTACTTGTTTGCCGCTATGGCTATGGAAGCAGTTGGTAGAGCAGCAGCTTCTGTTGTAGAAGAAGTTAGGCATCAATTTAAAACTATTAAAGGTATTATGACCGGAAAAGGAAAGCCAGATTACGCTAGAGCAGTTGATTTACTTACTACCTCTGCTATTAAGGAAATGGTTGTTCCTTCTATTCTTCCTGTAGCAGTTCCAGTATTGGTTGGAGTCTTTTTAGGCCCTCAAGCATTGGGTGGCTTATTAATGGGGACGATAATTACTGGTCTTTTTGTTGCCATTTCAATGTGTACTGGTGGAGGTGCATGGGACAACGCGAAGAAGCATATTGAAGACGGAAATCATGGTGGTAAAGGTTCGGAGGCACATAAAGCCTCGGTAACTGGAGATACTGTTGGAGACCCTTATAAGGATACCGCTGGCCCAGCAATTAACCCTTTGATTAAGATAATTAATATTGTTGCTCTGCTTATAGTACCAATATTACCTTTTGTCTAGATATCTTACAAATTAAAAAAAGCCTGCTAACTTGCAGGTTTTTTTTATCCATTTAACTTTTCAGATAATAAAAAACATCAAGTAACTTACAAAAATAACCCATAGTGAAATAAAAAAAGTTAGCAAAGATTCTATTTTATACGAAGTAAATAATGCCCCAGAAATAAAGCTTGCTAATGCAATAGTTAATAAATTTCCTGCAATCATAGCTGGTAATAAGGAAAAGCCAATAGTATAAGCTGGGTAAAAAACACATACTAAAAATAATCCAAAAATCCAAATGGCAAGTATCTGGTTTTTTTTAATTACTCGTGAGAAACTAAATGCCAGACATACTATTAAAAATGTCCATACAGAGCCAATAACTCTAGAAGATACGGGGAAAAAATCACTTCCTCCTGCATTCGTAACTGCAGTACCATTAGTTTGAAAGATAAATATCAAGCCATTAATGAGCCCTGTTAAAAAAAGAGCCGATAAAGTTGCTTGCAACGCTGAAATATTTCTTATCTTCATCTTAATTTCTGAGCAGTTAATCTGGAATATACCTCTAAATATTTATCAGAAGTATTGGCTATAACTTCATCAGGAAGTTGCGGCGCTGGCTCATTTTTATCCCAACTTACCGATTCCAGCCAATCTCTTACATATTGTTTGTCAAAACTTGGGGGTGATATACCTGGTTTATATTTTTCTTTTGGCCAAAAACGTGATGAGTCAGGGGTTAATGCTTCATCAATCAAAAAAAGAGTTCCTGCTGTATCCAAACCAAACTCAAATTTAGTATCCGCAATAATTATTCCTTTTTCTTCCGCGAAGGAAGCTGCAGCTTCATATAAAATTAAACTTATTTTAGCAATTTTTTCTGTTAATTCTTTACCGATTAATGACTCACATTTTGCTATGGATATATTTTCATCGTGTTCCCCTTGAGCTGCTTTGCTAGACGGAGTAAATATTGGATTTTTTAATTTGGATGCTTGTTGTAAATTATCGGGTAGGCTAATCCCACAAATAGCGCCAGTATCTTGATACTCCCTCCATCCACTACCCACTAAGTAGCCTCTTACAATTGCCTCTATAGGTACAGGTAATAATTTTTTAACTACTATTGATCGTTCTTTAATTTGAACTGCTTCGTCCTTACTTACATAGCTTATGGGGTCATCTTCTAATAAATGATTCGGAATTATATGTGCTAACTTCTTAAACCAAAAATTAGCCATCTGCGTTAAAACTTTACCTTTATTAGGGATCGGCTCTTTCATAATCACATCAAATGCAGATAAACGATCTGAGGTAACAATTAACATCTTGTCATCATCGATATTGTATATATCTCTAACCTTACCCTTATTTAGAAGTGATAAATTTTTTAATTCAGTTTGATGAAGTACCATAATTACTTTGCACGTCTCTCTAGAATTTCAATAGCTGGTAATTTTTTACCTTCTACAAACTCTAAAAAAGCTCCACCTGCAGTAGATACATAAGAGAGGTTATTTTCCATACCATATGATTCAATTGCTGCAATCGTATCTCCACCTCCCGCTAATGAAAAAGCCAGAGAGTTTGCTACAGCATGAGCTAAAGTTTCAGTGCCAGAAGAAAATTGTTTAAATTCAAAAACTCCAATTGGTCCATTCCATAAGATAGTATTAGCTTGCTTTACTTTTTCAGCTATCGAAAGCATCGTCTTGGGACCTAAATCAAAAATCATATCATCCCCTTCTATATCTTGAATGTATTTTATAAGAGCAGGTTCCGACTCTTTATAAGCTTTACCACAAATCACATCGGTCACAACAGGAAGGGATGCTCCACGAGCTTCAAGTTTTTGAATTATTTTTTTTGCTGAAGGAATAAAGTCACTCTCATGTAAGGATTTACCAATATTATATCCTTGAGCTTTTAAGAAAGTATTTGCTATACCCCCTCCAAGAATTAACTGATCTACTTTATCCGATAGGCTATCCAAAATAGTCAGCTTAGTTGACACTTTACTTCCACCGACAATTGCTAGCATAGGTAATTTTGGATTCGATATTACTTTTTCAAGCGCATCCAGCTCACTTCTGAATAGAAATCCTGAGCATACTTGGGGGCAAAATTCCGCGATACCATATGTTGAAGCTTGCTTTCGATGAGCTGTTCCAAAAGCATCCATCACAAATATATCGGCTAAGCTTGCATACGTTTTAGCAAGAGATACATCATTTATTTTTTCTCCAACATTAAATCGACAATTCTCTAAAACAGCTATCTCTCCAGACTCTACAGAAAATGGTTTTGTAGTCCATTCTTTGATGAGAGTTACTCGCTTTTCTAAAACATTGCTTAAATATTTTGCAATTGGCGCAAGTGTATCCTCTTCGCTGTAATGACCTTCCACAGGTCGACCTAAATGAGAGGTAACCATAACTTTGGCTCCAGCTTTTAAGGCATATTTTATAGTTGGTAAGGATGCTTTAATTCTATTTTCGGAGGAAATTTTTCCAGAACGCATTGGAACATTAAGATCGGCTCTAATGAAGACTCGTTTATCTTTAATTATGAAATCAGTAATTTGATTCATAGCATAAGTAATTTACTTTACACTCATCATCGTTACTGCCGTATCAAGCATTCGGCAACTAAAGCCCCACTCGTTGTCATACCAACCAAAAATCTTGACAAGCCTTCCGTTGGTTGAAACTTTAGTTAGTGACGAGTCAAAATAACAGGATGCTGAGGTGTGATTAAAGTCTACCGATACAAGGGGTTCATCGTTGTAGACTAAAATATCCTTAAGTGCTGATTCAGAAGCTTCTTTCATTAACTGGTTTACTTCCTCTTTAGATGTTTTATTTTTAGTCGTAAGTGTTAAGTCCACTAATGACACATTGTTAGTGGGAACCCTAATGGCAACTCCGTCCATTTTCCCTTTTAATGATGGAATAACAAGGCCTATTGACGCTGCTGCCCCAGTTTTAGTTGGAATCATTGAAGAATTGGCAGCTCTAGCGCGTCTAATATCCTTATGCATATTATCTAATAAGGACTGATCATTAGTAAAGGAATGGATGGTATTCATTAATCCATATTCTATGCCAATACCGTCTTCAATAACTTTTACCATCGGAGCCAAACCGTTAGTCGTGCAGGAGGCATTCGACACCACATTATGATCTTTTGTTAGGATATGATGGTTTACTCCATATACAATAGTTGCATCGACATCATCATTTCCTGGTGATGATATTAGCACTTTTTTAGCGCCGTTCTCTATATGAACCAAGGTTGAAGCTTTACTTCTGAAAGCTCCTGTACACTCCATGACCACATCAACATTATGATCATTCCATTTCAATTCAGCAGGATCACGCTGCGCTAAAACTTTAATTTCATCACCGTTAATGCTAAAACTATCTTTATTTACTTTAATATCTGCATCAAATCTTCCATGGGCAGTATCGTATTTTAAAAGATGAATATTGCTTGCAACGTCGCCTCTCGAAGTATTTATGGCAACAACCTTAATACCCTGATAATTTTGTTCGTAGACGGCTCTAAGAATTAATCTTCCAATTCTTCCGAAACCAGAGATTGCAATATTTATTGCCATATGTATACCTACTTAAAAAAAAGGATGCTCAACGGCTGAACATCCTTATTAAATGATTGAATTACTTAAAGTATTGATTTAGCAGTTGCTACTACATTATCAACAGTAAAACCAAAATGCTCAAACACCACTTTACCTGGAGCAGATTCGCCATAGGTATCAATGCCAACCGAAGCACCATCAAGCCCAATATATTTTCTCCAAAAATCAGTAACTCCAGCTTCTACTGAAACACGTTTCACCCCAGAAGTTAGAACACTATCTTTGTAAGCTTGATCTTGTCGATCATATGCATGGGTACAGGGCATAGACACCACACGAGCATGAATACCTTCCGCTTTAAGTTTTTCTTGCGCCCCTACTGCTAAATCAACCTCAGATCCAGTAGCAATAAAAATTACCTGAGCATCACCATCACAGTCAGACAATACATAACCACCTTTTTTAATATTTGCAATCTGTTCAGCAGATCTTGTATTAAAGCCCATTCCTTGTCGACTAAGAACTAAGCTAGTAGGGTTTTCTGAATTTTCTGCCGCAGCAACCCATGCAGTCGCAGTTTCTGTGGCATCGCATGGTCTCCATACTTCCATGCGTGGTATATATCTTAAACCAGAAGTTGTTTCTACAGGTTGATGTGTAGGTCCATCTTCACCTTGACCAATAGAATCATGAGTTAAGACAAATACCACTCGCTGTTTCATCAAAGCGGCCATCCTCATGCCATTCCTCATATAATCTGTGAACATATGAAATGTTCCGCCAAAGGGAAGAAATCCACCATGCAGTGCCAAGCCATTCATAATTGAAGCCATACCAAACTCACGAACACCATAAGAAATATAATTACCTGGTTTAGTGCCACTTACATGTTCAAAGCTTGGGCAGCTGGTTAAATTCGATCCTGTCAGATCTGCTGAGCCTCCAAGAAATTCTGGAAGTTCAGGGGCTAGTGCAGTAATTACATTTTGAGATGCTTTACGGGTAGCAACTTTTTCAGCCTTATCATTTGCATCACTAATGATATCTGTTGATATTTTTTTCCAATCCGCAGGTAAATCGCCTGCCATTCTTCTGGTAAATTCAGAAGCTAATTCAGGAAATTCTTTCGCGTAAGCATCAAATTTTACATTCCATGCGTCTTCTTTTGCTTGACCCTTTTCTTTTTGATTCCACCCATCATAAACATCCTGAGGAATAACAAATGGGTCATGCTCCCAACCAATTTCTTTTCTCACCAATGCAACTTCTTCATCACCTAGGGCAGCACCGTGACAATCATGCGATCCTGATTTATTTGGTGAGCCTTTACCGATAATGGTTTTACAGCATATTATAGTTGGCTTATCAGCTATCTTTTTAGCTTCTTCAATTGCTTTATCAACTGCATCTGGGTCATGCCCATCAACATCTCTTATTGCATGCCATCCATATGATTCAAAACGTCCGGCGGTATCATCTGTATACCAACCCTCGATGTGTCCATCAATTGAAATACCATTGTCGTCCCATAAAGCAATCAGTTTTCCTAAGCCCCAAGTTCCTGCCAATGCGCAAGTCTCATGAGAAACGCCTTCCATCAAACAGCCATCTCCCATAAATACATATGTATAGTGGTCGACAATATCATGGCCTGGTTTGTTAAATTGATCAGCCATTAATTTTTCTGCCATAGCAAACCCAACAGCATTACTTATACCCTGACCTAAAGGCCCTGTGGTTGTTTCAACACCTGGAGCATATCCATACTCAGGATGCCCTGCACATGCGGAATGTATTTGACGAAAATTTTCTATTTCTTTCATTGGTAGGTCATAACCAGTCAAATGTAATAAAGAATAAATTAACATTGAGCCGTGTCCGTTTGATAGTATAAATCGATCGCGATCTGCCCAATTTGGATTGGTAGGATTATGATTTAAGTGATGATTCCATAAAACTTCACCGATTTCTGCCATTCCCATAGGCGCTCCCGGATGGCCGGATTTTGCTTTTTGTACTGCATCCATTGATAACGCTCTTATTGCGTTTGCTAAATCTTGTCGTGTTGCCATGATATCCCCCAAAATTAATGACGTGCTTTTTATAATTTTCTCTAAAAGCAACGATTAGTATATTGTCTTACAACGAAACTTAAATTATTCCCTAAACTTAGTATTCAATCAAGGTATCTTACGTTTAAATTATTAAGAAATTACTTCCATTTTATCGAACATCCTATACTTGAGAACTGCTCTTGAGGACCTTGTTGTGTTGTGGCAATCAGCTTCATGCCCTCGTAAAGGTCGCGTTTATTATTAGGGGGTGGATCACCTCGTCCTGTTGAATCAAACCGCCCTCGATATTGCAACTCAAGGGATGCATTAAATCCAAAGAAATCAGGAGTACAGATTGCTTGATATTCTTTAGCAGTTTCTTGGCTATCATCAAGTAGATAAGGGAAGGGAAACCGTTGTTCTTTGCTAATTTTTTGCATGTTAAGATAAGAATCTTCAGGATAATTCACTACGTCATTACTTGATATAGCTGCTGTATTAATACCGATTTTTTGTAATTCGGCTAAATCATTTACCAAACGCGGTAGAATAGCTTTTACATAAGGACAATGATTGCAAATAAACATGATTAACATACCATTTGATCCTTTTACTTTGGAGAGATTCCAGTATTGTCCATCGACACCTAGGAGGTTAAAATCTCTTGCATGCCATCCAAAGTTACATAAGGGGGTATTTAAACTAACCACAATTCTTCTCCATGAAATAATGCTATGAATCGATTTTACCATCCAAGTTCGTTAGAGTTGAAACAAAAAACTAATTTATCTGCCAAAGCAGCGCATCATGCTGTGCATGTTATGAGGCTAAAAATTCAAGATAAGATTGTATTATTTCATAATGATCTTTTTGATTACACTGCCATTATTAAATGCATAAATAAAAAAAATGTTGAGGTTTACGTAGAGTCTAGAATAAAAAATCTTACGCAGCCAACGGTTCACTTTAGATTATTCCAAACTTTGACTACGAACGAGAAAATGGACTGGATAATTCAAAAAAGTGTGGAATTAGGTGTGGGATCAATTATTCCTATTTATAGTGAGCGTAGCTTGATAAAGTTACATGGAGATCGAGCGGAAAAAAAATTATCTCACTGGCAACAAATTATTATCTCTGCTTCCGAACAATCTGGAAGGTCAAAACTTCCAAACATAACCTTACCTAAAAAAATAGATGCCTATTCCAACGAGGACGATATAAAAAGACCACACTTAAAGTTAATGCTCTCACCAGGAGCACATACTTCTATTAATAGTATTCAGATGCAATCACCATGTACAGTCGATATTATGATTGGTCCTGAGGGAGGCTTTACAAAACAAGAAATTAAAGACGCTGTAAGTAATGAATTTTTACCTATAAGTCTTGGACCGCGGATATTAAGAACTGAGACCGCTCCTTTAGCTATTTTGTCTTTATTACAATATAAATATGGAGATTTTGCTTAAAATACATTTTATTTGATATATAATATAATTTTTACTATAAAAATGTATTTAATGCAAAAAATTGTTGCTTCAAATATCAGAAAATTACGAAAGTTACACGGCTTAAGTCTTGATGTCTTTGCGCAACAATTGGGAATAAGTCCCAGTAACTTATCTCGTATCGAGCGTGGAGTGCTCAATATTAATGTACAGTTACTCCAAAAAATATCAGAATGTCTTGGAACATCAATACAGTTTTTCTTTTCCAGCCAATCTTCACTTGAGGTTTTACGAGGTAATAAAAATAGTTTTATAGAGCAATTTAGAGAGGCCTCTAAATATATTAATGAGTTCTCAAACCAAATCTTTGTGATAGCTTTTAGCGGTGACGTCATTCAAGATAATCAGCTTGAAACTATCGTTCATGATATAAATCTTTTACAAAGTTTAAATATCCGTGTTGTTATTGTTCATGGCATACGCCCTCAGATTGATCAAGCAATTAATGAAGTATCTTCTGAGATAATAGTGAACAACTTACGGGTAACCGACCAAAAAACGTTAGAAAAGGTTATTGATATAAATGCTAGAAACCGCATTAAAATTGAATCAGCTTTATCATCAAAAACTTTGGATTTTTCCTCTGAAATTAAAGACACTAAAGTCACATCAGGGAATTTTATTACAGCAAGACCCCTGGGAGTAATTGCTGGAATAGATATGCAATTTACCGGACAGATAAGGCGCATTGATACAATATCTATCCATAATAAATTAGAGCATAAAGAGATTGTTCTTATCTCTCCATTAGGCTTCAGTCCAATTGGTGATATTTTTAACCTACCTTACGAGCAAACAGCAGCTCATGTTTCTTCAGCTATTAAGGCAGATAAACTTATTTATTACATTAATGACAATGGAATACTTAATCTCCAGGGTAACCTCATTTCTGAAATGACTACAGATAAAGCAGAAAACCTTATTGGAAATATAGAAAATTCTTATTCGCCTAAAGAAGCCCCTTATATTTCATTATCAGACTTTCACATACTAAAAAGTAGTATGTATGCAATTAAGCATAATGTTCCGAAAGTTCACCTCATTAACAGAAATATTGATGGGTCCATTATTCAAGAACTTTTCACAGAAAAGGGTTCTGGGACAATATTTACAGAATATCCATTGGAAATAATAAGAGAGGCTGAAATCAAAGATATTAAAAAAATACATCAACTTATAAGTCCATTAGGGAGAAAAGGTATTCTAATTAATCGAGCGAAAGAACAAATAGAAAAAGATATAAAAAACTTTTTTGTTATTGAGCATAATCATAATCTTATTGGTTGTGCTGCACTCTATCAATATGAGGATATGGTAGAAATTGCTTGTTTTGCGATTGATAATAGCTATCAAAATAAAGGGTACGGTAACAAATTATTGAAATTTTGTGAAAAACATACGAAAAAAATGAATATTGGCGAGATTTTTATTTTCACAACGCAATCAGAACATTGGTTCTTAGAAAAACAATTTGTACTAAGCAACAAAGATGCTATGCCAGAAAAAAGAAAAAAGTTTTACGAACATGAACGAAATGCAAAATATTTTACAAAAAAGCTTTAAAATAACTTTCATTAAATAAACGTGCATAAAATATGAATCCTAACGAAAAAGCAAAAATACTTAGTGAAGCTCTTCCATATATAAAAAAATTCTATGGTAAAACTATTGTCATAAAATATGGTGGGAACGCTATGGTGGACAAGAATCTTAAGCATTCTTTTGCTAGAGATTTAGTTCTATTAAAGTTAGTTGGCATGAACCCTATAATCGTACATGGTGGCGGACCTCAAATAAATGAAAGCCTAACAAAACTAGGTAAAGAAGGTAAGTTTCATAAGGGAATGAGAGTCACGGATGAAGATACCATGAAAGTGGTGCATGAGGTTTTAGCTTCGATAAGTAATGATATAGTCAACCTAATTAAAGATAGTGGAGGAAAGGCAAACAGCCTATCTCAAAAAGAATCTTTAGATTTCATAAAAACCAAAAAATTAAACCTTACAGATGATATGACCAACCAGCTTATAGATCTTGGATATGTTGGAGATATTGAAAGTATAGACCCATATTTTATGAATGACCTTTGTGAGCATGGCATTATTCCAGTTATTGCACCTATTGGATATGGTGAAGATAAAAAAATCTATAATATCAATGCCGATGTCGTTGCGGGTAAGATCGCTGAAGTAGTAAATGCTGAAAAGCTTGTCCTTATGACCAATATCGAAGGAGTATTAAATTCTGATAACAAGCTTATTACTGGGCTAGCGCCAAAAGATATAGAGGTATTAATTCAAGAAGGTACACTTTCAGGAGGAATGCTTCCCAAAATTAATTCTGCACTTCATGCTGCTAAAAGTACTGTAAATAGTGTTCATATTATTGACGGAAGAGTTGAGCATGCGCTATTGCTTGAGATTCTGACTGACCAAGGTGTTGGGACCTTAATCAAGGCACATTAATTGAAAGTAACCTGGATATTTGATCTCGATAACACGCTACATGATACCGGAAGAGCACTTTTCCCTGTGATTAATAAAAAAATGAATTCATATATTCAAAATTTATTGAATATTAATGAGTTTCAAGCCGATAAAATAAGACAAGATTATTGGATGAATTACGGTTCTACCTTAAAAGGATTAATGAAAAATTATGCCGTCAATCCAAATCATTTTCTCAATAAAACTCATAGTATCAATAACTTTCATGACCTAATTTTTCCAGCTACCAACTTGATAAAAATTTTATCTAGTTTAAATGGAAGGAAAATTCTTTTTACTAATGCGCCAAAAGTATATGCGCTCACTATTGTAAATCACTGTAAAATTGGCAAGTATTTTGAAGATTTTCATTTTATAGAAAGCTCAAACTTTAATGGAAAGCCAAGCAAAGAAACTATGAGAAAATTTCTAGCTAAATATAAGATTGAACGTGCTTATTTTGTAGATGATGAAAAAGAAAACCTTAAAGTTGCAAAACAATTTGGCATTCATACGATATGGATTCATAAAAGTATTAAAAAACCTATATACGTCGATAAAAAAATAAATTCACTTAAAGAATTGCAAAAATTAAGATTACTTTAATTTTTTGAGCAGCATAAGACGATCGTTATAGATACTCAGTTTTATTTCATCGCCAGAAAAAGTTGGATCGATTATATTCTGGTGGTTATTAACTAATTTTTGATAGCTTTTAACAAACTTTTCTGACAGCGTAATAGACTCCAAATTACTTCCATAACTTTCTAAAACCAACCTTAGGATTTCTATGGCTTCATAAAATAGTTGAGGGCGTCGAAAAAAATCAAAATTATAAAGACAATCTAATTGATCACTCTGCTCTAAACTAAAGAAACTAACGAGCTCATTGATAAATTTTTCTATTAAAGTGATTATTTTTTTTTCTGAAGATGGTAATAATATTTTTGAAATATTGTTATAGATTTTTGTATCAATTTTATTATGATTAAAATTTGCAGTTAATAAAAAAAGAAGCAATCTTCTTTGCTTCGAGTTTTCGGATGAGCGATTAGATAGGTGCAAGACTTTTTTAATGCCTTCTCTATTTTTTTCGAATGCTATTTCAGGAAAAATAATACTTAAAGCTCCGCTATCATTGAGAACTGCTAACATATTGAAAGCATTTTCTTCCTCAAAACCTTTGTGCAGCTCATTCATTATTCTCTCAGCTGATAAATTCTGAATTTCTCCCTTAGTAACTACCTTCTGCATCAAATCACTAGTATCCTTATGAATAGAAAAAGAATCTAATTTTGCATAAAACCTAGCGACACGCATTACCCTTAAAGGATCTTCTTGAAATGCACTGCTAACGTGCCTAATCACTTTATATTTTAAGTCTTTCATACCACCAAATGGATCAATATAATTATTACTTTCATCCATTGCTATAGCATTGATTGTAATATCTCTCCGCTCTAAATCTTCTTCAATGGTTATGTCTGGGGAAGCGTGAAATATAAAGCCTTTATGACCAATACCAACTTTTTTTTCTGTTCTGGCTAATGCATATTCATTTTTAGTTTTAGGGTGAAGAAATACAGGGAAATCTTTTCCTATAGGCTTGAATCCCAAATCTAACATTTCTTGAGGTGTACTTCCAACCACTAAATAATCCCTATCCTTTACCGGAATATTCAATAACTGATCCCTGACAGCTCCTCCTACTAAATATATTTTCATAATTAGCTCTTTGAACTCTTGTTTGATAGATATGTATTGAGTGTTGTAAGCGTTGCTTTAAATTGATAAGCATCGTTTATTTTTACAGTATTATCAAGTGACATAGATTTGAGGTTGTCTCTAGTAATAATCTTTACAGGTAAAAATTCTATAACTCGAACCAACATATATGATAATTTCTTACCCAAAGGTAATACCCATAAATTCTTTTTTTGGAAACGAGCTATAAGCTTAACTATTTCAATAAAGGAAAAAGTCTTTGGTCCACCAATTGCATATGTTTTATTGTAAGTATTTTTATCATCAATACTTTTAATAATTATTTCAACAACATCCTTAACAAATATTGGTTGGAACTTAGCTTGGGGAGAAACTAATAGAACTATTGGAAGATATTTAACCATTGAATAAAATAAATTAACGAACTTATCTTTTTCTCCAAAAATAATAGAAGGTTTGATAATAGTCCATTTGCAATTTACACATTCCTCCCTTATAAATTTTTCACCTTTTGCCTTTGATCGGAGGTACTTACTAGGAGCATTACTAGAAGCTCCTAAAGCTCCTACATGAATAAATCTTTTTACCTCTGATGATGAAGCTATACTAATAATTTCTTTAACTCTTTTTGCATGTATTTCATCAAAACTAGAGCTTTTACTTTCATGCAATATACCCACAAGATCAATAATGATATCCGACCCATGTAGTAATTTTTGTAGGTCAGTTTTAGCTGTTATTTGTATGATATCTATATTTGAAAAGGCTTTTAATTGACGTTGAAGTTTATTGCGAGTGAAGACTCTGATTTTAAATTTTTTTTCTTCTAGGCCCTTGATCAATTCTGTACCCAGGAATCCACTACCACCAAATACTGAAATTACTCTCACTGTTTAGTTATACACAAATTTTAAAAAAAGGAAAATTAACACAATGACTATCAGTAAAATAAATGCACAACTAAGAACCTTCTTTAAAGCATTTAAGTATTTTTGTTTTTTAGTAACTACGAATAGCAGGGTTAATACGGTTAATATTATTATTGTAAAAACTAAAACATAAAGTGTTAATCTAGTCATTGTAAGTTATTTTCAACTGAACTATGAAGTTCTTCGTTAATTTTCAAGAAACTTGATAAATTATGGGAATTAATATCATCAGTATTAAGAGTGGTTACCTCCCATTTATCTTTATTCTTTATTAATTCCCTTAACAAACGATTATTCAAATCATGTCCTGACTTGTGTGCTATGAATTTTCCAATGATAGGTTTTCCTAAAATGTAAAGGTCACCGATAGCATCAAGAATTTTATGCCTAACAAATTCATCTTTATATCTAAGTCCATCGTCATTCAAAATTTTATACTCATCTAATACGATGGCATTTTCAAGAGACCCACCTCTTGCCAAACCGTTAGACCTTAAATACTCTACTTCTTGCATAAAACCGAATGTTCTGGCACGGCTAATCTCATCAATATATGAATCTTTAAAAAAATCAATGGAAACTTGGCTATCATCACTTTTAAAAGCTGGGTGGGGGAAATCAATTGTGAAATCTACGACAAATCCTCTAAAAGGCTCAAATCTAGCAAATTTATCACCATCTAATAGCTCAATCCTTTCCTTGATAACAACAAATTCTTTTGCACTCGTTTGTTCGCTAATTATTGCTGACTTTATTAGATGGATAAATGAAATTGCGCTGCCATCCATGATAGGGATCTCTGAGCCATTAAGCTGCACGAGAATATTATCTACCCCTGTCGCTGATAAAGCAGACATGAGATGTTCTACCGTGGCAATGGAAAAATCTTTTGAGCCAAGAGTAGAGCATAGTTTAGTCTCAGTGACAGCAAGAGGGTTGACCTTAATCTTAGGTTGCCCTGAAATATCTACCCTTTGGAAAACAACCCCATGTTCTTCGGGTGCAGGGGTTAATGTTAGCCTCACTTTCTCACCTGTATGAAGTCCGACTCCCACAGTACTTACTTCATTTTTAATTGTTCTTTGTAAAACCATCTATTTTTTTCTTAAAAAGGCTGGGATATCATATTCATCGTCATTATCTGATGAAAAGGACTGATTGTTACTACTTGAGCTATCTGCGAAAACATTAATAGACTCATCTTTATCAGCATTATTATCATCATCAGATTGCGCATCAATATCATCTTTATTTTCATAAACAAAGGCTTGCATAACGTTTTTATTTTTCTCATCTGCCGGCAAGCTTCCTGTAAGTCCTGTTGCTACCATAGTAACCCTTATGCTATTTGACATAGATTCATCGATAACATTTCCAACTATAATTGTGGCATTTTCAGATGCATATTGTTTAATTATATCCATGATTTCGAAATACTCTTTCATTTTAAAATCGCGACTTGCAGAGATATTTACCAATATACCCTTTGCATTATTAAGATTAACATCTTCTAATAAAGGGCATGCTACTGCTGATTTTGCTGCAATTTCAGCCCTGTCAGAACCTTCTGCAAAACCCGAACCAATCATTGCCATCCCCATTTCACTCATGACAGTTCTGACATCTGCAAAATCTACATTGATCATACCTGGGTTATTTATAATTTCAGCAATACCCAAAACTGCACTGTATAAGACTTCATTAGCTGCCCCAAAGGCATCTACAAAAGTCACTTCATCGCCCAATACACCCATTAATTTCTCATTAGGAATAGTTATTAATGAATCAACGTAATTAACTAATTCCTCAATACCATCCTTCGCCACCTGTGTTCTTCTGCCTTCAAAATCAAAAGGTTTAGTAACAACTGCAACAGTGAGTATTCCAAGATCCTTAGCAATTTGAGCGATTACTGGTGTTGCTCCTGTTCCTGTTCCGCCGCCCATACCTGCTGTGATAAAGAGCATATCTGCGCCATCAATTGCCTCAATTATCTTTTCCTTATCATCTATGGCAGCTTGTTTGCCTGTATCTGGTCTTGAACCTGCACCTAATCCTTGGGTGAGCATCTCACCGATTTGAACTATAGTGCTTGCCTGACTTTTTTGAAGTGCCTGGAGATCAGTATTGGCGCATATAAAATCCACCCCCATCACATTCTTTTCTATCATGTAATCTATTGCGTTACCGCCGCAGCCGCCAACACCAATTACTTTTATAATAGCTTTTTGTTTTTTGTTTTCAACTATTTCAAACATAAACTTTCCTATTTAATTACTTTAAAAATTTCCATGAAACCAAGTTTTAATTTGATTGGTTAGTTTTGTCATTAAATTTCCATCAGTCCAGCTGACTTTACCTTCAATTATTTCATCTCTTCCCATTTTTAATAATCCAATTCCTGTAGCATACCTTGGATTTTCAACAACTTGAAGCAATCCATCAACATCTCTTGGTAAACCAATTCTTACAGGCATATTAAAAATTGTCTCTCCTAAGTTCACCATACCTCTCATCATCGACGAGCCGCCAGTAATAACAATACCAGATGCAATTCCATTACCTAAACGACTTCTCTGTAACTCATTTCTAATCAATTCAAAAAGTTCAGTAACTCTTGGTTCGATGACCTGAGACAATGCCTGAGTAGTAATTTTTTTGGGTTCTCTACCATCGACTAAAGGAATCTCAATTATTTCATTTACTGACGCCATATAACTTACTGCTGAGCCATGATTGATTTTTATATCTTCAGCAGACTGAGAAGGTGTTCTAAAGGCAACGGCAATATCATTTGTTATCTGATCTCCAGCAATAGGAATTACTGCTGTGTGCTGAATTGAACCATTTTTTATTATTGCTATATCAGTAGTTCCTCCACCGATATCAACCAAACATACCCCAAGCTCTCTTTCATCTTTTGTTAAAACAGCCTCGCTGGAAGCTAAGGGCTGAAGAACTAATTCTATGACATCCAAACCACATCTTTTGATACACTTAACGATATTTTGAGCGGCTGCTATAGCTCCAGATACAATATGCACTTTAACCTCCAATCTCATTCCACTCATTCCCAAAGGCTCCCTGATATCATGCTGATCATCTAAAATATATTCCTGTGTTAGGACATGTAAAACTTGCTGATCTGGTGGAAGTGTTATTGCTTGGGCTGTCTCAAATACGCGGTCAATATCCATTTGAGATACTTCTGAGTCTTTAACCTTTACCATACCGTGAGAATTTAAGCTTTTAATATGGCTTCCAGCAATACCAGTATAAACATCCTTTATCTTACAATCTGCCATTAATTCTGCCTCTTCAATAGCTCGTTGTATTGCTTGAATCGTAGTATCTATATTAATTACTACACCTTTTTTTAATCCTTTTGATAAATGCTGACCTAACCCAATAATCTTTAAGATACCTTCTTCCTGAAGCTCAGCTACAATTACAACAATTTTTGAAGTGCCAACATCTAAGGCAACAACAAGGTTTTTTTCGTCTTTCCCATTAATCATAAAATAATTTTTTCTTTCTTAAATTTACGTAAACTTTCATTTATTACTTTCACAGAAAAGCCATCCTTGTATCTTAAATCAACATAATCTATACGTTTTTTTACTTTAAAAAGCACATCCTGATAATGGTTAATAAATAAGCTTAGTTTTTTTAATCCATTATCCTTACCCAAGATAATTCTAAGCTGATTGTCTGTAATAATTTCCCAAGATAATCTGTTTGATAATGTGATTGTACCAACTTGCATGAGCTCCTTGCTGAGTATTTCATTTATTTCAAAATATTTTTTTGTAATATCAACAGCAAATCTGTCGTCTCCATTAAATATAGGCAGGTCATCTTGAAATGCTGCATTAAATATTTCTCCATAATTATTTATTAAGCCAACATTCCCCCATCTAGCGATTACATTATGTTCTTCAATTGTGACTAATAACTTATCTGGCCATTTTCTTCTAACACTTACATCTCTTACCCAAGGTAATTTTTTAAATGCGTTCTGAGTTCGCTTAAGGTTTATAGCAAAAAAGTTTCCTACCAAGTATTCATTAGCTATTAACTTTATTTGCTCGCTATCTATTGATTCATATTGACCTTTAATCATTATTTCATTTATTGGAAGGTCTGCCTTTGAAAGTATCTTCCAAAACAAAAAAATAAAAGTAAAAAAAATAAGGAAATAAATAAATATCGTTGTTTGTTTCAAGCTATCTATTGAATTATACATATGAGGTATCCAATATTTTCAAAACAAGTTCTTCGAATATAATTCCTGAATTATGTGCTGATAAAGGTACTAAACTTTGATTTGTCATACCAGGAATTGTATTTGCCTCAATAAAAAAAATATTATTATTATTATCAATTATAAGATCAACTCTTCCCCAGCCTGTGCATCCTAGTATTTTAAAAGATTCTAACGATAGTTTTTTAATTGACTTTAATATAACTTCACTTAAATCTGTAGGACAAATAAACTGTGTGTCGTTTCTATGATATTTAGCTTCATAATCATAAAAATCTGTTTTTGGACAAATTTCAACAACAGATAGTGGCTCATTATTTAAAATGGGTAAAGTAAACTCCCTTCCATTAATCATGGTCTCCGCAATAACTGTAGAATCTTCTTCGTAAGCTACCTCAAATGAATTATGAAATTGACTCTTCTCTGATATTTTACTTATTCCTAAACTAGAGCCAGAATTAGCTGGTTTGATAAAAAAAGGTATCCCTAATTGTTCTACAATAAATTTAAAGCTTGTTTCTTTATTTATTTTTATAAACGCTGGAGTATTAACTCCTCTTGAGTGCCATAAACTTTTTGATAGAAACTTATCCATACCCAGCTTTGAAGATTTTGCATCACTTCCCGTATATGGTATTTTTATTTCATCAAGATATGACTGAATTTTTCCGTCCTCCCCATCCTTGCCATGTAAACAAATAAAAGCTCTATCACTCTCTTTTATTAAATCTAAGGAATTTCGTTTAGGGTCTACCAAAAATGTGTCTATATTCAAAGATTGCAAGGCATTAAATACAGCATTTCCACTTTGAATTGATATTTCTCTTTCATTTGATTCGCCCCCTAATAAAACGGCAACTTTTCCATATTTATTTGGTAACACAATCATCACCTATAAACTTAATCTCTGTTTCTAGCATTATATTTTTCAATGTAAAAACTTTTTCTTTAACAAATTCAATTAGCCTTTCAATATCAATCGAAGATGCATTACCAAGATTTATAATAAAGTTGGCATGTTTATTTGATATTTGCGCTCCTCCAATGGTGTGGCCTTTTAAACCACATTCTTCAATTAATTTTGCGGCATGACTATTACTTGGATTTCTGAATGTTGAGCCTGCTGTAGGCCAATCAAGTGGTTGAGTTTTTTTTCTGTGCAATAGTAAATTTTTTATCTCATTTTGTGCAATATCCGTCTGTCCTTCAGGAAAATTAAACCATGCACCTAAAAAGTATTCAGTTTTATTTGATATATTAATAGTTTTTCGGTACGCCGTTTTAAATTCATTCCTCTTTCTAACTATCTGCTTTCCATCAGTATCTATCAATAGAACTTTAGATACAAAGTCCCAAGTTTCAGATCCGTAGCACCCAGCATTCATTGCTAGCGCTCCTCCAACAGTACCTGGTATTCCTGCCAAAAATGCTGACTTTGCAAACCCAGCCTTAGCAACATTCTTTGCTAACTTTGAACAACTAACGCCAGCATCTGCATAAAATAAATTATTTTGTTGGTTTATCTCACCTATTCCTTTGTGCATCATTATTATCGTGCCCTCGATATTTCCATCTCTAAATAACGTATTAGATCCTAAACCAATAAAATGCAATGGTAATTTCAATGCTTTATTCTTTATATTAATAGCCAATAAATTTTTATCTGCACAAATATAAAAATTTTTTGCAATACCTCCTACCTTCCAACTATTAAAGTCTTTTAATTCAATGTTATAAAGAATTTTATTTTTTTCCATTGCCTTAACTAATAAATTGCTCCACAAATTTACCAATAGATCCTGCACCCATAATAATTACGATACTATCTGAAGTGATATTATCGGTGATAATTTTATTTGCTTTTTTCCCCCTAGGTAACATGAAACTTTTAGTTCCTCCAAGATCTTTAATTAATTTTTGAGTTGTAATATTTTTTATAGGTTCCTCTCCAGCTGGATAAATATCAAACAAGAAGACTTTTTTTGGGATATTCAGCACATTTAAAAAATCGCTGTAACAATCTCTCGTTCGAGTGTATCTATGTGGTTGAAAAACTAGGAAAATATCTTTTTCTGGAAAACCTTTTTTGGTAGCCTCTATTACCGCTTTGATTTCTGTTGGATGATGGCCGTAGTCATCAACCATAGTAAAAGTTTTATTATTCTTGGTAATATTTCGATAAACATCATACCTTCTGGCAACTCCATTAAATTTCTTTAAAGCATTTTGAATATCTTTAACAGAAACCCCGTATTCCAAACTAACTGCTATAGCCGCAAGTGTATTGTTTACGTAATGTACACCCGGTAAATTAATATTTATAGCAAAGTTTGATTTTGTATAGATATCATCTTTGACCTCAAAGCTCATTTTTTCTTCTGAATGCACAAGTTTTGAAGCTTGAATGTGTGCTTTGCCTGATAATCCATAAGTGACAATAGGTCGTAAAATTGAGGGTATTAATTTTCTAACTTCGTCATCATCAATGCATAAAAATACATTACTATAAAAAGGTACCTGATGAATAAAGTCTAAGTATGTAGCCTTTAATCTTTCAAAATCCCCTTGGTATGTCTCTAAGTGTTCTTTATCAATATTAGTTAAAATTGTGCTTACAGGATTTAAGTGTAAAAAGGATGCATCAGATTCATCAGCCTCAACAACAAAAAGTTCTCCGGTTCCAAGTTTTGCATTAGCTTTCATTGAATTAATTCGTCCACCAATGACAAATGTCGGATCTAATTTCCCCTCTGACAAAATACTCGCGAGGATACTTGTTGTGGATGTTTTTCCATGTGTGCCTGCAACAGCAATACCTTTTTTGAAACGCATTAACTCTGATAACATTTCAGCTCTAGGGATTATTGGGATATTTTTGTTTAAGCCTGCCTTATACTCTTTATTTCTCTTAGAAATTGCCGAAGATATGACAATAACATCCACATTATCGATATTTTTTGGGTCGTGATTAAGTGAAATTTTAATACCCATTTTCTTCAGCTCTTTTGTAACTTTTGATGAAACTGAATCAGAGCCAGATATCTTAAATCCCAAGTTATGCATCACTTCTGCAATTCCAGACATGCCAGAGCCACCTATCCCAATAAAATGAATTTTTTTAATTTTATTTTTCATTGCTCTCTAAATACTCATAAATTTTCTTGCATGCTTCTTGCCTATTTTCTACCTTGGCATTTTGTGCCATCTCTACACATTTTTTTCGATTTATTGATAAGAGATATTCTTCAAGTTCTTGCTCTATTCTCTCTTCCATTATTATTTTGGATGCACCTTTTTGACTTAAAACTTTTGCATTTAGATATTGGTGATTATCTACCGCATAAGGGAATGGTATTAGAATACTAGCTATGCCTACTTCACTGAGTTCTGTTACTGTTAAAGCGCCTGAGCGTGCAATAACAATATCAGCCCAAGAATAGTTTACCTCCATATCATTAATGTATTTTACCGCTTTTACCTCCATTTGATATTTCTTATACTCCTTAAGCAAGGATTTATAGTAATGCTCTCCAGACTGATGGATGATTTGAATATTTTTTTTCTTAGAAACTTTAAATAAAATTATTGGTAACAATTCGTTAATTTTTTTTGCCCCAAGACTTCCACCAAATATTAATATCCTTAAAGGCCCTTTTCTATCTTTAAATCTTTTTGTTATTTCAAGAATCTCATACAAATTTTCTCTAATGGGGTTTCCTACAACTATTGAATTTCTTAACTTATTTTTAAAACCAACAAAAGTCTTTTTTACAATAAATGATAGAAGTTTGTTTGATAGTCCAGGTATTGCATTTTGCTCATGAATGACAATGGTTAAACCTTGCAAGCTTCCAGCAATTGCAACTGGAACACATATATATCCACCCATTAATATTAAAAATTTTGGTCTTACTTTTCGAATAAACAAAAAAGATTCATAGATGGCATAGAATAATTTAAAAGGAAGACTTAACCAGCTTAAAATTCCCTTACCTCGTACTCCTTTCATTTCAATTGCATAGAAATTGTATAAACTTTTATTTACAAGTTTATTTTCCATTCCATTATGCGTTCCAACCCAAGAAACTTTATATTTATTATTATGAAAATATTCTGCAATAGAAAGACCGGGATATATATGACCACCTGTCCCAGCCGCTGCAATCATAAGATTATTTTTATTAATAATATTGTCCTCTCATATTTCGTCTATTTTCGTGATCAATTCGAAGAACTATCGCAATAGCAATCATATTAAGCAAAATACCACTTCCACCAAATGATAATAACGGAAGCGTTAAGCCTTTTGTTGGAAATAACCCTACATTTACTCCCATATTAATAATTCCTTGGAAGGCAAACCAAAGGGCAACTCCTTGAGCCATAAGTGCCGGAAAATGTTTTTTGTTTTGTATTGACTCTTTAGCTATACCAAACATTCTTAAAACTAAATAAACAAATAAACCTATTACAATAGTAACCCCTAACAAACCAAACTCTTCCCCAATTACTGCTAATATAAAATCGGTATGGGCTTCAGGAAGATACAGTTGTTTTTCAACTCCTCCTCCAAGCCCTACTCCAAAATATTCTCCCCTTCCAAAAGCAATTAGTGAATGAATCAATTGATAGCCTTTGCCATATGGATCTGCCCATGGATCTAAAAAAGCAGTTATTCTTTGCATTCTGTAAGGAGAATTTATGATGAGGAAATAAATACTAATTGGAGTAAATATCATCAGCCCAAAAAATATTTTATATGATAATCCACCCAAGAAAAGTATGCCCATTGCCACCATAGTAATTACAGCTAACGCACCAAAATCTGGCTCAAGTAACAATAGAAAACCTGTAAATACAATCACACCAAGCATGGGTAAAAAACCTTTTATGATTGTTCTCATCTGTTTTGATTTTCTCAAGACATAATCGGATGCATACATTATTGTAGCTAGCTTTACAAATTCTGAAGGTTGAAAATTAGCTATTCCTAATGATATCCATCTTTGACTTCCATTAACCTCTTTACCTATGCCTGGTATTAAGACTAATATTAATAAAAGTAACCCAAAAATAAAAATATAAGGAGCCATTTTTTGCCAGAAATATATTGGAATTTGAAAGGTTATATATCCAATTAAGAAGCCTAAGGTTATGTATATAGATTGTCTTAGCAAATAATAATAATTTTGATAATTTAGTGACTTACTTGCGGCGGCAGTATCTATCGAAGAGGAATAAACCATTACAAGACCGATACCTAGGAGTAACAGAGATGCCCAAATCAGATTATAGTCATATATTGGTAAATTATAATTTTTTTGTGATGAAAATACCTTCATAGAATAATCTGATTAACAATTGCTTTAAAATGATTACCACGCTCAACATAGTTGCTATACATATCAAGACTTGCGCAAGCCGGCGATAGTAAAACTATATCTCCTTTTTTTGCCAAATCATACGCATGGAAAATTGCATCCTCCATTGAGCTGCATATGGCAATATTTAAATTATCTATATCCTCAAAAATTTCTTTGAAATGGTCTGCATCTTTTCCAATTAAAAATAAGGCAATAACATTTTTTCTTAAACAAGCTTTTAAGGGAAATAAGTTTTGCTTCTTTAAATCACCACCAGCTATTAAAATAATTCTCTTATTTTTAAAGCTTTCTAAAGCAGCAATAGTCGATGCTACATTCGTTCCTTTAGAGTCATTAAAATAATCAACGCCATTAATTTTTTTGGTCCATTCTATTCTGTGAGGAATACCTTGAAAACTTGATAGTATATTCTCATAACCATCGAAATCATTTTCAAAACATCTAAAGGTTGCAATCCCTGCCATAATATTAAATAAATTGTGCTTACCAGGTATTTTAATTCGTTCTACGTTTAGTTTAAAGCCATGGTTATCTATGATATGTTGGCTGTCATTATCTGTGATTAAGTTGTAATTTGTCTTTGGCCAATTCTTTTCTTTTGTTTCGTTTGATGAAGGTGAGCTATGACCAAGTGTTATATCGTTAAATTCATTAATGACACTTTGGCCTAAATCTATATTTATGATTGTTCTTTTACTATAATGTAAGAGAGCTTTTTTAGAGTTAAGATATTCATTCATATCTTTATGAACATCTAAATGATCTGGGCTTATATTTAATAAAATGCCAATATCTAACTTTCTTGGAAAAGCAATATCGATAAATGGTTTTAATTGGAAGCTTGATAATTCGAGAATAACAACGTCATCATCTTTAAGCTTATCTATTAAATCAAGAGGAGATACTCCAATATTTCCCGCTGTATGAGCTTTAAATTTTTTTCTTATCATTAGATGCTTTAAAAAATAACTTGTGGTAGTTTTACCGTTTGTCCCAGTAATTCCTACAATCCTTATTTTGGATAAATGCGAAGATATTCTCTCGATATAATCCAAAAATAAAAAAATATCATTGATAAAAATTCCTTTGCATATAACTTCATTTTGGCTTACCCCCGGGCTTAGGACTACGTAAGAATTTTCCTTACAAATATCAGTATCAAAGGTACCAGAATAAAACTCATCTATTTCTAAATCCTTAAGCAGCAATTTTTGTTCTTTTACACTTTTAAATTTATCATAAACACTTATTGAAATTTTCTTTCCAAAAAAATCTTTATATTTTGCTAAATATTTAACACTTGAGATTCCTGATTTACCAAGCCCCACAATCAATATATTTATCAATAGATTCTTATGATTTGTGTCAACCAATAATTCGCTACTTTTCATTATCGTATTTTAAGGCTAGCCAATCCTATTAAAACCAGCATCATGGTTATAATCCAAAATCTTACAACGACTTGTGTTTCTTTCCAGCCTTTTTTTTCATAATGATGATGAAGAGGGGCCATCAAAAATATTCTTTTACCCTGCCCATAGCGTTTTTTAGTGTACCTAAAATAACTTACTTGCAATGCAACAGATACAGTCTCAACAACGAAAACTCCAGCCATTATCATAAGCACTATTTCTTGCCTGACGATTACCGCCAATGTTCCCATGGCAGCACCAAGTGATAAGGAACCCAAGTCTCCCATAAAAACCTCAGCAGGGTAAGCATTAAACCAAAGAAAGCCTAAGCCGGCTCCTGCTATAGCAGCACAAAATATTGTTAACTCTCCAGCTCCCTCAATATATGGGATACTTAAATAAGATGAGAAAATTGTATTGCCACTGAGGTATGCAAAAATTCCTAAAGCACTTATAACCATAACTACTGGCATAATTGCTAAACCATCTAACCCATCAGTTAAGTTAACTGCATTACTGCTACCGACGACGACAATATAGGTTAGCAATACGAAACCTGTCATGCCAATAGGTAATGCCAAATCTTTAAAGAATGGAATTAGTAACTCTGTTTCTTGTGGTGTAGATGACGAATATAATAGGTATATCGCAACACCAATGCCTAACATAGATTGTAAAAAATATTTCTGAGGTGCAGACAGTCCATCAGCATGCTTATTCTTAATCTTGCTGTAGTCATCCACTAAACCAATTAAACCAAACCCCACAATTACTATTATTAGTAACCACATGTACCTATTGCTAAGGTCTCCCCATAATAGAGATGAAGTTAATACAGAAATAAGAATAAGGCCCCCACCCATTGTTGGGGTTCCAGATTTTTTTAAATGCCCTTCAGGTCCATCAGCTCTAATATATTGACCAAAACTATAATCACCTAATTTTTTAATGAACCAAGGACCTAACATAAATGAGACTACTAAAGAGGTTATTACTGCAAGTACCGCTCTTAGAGAAATATAATTAAAGACATTAAATGCTCCAAAATCCTCAGCTAACCACCTAAAAAATTCAAGTAACATGATATTTTTTCTCCTTATGCATTACCATCTTCCAAAGCCCTCACAATATCTTCCATTTTCATAAACCTTGAACCCTTAACCAGTACAATACATTCTTTTCTTAAAAATTTATCTAAAGCAATTGTTAAATCATTATTTGTCTTATACCAATGGCCTATACTTCCTAAAATAGCAATTACTTGGCTAGTCAATTTTCCAACACCAAGGACTAAATCAATTTTTTTATCCAAAATATAGGCTGCCAAATCAGTATGATGTTTTACAGCGTGTTCTCCTAGCTCAGCCATATCTCCCATCACTAATATTTTATATTTTGTATGCTCAGCTAAAACATCAATTGCTCTCATCATTGATGATGGATTTGAATTATAGCTATCGTCAATTAATGTTATATTTTTTCTTAAACTTTTAACTTCTAGTCTTCCTGGAATTGGTTTATGGCTATGAAGTGTTTCTTTAATGATATTGACAGGTACGCTCAATGTTTCGCTTATTGCGATGGCAGCCATAATATTAGTAATATTATGCTTTCCTAAAAGCTTAGTATTAACGGTAATATTTTTTGTACTTAGTGAATATATATTTTTATCACAATCAAAACTAACATCACACGTCTTTCCAAAACCAAAAGTTATTATTTTCTTAATATTATTTGTAGATTTTAGGAAATCATAATATTCATCGTCTGCTGGAAGAATAGCAATTGAATTTCTTTTCGCTCCAATAAGTATCTCTTTTTTTGCGCGAGCAATGTTATCCCGAGATTTTAAATTTTCAATATGAGCTTCACCAATATTTGTTATTACTGCTATATCAGGAGGTGCTATTTTGCATAACCTCTCTATCTCCCCAGCATTATTCATTCCCATTTCTAACAAAATATATTTATGAACTTTTTTAAGCCCGAGAATAGTTAAGGATAAACCGATATCATTATTAAAATTGCCTTTAGATACTAAAACATGCTTCTTTGAAAAATATTTTTTTAGAATTATTGCAGCTAGTTCTTTGGTAGTTGTTTTACCATTGCTTCCAGTGATGGCGATAATTTTAGGATTTATTGATTTTATAAAATGAGCTGCTATCTTTTGAAGTGCTAAATTAGTATCTACAACCTCAATAATTTTCTCATTAGATAAATTGACATTTGAACTTACTACCAGAGAAGCCCCTTTTTTAAATGCCTCCTCTATAAAATCATTACCATCGAATTTTTTTCCAATGATCGCAATATATACGTCATTCTTTTCTAATGTCCTCGTGTCAATTGAAAAGTTATTAAAAACATTTGACTCGTTAAAGTTTTTTCCTATAACTTTTCCGTTTATAGTTGCTATTAATTGTTTAAATGTTATTGACATAAATCTCTTATCAAACTTATATTTGAGATTGTAATTTCTTTGTCAGAAAATGGTATTTTTACTCCTTTTATTTCTTGATAATTCTCATGACCCTTTCCAGCTATTAATAGAATGGATTTATTTCTTAATAGTTTAAGGCCTTTTTTAATTGCTTCTTCTCTATTTTCAATAACCTCATGAGTAACGGATAAATTATTTTTAATTGTATTTAAAATATCTAGTGGATTTTCATCTCGTGGATTATCATTTGTGATAATTACTTTGTTTGCATATTTATTTGCTATTAAAGCCATTTCTTTTCTTTTACCTTTATCTCTGTCACCTCCACAACCAAATATAAGAATTATTTCACTGGGATGTAATTCTCCTAAAGATTGTAATATATTCTCTAGAGCGTCTGGCGTATGTGCATAATCAATAATGATTTTGGGGGCTCCGTCTTGATCAAAATGAACAACTTCATAACGACCATTAATACTTTGTAAATTTTCTATTACCTTTATTATTTTACCGATTGAAAAATCGTATTTTATTAGGCAGGCAATAACACCTAATAAGTTATATATGTTGTGCCTACCATATGTATGTGTTTTTATTTGATATGATTCTTCTTTCCAACATAAGTTAAAAGTCATCTTTTTATTTTCATAGACGATATTTTTTGCTTGGATGTCAGCTTCTCTATCAATGGCATAGGTAAGTAATTGTTCATTTTCAAACCTAGCTTCCTCAAGTATTTCTCTTCCAATTAAGTCATCAATATTGATAATTATTTTTTTTACTTTTGAATTTAAAAAAAATTGTTTTTTTGTATTCTGATATTCCTTTATTGTCTTATGATAATCAAGGTGATCTCTAGTCACATTAGTTAAAATTTTTAAATCAAAATCAATATTCTTAATTCTCTTTTGTTTGATAGCATGAGAAGATACCTCCATAACTGTAAATACACATTTTTCATTTACAGAATGATTTAACAGCTTACTCAAACTGATTGCATCTGGAGTTGTATTAGATGTTTCAAATTTTCTGCCAGGAATCTCATAACCCAATGTACCAATCATTGCAGTTTTATTGTTTAATAAATTTAAACTTTGAGAAAGCCATCCTGCAAGTGAAGTCTTACCATTAGTTCCAGTAATACCGATAATTTTTAAGGATTCTGAGAGATTCCCATAAAATAGTTTAATTATTTTTGAGTATTTTTCATGAAGATTTTCTATACCTAGACACGGAATACTAATCTTATCGGTAAAGTTAAAATCTTTTCTTTCGTAAATTATCGCGGTGGCGCCATTACAAATTGCCTCAGCAATATAATCTCTTCCGTCAAACTTTTTTCCCGGTGCAGCTATAAATAATACTCCCTCTTTAACCTCCTTACTATTACAAGTAATATCACTGCACAAATTAACTATTCGTTCTAAAGAGTCATCCATTTCAATTTTTAAGTTGTACCATTTTTTGTTCTGAGGAAGGAACTATTTCTATGTCGTCTTGAGGAATGGAATAAAGTTTAAGCGCGTCTGACATTATTGATTTGAAGGCGGGACCAGCCACAACTCCTCCATAAAATCCATCAATAGTGGGTTCATCAATCATCACTGCTAAGATAAATTTTGGATTGCTAACTGGGGCAATTCCTATAAAAGAACTTATATATTTTTTTTCGTAACCGCCATTACTACTTTTTTTTGCAGTTCCAGTTTTACCGGCAACTCTATAACCTGGAATTTTTGCTAAAATCCCAGTTCCCTCAGTACTTATAACGGACTCAAGTATATCTAACATTTGATTGCTTGTTTTCTTATTTACTACTCTTCTTCCGATAACTGGGCCTTCAGTTT
The DNA here is from genome assembly GCA_964526705.1 of uncultured Methylobacillus sp. Classification (GTDB taxonomy): domain Bacteria; phylum Pseudomonadota; class Gammaproteobacteria; order Burkholderiales; family Methylophilaceae; genus BACL14. The sequence goes on from CAZGLD010000002.1 coordinate 75,459, forward strand.
TGAAAAGTGTAATCGGCTTAATCTCTCCTTGGTTTGCAAAAACGGTGTAAGCTTGGGCTAGTTGTGCAAGAGTGCTGCTTATTCCATAACCATAGCTTATAGTTGCTTGATGGCTTTCTCTCCAATTTTTATGATGATGAATTTCTCCCATAACCTCGCCTGGAAATTCTATACCAGTTTTTTTGATTAATCCGTATTGATTAATCACCGACCATAAATATTTTGGTTTAAGTTTCTGGCTGATTTGTGTTGTTCCTATATTAGATGATTTTTGTACAACCTCTTTAACCGTTATCAAACCATTCGCATGAGTATCACGTACAGTAAATCTTTTTCCTACCGGATAAACTCCTTCAAATGTATTTATTATAGTGTCTGGTTTTACGGTATTATTTTTTAGTGCTGCACTTACAGTTATAGGCTTTATAGTTGATCCAGGTTCAAATCTATCTGTTACTACTCGGTTACGAACGAATTCTGAATTACGAGATGACCCTCTTGGGTTTGGGTTAAAGGAGGGGTAATTCGTCATTGCAAGAACCTCTCCAGTCTTAGCATCTATTAAAATTGCTGACCCTGATATAGCTCCATGTTTTTCAACAGCCCTCTCTAACGCCTTGTAAGATGAATATTGTAATCTTTTATCTACAGATAATTTTATATCTTTGCCATCAATGGGTATCTGTATATCTTGAAGATCATCCACTACTTTTCCGCTTCTATTTTTTAAAACTTTTCTAGTTCCGGGAATTCCTGATAAAAGTTTGTTGGAATAAAGCTCTACTCCTTCTTGTCCCTCACCGTCAATATTTGTAAAACCAACCACATGAGCTAACGCCTCTTTCCCTGGGTAGTATCTTTGATATTCTTTAAATGTATAAATACCAGGAATCTGTAATGCCATAATTTTTCCTGCTATTTCTGGCGATACAGATCTTTTTAAATATATAGTATTTTTACTTTTTTTATTTAAACGTCTATTTAAATGTTTTTCATTCATTTGTAGCAATGATGATAAACGCTTCTTTTGGTCCTTGTTTATAACTAAATCAGGTAAATTTACCTCTATCCTTTCAACAGGCGAGCTTGCTGCTAATAACTCCCCATTACGATCTAGTATTTTGCCTCTAAATGCATGCAGAGTTTGGTTTCGATTAGAAAAATTTCCTCCTTTAGCTTGAAGAAAATCTCTTTGCATACTTTGTAAGTAAAAAGCCCTAGAGAATAAAGTTAAAAATAGGGTTAGTAAAACTAATATAGTGAGACGTCGCCTAAAATTACTAAGCTCAAAAAATTCTGGCTTTGCTTTTGTTTTCTTTATCATTTTTTATTTAAGAATTCTTTCTCTTTGTTTTTTGGGATACGCATTTTTAATTTTTTTTTTGCTATGTTCTCAATTCTTTCAGTACCTGATTTGTCCGATTCCTCAAGTTGTAATTTTGTTTGTTTGTCCCTCAGTTCCAATGTTTTCTTATTTTCCAAATCAAGCTTTGAATAATTTCTTCTATACTGATGCTCGGAATTAATAGTTGCTATTGCAAAAATGATAAGCACTATAAACAAAATTAAATTAAGCTTCATTCATTGCAACCCTTTCCATAATTCTGAGCTTTGCACTTCTAGATCTTGGGTTGCTTTTTAATTCCCTTTCAGACGGAGTGATGAGCTTCCCAATTTTTCTTAAAGTTGATTGTTTTATTTCAGATGCTTTGATTGGAATATATTTTGGTATTAAATCTGTTTGTAATTTATTTTTTGTAAAGTTTTTAACTATTCTATCTTCAAGGGAATGAAAACTAATTACAGCAAGTCGTCCATTTTTTTTTAAATATTCAAATGCTATTGGTAATGTTTTTTCAATTTCATCTATCTCTTGGTTAAGCTTTATTCGAAGCGCCTGAAAGGAACGTGTTGCTCCATCCTTACCTGGTTCTTTCTTAGGTATAGCATTATTAATAATTTGAGCTAATTGACTAGTTGTCGTAATTTGGTTAATTTCTTCTCTATACTGAACAATAAATTTAGCAACTCTTTTTGCAAAACGTTCTTCGCCATAAACCTTAAAAATATATGCAAGCTCGTTAATATCGTAATTATTCACAATATCTGCTGCTGTTTCTGTATGGTTTTGATTCATCCGCATATCAAGTAAACCATCCGACTTAAAACTAAAGCCTCTTTGAGAATCATCTAATTGAGGTGAGGATACGCCTAGATCCATAAGGATCCCGTCAACCTTTGTAATTTTTTTTTTTTTAAAATTTCGGCCATTAATGAAAATTTTCCATGGCATATTTGAAATCTTTTATCCCGAATAAACTCTGCTGCTTTTACTGCAGCTAGATCTTGATCAATTGCTATTAAACTTCCTTTTTCATTTAGTTTTTTTAGGATTTCTTGAGAGTGCCCTCCTCTTCCAAAAGTACAATCTAAGTAAATTCCCTCTGGATGAATGTTTAAACCATCAATAGACTCTTTTAAGAGAACTGGAGTATGAGTAAATTCCTCTTTCACAATGAAAAACCTCCTAATTCATGTGGTAATTCTTTTTCCTCGTTTATATCAATTTGTTTTATTTCTTCTTCCCATGAATCTTTACTCCACAATTCAAAATGAGTTCCTTGTCCAACTAACATTAAATTTTTATCAATTCCTGCATATGTTCGCAACTCTGCTGATAACAGAATACGCCCAGAGCCATCAATATTGACGTCCTCAGCATAGCCAACCAATAACCTTTGAAGTCCACTTGATTTTTTATCAAAACTTGAAAATTTCATTACTTTCTCTTGTATTGGCTCCCAAGCAGGTTTGGGATACAAAAGTAAACAACCGTGAGGATGAGCTGTTAATACTATTGATCTAGATGATTCGAGCATTAATACTTCGCGATACTTTGTTGGAATTGCTAACCTGCTCTTTCCATCAAGATTTAAAAGTGTTGCGCCTCTATACATTTCTATCACCCTAAAAAGATGGGAAATTACTGAACGCCCTTAGTCTCGTTTAATAATTTCCCACAAATTACCACTTTTTACCTTACAGATACACTATAGGCAAAAAAAAAGTGCTTTGCAAGCACTTTTTAAGGTATTTCTTTATCTTTCAATGAGTTAAGAATTTGGTAAGTTGACCGGTAAGCCGGGTTCTGTCGTGAACAGTCATTCATCTAGTTGCACAATTACTTGTACAATCAAGCAGCCTACCCGGTAGCGACATGAGCCATGCCAATGCTACCCTATTTGGCCTTGCTCCAAGTGGAGGTTGCCGCGTTTCACCGTAACTAAATACGCTCGTCTCTGTGGCCCTATTCCTCGCCTCACGGCGTATGGCTGTTAGCCATCACTTCGCTCTTTGGAGCCCGGACTTTCCTCTACATACAAAAATTATATATAGCGACTGTCTAGTCAACTTATAACTATTCTATCATTGAATCAGAAACTAGCTGCCATTTAAGACTTTCTCCTGCTAAAAAAGGAATTATCTCTTGATTATCTATTTTAATTCTGTCAGGTATAAGATAATCCTTCTTAACAAGTGTTATATGATCTGAATTATATGGAATACCATAGAATTCCGCACCAAACTTACTTGCGAAATTTTCTAATTTATTAATTGCATTATTTTCATCGAAAATTTGTGCATAAATCTCAATAGCTGTTAAAGCAGAATAGATTCCTGCGCAACCACATGCACTCTCTTTTTGATTTTTAAAATGTGGGGCACTATCAGTTCCTAGAAAAAATTTTTTATTTCCTGAAAGTGCAGCTCTTAAAACTGCTTGCTGGTGGGAAGAACGTTTAACAATTGGGAGACAATAATTATGAGGTTTTATACCTCCGGAAAGTAAATCATTACGATTCAATAGTATGTGTTGTGGGGTAATTGTAGCGGCTACATCCTCGTGTGCCTCAGAAACAAAATCAACTGCCTCTTTTGTAGAGATATGCTCAAACACAACCTTAAGCTTTGGAAATGTTTTACATATCCTAACTAAAAAATTTTCAATGAATATTTTCTCCCTATCAAAAATATCTACTGAAGGATCACTAACCTCACCATGTATTAAAAGTGGAATTTTTTTTGATTCCATATTTTCAAAAATAGGGAAGCAATCATCAATAGATTTAGTACCAGATTCTGAGTTGGTAGTTACTCCTGCAGGATAAAGTTTAATACCATAAATACAATCTAATTTTTGTATTTTAGTAAGCTCATCATTATCAAGCTGATCATTGAAATATATTGTCATCAAAGGTTGGAAGTTTGGGGCAGCATTTTTAATGTCTTGAAAATAGTCACCAGCCATTTTTGCATTAATGATAGGTTTATCTAAATTTGGCATAATTATTGCTCGGGAAAACTGTCTTTCTGTATGCTTGATGACATTTTGCATTATGGCTCCGTCTCTTACGTGAAGATGCATATCATCTGGTTTAATAATAGTAATTTCACTCATTTTTCTTTAATTCCAAAGCTAGGTTATATATTTCTTTTTTCTTTTTATTATATATATAAGATATAACATTTACAGATTGTTTTAGAGAAAGCTCGCTTAATATTAACTTTAAGGCCTGTTTTAGGGGTATCGGATCTTCTTGCTCGTTTTGTTTATTAGATGCTGATAAAATTATTACAAACTCACCCTTTTGGTTATCCTTATTCCCTTCAATCTCACAAATCAATTCACCTATTTTACCCCTGTAATGAGTTTCAAAAATTTTAGTAAGCTCTCTGGCAATAAAGACAAAATGCTCGTCCCCAAAAATCTCACGGATAACTTTTAAAGTTTTAATAATTCTATGTGGAGATTCATATAAAATACAAACCATATCTGAGTTATAAATTTTTTGTAAAGCCTTTTTACATTTCCCGCTTGTATTTGGGAGAAAACCATAAAATTGAAAATGAGTTGTTTGAAATCCCGCAACTGAAAACGCCGTAATAAGCGCAGATGGTCCTGGAATGGGAAAAATATCAAGACTAAGGTTGTGTATATGGTCTACTAATAAAGCTCCTGGATCGCTTATAGCAGGTGTACCAGCATCAGATACATAAGCTACAGATTTTTTGTCTTTTATAATGCTTGCAATTATTTTTGCTTTTTCTTGTTCATTATGTTGATTTAAGCTTATTAATTTTTTTTTGATGCCAAATACTGACAAAAGTTGGGATGAATGTCTTGTATCCTCACAAGCAATAACATCTACTTTTTTTAGCACATCTAAGGCTCGCATCGAGATGTCCTCTCGATTACCAATAGGTGTTGCTATAAGATATAACGCAGGTTTCAATTTTAAATAAATAATTTTTCAAAAAAAATAAAATTTCAATATATAATCTATTGTATGTGTAAATCAAATAATTTTTATATTCTTTTTAGTTTAATAATCTCTCAATTAGTTGGATGTGCCCCAGTTGCTGTAGTTACTGCTCCTGTTGCATATGCAGACAGGCGTGCTGCCGAAATTCAATATACAGACCAAAAAATTGAGATAAAGGCAATTCTTGAAACACAGGACATTGATGCAGACTCAAATTTATCCTTCCTTTCTTACAACCAAACAGTTTTACTTACTGGTGAGGCAAGGTCGCAAGAAATTATTAGTAAGGTGGAAGAAAAAATAAAAGCATTAAAAGAAGTTAAAGATGTTAAAAACTTCATAATTATTCAGTCAAAAAATAGTACTTTAAAATCCCGTGGTGAAGATGTACTAATAACATCAAACGTAAAATCAAGACTGTTTTTAAAAGAAAATAAAACTAAGCTATTTCCAATGCATGTAAAAGTTTATACAGAAAGGCAGGAGGTATATTTAATGGGTATTCTTAATCAAAAGGAATCACAAATAGCAACTCAAATTGCTAAATCATCAAAGGGAGTAAAAAAAGTAATCCCATTATTTGAAATAATTAATTAAATATTGATTGATTCAATTAGATATATGTTTTATAGTGAAATCTAAATCAAGTAATTATCCCTAATATCTTAAAAATTTTTTAATAAAAACCAATATAAAACTAAACCTATGAGCATTTCTATAACTCATCTTACTGATGAAAATTTTAGTGAAGAAGTATTAAATTCAAATATCCCTGTTCTTGTCGATTATTGGGCTGAATGGTGTGGGCCATGTAAAATGATCGCACCTATTCTCGAAGCATTGGTTACAGAATACGATGGAAAGCTTAAAATAGCTAAACATAACATAGATGATAATCCACAAACTCCAGCCAAATATGGTGTAAGAGGTATTCCAACTTTAATGATTTTTAAAGATGGCAATATTGAGGCAACCAAGGTGGGAGCTTTATCAAAATCACAACTCGCTGCCTTTATTGACAGCACCATTTAAAATGCATTTATCTGACCTTAAACATCTACCTATCGCTGAATTAGTAAATTTAGCAATCGCTGAAAAAATTGAAAATACTGGAAGAATGCGCAAGCAAGACTTAATCTTTGCGTTATTAAAAAATCAAGCAAAAAACGGGCAAACTCTTTACGGAAGTGGAACGCTTGAAGTACTTTCTGATGGATTTGGTTTCCTAAGATCATCTGAAGCATCTTACCTTGCTGGGCCCGATGATATATATGTCTCACCTTCGCAAATAAGAAGATTTAATCTTCACACCGGTGATACCATTGAGGGTGAAATAAGAACACCAAAAGATAGTGAGCGTTATTTTGCTTTGGTTAAAGTTGACAAAGTCAATAATGATGCGCCTGAGAATACAAAGAATAAGATTCTTTTTGAAAATTTGACTCCTTTATTCCCGACTGAACCTTTAACACTAGAAAGAGATTCTGAAGGTGTTGAAAATTATACAAGTCGCGTAATAGATATGATATCCCCAATAGGGAAGGGTCAACGTGGTCTATTAGTAGCAAGTCCTAAAAGTGGTAAAACAGTAATGATGCAAAATATTGCACATGCTATTACAGCAAATCATCCTGACGTTTCATTGATTGTTTTACTAATTGATGAACGCCCTGAAGAAGTCACAGAAATGACTCGTTCCGTTAAAGGTGAAGTATTAGCTTCAACTTTTGATGAGCCAGCAACGAGACATGTTCAAGTGGCGGAGATGGTTCTTGAAAAAGCAAAGCGCTTAGTCGAGCATAAAAAAAATGTTGTCATTCTTCTTGATTCGATTACTAGACTTGCTAGAGCGTACAATACAGTTATACCATCCTCAGGAAAAGTATTGACAGGGGGGGTAGATGCCAACGCTTTACAGAAGCCAAAGAGATTTTTTGGTGCCGCAAGAAATATTGAGGAGGGTGGTTCCTTAACTATACTCGCTACTGCACTTGTTGATACTGGTTCACGTATGGATGATGTGATTTATGAAGAGTTTAAGGGTACAGGTAACATGGAAATACATCTTGATAGAAGAATGGCCGAAAAAAGAGTTTATCCAGCTATTAATGTGAATAAATCTAGCACTCGAAGAGAAGAATTATTAATTCCTTCAGATGTCCTCCAAAAAATATGGGTTTTAAGAAAGTTACTTTACCCAATGGATGAGCTTGAGGCCATGGAATTCTTATTAGACAAGGTAAAATCAACAAAGAATAATAATAATTTTTTCGACAGTATGCGTCGCGGATAAATCAACAATTTTGTTGATTTTTATCCATTTATCATTAATAATTACGGCTTACTAAAATTAGAAAATAAAATATGAAAAAAGATACACATCCGAAATATCCTGAGATTAATGTAAATTGTAGTTGTGGAAACAAGTTTAAAACACAATCAACTATTGGAAAAGACATAAGTATTGAGGTTTGTTCTCTATGCCATCCTTTTTATACAGGAAAACAAAAAATACTTGACACCGCTGGTCGTGTGGAGAAATTTAAACAAAAATATGGTATGTAATCAAAAAAATACTTAAAAAAAAGGCAGCATAGCTGCCTTTTTTTATATATGATTATCAGATATGAAGTATCACTTAGATCATGATTGGCAAGGAAATATGGCTTCCCCAAGAAAAAATCTTGGTGAAAAAACTAAACTTAATTTCTTTTTAATTCTCTCTTTCGTTTGGATTTTTACTGGACTTGTTGGTCATGAACCGTGGAGACCTTTAGAGTCAGCAACAATTAGTCAAATTTTAGAAATTATTCAAAACAATCAATTTATTCACCCTTCATCTGCAAGTAACGCTACGCCATATTACCCTCCCTTATATGCTTTTTTTGGTGCTGTATTTGCGAAATTATTAGGCCCAGTTCTTGAAATACACGATGGTGCGAGAATTTCCAATGCAATGTGGGTTTCTTTAACTATGATATCGATTGGACTAATGACAAGAGAATTATGGGGAGCAGGCTTTGGAAGGTCTGCTGGTTTATTTTTTATAGCTTCCATTGGACTAATAGTAAATGTTCATACTCTCACTCCAGAAGTTTCAGCTTTATCAGGTTTTAGTTTAAGTCTTTATGCTTTTTCACTTTATTTTAGAAGACCTTTTCGTGCAAGCGTTATCTTAGGAGGTGGTCTCTCTGTTATATTTTTATCGAATGGTTTTATTCCGTCTATTTCAATATTAATTACAGCGTTGTTTTTAGGTTTGTTTAAATTTTGGAAAAATAAAAGATATTTTATATTTTTGGGAATCTCACTACTTATAAGCCTTTCAATTATAGGTCCGTGGCTACTTTTTTTTAATCATTCAGACCCTATGTTATTTAAAGTTTGGATAAGCCAACCTATATTTAATAGCTCGCCAAATTTTTGGTATAACCTTCAAGGCATCACATGGTTTACTTGGCCTGCATTTCCATTAGCGATTTGGATACTTTGTAAGAATTATAAAAAAATACTTTTTCAACAAAAGCTCTTATTGCCATTAGTATTTATTGTTGTTTACTTCTTTATAATTTCTTTTAGCCCCCGTGAAGATCAAATAAACTGGCTTCCCTTAATAATTCCCTTTTGTTTGTTAGCAGTAGGTTCAATAGATTTACTTAAAAGAGGTTATGCAAGCGCTTTAAACTGGTTTGGTATTTTAATTTTTGGTTTTTTCAGTTTTATTATTTGGCTTGGCTGGTTTGCTATGCAAACGGGTTTTCCAAATAAATTATTTGAGCGTATGTTCTTTCTTTCAGGAAACTTCTCGGCAAACTTTGATATATTAAATTTTATTATCGCTTTTCTACTTACATCTTATTGGCTTCTAAATGCTTTTACAAACAAAATTACCAACAGATCTTCAATAACTAATTGGGCCATTGGAATTACTATGCTGTGGGTTGTGTTAATTATGTTGTGGGGCCCATTTATTGATAACTACAAAAGTCACAAAAATATTTATAATCAAATTAATCCTTTCATAGCCCAATCATCTAGCTGCCTTTATACAAGAAACTTATCCCAAAGCCAAATGGATCTTTTGCATTATTATACTAAAACCATACCAATTGATTCAATAACTACTGATAAAAAATGCAGGCTTGCGCTTGTTTTACTATCTAGCGGTAAAGAAATACCGGCTGAATATAAAGATTGGCATGAGATATGGACAGGTAAACGTATTAGGGATAAATTTTATTACATATTATTATCCGAAAGAATTTAAAGGTATTTTTTTATAGCTGTTTTAACAATATCATCTAAAGAATCACCGTGTGCATTAGCCACTAAATCTTTAATTGTATCTCTCATTTTCGGTGCCCAAAATCTTCTCATATGAGCAGCTATTTCACTGGCCGCATAATCCTGATCTGGATAGCTTTTAAAAAAACTTCCTATTTGATTAGCCATCCTTATTAAGTGATCATTTTGCATGCACGAATTCTACTATTTAATTCTTTCTTTGTGTGTATAAATATTATATTTTTTACCTCTAGCAAACCCTAACAAAGTAATTCCAAGTTGATTTGCAAGCCTTACTGCTAAAGCTGTTGGCGCTGATATTGCAACAACTAGTGATGTTTTAAGAATGGCCGCTTTTTGAATCATTTCATAACTAGCTCTGCTAGATATAATAATAAAAGAATCATTAATATTAAAAGAATTGTTGATATAAAATGCACCTATAAGCTTATCTAAAGCATTATGACGACCAACATCTTCTCTTACTAATAGGATTTTTCCATCATTATTGCATAAAGCCGCTGCGTGCGTTGCTCCAGTTTGTTGCTGAATGACTTGATGTTTTGATAACTGAGCTAAGCCCTTAGCAATACTTTCAGGACTAAATATTGATTCTAAAGTACTAGCTTGTAAAGACTTTTGTAATTTTATAATTTGCTTCAAACTTTCAGCTCCACAAATCCCACATCCCGTTCTACCAGTTAAGTTTCTTCTATTATTTTTTAACTTATTAAATGACTCCGAAGATATATTAATATCCAGCTCTATACCAACATCCATTCTATTAATTTCTATAGAATATATTTCTTCAACACTAGAGACTATATTTTCAGTTATTGAAAATCCTGTAGCAAAATCTTTGAGATTTCCAGGCGTTGCCATCATTACAACATGAGAGATTCCATTGTAAACCATTGCTATTGGTGTTTCTTCAGCTATGCACTCTGTTGAATCTTCTATACCATTTTTGATGGAAGAGCTTTTAAAAATTGGCTCTTCCGAATAAATAATATTACGAGAGCTCACTCAAAAACCTAATCAACCTTAATGTCATCTTTTTTTACAAGATTGATTTGTTTTTTACTGAAGTCTTTATATTGATTTTGCCACGTTGACAGTTCAGAAACCTTTGTAAGTTGAACTGCGGTAACCTTAAATTCAGGGCAATTAGTTGCCCAGTCAGTGTTATCCGTCGTAATTACATTTGCTCCAGACTCTGGATGATGGAATGTAGTATAGACGACGCCTGGCTGAACTTTTTCTGTTATTTTAGCTCGCAGTACTGTTTCTCCAGCTCTACTAGTAATGCCCACCCAATCGCTTTCAATGATTCCTCTTTCTTCTGCATCATGCGGATGAATTTCTACAAGATCCTCATCATGCCATTTAACATTATCAGTCCTTCTTGTTTGAGCGCCAACATTGTATTGCGATAATATCCTTCCTGTTGTCATTATTAATGGGAATTTATTGTTTACTTTTTCAGTAGTTGGAACGTATTCAGTAACAAAAAACTTTCCTTTTCCTCTAACAAATTCATCAATATGCATTGTTGGAGTCCCCTCAGGACTTTCATCGTTACAAGGCCACTGAATACTTCCTAATTTATCAAGCTTTTCAAAACTTACGCCTTTGAAGGTAGGGGTTAATCTCGCAACCTCATCCATTATTTCACTAGCGTGCTTGTACTTCATGGGATAACCAAGCGCGTTAGAAAGCAATGCGGTTATTTCCCAGTCTTCGTATCCATTCTTTGGTTCCATTACTTTTCTTACAGGCGAAATTCTTCTTTCAGCATTTGTGAATGTTCCATTTTTTTCAAGGAATGATGAACCTGGAAGAAAAACGTGAGCATACATTGCTGTTTCATTTAAAAACAAATCTTGAACAATAACGCACTCCATGGACTCAAGAGCATGAGTTACATGCTGGGTATTAGGGTCTGATTGCGCTATATCTTCACCTTCACAGTAAAGCGCTTTAAATTTACCTGAGATTGCTTCATCCAGCATATTAGGTATTCTTAAGCCTGGTTCACCCTGAAGCTTAACGTCCCAAGCCTCTTCTAAACTGGTTCGCGTTGTTGTGTCTGATACATGTCTGTAGCCAGGAAATTCGTGTGGAAATGAACCCATATCACAAGCACCCTGAACATTATTTTGTCCTCTAAGTGGATTAACACCAACACCTACTCTTCCTACATTTCCAGTTGCCATTGCTAAATTAGCAATACCCATAACCATAGTCGAACCCTGGCTGTGCTCTGTTACTCCTAGGCCATAGTAAATTGCACCGTTATTTTCATTTGCAAATAATCTTGCTGCTTCACGAACAATATTTGCTGGAATACCTGTGTCTTGTTCTAACATTTCTGGTGAGTTTTTTTCTAAAGCTACAAAGTCTTTCCATACATTAAAGGACTCAATATCACACCTTTCGCTTACAAAGCTCTCATCAATCAAGCCTTCTGTAACCACAACATGGGAGATGGCATTAATGGTTGCAACATTCGTTCCAGGTTTTAATTTCAAATGATAATCAGCCTTAATGTGCACTGAATTATTGACTAAATCTATTTCTCTAGGGTCAACAATAATGAGTTTAGCTCCCTCTCTCAAACGTCTTTTCATTTGAGATGCAAAAACAGGATGTCCATCGGTAGGATTAGCTCCAATGATCATAATTACATCTGATTTCATAACCGAATCAAAAGTTTGGGTTCCTGCAGATTCTCCTAGTGTTTGTTTTAAACCGTAACCTGTAGGTGAATGGCAAACCCTTGCACATGTATCAATATTGTTATTTCCAAAAGCGGCTCTAACAAGTTTCTGAACTACATAAACTTCCTCATTAGTACATCTTGACGACGATATTGCCCCTACTGAATCTCCACCAAATTTATTTTGTATTCTTTTAATTTCTGAGGCTGCATAAGCTATGGCTTCTTCCCAGCTTACTTTCTCCCAAGGATCTTTGATACTTTTTCTGATCATTGGCGTAGTTATTCTATCTTTATGAGTAGTATAACCCCATGCAAATCTACCTTTAACGCATGAGTGTCCGTGATTAGCTCCGCCATCTTTATTTGGAGTCATTCTCACCACCTTGTCACCTTGAATTTCCGCATTAAATGAACAACCTACTCCACAATATGCGCAAGTGGTTGTAACAGAACGATCTGGAATCCCATTATCTATAATCGATTTCTCCATTAGGGTTGCAGTCGGACAAGCCTGAACGCAGGCTCCACATGAAACACATTCAGAATCAATAAAATCTTTATTACCAGCAGAAACTTTGGATTCAAATCCTCTGCCATCAATTGTAAGTGCGAAAGTTCCTTGCACCTCTTCACATGCCCTAACACAACGGGAGCATACGATACATTTTGAGGGATCAAAACTAAAATAGGGGTTACTTTCATCTTTCACAGAATCTAAATGGTTCTCACCTTCATACCCGTACCTTACCTCTCTTAAACCAACAGCCCCTGCCATATCCTGAAGCTCACAATCACCGTTTGTGGCACATGTTAGGCAGTCTAAAGGATGATCTGATATATATAGCTCCATCACACCTCTTCTTAAATCTTCTAACTTTGGTGTTTGAGTTTTTACTTTAATTCCCTCTGCAACTGGAGTTGTGCACGAGGCGGGGTATCCCCTCTTACCTTCAATTTCAACAAGACATAAACGACAAGAACCAAAAGGATCAATGCTATCAGTAGCACAAAGCTTCGGCACTCCAATACCAGCTTCAGAAGCTGCGCGCATGATAGACGTGCCCTCTGGGACAGAAACTGCAAATCCGTCTACCGTTAAGTTAACAGTTTTAGTATTCTTCTTCTTGGGTGTTCCGAAATCTTTTGTATCATCCATAATTTTTCTAAATAGTTATTTATAAAAGGGTTTTTTAAAGTTTATGCCGAAGTGGCCTTCTTTTCAAGACCAAAGTCATTAGGAAAGAAATTTAAAGCGCTTATTACAGGGGAGGGCGTCATACCACCCATGGCACATAACGATCCATTAACCATGGTATCTCCTAAATCTCTTAATAATATTTCATTTTTTTCCTGATCAATTCCTGCTTTTATATTATCAATCACCTCCATACCTCGTGTAGAGCCAATTCTGCAGGGTGTACATTTTCCACACGATTCTGTTGCACAAAATTCAAAAGAGTATCTTGCCATTTTTGACATATCGGCGGTATCATCAAATGCTACTATGCCTCCATGACCGACCACTGCATTAATCTCAGAAAATTTTTCATAATCTAAAGGAGTATCGAACTGTTGTTCAGGTAAAAATGCTCCAAGTGGTCCTCCAACTTGAACTGCTTTGATTGGTTTTCCCGAAAAAGAGCCCCCACCAAAATCAAACAAAAGTTCTTTTAACGATATTCCAAAGGCTTTTTCAATTAATCCTGTATGTTTTAGATTACCTGCAAGCTGAATAGGTAGGGTACCTTTAGATCTTCCCATGCCATAGTTCGCATAAAAATCTGCGCCTTTGTCCAAAATAATCGGAACCGTGGCAAGCGTAATAACATTATTAACCGCCGTTGGTTTACCATATAAACCTTCTATTGCGGGAAGTGGTGGTTTATACCTCACCATGCCTCTTTTTCCTTCTAAACTTTCAAGTAAAGAAGTTTCTTCTCCACAAATATAAGCTCCTGCAGCTCTAGTAACCTCAAGATTAAAATTATGAGAGGAACCTAAAATATTTGATCCAAGAAATCCTTTTTCTTTTGCAATTTGTATAGCCTTATTAAGTACTTTTTGAGCATCTGGATATTCCGATCGCAAATAAATATAACCATAATCGGCTCCAACAGCAAGCCCAGCGATAATCATGCCCTCTATCAATAAATAAGGATCGTTTTCCATAACCATTCGATCAGAAAAAGTTCCAGAGTCTCCTTCATCTGCATTACAAACAATATACTTAGTTTCGGAGGGCGCATCTAAAACTGTTTGCCATTTAATACCCGTTGGAAATGCTGCCCCACCTCTTCCACGAAGTCCAGAGTCAGTCATAGTTTTTACAATTGATTGAGAATCCTGCTTTAAGGCATTTCTGAGTCCTTTAAATCCATCGTACTTTTCATAATCATCGATGTCTACAGGGTCTGTTATACCAACACGAGCAAAAGTCAGCCTCTCTTGATTCTTCAACCATGCTATTTCTTCAGTCAAACCTAAAAAAAGGCTACTTGAATCATTTCCTGCATAAAATTTATCGTCAAACAGCGTAATTACATCATCAACGGTAACTGGGCCGTAAGCTAATCTTCCATCAGATGTTTCGACCTCGATTAATGGCTCTAACCAAAATAAACCACGTGAACCATTGCGCACAATTTGGATATCAATATCTCTCTTTTTAGCCTCACTAATAACAGCCTCGTAAACATCGTTAGCACCAAGAGATAATGCGGTGGAATCGATAGGAATAAATATTTTGAATGTCATAATTTATTTAGTTGCCTTAATGATATCGTCTATTTTCTTAATTGTTACACGTCCAACTACCTTTTCATTAATCATAACTGCTGGCGAACAAGCACAATTACCTAAACAATAAACTGGTTCAAGAGTAATGGAACCGTCTGCTGTTGTTTGATGGTAATCAATACCAAGCACTTCTTTACAATATGACTCTATAGATTCTGAACCCATAGACTGACAAGACTCAGCTCTACATACTTGAAGAACATTTTCACCAGAAGGATGTGTTCTAAAATGGTGATAAAAAGTTACGAAGCCATGAATTTCTGCAACTGAAAGATTATAAGCCTTAGAAATAAATGGGTAAGAATCTTCAGGAACATATCCAATATCATCTTGAATTGCATGCATTAGAGGCAGCAATGCTCCAGGCTTTTCAAGAAAAGCTTCTATATGCCCGTTGATTTTTACTTTTTGTAGTTCAGATAAATCCATTGAATATCTATTAAAATCCTAAAATTTGTTGCGGTTATTATACTTAATCTTTGTTGTCAGGAACATAGTTGTTACAATTAAATACTGAAGAATTCTTTATTAGTGTTACATTTATGACCATGCAACTTATTGATCAGTTCAATAGAAATATCAATTATATTCGTATATCAGTTACTGATAGGTGTGACTTTAGATGCATTTATTGCATGTCGGAACAAATGAAATTTTTACCAAAAAAGGATTTGCTAACTTTAGAAGAAATAAGTCGGCTTGCATCTATTTTTATCTCGCTGGGCGTTGAAAAAATAAGAATTACCGGTGGAGAACCTCTTGTTAGAAAAAATATAGATACACTTTTTAGTGATTTAGGCAAAAATAAGCGATTAAAGGAGCTCACTGTTACAACTAATGCCAGTCAATTAAAGAAAAAAGCTGAAATGCTAAAAGCTTCAGGCGTCAAAAGAATTAATGTGAGCCTTGATAGTTTAAATCCCTTAAATTTTAAAAAGATGACAAGAACAGGATGTTTAAAGGACGTTCTTGAAGGTATTGACCATGCTATATCTATTGGAATACATCAAATAAAGTTAAATACAGTCTTAATGAAAAATATTAACGATCATGAAATATTTAACCTTATTAATTTTGCAATAACAAAAAAAATTGATATTTCTTTTATTGAAGAAATGCCCTTAGGCGAAACAGAATTTACAAGAAAGAATACTGCAGTAAGCAATGATGATATTTTAGAAAAAATTAAAGCAAAATATAGAATAAATAAAATTTCATACCAAACAGGAGGTCCAGCAAAATACTGGCAGATAATTGACACTGGTACTCGAATAGGTCTTATTTCTCCTCATAGCCATAACTTCTGCCAAGATTGTAATAGAGTGCGTGTAAGTTGCAAAGGCGAGCTTTTCTTATGTTTAGGGCAGGATGATAAGATAGAACTTATGCCATTGTTAAGAAATAATCCACATAATGATCAACCTATTAAAGATGCAATTTTAAACAGTATGAAAATAAAACCAGCTTCTCACGAATTTGATATTGGTCGTAATAAGCCAGCGGTTATAAGGTTCATGTCTCATACAGGCGGGTGATTTAAATTGGATATCGATGCAGTAATTCTTGCTGGTGGATTATCAAGCAGAATGGGGGTAAATAAATCACTAGTTAAGCTCCAACAAAAAAACCTTATTTGCCATGTCATAGAAAGAATTTCCCCACAAGTGAATAAAGTTTGGATTAGCACCAACGAGATACTTGATGAATACCCACATAGTATTCAATTTTCTGACACCATTTACAAAAAAATTGGACCGTTAGGGGGAATTTATTCCGCATTAAATAAGATAGAGTCTGAATGGATTCAGTTTTGCCCTAATGATTGCCCATTCCTGCCAGAAGATTTAGTAAAAAAACTCTACAACAATAAAAAAAATAACAATGTTAAGATTCTTATTCCAAAGGTAAACAATAAAAATGAACCTACTTTCATATTATGTCATCGCTCAACAATTGAATCTATCCCATCCTTGATTGAAAAAAAAATCTACAAATTAATGAACTGGATTGAAGCAAATAATTTTCAAACCGTAGAATTTCTTGATGATCATGCATTTTCAAATATTAATGATCGCTCAACACTCGAAAGCTTCCAAAATGGATAAGAAAAAACCTTTTGTTCTTGGTATTACTGCAGCGTTGAGCGGTACAGGGAAAACAACTTTGATTGAAAAAATCATCCCTGTATTATTAAAAAAAAATATTCGGCTTTCAGTGGTAAAACACGCACACCATAACTTTGATATTGATTACCCCGGAAAGGATAGTTATCGCTTAAGAAAATCTGGTGCCTATCAAACTCTTATTTATAATAATAAAAGATCGGCGCTCATTACGGAAATTTCCAAGGAATCCGTAGGCTTAATAAATATGATTAAACATATGGATCAAAATATAGACCTTATAATTGTCGAAGGTTTGAGAGATGGTGACTTCAAAAAGATTGAGGTTTTTCGGTCATCACATTCAAATGAAAAACTTTTTTTGCAAGATGAAAATATTATTGCTATTGTTTCTGACGTAAAGTTAGATACATCAGTACCATTATTAAATATAGATAATATTGAAGGAATATCAGATTTTATTATCGCAAACATATGAAAAATGAATAACAAAATAACTCTTAATAAGTTGGCAAAAGACCCAGGGTGCCTGAGTGAATATGATCCAAATTCGATGGATTTTTATTCTGCACAAAAATGGATTACTCAATTTATCAATCCAATAGAGCTAAAGGAAGTTGTAGTTATTGATGAAGCTTTGAATCGGGTTCTCTCTGAAGATATTAAATCAACATCAAATGTACCAAATTATGATAATTCTGCTATGGATGGATACGCCATTAATTTTGATCGAACAAATAGCCTAAGCTTCAATATCATAGGTTCTGCATTTGCTGGTTCATTAGAAAACTTTGAAATTAAGCCGGGAGAAGCCTTAGAAATAATGACAGGTGGAAAAATACCTAAAGGGGCAAATGCTGTAGTGCCGGTAGAATTGGTTTCTGTTTTAAACAATTCCATTCAAATTGAAGCACTCCCAAAGTGTGATGCAAATATAAGAAAGATTGGCGAAGATATACATGAAGGTCAAGTTATTCTAAATTCTGGGAAGTATTTAAGGCCAGCAGAAATTGGGCTCCTAGCATCCTTAGGTATAAGTGAGATTTCTGTTTTCAAAAAACTTACGGTAGTCTATTTTTCAACAGGAGATGAAATTGTTGCTGTAGGCAAGCCGCTCAAATCAGGGCAAGTATATGATAGCAATCATTACTCTATAGGAGCTATGTTGCAATCTCTTACTATTAGAAAAATTGATTTTAAGAATGTTCCTGATAACAAAGAGCAGATTAAAAAAAAACTTATTGAAGCATCTCAAATTGCTGACGTTATTATCTCCTCTGGCGGAGTATCAGTTGGTAAGGCTGATTTTATGAAAGAAATACTTACTAAAATAGGTGAGATATTATTTTGGAAATTAGCTATTAAACCCGGGCGTCCGTTAGCTTACGGAAAAATAAATGGGGCTCACTATTTTGGCTTACCAGGAAATCCAGTTTCTGCTATGGTCACCTTCTACCAAATTGTTCAGCCAGCCATCAAAAAACTAATGGGTAATATTAACTACTCTCCTCCGCCTTCATTTAAGGTGAAATCCAATACTAAGATTTTTAAAAAACCTGGAAGATTAGAATTTCAGCGCGGTATCCTTTCACATGTCAATAATGAGTGGGTGGTTCAGCCAACTCGAAGTCAGGGTTCTGGAATCTTAAGCTCTATGTCAGAGGCTAATTGCTTTATTATATTACAATCAGATCAGGGATCTATTGATAAAGGAGAAATGGTATTTGTACAATATATGGATGGCGTTGTATCATAAACTATGAACAAATTTGGGTATAATTACTCTACTTAATTACTGATAAAAATGGCAAATATATGAACAACATCGAATTAAATAAACCTTTACCAGAGCTAACTCTTGAAGGAACCAATAATACAAATTTTTCTATGAGTGATTATTTAGGTAAATATCTAATTATTTATTTCTATCCTAAGGATTCTACTCCTGGCTGTACTAATGAAAGCATAGATTTTAAAGATAACTATGCTGCCTTCCAAAAGCATAATACTGAAATATTTGGTATTTCTCGCGACTCTATTAAGTCTCATGAAAAATTCAAAGCTAAATATGATTTTCCATTTGAATTATTAAGCGATCCTGATGAAGTTGCCTGTAACTTATTTGATGTGATTAAAATGAAGAATATGTATGGTAAACAAGTTAGAGGTATTGAAAGAAGTACGTTTCTTATCAATACTGAGGGTCATTTAATTCAAGAATGGCGGGGCGTAAAAGTTAATGGTCACATTCAAGAGTTAATTGAATTTCTGAACAATAAATAAAATCACAACACTCATAAATTTATATGCCAAAAAATAACCCCACGAAACTTTTTGTGCTTGATACCAACGTGTTGCTTCATGATCCATCTTGCTTATTTAGATTTGAAGAGCATGATATTTATCTTCCTATGATTACATTAGAAGAGCTTGATAATAATAAAAAGGGTTTGTCAGAGGTTGCAAGAAATGCTAGGCAGACGAGTAGATACTTAGAAGAAATTATGGGGAATAAAATGGTCGATCTTCATAAAGGTTGTTCTTTAAACTCTGCAGCAAATCCGCATGTTTCTGGAAGATTATTCTTACAAACTGACCCTATCGAATTTGATCTACCAATGCTAGCAGGAAGTATTGCTGATAACCAAATTCTAAGTATTGTATTAGATTTAAAAAAGAAAAATGCTAAACGAGAAGTTATTTTGGTATCTAAAGATATCAATATCAGGATTAAAGGTCGCGCTCTTGGTATTGTCGTTCAAGATTATTTTAATGACAAAGTTATGGACGATACTGAATTACTTTATTCAGGTATCACGGAGCTGCCCGAAGAATTTTGGGAAAATCATAGTAAGTCCATGGAATCATGGCAGGAGGAAGGACGACTTTTTTACAAATTAACCGGCCCGCTTTGTAAAGATTTTCTTATAAACGAATTTGTATTTTACGATTTTGACAAACCTTTCCATGCCATAGTTAATAAAGTGGAAGGTCAAACGGCCATACTCCAAATTGTTCAAGATTACACCCTTGCTAAATTTAATGTATGGGGAATTAATGCTAGGAATAAAGAGCAAAATTTCGCCCTTAATCTTTTGCTTGACCCTGAAGTAGATTTTGTCACCCTTTTAGGACAAGCCGGAACAGGAAAAACACTCTTAACCCTTGCCGCTGCTCTTGAGCAGGTTCTTGATAAGAAAATTTATAGCGAAATAATTATGACACGAGTCACTATATCAGTTGGTGAAGATATAGGTTTTCTACCTGGTACCGAAGAAGAAAAAATGACCCCATGGATGGGTGCTTTAGAAGATAATTTAGATGTATTAAATAAATCCGATAACACTGCCGGTGATTGGGGAAGAGCAGCAACGCAAGACCTTATTCGATCTCGCATAAAAATAAAGTCCCTTAATTTTATGCGAGGAAGAACATTCCTTAATAAATTTCTTATCATAGATGAAGCTCAGAATTTAACTTCCAAACAAATGAAAACGCTTATTACTCGAGCAGGGCCTGGAACAAAAGTCGTATGTTTAGGGAATATAGCCCAAATAGATACTCCATATCTTACAGAGGGAAGTTCAGGTTTAACTTATGTAGTAGACCGTTTTAAAGGCTGGGACCATAATGGTCATGTAACACTTATGCGTGGTGAACGTTCGAGGCTTGCCGATTATGCTGCAGAGACGCTCTAAACCTGTTAAAAGTAAAGGTTTTTACCCATTTCTTATAGCCCAATTCTTGTCTGCTCTTGCTGATAATGCCCTTTTATTTGCAGCAATAGCAATTATAGCTAGTTCAAACGCTCCAAATTGGCACGAGCCACTGTTATTACAATTCTTTGTCATTGCTTACGTAGTACTTGCTCCTTTTGTAGGGGCATTTGCTGATGCCAAGCCTAAAGGGCAGGTAATGTTTATATCCAACACTATCAAATTTATTGGGTGTCTTACAATGTTTTTTGGGCTTCAACCCTTATATGCTTATGCAATTGTAGGTATAGGCGCTGCTGCCTATTCTCCGGCAAAATACGGTATTCTTACTGAGCTGCTTCCCAAAGAATCTTTGGTGCCTGCAAACGGCTGGGTTGAAGGGTCAACTGTTGCAGCCATTATACTTGGAGCAGTTGTAGGCGGAGAGTTAGCCAGTAAGGATATGGATCTTAGCTATTCAATACTAATCATTAGCGGCTTATATCTTTTAGCAGCGGTATTTAATAGGTATATTCCTGTTCTTCCTATTAACCATGCCCCAAAAAAAACCACACCTTGGTTTCTTGTTAAAGATTTTTTTAATTCATATGGTAAATTATGGAAAGACCCATTGGGTCAATTATCATTAGCAGTGACGACTTTATTTTGGGGGGCGGGAGCTACATTAAGGTTAGTTGTTATTGCATGGGCTGCTTTTGCATTTAATTATGGTTTAGACCAAGCAACAAAATTATCAGCTGTTGTTGCTTTTGGAGTTGCCTTTGGTGCAGTGATTTCATCACGCTACGTTCGCATGGAAGATTCAATAAAAATTCTTCCAACAGGAATTATCATGGGGGGATTAGTGTGCTCTATGGTATTTATATCAACTTGGGAAATGGCAGCATTAGTTCTTTTTGCTATAGGTGTAATGAGCGGGATTCTTATCGTACCTTTAAATGCTTTGCTTCAATATAGAGGTCATATACTAGTAGGTGCCGGGCATTCAATTGCTGCTCAAAATTTTAGTGAAAATTTAGGTATTTTAATTCTAAGCGGGGCCTATACTTTGATGGTTGGGTTTAATTTACCGATCAACGGAATAGTCTTCATCTTTGGTTTGTTTGTATTGCTTGCAATGGTGATAGTGAGTCAATATTATGCTGACAACAAAAATTAATGGAGCTTTACATGCGTCTCTGTTCTTCTCGTAATAAACTTAGCAATCAGCCGTAAAGATGCCATAGCTGGGCCATGCAAAGCTAATAGATGCATCTGATAAAGTGTTAAGTACATAACACGTGCAATTAAGCCTTCAATAAACATGCTACCACCCATTAATGAGCCCATTAAGTTTCCGACGGTAGAGTAATTGCCAAGATTAACGAGTGAGCCGTAATCCTTGTATGTATATTTGGGTAAAAAGCCCCCCTTACCTAATACAATTTTTTTAATGGTTTTAACCAACATGGATGCTTGTTGATGTGCTGATTGTGCTCTTGGTGGAACCATTTTTATAGCTCCTGGTTTTTCTGGACATGCTGCACAATCTCCAAAAGCAAAGATGGATTCATCGTCTATAGATTGCAATGTTGATAAAACCTCAATCTGGTTAATAACGTTAGTTGTAAGGCCTAATTTTTGTAAAAAGCCAGGGGCTTTAATTCCAGCTGCCCATACCACCAAGGCGGAATCAATATATCTATCTTTGTGTGTCATTATTCCTTTTGCATTAACCTCGGTAACACGTTCACCCATAAACAAATTAACATTAAGCTTTCTAAGTTCAGATTCAACTGACTGACTCATCCTTGGGGGTAAGGCAGGTAATAACCTATCACTAGCTTCAATAAGTGATATGGATATATCACGATCTGGATTAATCTTATCAAGTCCATAAGCAGTCATTTCTCTAGTTGCCTTGTGAAGTTCTGCTGCTAATTCAACTCCAGTGGCACCAGCCCCAACTATTACCACCTCTAATTGACCTGGGGTTATTTCGTCTGCCTGGGTTTGCGCTCGCAGAATAGCATTATGTAATTTTTGATGAAATCGCTCAGCTTGTTGAAGTGTATCTAATGCAATAGCATGTTCTTTTGCACCCTTTATATTAAAGTCGTTAATAGTGCTTCCTACAGCAATTACTAAAGTATCGTAAGCAAAGTGTCTTCTTGGAATAATTTGTACACCGTCTAAATCAAAAAAGGGTTCAAGAGATATCTCTTTTGTTTCACGATTTATCGCGTCCATCTTACCTAAACGAAAATTAAAATGATGCCAATGTGCTTGAGCCAAATAATCTAACTCATCTTTTTCTGGATTAAGGCTCCCAGCCGCAATTTCGTGAAGCAAAGGTTTCCATACATGCGTTTTTTTGCCATCGATTAGAGTGATATGAGCTTTTTTTCTTTTTCCTAAGGAATCACCTAATTTTGTTGCCAGCTCTAGACCGCCAGCACCCCCGCCAACAATTACAACTTTATGTAAATTTTCTTTCATGGAATAAGCCTTAAGAGAGAGGAAAAAAGCAAAAAAAATGACTAGGGTGAGTATACCCTAGTCATTAAAGATATTTTTTTAAAAAGACTTATTCGTTCTTCAAATATTTCTTCATATATTCATCTTCGTTACCAGTCACACCTTGACTACCATTTGTTCTCACCCAAGCTATAGTTTTAAGGAGTTCATCAACAGTCATACCGTCTTCTGGAGCCATGACACCGTAACCTTTACCACCCATTCCTCCATTAGTACCGTACCAAATTGTTTCAAACATACCTTGGTTAGTAATATCTTTTGTGTAACGGAATGTAGGTCCAACTAATCCTGGTCCAACTTGTCCTTTAGCAGTCGGTCCATGACACTGAGTACAAGACCAATAACCAAACCTTTTTTTACCACGCTTCTCTGCAGCTGCATCACCAACATAAATATTTTTTCCTGTTTCGAGGAAGACTTTTTCAGCTTCAGTCATTACGTTATCTTTCTTTTTGGTATCTCCGAAAGCCTTAGGCTGTGCTTTAAGTTCTTCGGTAAAATCAGCACCATCGGTAGTTTTTATAAATTTAGCGCCTGCATGTATGTTTACTGAAAAGGCTAAGCAACTTGCAAGCAGGGATGAAACTAATATTTTCTTTGATAACATGTTCTCTCCTAGTCTATTTTAACTAATCTCCTCCCTTTAGAGACAAGATAAAATATAAATAATTCCTTTTTTAAAGGGTTAATAATAAGAATTTACTTCTTCTCAATTAAAGTTATATTACTTTTTTTTTTAAAATATGTCACCTATTTGTAACAAAAAAATTACAAAAAATTATTTTTTATGACGTTTATAACCGTCTAATCTATCTTCGAAAGATGGTTTTTGAAAAGGAATTCCAAACTCATCTAAAATTGCATATATTTTATCAATATTCCTTTCTATTGCCGCTTCAATAACATCACGACGCTCAGTTTCTTTTTTACGTACACCAGCTGAAATATTCCAATATGTTTTACCGGTAAGTCTTGCTTCATCTTTAGCATACTCAGGGATTTGAACCACTACTAAGTCGGCATCGGCTTGTTTAGCGTAATAACCACCAATTGGACCCCACTCAATAGCTATATCAATATTACCCTTAATTAAATCATCGATTTTTGCTCCAGGTGAGGTATTTAAATCACGCTGAATACGATAAGGTTTTGCATTGAACATCAATCCATTTGCATTCAATGCAACGGCTACAGGACTTTTATCATTAACACCAATGGTGCCTTTTCTTAAATCCGGGGAGTCCCAATCTTTAATATCATAACCGCTATCCTTTCTATAAACCCATACGTGACCAGCTCGATAATAAGGTTTTGTAGTGCCTAAAGCATCATACGTAGTATTAGTACCTATCACAACATCGCATCGATAAGCATTTAGTGTGTTTCTTAAAAAACCAAAACGATCATGCCAATATTGATAACTTAACTCTTTACCTAAGTCTGCTGCCAATACCTCAGCAATTTTATTCTCAAAACCCTCTCCTGCAGAATTTGAATAAGGAAGGTTGTCTTGGTCAGCACACACTTTAAATTCATTATCTTTTGGTACTCGAGTAGGTTGGCCAGGCTTACCCATTTCTGCATTGACATCAATATTATCAGCTGCAGTTGTAATGCTACTCATCAGAATTAGCAATGTCATACTTACGATTTTATTAAACATCTTTTTGTTCCTTATTTTTAAGTTGCATAATTATACTACCGAAACATGATTATTGAACTCATGATTATCCCTAATCTATTGAGATTCATTGTTTATTTTTTACTAAAGATTAACTAAATTTCCTTTAAAAAAAAACACCCTACCGAAGTAGGGTGTCTTTAAGACTAACTAAACTGTGTTTAGTTCTATAATTCCCGAAGGGATTACAGGCTAAATACTGTTAATGCACCGCCACCAGGAGCAGCGTTGTATTTTGTTAGTTCTTTATAACCACCAGCAGCACCAAGTGCGTCTGTGT
>CAZGLD010000003.1:0-97879 GCA_964526705.1 uncultured Methylobacillus sp.
CGAACTCACGGTGGGCGCGAACCCACGTCGGTTTTCAAGACCGGTGCATTAAACCACTCTGCCACTCTTCCGAAAGCGAGATTTTATCATAGCCCGTAAAATTCTAGAAGAATTATTCTTTCGTTAACGTATCAAGATATCCAAACTGAGAGAAATCTCTTATTCTCATAGGGTAGAGTTTGCCGATAAGATGATCGCATTCATGCTGAACCACTCTGGCATGAAAGCCATCGACTTCCCTATCAATGTCGTTACCATACTGGTCTTTACCTTGATAGCGAATCTTTTTATATCTAGGTACCACACCCATTAAACCGGGCACAGATAAACAACCCTCCCATCCTTCTTCTTCTTCTTCATCTAAAGGTGTAATGACAGGATTAATTAGAACGGTAAAAGGTACCTGATCCTCCTCGGGATATCTCTCATTGGCATCAAACCCAAAAATGACTAATTGCATGCCTAGGCCTATTTGCGGTGCTGCAAGACCAGCACCATCATTTTCTTGCATGGTGTCAATCATATCTTCAATAATACTATCAAGTTCGGGTGTATTAAATACCTCTATTGGCTTTGCAACCTCAAGTAATATGGGATGTCCCATTTTTAAAATATCTCTAATTGCCATAATTTTCTACAAAAGTTGTAATAATTGTCATCACATCCTCCATCATGCCTTTGGATTGTTGGGTGATTTCTTTATGCGAAATGCCGTCACTACTGCTTCCTCTTCCTGCCGCCTGATTTGCAACAGGGCACAGCGCTGCATAAGCTACAGATAACTCTCTTGCCAGAGCAGCCTCGGGCATACAAGTCATCCCGACAATGGTTGCCCCATCGTTTTCATAACGATCTATCTCGGCAGCCGTCTCTAACCGTGGGCCTTGCACGGCAGCATAAACTCCATGGGATAAAGACGGTATTTTAAGTTTTTTTGTCACGCCAAATAAAGTCTCTCGTAATATTTTATCAAAGGGATAGGTGAAATCAATATGCTCTACTACCCCATTGATACCATCATAAAAGGTATGTTCACGCCCATAAGTGTAGTCAATAATCTGATCAGGCAGTACCATCATTCCTGCCATAATATCCTGCTTTATTGAACCGACTGTTGCAATTGAAATAATATCATTGACTGTAAGATGATGAAGCCCCCAGAGGTTAGCGCGATAATTAATTGTGTGTGGTGGAATAGAATGATCTTTGCCATGCCTCGGTAAAAAAGCTATTTTTTGTCCGGCTACATGGCACATAGATACCGGAGCTGACATCGCGCCAAAAGGAGTATCGATGTTCTCTTCGGAATCAATCACCAAATCTTTGATCTTATTGAGTCCGGTGCCGCCAATTATTCCTAGCATATTTGTCCTGTTAAAATTAAAATTGTAACTTTGATATGGCATACTTTTAGTATGCAACATTATATAACGTTAAACGGCGCCCGCAATATCAAAAGGCATTACGAAAATTTTCCAGTTGCCTCGTTATTGCTTCCAAAAAAACAGCGGCATGCGGCAATGATTCTCTATCAATACGCAAGGGAATGTGATGATATAGCCGATGAAGGCTCACTAGATGCCAAAGCACGTTTGGTTCAGCTGCAACCCTATGTAAATGATATTGAAAATTTAAATAACGCAATACCACCTGCGATGCCACTCTTTGTTGATATCAAAAAGGTGTGTGATGAATTTAATGTAGAAACCACTCTGTTAGAACGTCTTATGGAAGCATTCACCCAAGATGTACATAAAAATCGTTATGAGAGTATGCAGGATGTAGAGGATTACTGCCACAAAGCAGCCTGCCCTGCGGGGCAAATGATACTCACCCTCTTCCATCAGAACCAACAAAAAAATATTATGTACTCCAATCACTTATGTACTGCGCTAGCGATGATTGGCATGCTACAAGATATTCATGAAGACTATCTTAAGGATCGTATATACATCCCTCAAGATGACTTCAAAAGATTTAATTTAAGCGAACAGGACATTGCTAAAAAAGAATTTTCTGAAAATTGGCAGGCTTTTAAAATAGACTGGCTCGCAAGAATAGACAGCCATATTCGTCAAGGATCGGCATTAGAAAAGCAATTAACCGGGAGGTTAAGGCTTCAAATAAAAGTATTAATATTCGCAAGTGAATTATTAGTTCGGAGAATGCGCGTTAGTAATAAAAGCTTATTTATCCACGCCCCAAGGCTTACTAAAGTGGACTGGGGGTATCAATTTTTTCGAGCATTAATAACCCCATGACCCCGGAACAGTATTGCCAACAAAAGACGAAAGCCAGCCATTCAAGCTTTGCCTTTGCTTTCTTCTTTTTAAGCAAAGAAAAGCGTCTGGCGCTTAACGCGCTATATGCATTCTGTAGGGAAGTCGATGATATTGTGGATGATTCTTCTCATAAAAATAATAGGAAAAAAAAGTTAGATGCATGGCGATTAGAGATTGATCGGCTATTTAATCAAGCACCCCAACATCCGGTATCTTTGGGATTGTTACCCCACCTCGACACATTTAAATTAGACAAAAAAAACTTCGTCGCAATTATGGATGGCATGGAAATGGACCTCAATTGCAATCGCTATGCAAGCTATAGAGAACTTCACCTTTACTGTTACCGAGCAGCGTCGGTAGTAGGTCTATTGTCGGCCAATATTTTTGGTTACACCAACAAAGCCACATTGAAATACGCCCATGATCTGGGGATAGCTTTACAGATAACAAACATCATTCGTGATATTGCTGAGGATAGTGAGCGCAGTAGGATTTATATCCCCCAAGACCTCTTAAAAAAATATGAGATTTCTGAAAAGGACGTATTGCATAACAAAAATAACAAGCAGATGAAGCTATTGGTAGATGATCTCAGCGTGCACGCACTACAATTTTACCAATCCGCCATGAAGCATCTCCCGCATGAGGACCGTGATAGGCAAAAACCAGGATTAATTATGGGGAATATCTATTTTATGTTGCTGCAAAAAATAATGAAAATAAATAATGGTTTCACCTTTAATAATAAAGTGTCGTTATCAACGTCACGAAAGTTAATTATTGCAATTACCACCGTTCTTGGGAAATCGTGGATTCGTTAATGCATGATTAACTTAATTGCATCCATGAGACTGTTTACTGGGTATATCGCAATGCCGTCAATCTTTTGTTTTGCTTGATTTGCCTTGGGAATAATTGCTCTAGTAAAGCCAAGCTTGGCAGCCTCTTTGATTCGCTCCTGACCTCGCTGCACTGGCCTTACCTCTCCTGCTAATCCAATTTCACCAAAGATTACTGTTTTCTGATCAATCGGTTTATTTCTAAACGATGAAACCACTGCACACAGAATGGCTAAATCTACCCCTGGTTCTGATATCTTGACACCACCAACAGCGTTAACAAAAACATCTTGATCATTGCACGCTATGCCAGCATGCTTGTGTAATGCTGCAAGTAACATAGCCAACCTATTATTCTCCAAACCAACGGAAAGCCTTTTTGGTGCGTGAGCTTGCGTATTGTCCACCAAAGCTTGGATCTCAATAAGCAGTGGTCTGGTACCCTCCTGGGTGACCGTGATACATGCTCCGTTTACTTGATCTTGGTGGTGCGATAAAAAAAGTGCTGAAGGATTAGTAACCTCTTTTAATCCTTTCTCTGTCATTGCAAATACACCTAATTCATTGACAGCTCCGAACCTATTTTTTGCTGCACGTATCATTCTAAAGCTGGAATTAGTGTCTCCCTCAAAATAAAGGACGGTATCGACAATATGCTCTAGGACCCTCGGTCCAGCTAACGTTCCTTCTTTCGTGACGTGGCCCACGAGTATCATAGTAATACCATTTTGCTTCGCTACACGGGTCAATTGTGCTGCACATTCTCGCACTTGCGTTACTGAGCCGGGTGCCGAGGTAAGCTCCTCGGAATAAACGGTTTGAATAGAGTCAATGACCACTACCTCAGGTTTGTGTTTATCAATATTTTTAATTATTTTCTCTAAGTTAATCTCAGATAGCATTGAAATATCCGACACCTCCAATTCTAATCGCTTCGCTCGCATTGCAATTTGTTGTGATGATTCCTCACCGCTTACATACATGACATTGCATGGAGTTGACGGTTGTGAAGTAATTTTTGATAACGCTTGGATGAGGATGGTAGATTTACCGATACCTGGATCTCCCCCCAATAGGATGACGCCGCCCAAAACAAATCCACCTCCCAGCACCCTATCAAACTCACTGATGCCTGTTTTTCTTTTATTTACCTCGGAAGTTTCTACCTCACTAAGCTTTTGAATGCTGGATGATTGCGTCAGTGATGAGAACCTGTTGTTGGTTTTGGATTCAATAATCTCCTCGACTAAAGTATTCCAGGCAAAGCAATGGGGGCACTGTCCTTGCCATTTGGTTGATTGTCCTCCACATTCTGTGCAGTGATATGCAATTTTATTTTTTGCCATTAGCGTACTCCATCGGCACTCGAATCGATGAGGATATAGCGCACAGTAATTCGTAGCCCACTGTTTTTGCCTCTTTGGCTACTTCATCCACCAGCACTTTTGTACCCCAAAGCTCCACATCGCTGTCGATACCTGCCGATGGCACATTATTCAAATCAACGTAAAGCATGTCCATAGAGACTCTACCGAGCGTGTGGGTCAATTTTTCATTTACCATCACCGGAGTACCAGATGGTGCATGCCTGGGGTAACCATCGGCATAACCGCAAGCTACAATGCCTACACGTGTGGTTTTCGAAGCTATAAATGTTGATCCATACCCTACTGATTGACCCTTTTCTAGCGTCTGTACTGCAATAATCTTGCTATGCAGTGACATCACTGGTTCCAATCCAATATCTTTGCTAGTTTGGTCTTCAAAGGGGCTAGCTCCATACAACATAATGCCTGGTCTCACCCATTCCATATGGGTTTCAGGATACCTAATAATAGCTGCTGAGTTGGCAACTGATCTTTCCATGGTTTGGCAATCAATGCTATTGAATAATGCTAATTGCCGTGAAATACCAATTGGGCCATCGGCATTAGCAAAATGTGTCATTACGATAATATTACCAATATAAGGATTTGCCTCTAAAGTTTCTAGTAGCTCTTTTATAGACCCTGATGGAAGACCTAACCTATTCATACCGGTATTTATTTTCAGATGGATATTGATTGGCTGCTTTGGTTTGGTTTGGTTTATAAAATCAATTTGTTGGGTATTATGCACCACCGCACCAATATTCATTTGGCTACAAATTTTTACCTCATAGGCACTAAAGAAACCTTCCAACAATAAAATATGTTGATCAAACCCATACTCCCTCAACTCGATTGCCTCAGATACTGATAGAACAGAAAAGCCTTCGGCCGATGATAATGCTCGAGCGGCTTCTATAAGGCCATGGCCATAGGCGTTGGCTTTTAAGACCGCCATAATCTTACTTTGAGGAGCGATAGAACGCACCTTTGAAAGATTGCTAGAGAAAGCCTTGGTATTAAAAGTTGCTTTTAGCGCTCTCATTCCTCAAAACCAATGTCGTATCCAAGGCCGGCGTAATTTTCAAAACGCGTATATTGACCT
Source organism: uncultured Methylobacillus sp. (assembly GCA_964526705.1). Classification (GTDB taxonomy): domain Bacteria; phylum Pseudomonadota; class Gammaproteobacteria; order Burkholderiales; family Methylophilaceae; genus BACL14. Next base: position 5,597 of record CAZGLD010000003.1, read on the forward strand.
AAGAAAGTCAATTTGACTCTTCCTATTGGTCCATTTCTTTGTTTTGCAACTATTATTTCAGCCAGGCCTTTGTCTGCAGATTCAGGGTTATACACTTCATCACGATAGATAAATAAAATTACATCGGCGTCTTGCTCAATAGCACCTGACTCCCTAAGGTCAGACATGACAGGACGCTTATCAGGGCGTTGTTCTAGGCTACGATTTAGTTGTGATAAGGCAACCACAGGAACATTAAGCTCTTTAGCAAGCGCCTTAAGGGATCGTGATATTTCAGATATTTCCGTAGCCCTATTCTCCCCTTGCTTTCCTCCAGGCGCAGCCATAAGCTGAATATAATCAACAACTATAAGTCCTAGCTGGCCAGCCTGTCTTTGCAGTCTTCTTGCCCTGGCCCTCACCTCAAAAGAATTGAGTGCTGATCCCTCATCAATATGAATGGGAGCTTCATTTAATTGACCCAGAGCATCTGTAAGTTTCTCCCAGTCATCATCATCCAGCTGTCCAGTTCTCATTTTATGTTGATCAACTTTTCCAACCGAGCCTATTAGTCGGGTGGTTAATTGATTTGAAGCCATTTCCATGGAGAAAACAGCAACGGGTAATTTTTTCTCTATTGCAACATTTTCTGCAATATTAAGAGCAAGCGAGGTTTTACCCATCGATGGTCTTCCGGCAATAATAATTAAATCGCTTGGCTGAAGCCCTGATGTCATCTTATCCAAATCAGTAAAACCAGAGGCAACACCAGTTACATCGCTGCCATTTTCCATTCTTTTTTCTACATCCTCGATAACTCTTGGAAGTAAGTGTTGTATGTCTTCAAAACCTATATTCTCTCTTTTTCCTGATTCAGCAATCTTAAAGATCTTTGCCTCAGATTCATCAAGAAGTTGTTGCGCGTCTCGTCCCTGCGGCGCATAAGCACTCTCAGCAATATCCGAACCTACTTGAACCAGGCTTCGCATAATAGATCGCTCCCTTACGATAGAGGCATACCCTCTTATATTTGCTGACGTGGGAGTGTTTTCTGACAATAGACCCAGATAGGCCAATCCACCAACAGTCGCTAATTCCGCATTTTTTTCCAAAGATTCGCCAACCGTAATAATATCGGCGGGTTGATTAGCTTCGATAACCTTTATGATGTGTTGAAATATTAGCTTGTGATCATGACGATAAAAATCTTTATTACTAACAATATCAGCTATCTTATCAAGCGCCTCATTATCTATCAGCAGTCCACCCAATAGAGATTGCTCTGCCTCTACTGAATGAGGGGGTAATTTTAAATTTTCAATTTGATCATCAGCCATTCTATAATTATAACGAATAAAAAAAAGGCTGCCCTATTGGCAGCCAAAAAAATTGAAATATTTTAATTATTTTTATTCAGATTCATCAGCAGTTACAGTAACGGTTATTGATGCCGTCACATCATGATGAAATGATAAAGTAACCTCAAACTCGCCAACATTTTTGATTGCACCATCTGGCATACGAATTTCAGATTTCTCAACTTTATGGCCCGCTGCATCAAGCAGTTCAGCAACGTCGATATTACTGACTGATCCAAATAATTTACCATCAATGCCTGCTTTTTGCTTAGACTCAACTTGAGCGCCATTAATGTCTTTAGCTCTTTTTTCTGCAGCCTTCAATAGGGTAGCTTGTGCTTTTTCTAGCTCTGCTCTCTTGGTTTCAAACTCAGCCTTATTCGCCTCAGTAGCGCGCTTTGCTTTTCCTTGTGGAATTAAGAAATTGCGACCAAAACCAGCTTTCACATTAACTACATCACCTAATTCGCCAAGGTTAGCAATTTTTTCTAATAAAATAATTTGCATAATATAATCGCTCCTTAGTGTTTATCGGTATATGGGAGCAGTGCTAAAAATCTTGCTCGTTTAACTGCTGTACCCAATTGTCTTTGATATCTTGATTTAGTCCCCGTAATTCTTGCTGGGATCAATTTACCATTTTCTGTTATAAAATCCTTAAGCAGGTCTACATCTTTATAATCAACTTCTTTTATGCCCTCTGCAGAAAACCTACAATACCTTCTTCTTTTATACATTTCTCTAGCCATATCAAACTCCTAAATTTTATTAATGTGGGTTATATGAAAAATAATTTGGTTTGACTTTAATGATTTTTTTTCTAAAAAACCATGAAATAAGCATTTACTTCCTACCGCCAAACTCTCTTTTGTCAATTCTCCAATAACTACCGCTTCAATCTCTACATTTACCGTTTTACTTAATGCTGCCTCTTTTTGTTTTGAAGAATGTTTGATGCGCATACTCAAAACCGACAAGCCAGCTGGGGTAAAACGTATATTTTCTAAATGAACAACCTCACCTTTAAGTGAAAATTTATTCAACGCTTAAGCTTTTGCCTCTTCTGCTTTTTTTTCAGGCTTTTCCTCAGTAGCTTTTTTTTCAACTTCTGGTACTGCTTCTTTCGCCTTGTCACCAACTAACGACTTGGATTTCTCTTCCTTCATCATTGGTGAGGGCTGGGTAACCGCAACTTTTGTAGAAAAAACTAGGTGCCTTATTACCGCATCATTAAATTTGAAACTGTGCTCGAGTTCAGCTAATGCTTCTAACGAACATTCTATGTTCATTAAAACGTAATGTGCTTTATGAATTTTTTGGATTGGGTAAGCAAGTTGACGTCTACCCCAGTCTTCCAGGCGATTAACTTTACCTTTATGGTTCTTAATTAATGTCTGAAGGCGATCGATCATTGCTGGCACTTGTTCGCTTTGATCAGGATGTACAACAAAAACTACTTCGTAGTGTCTCATAGACTCTCCTTATGGTTTATAGTCTCCAGTAAAACTGTGAGACAAGGATTAAAAGGAGAATCATTATATTGTTTTTCTGAATAAAATCAATCAGTTTATATGCGATCCTTGAGATTTGCTCCATACAATCGCTCTTTGAGAAATTTAATCTGATCCCTAGTTTTGGCTGCATTCTCAAAATCTAAATCTCTTGCAGCTTTGTGCATAACTTTTTCTAACTTAGAAATCTCTTTTAATATTTGTGGCTCAGTAAAGTCCTCATATTTTCTATTCTCTTTCTTAACCTCTTGGAGTCTTTTGTGTTCCTCAACATCCTCCAAGCCATCAATAATATCTTTAATTCTTTTTTTAATACCAATTGGCGTAATATTGTTAGCCTTATTGAATAGGATTTGCTTTGTTCTTCTTCTGGTAGTTTCGTCTATGGCAGCTTTCATGCTCCTAGTTATGGTATTGCCATAAAAAATTACCTTTCCATTAAGATTTCTTGCCGCTCTACCAGCTGTTTGAATCAATGATCTCTCCGAACGCAAGAATCCTTCTTTGTCAGCATCTAAAACTGCGACCAGAGATACCTCTGGTATATCCAAGCCTTCTCTTAACAAATTTATACCTACCACCACATCAAACTTACCTAAGCGAAGGTCTCTTATAATCTCTACCCTTTCCACTGTATCAATTTCAGAATGCAAATACCTCACCTTGATACCATGCTCGATCAAGTAATCAGTTAAATCCTCAGCCATTCTTTTGGTCAAGGTTGTCACCAAAATACGCTCTTCTTCTAAAACCCGTAATTTAATCTCACCTAAAAGATCATCAACCTGTGAATCGGCTGGTTTTACAATTATTTCAGGATCAATCAAACCTGTCGGTCTTGCTACTTGTTCTATAATAATCTTTGAATTTTGTGCCTCATAATCTGCGGGTGTAGCAGAGACAAAAATGGTCTGAGGAAGTATATTTTCGAACTCCTCAAAACGCAGAGGTCTATTATCATGGGCTGATGGTAATCTAAAACCATAATCTACAAGGTTATTTTTTCTCGCTCTGTCACCTTTCGACATTCCTCCAATTTGCGGGACTGTTACATGACTTTCATCAATGATCATTAATGCATTTTTGGGCAAATAATCTAATAGCGTTGGTGGTGCATCTCCAGGCTTTCTTCCTGAGAGATGTCGCGAATAATTTTCAATACCCTTACAAAAACCAATCTCATTCAACATCTCTAGATCAAACTTTGTTCTTTGCTCAATACGTTGTGCCTCAACTAACTTTTTTTGATCTGTAAATTCTTTTATCCTAGACTGTAATTCTTCTTTGATATTACCCATAGCATTTAGCACCGTCTCTCTTGGGGTGACATAATGACTGGACGGATATACGGTAAAACGTTTAACCTTATCAAAAATTTGTCCAGTTAAAGGATCAAAGGTGGACATTCCCTCAATTACATCATCAAATAATGACACACGAATTGCTGTCTCGGAATTCTCTGCTGGGAAAATATCAATAACATCACCACGCACCCTAAAACAACCTCTAGAGAAATCAAAATCGTTTCTTTCGTATTGCATTGCAAGCAACCTTAAAATGATATTTCTTTGTAGGAGCTTTTCTCCTACTTGAAGGTAAAGTACCATTCCCTGGTAATCGACAGGATCACCAATACCGTAAATAGCAGACACTGTAGCAACGATAATTGAATCATCTCTTTCTAAAAGTGCTTTAGTTGCAGACAAACGCATCTGTTCCACGTGATCATTTATACTTGAGTCTTTTTCAATAAAAACATCGCGCCCAGGTACATAGGCCTCAGGTTGGTAATAGTCATAATATGATACAAAATATTCCACGGCATTATGGGGGAAAAATTCTCTAAATTCAGAGTATAATTGTGCCGCTAATGTTTTATTTGGTGCCATGACAATTGCAGGCCTTCCCGTTCTAGCGATTACATTTGCAATAGTGTAGGTTTTTCCGGACCCAGTTACTCCTAATAAGGTTTGAAACTTTTCACCTTTATTTATTCCCTCGGTCAGGTTATTTATTGCATTTGGTTGATCTCCTGCTGGCTCAAATGGCTTGTGGAGAGTGTATGGACTCTTTGGAAATTGTTGATTCAATGAAGTAGCTTAAAATTTAAAAGAAATAATTTTAACAGGGTTGCGAACTTTAATGTTTAATAACAGTCTCGTATTAACAAATAAAAACACAAATTAATAAATTATGAACACATTGCTTAAGCTGTCTTTATTGTCCCTTCTATCCTTCAATGCATTCGCTTACGATCAAGCAAAACTTATGAAAGCATGGTCATCTGTTGTCATGATCCGAGGTTATACAGACAGTGGTTCTTTGGCATATGGTTCAGGGGTAATTGTTGGAAAAAATGAAGTTATTACCAATTGTCATGTTTTAAGAAGAACACAAAAACCATGGGTTTCCCAAGGAGATACCTCTTACTCGATTGAGGGAGTTCAAGCTAACAGATGGCAAGACCTCTGTCTTCTTACATTATTTCAGTTAAACAGGGATCCTGTTCCTATTGGTAATAGCAAAGATTTAGTTAAAGGCCAAGAGTTAGCAGGTATAGGTCACTCTAGCGGTTCACCTGTCCCTTTAACATCGGGGGGCTATATGATTTCAACCTATGATATGGAGGGTGGGAGAATTATTTTGAGCTCAGCAAAATTTAGACTTGGTGCAAGTGGGAGTGGTTTGTTTGATATGGAAGGAAAACTGGTAGGTATTAATACCTTCAAAACAACGGGCTATGGTTCTTACTTTTCAATGCCCGCTGAGTGGATACATCAATTAAGAAATCAGCCTATAGAAAAAGAGTTTCCGATCACCGGAAAAGCTCTGTGGGAAGAGAAGGAAGAAGACAAGCCTTTTTTCTTAAAAATTGCAATCCCTAAAGTAAAAGAGGACTGGAGAAGTTTTTTTACAGTCACTGCTGAATGGATAGTAAAAGAAAAAGATAATACTGAAGCTTGGTATGAATATGGATACGCTAACGAGATGCTTAATAACGACCTGAAAGCTTTAATTGCCTATCGAAAATCCTTAGAATTAGACAAGAATAATTCGGATGCTCTTTTTCGTATGGGTATCCTCGAAGATAAGTTAGGACATAAGGCAGAAGCAAAAAAAATTCACGCCTCGCTTAATCTTCTTAATCCAGCAAGAGCAGATGAATTGAATGAAATTATCAATTGTAAAGCTGATTGTAAAAAATAAATTTCATTTGTTAAAACTATATTTTTAAGTAAAATTAGATATTAAATAAAAATCTATGGTTTGGAAAAAAATTGTCAAAATCACCCTTGTCTGCATGCGTAAACCGTATAGAAGAATCTCCAACACTAGCAATCACAGCTAAAGCAATTAAACTTAAAGCTGAAGGAAAAGATATTATTGCACTAGCAGCCGGCGAGCCTGACTTTGATACCCCAGACTTTATTAAAGAGGCGGCTATTAAAGCCATTAATAGTGGTTTCACAAAATATACCCCCGTATCTGGGACAGCCTCACTTAAGCAGGCAGTGTTAGATAAATTCAAAAGAGATAACGGTATTGAATACAAAATTGATGAGGTCGTGATAAGTGTAGGCGGTAAACAAAGTATTTTTAATCTTTGCCTTGCGATATTAGAGCATGGAGATGAGGTAATTATTCCGGCACCTTACTGGGTATCGTACACTGATATTGTTAATCTTACAGGAGCATCGCCTGTCGTTATTGCGTGTGATATTAATCAAAGCTTCAAAATAACACCCTCACAACTCGAGCAAAATATTTCTAAAAAAACAAAATTAGTTTTTCTAAATTCACCCTCCAATCCAACTGGTGCCGTTTATAGTGATTCAGAATTAAGAGGTTTGGCTGACGTTCTTATTAAATACCCTCAGGTTTATATTGGCACAGACGATATATATGAGCATATAAATTTATCAGGCATGCCGTTTAACAATATACTTATGATTGAACCTCGCTTAAAGGATCGCGTAATAATATTGAATGGAGTGTCAAAAGCCTATTCAATGACTGGATGGAGAATAGGTTTTGCTGCCGGTCCTAAAGTGATCATTTCAGCGATGAGCAAATTACAATCGCAATCTACATCAAACCCTACATCCATATCCCAAGTTGCTGCAGAAGCTGCTTTGAACGGAGGAAAGGATTGTATGGTTCCGATGATTAAAGCATTTAAAGATAGGCATGATTTTGTTTTAGAGAAACTGAATAATATTGAGGGCTTTAATTGTATTCCTGCAGAGGGAGCTTTCTATGCATTTACTGATGCAAATCAAGCTATAAAAAATTTATTTACGGCGAATAAAATAAAATCTTTAGATGATTTATCATTCACAGGGTACCTTTTAGAAAGTCAAGGTGTCGCTGTTGTTCCAGGGTCGGCGTTCGGACTTGAAGGTTACTTTAGGATTTCTTTTGCAACTTCAATGAAAAATCTAGTTGAAGCGTTGAGAAGAATTAAATTGGCAATTGAAGGCTAAAAAAAAGGTGAGATTAGTTGACCAGAACGTAATTTCTGCTTATCATCTGTTGCTACGATTTATTCCCCAATAGCTCAGTCGGTAGAGCAATGGACTGTTAATCCATGTGTCCCTGGTTCGAGCCCAGGTTGGGGAGCCATATAAAAAAAAGGACTCATGAATGAGTCCTTTTTTATGTTCTGGGAAAAATCACTTAACTTCTGAAAAATATTTTACAAACCTTTCTTTTCCACCAGCCTGAGTTTCTATCGCTTTTTTTGCTGCATCCAGATTAGATGCTGGGTCACCTACAACAACTAAGCCAACCATGCCTAGCATAGCGTGTGGTGTACAGTTATAACCATACACGCCCTCGACATCAAACTTTACTGTGATAGATTTCTCCCCCTTTTTTTTGGTGAGATTACCAGCCCATGGTTTTGCTCCCTTTGGTAGCATGGTTTTGATAGACACAGAATTATGCATTGCATCACCGTCCCATGTAACACTATCACCAACAGCAACCTTTAATACAGGAGGATCAAAAACAAACATATTTGGTGGTGCACCATTTAACATTTTTACAACATGTTCAGCTGAAAATGCGTTCCCATAAAATGCTACTAAAAATAAAATTGCATATAGTTTGATACTTTTCATAATTTTCCTTTGATAAATTAATTTATTTAACGACTGTAAAACTCAACAACATCTTTAGGACTCATAATTGTTGCATAAGGTATTTCATCGGAAGATGGAAACCTTGTGTAAGTGATACTAAAGTTTTTTAAATCAAGATTAAGATATTCAGGAACATCTCTTTCTAATTTGTTAGTAGATTCAATTACAAAGCTAAGGTTCCTACTTTTTTCTTTAATGTCTACAACATCTCCTGGCTTACATCGGTAAGAAGGGATATTCACAATCGAACCGTTAACCCTTACGTGCTTATGGTTAATAAATTGTCGCGCAGCAAATACCGTAGCTACAAAATTTGATCTATATACAATCGCATCAAGTCGTGATTCTAGCAATACTAAGAGGTTTTCACTGGTATCTCCTTTTTGTGCGAAAGCCTCTTTAAAAATATTCTTAAACTGCTTTTCTCCAATATTGCCGTAATAACCTTTTAACTTTTGCTTTTCCCTTAATTGAACTCCAAAATCACTTCTTCTTCTGACACCCTTTGGACCATGTTGCCCAGGTCCATACGCTCTTTTTGCTGTTGGACAATTGTCACGGCCCCAGATATTTTCACCCATTTGTCTAGATAATCTATTTTTAGGTTTACTTCTTGCGCTGTTATTAGCCATATAACTTTCCTTATATTAAATGTTTAGTGAGGTCGCCATTGCGATTGATATTCTTTACGACTAGGAATAATTAGATCTGATTTCTCTAAAATTAATGCTAGGGCCATCATGATTTTAAACGTAACTCTTGACTCCTCAGGTTTAAGCCAACTTGCGAGTGATATTTGTGCAGCATTAATATTATCGTTTTGTAAGAAATATAATGCCTCAAGGCATTTAAGTTCCCCATAATGTATATGATTACAAAATTCACTTCCAATAACTCCTTTCTCCAATGATCCTTCTTTAATTGCCGTTGTAATTTCCTCAAACAACACAGAGATGTCTGGTAATCCATGTTGCTCGATGCACAGTGAAAATAGATCTTTGGCATTTTCTTTAGTATAACTACATTCCATCCAGTGCCTTAGTGACCATATGATCATCACTTCAGTTGTCTCAAGGTCAAATTTAAATACGGATCGTTTGATAAATTCCTTTGATCTTTTTGTAATATCGCTCATTTTTTTCCTCTTTAAAAAAACTTCTATTATTGTAAATGAGAATCATTCGCATTACAAGAATACGGAATAATTTAAAAGAAATTTTGATATACTGCGCAGGATGAAAAAAATAAATAGAAAAATTAATTTAATAGGTGAGGGTATTATGAGTATTACATTCGCAATTTAGATAAAACTTATGCTAAGTTAGATTTCTTTGCCTTCTTATTTCTGATAAGCAAATTCCACTTGCTACACTCACGTTCAAGCTCTCTACCTGACCATGCATAGGAATAGAAATTAAGGTATCGCATAATTCACGGGTAAGCCTTCGCATGCCTTTTCCCTCCGATCCTAGAACTATTGCAATCGGGCCAGATAAATTTTCTTGATAAATGTCTTTATCAGAGTCGCCATCCGTGCCAATAACAAACAATCCATTTTCCTTTAAATACCTTATCGTTCTACCAATATTTGTTACGGCAATAAATGGAACAGATTCAGCACCTCCACATGCTACTTTTCTAACAGTTGCATTCACACCTACTGCGTTATCTTTTGGGCAAATAATTGCATGCACGCCCATTGCATCAGCTACTCTAAAACAAGCCCCAAGGTTATGAGGATCCTCGATACCGTCAAGAATTAAAAAAAGTAAAGGCTCGTCTGCACCTTCCTCCAATATATCCTCAACCGTGATATATTTTTGTTTCACCTCCATAATACTTGCAATGACTCCTTGATGTTTTGAGTTAGGTATCATGCCATCCAATCTATTTTTTGAACTTAGATGAAAATTAATATCATGCAGTTTAATCAACTTCATTAAGTCTGCCATTCTTGCATCGTTCCTTGCTTCATCAAGGTAAATATCTTTCACCGAGTTTACATCGAGTCTTATACGACTAGTAATGGAATGGAATCCATAAATAATTTTTTTTTCACTCATTTTCTTTTTCCCGCCCTTTTATTTCGGACAGATTTTTTTTTATCTTTTATCTTTTTCTTAGGCTTAGGTTGGTTGCCACTGCCATTCACCAGTGACAGATCAATCTTAGATGTTTCCATATCCACCCTGACAACCTTTACTTTTAACCTATCACCCAATCTGTAGGAAAGATGTGTTCTTTCGCCAACCATTGCATGTTTACTTTTATCAAAAGTAAAGTAATCGTTTCCTAGCTCAGTTACATGAAGTAAACCTTCAATAAAAATTCCATCTAACTCAACAAATAACCCAAAACCAGTTACACCTGCCACAGTCCCTTCATATGCTTCTCCAATTTTATCTTGCATGAAGTAGCATTTAAGCCACGACTCAACATCTCTGGTAGCGTCATCCGCTCGTCTCTCTGTTCCTGAACAATGTTCACCCAACTGACTAATGTCTTTAATGTTTAATTTTTTACTTTGAATTTTAGCTTTAATAGCTCTATGGACAATTAAATCCGGGTATCGCCTAATTGGAGAAGTAAAGTGAGTGTAAGATTCATAAGCCAGACCAAAATGACCTTTATTAGCATTACTATATACCGCCTGCTGCATAGATCTCAAGACTACTGTTTGTAACAAGTGAGCGTCTGGTCGATTTGTAATTTGATCGATTAATTGGCCATAATGCATGACTGTAGGATTGTTGCCGCCATCCAAAAAAAGTCCAAATTCAACAAGAAAACCTCTAAGATTTTCAAGCTTTTCTTCCGTTGGTGTTTCATGATTTCTGAAAAGTGCATCTACATCTTTGTCTAATAAAAATTTTGCAGAACATACATTGGCAGCTAGCATGCATTCTTCAATTATACGGTGTGCTTCATTTCGATAGATAGGCTTAATGTGGTCAATTTTTCCGTTGTCATCAAATACAATGGAGGTTTCAGTTGAATCAAATTCTAACGCTCCTCTTTTTTTCCTTTGATTAAAAAGTAATTGAAATATTCTGTGAAGATTTTTTAGGTCATCATGAATATCCTTATATTTTGTTGCGAGTGTGACATTTTGCTTATTAAGTATTTCATCAACAATCGTATAAGTTAATCGTGCTTTTGATCTCATTACTGAAGGGTAGAATTTATAGGATTCAACCTCACCCAAGCTATCAATTTCCATATCACAGACCATACATAACCTGTCAACATTAGGATTTAAAGAACATAATCCATTGGATAATGACTCGGGCAGCATAGGAATAACTCTTCTCGGAAAATAAACAGAGTTTCCTCTCTCCAGAGCTTCTTTGTCTAGTTCGGTGCCTGATTTAACGTAGGCACTCACATCTGCAATAGCTACTACTAGTCTCCACCCATTTTTTGAAGGTTCAGCGTATACAGCATCATCAAAATCTCTAGCTGTCTCACCATCGATGGTGACCAAGGGTAACTTCCTTAAATCAACTCTACCGGAAATTTCTTTAGCATCAATCTCAGACCCATAAATATTTGCCTGGTTTAGAGCTTCTTTAGAAAAATCATAAGGAAGATGATGCTTTCTTAAGGCAATCTCAATTTCAATACCACTATCCGAATAGTCGCCAAGAATTTTTATTATTTTTCCCATTGGCTTCTCTCTGAGGCTTGGTTGAGTGGTAATTTCTACCTCCACAACTTGACCCTCTTTAGCATTTAAATCAAGGTTATACGGGATTAAAATATCTTGATTAATACGCTTGTCCTCAGCAGCAACAATCGTAACGCCATTTCCCTGCACTACACGCCCAACAATAATATTGTTTACTCGCTCCAAAACCTCAACAATAGTCCCTTCAAGCCTACCTTTTCTGTCCTGACCAGTCACCTGAATCATTACTCGATCGTTGTTGAATACTTTAGACATTTCCCTTGGGGATAAAAACACATCTTTATTTTCTTTATTATCAGGAATTAAGAAGCCAAATCCATCGGGATGACCAATCACCTTACCCGCAATTAAGCTTAGTTTAGTAGCGATGCAAAGAACATCTTTACGATTAATAAGAATTTGTCCTTCCCTGGCCATTGCTCTAAGGCGTTTTTCAAAAAAAATTAATTCTTCCTCCTGAATTTCTAAAGACTGTGCAAGATCATTTTTTTTGATAGGGACACCTATTTCGGCCATTACCTCAAGAATTAATTCTCTGCTAGGAATTGGGTTCTCATATTGAGCAATTTCACGAGCTTTTTGGGGATCGCGCTCTCTGAGCTTTAATTGTTTCTTTTTATTTGTCATTAACGCTTAATTATTAGTTTTTATAGGCATACAAGTGGGCCATATTACGCCCTATTCCATTAAAATCCAAACCAAAACCATAGACATAAACATTTGGGACTTTTAAGCCTACATAGCTGGCTAACAAAGGCTTAGGCTTATCAATAATTTTATCAAACAAAACAGCTGTCTCTACTGAAGATGCTCCTTGTTTGTTTAACTTATCTTTAATGTATGCAAGGGTGTGTCCCTCGTCGAGAATGTCGTCCAGCAGCAATACAGCTTGATCTTTTATTTTTTCCTCTTGAGGTTCGTAAATTAATCGTATTGTATTTCCACCCTTATTATTTTGGTATCTTGATGCATGGTAATAATCGAGCTCTAAATCAAATTCTAACTTTGGTATAAGATGACCAGCAAATGGTAAGACCCCTGTCATTACTGGGATTAAGCTAACCTTTTTTTCCTGGTAGGCTTCATTTAAACTTAGGGCTATACTCGAAATAGCCTCTAGAATTTCATCGTACTCATAAATTACAGTTGAATTTGATAGAAGATCGTCACGACTAATCAAAGCAATCTTCGCTTGAGGTATTCCTTAAGCTCATCTCCAAATTTATCATTTTTAAGTGCATATTCGATATTAGCTTTAATAAAACCCAACTTATCACCACAGTCATATCTAGTGCCTTCAAACTGATAAGCAAATACTGGTAAATCATCTAACATAGCTTTTATGGCATCAGTGAGTTGTATTTCATTACCGGTACCAGGTTTAGTTCTTTCCAAGAAAGATAAAATTTTGTTTGAGAAGATATAACGACCAACCACACCAAAATCTGAAGGAGCATCTTGAGGTTTAGGTTTTTCAACAATGCCAGATAATTTCATTAAATTACTACCGTCATCATTTGTTGAAATCATTCCATATTGAGGGGCGTCATTTTTGCTTACTTTTTGGACTGAAATCAGGGACGAGTAATCATCCTCATAGTTCTCAACCATCTGTTTTAAAACCCCCTTTTTTCCATCAATTAAATCATCCGCTAAAACTACCGCAAAAGGCTCATCCCCCAAAACAGGTTTTGCTTGTAAGATAGCATGGCCCAAGCCTAATGGCTCTCCTTGCCTCAAGTAAATACATGAGGCATGGGATGGAATGATTCTATTCATTTTATCAAATAGGTCTTTTTTTTGATCTGTCATGTTCGAACTCATCTCTAGCGATAAATCAAAATGATCCGTAATCGTTCTTTTTGTTTTTCCAGTAATAAAAATTAGATCGGTAAACCCTGCCTCCAGCGCCTCCTCAACAGCATATTGAATAAGTGGTTTATCTACGACAGGCAGCATCTCCTTTGGAGTTGCTTTAGTTGCAGGTAGGAAGCGTGAGCCATGACCAGCTACAGGGAAAACTACTTTTCTTAATTTCATATAAAACCCTTACATTTATTTATTCCATTTATTTAAATTAAATAATAACAGACAGTTTTTGCTTGGTTAACTCTTTTCTTCTGTCCTAGACCAAGACATTTTTTGTTGATAGTCAGAGTCTTTATCTTCAACCCAATAATCTCCATTACTGGTTATTTCTTTTTTCCAAAAGGGTGCTTCAGTTTTCAAAAAATCAATGATGAAGCGTGCCGCTTCAAAAGCATTGTCTCTGTGTTGACTTGCAACGGCTACACAAACAATAGGTTCGCTCGGTTTTAATTTTCCTACTCTGTGAACAATATTAATGGCGGACAACTTCCATTTTTTTAAAGCTTTCTTTTCAATATCTTCTAGAACCTTTTCAGTCATTCCTGGGTAATGCTCCAACTCCATACTAGAAAGTGTTTTACCGTCATTCTTTTCAAAATCTCGTACATATCCGACAAAAGTTACAACTGCTCCAATATTGTTGTTATCAGCTCTAATTTTATTTGAAATATGTTCTACCGAGAATGATTCAGATTGAATGGAAATCATTGCCTAACCTCCTGTAATTGGCGGTAAAAAGGCTAATTCATCTCCATCCCTTATTTTAAAACTCCAATCCTCAATATTTTGATTTACCGCCACACGAATTTTTGTTTTTCTCTCTAAAAGCTTAAGCCATGGACCTTTATGATTTTTAGATAGAAAATCTAGCAATTCACTTGGTGTCAAAATATCATCTTTTACATCGAGAGATATCTTCTCTTTATCAAAAAGTTCTCGTATGCTTGCAAAAAATAAAATATCAATCTTCATCTTTGGTATCTGTACGAATTTTATCTTCGAACTCCAACAGAGCATTTGGATCATCTTTTAGCTCAACCCGTTCAATTTGGGAGAAACGTCTGGATATCTTTTGACTTGAAATATGAACATCCTGAGCATTTTCATGAGCCATTCTTATATTGTCAGCTAATTTCTTCATTCGACTATCAAACCGCTCAAAATCTTTACCCAATTTACCAAGCTCTGCCTTAATAATATGAACTTGTTTTCTTGTCTCCACATCCTTTAAAACAGCTCTAGCAGTATTAAGCACAGCCATCAATGTCGTAGGTGATACAAGCCATACCTTTTTAGCCATAGACTCTTGTATTAGCTCAGGGTGATACGCATGAATTTCGGCAAATACTGCCTCTGCAGGGATAAACATCACCGCACCGTCAGAGGTTTCATCAGGAATGATATATTTCTTAGCAATATCGACTATATGTTTTTTTACATCAACTTTAAATTGCTTTTGTGCTTTTGCTTTATCTACATCAGATAAATCAACATCAAACATCTTTTGGTAATTTTCCATAGGAAATTTTGAGTCGACTGCAACTGTACCAGTTGGCTCAGGTAAGAATAGAACGCAATCTGCTCTCGAGCCATTAAGAAAAGTATGTTGAAGAGCGTATGTATCTGGAGGAAGGATGTTTTTAATTAACCCTTCTAATTGAAGTTCTCCAAAAGCTCCACGCGATCTCTTATCGCCAAGTAATTCTTGAAGACTAACCATATTAGTAGTTAAACCATCAATTTTCTTCTGTGCTTCGTCAATCGTTGCAAGCCGCTCCATCACACTCACGAAAGTTGCATTGGTCTTCTTGAAACCCTCCTCCAGCCTCTCATGAACCTTGCCTGTTATTTCCTGCAAACGCTCATCCACAGATTTAGTAAGACTTTCTAATGAGCTCATAAGTTGAAGCGAGGTATTTTTTAAAGCATTTTGCAAGCTGTCCTGTTGTGATTTTCCTTGTTCCGATAGCGTTTTATGAAGTTTCTCAATTACCTCTTCTCGGATTTTAGCTAACGATTCTTGCTGTGATAACTGAAGCTTTTGTAATGATTCTCTGGTAGATGTTAATTCGTCTGTTACCGTCTTATTAAAACGATCAGATAACTTATTTAGAGAGTCATTAATATCTACCAACATCTGACGATGCTTTTCTTCAAGCAAAGCTAATGTTCCGTCTGTTTCATTACCTTTAAATATTTTCCATGCTACAACCAATAAAATTACTACAATTAAAACTAATAAAGCTTCAATTATCATAAATTATTTTGCTGCGTCTAGTGCTTGGGAAATATCCGCAATGATATCATCAACATGCTCTATACCTACAGAAATTCTTATCATCTCCTCACTCACACCAGCTGCTTTTAATTCACTAGGGTTAAGCTGCCTATGCGTGGTCGATGCTGGATGACATGCCAAGGATTTTGCATCACCGATATTAACTAACCTCAAAATCATTTGTAATGCATCTATAAATTTGGTCCCGGCTTCAACACCCCCCTTAATTCCAAACGAAATAATTCCTGAAGCAAGTCCTGCAGTTGTTTTTTTACAAAGATCAAAATATTTATCATTCTTTAACGTTGCATAATTTACCCATTCAACTTGCTCATGGTCTTGCAAATAATTTGCAACTGTTTCTGCATTTGAGCAATGTCTCTCCATCCTAAGGCCAAGCGTTTCAAGCCCCTGCATTATCTGAAATGCACTATGAGGAGAAAGCGCAGCACCTGTATTTCTTAACGGAACAACCCTACATCTCCCAATATATGCTGCTGGGCCTAATGCTTCGGTGTAAACAACGCCATGATAAGAAGGATCTGGTTCATTGAGCATGGGAAATTTCTTTTTATCTTTTGCCCAATCAAATTTTCCTGAATCTATAATAGCACCACCAATCGTTGTTCCATGTCCACCTATGTATTTTGTTAACGAATGGATTATTATATCTGCACCATGTTCAATCGGTTTGCAAAGATATGGAGTGGCTACTGTATTGTCAACAATCAGAGGTACACCATGTTTATGAGCAATTTCTGCTAAGGCTTCTATATCCACAATATTTCCGAGAGGATTGCCAATGGTCTCACAATACAAAGCTTTTGTATTATCATCAAAAGCATTATCAAGAGCTTCTAAATTATTTGCATCTACCAACCTAACGTTAATCCCTTGTTGTGGAAAGCTATGAGCAAATAAATTATATGTTCCCCCATATAGCTGACTCGTGCTTACAATATTATCTCCGGTTCGGGTTATGCACTGTATCGCAGCAGTTATAGCTGCCATGCCAGAGGCTAGTGAAAGTGAGGCAATACCACCTTCCATTTCGGCAAGCCTTTGTTCTAAGACCGCATTGGTTGGATTCATGATGCGAGAATAAATATTTCCTTCGACTTTTAAATTAAAAAGATCAGCTCCATGCTGTGTGTTATCAAACGTAAATGATGATGTTTGGTAGATAGGGGTTGTTGCTGCTTTTGTTGTGCTTTCAGATTCATATCCATGATGCAAGGCAATTGATTCAAGCTTCATTATTAAGGCTCCTGTATGTTAATTGTTATAGTTTCTAAAGATTATAAGTCAATATTTTAACAGAATAGTTTTAAGGTAAATATTTTCAGTGAAGAGGTTCTATAGTTATCATCGGGAATGCATTTGTAATTTCACTAAAAGCCTCTTTGGTTAGCTTAACTTTTAAGGTTATATTTTCATCAAAATACTTCTCTATAATACTTCCTTTATTCTTATTAATTACATTAGATATATTTTCTAACATATTGTATTTAATTAATAATTTATATTCAAAATAATCAATAAATGGTGTAAATTTTGCTTTATTAAAAGCTAACATTCCAGCTTTAGTATAAGCACGAGCCAACCCACCTGTCCCTAAATTTATGCCGCCATAAAATCTTGCGACAGCCAAGCCACTATTGACAATATTTTGCATTTGAAGGATGTTTAATAAAGGTTTGCCTGCCGTTCCAGATGGCTCTCCCGCATCATTATAATATGCATCAACACTTTGCTTTGTCTTAATTCGATAAGCAAAAGCAATATGATCACAAGTTAGCAATTGTTTACTCAAATTATTAATAGCAATTAAAAAATCTTTTCTTGACTCTCCAAGTAAAACAAATCCAAAGAATTTGGATTTGTTTATAACTAACTCATCGGATTTTACCGTTTGATGAAACGCGCGCAATCTAACTTAATCCTTCTATCTCTCCTTGTTTATTTACACAAATGTTCTCGCTTGCTGGTTTAGAAGGAAGTCCCGGCATAGTCATTACAGAGCCGCATATTATTACCAAAAATCCTGCTCCCCTTGCTAATCTAATTTCTTTGACAACCAAGGTGTGATCAGATGCTGCACCTTTTAATAAAGGGTCACTTGAAAATGAGTATGGTGTTTTTGCAATACATACAGGAAATTTTCCGTAAAGAGAGGATAGCTCTTCAAGTTGCTCTTGAGCTAAATCTTCGTATTCCACATCTTTTGCATGGTATAAATTTTCAGCTAGAGTTTTAATTTTTTCCTCAATGCTATGGTTATCGTCATACATATATTTGATTGGTGATTTCTTCTCAGAACTAGTAAGCTGCATAACCTTAGAAGCTAAATCATGTGCACCTTCTGCACCCTTGCCCCAATGGTGGCAAATAATAGCTTCAAAACCTTGGCTTTTCACTGCATCTTTTACAAAGGCTATTTCCTCTTCTGAGTCTGAAACAAAATGATTGATAGCTACCACAATATCCTTGCCATAATGTTCACTACAATTTTTTATATGGCGCTCGAGATTAGAGTAACCTTCATTTAAAGCCTTCATATTGGGTGTATTCAATTCTTTAACTTCAACTCCACCATGATATTTTAAAGCTCTGATAGTTGCTACGATTACAATAACATCTGGATTAAGTCCAGTTTGTCTACATTTAATATCAATAAACTTCTCCGCACCTAAGTCGGCACCAAAGCCAGCTTCTGTTACAACATATTCTCCAAGTTGCATTGCCACTTTAGTAGCTATATAAGAGTTACAACCATGCGCAATGTTAGCAAAAGGTCCTCCATGAATTAGGGTTGGAGTATGTGCAATACTTTGAACAAGATTAGGCATAAATGCATCTTTAAGCAAAGCAACCATTGAACCTTCGGCCTTAAGATCTTTGGCAAGAATAGGTTTTTTTGACGGATCAATGTTTTTTGCAACCTCCATTTCACCGAGCCTTTCCCTTAAGTCATCCAATGAAGTAGCTAAACAAAAAATTGCCATTACCTCACTAGCTACCGAAATATTAAATCCAGTCTTATAGTCATACCTTGCATTGTTTACTGAAATCTTACGTAAAGAGCGATCGTTCATATCCAAGCATCTTTTGAAAGATATATTATTAATATCAATACCCATTTCATTGCCATGGTAAATATGATTATCTATCAAGGCAGAAAGTAAATTATTTGCTGAAGTTATGGCATGAAAATCGCCTGTAAAATGTAAATTAATATTTTCCATTGGAAGAACTTGAGAAAATCCCCCACCTGTTGCTCCTCCCTTCATACCAAACACTGGTCCTAAAGATGGCTCTCTTACACAAATAACGGCTTTCTTACCAAGGCTATTTATAGCATCAGCTAATCCAATAGTGGTAGTAGTCTTTCCCTCTCCGGCTGGAGTTGGGCTCATTGCTGTAATAAGAATTAATTTCGCTTCATCAGTCGAGTTATTTTTTAGTTTGCTTGCATCAACTTTTGCAATAAATGGGCCATAATTATTGAGGGCCTCTTTGGGTAATCCGAGGTTACTAGCGATACTCTCGATTGGTTTTAATTCAGCTGCTTGTGCTATGTCTAAATCTGATTTCATAATATAATTTTCTGAGTTAAAAAAATTATATTACCGTAATTTTTAGTTAAATATACCTTTTTTGTAGAATTAATTTCAGTTCATGTTCGGTTATTTTTGGGATAAACATTTTAATAAAATCAAAAGCAAAGGCTCTTACAAAGGTATCTTGCCTAATTCCAATAAAAGTTGTGCTAATCGGAAATAAATGACTAACGTCTCTAGCAACTAACTCTTTATCATTTTCATTGTTAAAAGCCATCTCTGCAATAAGGCCTACGCCTAAATTTAAGTTAACGTAAGTTTTTATAACATCTGCATCGATAGCAGTTAACATAATATTGGGCTCTAGCTTTGCCTCTTTAAATACTTTGGAGACTATCGTACTTCCAGTAAATGCATAATCATAAGTAATAAGTGGGTATGCCACCAAATGTTTGAGCGTGATTTTTTTTTCATACTCCAAAGGATGCCCTTTTGGCATTACCAGTGACCTATTCCAAGAGTAGCAAGGTATGCATAAAATCTTCTTACTAAGACCGATAGCCTCTGTTGCAATTCCAACATCAGCATGGCCCATCAAAATTTGTTCAGTTACTTGGGTAGGATTTCCTTGATGGATATTCAAATGAATTTTAGGGTATTTTTTTACAAATGCCTCAACTACCTTAGGAAGTTTGTAACGTGCCTGAGTATGGGTAGTTGCAATAGTAAATGTCCCAGTATCTTTATTTTCATATTCAGCTGATATATTTTTAATATTATCACTTTCTCTTAGTATTTCAGAAATAGAACTAAAAATATGGTTTCCTGGATCAGTTAAACCTATCAATCTTTTACCGTGTCTTTGAAAAATTTGAACACCTATCTCCTCTTCTAAAAGCTGTATTTGCTTACTTACACCAGGTTGTGAGGTATGAATAGTATTTGCAGCCCTTGATATATTAAAATCATTTTGGACTACTTCATATATACATCGTAACTGTTGTAATTTCATATATTAAAAAGTTATATTAATAGAATTTATTATTATTAAAATAATATATGAAATTCTGTTATATTTCATCCTTTAATTTGTATCTCTTATAGCTATTCTATGGGTTTTGAATATATTCTATCTGGTTTTATTGTAGGGTTATTAGTTGGCTTAACTGGAGTTGGTGGTGGGTCCTTAATGACACCCCTCTTAGTCCTAATTTTTAAGTTCCCAGCTGCAATAGCAGTTGGGACTGACCTTATTTATGCTGGTATTACCAAATCTTTTGGTGTTTTTAGTCATAATAAGTTTGGGCACATAAATTGGAGGATTGTTGGTCATTTGATGTTGGGTAGTATTCCGGCCTCTATTTTAATGAACTTATATATTCAAGATATAGACTTAGGATCAACAGAAACTATTGCTTTCATTGAATTATGGTTGGGTGTTGCACTAATTTTTACTTCGGCTGCTGTTCTGTCTCAACCATTAATTATAAGCAAATCAAAAAAAAATGAATTGTATGCAATTAAAAACGCAAAGAGCTTTACTATATTTTTAGGTTTTTTGCTGGGTGGTATGGTTACTCTTACATCGGTTGGAGCAGGAGCTATGGGTGTTACGGCGCTTCTTTTGATTTATCCCAAAATGAAGATAAAAAATATAATCGGTACAGATATTGCCCATGCAGTCCCATTAACCTTGTTTGCTGGTTTAGGACACTATAAGCTTGGAAATGTTGATAGTATATTATTAATTTCATTATTAATTGGATCTATACCGGGAGTATGGCTTGGGAGTAATCTCAGTTCAAAAATTGATGAAAATAAATTGCGGTATATTTTAGTTTTTATATTGCTTGGTGTTGGAACAGAATTAATTATATAGATTGAATAGGTAGATAATTTAGATTATGTATAAATATGATGAAGTAGATCAAAAGCTTGTTGATGAAAGAGTAGAACAATACGAGGGTCAGCTA
Source organism: uncultured Methylobacillus sp. (assembly GCA_964526705.1). Lineage (GTDB taxonomy): Bacteria > Pseudomonadota > Gammaproteobacteria > Burkholderiales > Methylophilaceae > BACL14. The sequence goes on from CAZGLD010000003.1 coordinate 26,957, forward strand.
AAAAGATACCTTACTAAAGAGCTTTCTGATGAAGAGTTTAGACCATTAAGACTTCAGAATGGTCTATATATCCAACGTCATGCTCCTATGCTGAGGGTGGCCATACCCTATGGGCTTTTATCTTCAAAACAACTTAGAAAATTAGCAAGTATCGCTGACAAATATGATCGTGGTTATGGTCACTTTAGTACACGTCAAAATATTCAATTTAATTGGCCAAAACTTGAAGATACCCCAAAAATACTAAAAGAACTGTCTGAGGTAGAGATGCACGCTATCCAAACCTCAGGAAACTGCATAAGAAATATTACCACTGATCAATTTGCTGGGGTTACTCCAGATGAGATTGTAGATCCACGATATATAGCTGAGATTATTAGGCAATGGAGTACCTTTCACCCTGAGTTCGCATTATTACCCCGAAAATTTAAAATAGCTGTTACAGGCTCTCATAAAGATCGCGCAATCGTTCAGGCTCATGATATTGGATTAGAATTCTTTATCAACAAAAATAATCATATGTCTATAAAAGTTTGGGTTGGAGGGGGCTTGGGACGTACTCCTATTCTTGGCTCAGTAATCAAAGAGGAATTATCATGGGAACATATACTAACTTATTGTGAGGCAATACTCCGTGTCTACAATCTCTATGGAAGAAGAGACAATATGTATAAGGCTAGAATTAAAATCCTAGTCAAAGCGTTGGGTATTGATAAATTTCGAGAGCTTGTAGAGGAAGAATGGCAATTCATCAAGGATGGTCCAAATACTATTGATAACTCTGAATTAAATAGAGTAAAAAAATTCTTCACAGAACCTCAATATGCACGTAATAAAAAAAATAATCTGGAAACATATGCAGGAAATAAATCATTCTCTCAATGGCTTGCAAGATGTACCCATGCTCATAAGAATCCGGCATATAGATCGGTAACTCTATCATTAAAATCTAATCATCAAGCACCAGGTGATGCAACGTCTGAGCAAATGCGCCTAATTGCCGATCTTGCAGACATTTATAGTTTTGGAGAGATACGCGTTTCTCATGAGCAAAATCTAATTCTTGCAGATGTGTTAGAAGACAATCTATTTGAGTTATGGGAAAAGGCAAAATTACAACATCTAACTACTGCAAATATTGGCCTACTCACAGATATTATTTGTTGTCCAGGAGGTGATTTCTGTTCTTTAGCCAATGCTAAAAGTATTCCTATTGCAGAATCTATACAAGCAATATTTGACGATATGGACTATCTTCATGATATTGGTGATATTGACCTTAACATCTCTGGATGTATGAATGCATGTGGCCATCATCACGTTGGGCATATTGGAATACTGGGTGTTGATAAAGATGGTAGCGAGTGGTATCAGGTAACCTTAGGAGGTAACCAAGGAAACTTTGCTAGTATAGGAAAGGTTATTGGTCCCTCTTTTTCTGCGGACGAAATGCCTTTAGTAATAAAAAAAATAATTGATACCTATGTCAAGGAGAGGCATTCTGATGAAGCATTTATTGATTGTGTTGTGAGGATCGGTTTAGAGCCTTTTAAATTAACAATCTATGGAGAAAAAGGAAAATCATCATGAGCTCACAGTTGATTTTTAATAATGAGATTGTGGAAGATGAATGGGAAACTATTATGCTTCCGAAAATCGACACGGCAGTAAAAAAACAAGCAGGTAAAGTGGTAATTTTTAAAATAACTGGAGATAATTCGCCTACTCCAGAGCAGGTAGATAAAACAAAATTTTCCGATTCAGGCAAGATTATTCTTCCAATGAAGGTTTTTTTAAAGCATAAACAACAACTGAAAGAACGTTTATTAAAGAATGAAATTGGTGTTTGGATTGATACTCATGAGGAAATTGAGAGCTTGGTAAAGGAATGTAAAGATATTAATATTTTTCCAATCATAGGAATAAGGGTAGGTAAATTTGCCGATGGGAGAATATTTTCAATTGGGTCTCAATTGCGCACTAAGTACAAGTATAAAAATATTTTAAGAGCTTTTGGTGATGTATTAAGGGATCAACTGTTCTTTTTAAAAAGAACTGGTTTTGATAGTTTCCTTATTCGCGAAGACAGAGATGCAAATGAAGCGCTTAAAGCCTTGCATGATTTCAGTATGCCATATCAAGGTGCAATTGATAACGACTTACCTGCATGGAAAAGGGTAAATAGAACCAAATAATAAAAGAATAATGGCATGGATAATATAAAAAAATTAAACGAACAACTATCCGGTAAATCTCCCGAAGATATAATGCAATGGGCATTTAATCATTCAAAAAATCCAATTCTAACCACTAATTTTAGACCTTATGAAGTTGCTATTCTTTATTTATGTAGCAAGATAATGCCAGATTTAAAAGTTGTATGGTGTGACTCAGGCTACAACACCAGAGCAACATATGTGTATGCTGAAAAAATTATTGGAGACCTAAGTCTTAATATACAACTATATACCCCAAGGCACACATCAGCACATAGAGCAATTTTTATGGGTGATGTTCCAAATATTGATGACCCAAGACATGGAGAATTCACTGAACAAGTAAAATTAGAACCCTTTAGAAGAGCTATGAATGAAATTAAGCCCGACCTATGGATAACAAACCTAAGGAAAGGACAAACGGTATTTAGAGACGGGTTAGATATTTTATCAAAGGGCCAGGATGATTTATTAAAAATAAGCCCATTTTATTATTGGACTGACAGGGAGCTTGATAGTTATATGGAAAAGCTAAATTTATTTAATGAATATGACTATTTTGATCCAACAAAAGTTGATGAAAAAAGAGAGTGTGGTCTGCACAACAGAGAGGGGAAATAATGAGGGATAAAATCAGCCATTTAGATTGGCTTGAATCTGAAGCAATCCATATTATGAGAGAGGTTGCCGGGCAGTGCTCAAACCCAGTTTTACTATTTTCAGGGGGAAAGGATTCTTTATGTTTGCTGAGAATTGCTGAGAAAGCCTTTAGACCTGGCCGTTTCCCTTTTCCACTCATGCATATTGATACTGGGCATAATTATCCAGAGGTTATTAGCTTTAGAGATACCAAAACAAAAGAGTTAGAGGAACGATTAATTGTAGCTTCGTTAGAAGATTCTATGGCTAGAGGAACCATTGTACTTAAAAATGTAGATGAGCCACGAAATAAATACCAATCAGTAACTTTGCTTGAGGCAATTGAAGAACATGAATTTGATTGCTGCATTGGTGGAGCAAGGCGTGATGAGGAAAAAGCGCGAGCTAAAGAACGTGTTATGAGTTTTAGGGATGAGTTCGGCCAATGGGATCCAAAAAATCAGAGACCAGAATTATGGAATTTATACAATGCAAAAGTACACAAAGGTGAGAATATAAGAGCCTTTCCTATTTCCAATTGGACTGAGATGGATGTCTGGCAATATATTGAAAGGGAAAAGTTAGATTTGCCTAGCATTTATTTTGCTCATAACAGAGATGTGGTTAGGAGAAACGGTGCGATTATTCCAATCACTGATGTTACCCCAGCAAAACCAGGCGATAAAATAGAAAATCTTACTGTTAGGTTTAGAACAGTTGGAGATATTACATGTACTGCACCGGTCTTGAGTGAGGCAGATACTGTTGAAAAAATTATTTTGGAAACAGCATCTACTGTTATAACAGAGCGCGGGGAAACACGATTAGATGATCAAGTGTCTGACGCATCTATGGAACAAAGAAAAAAAGAGGGTTACTTCTAATGAATGATACCAACATGAATAATACTGTTTTACGATTTATGACGTGCGGAAGCGTGGATGATGGGAAAAGCACTCTTATTGGTAGACTGCTATTTGATACCAAAACTATATTAACGGATACGTTAAGCCATATCGAGAAAACCTCAAAAAAAAGAGGAATGTCTTCATTAGATCTATCTTTAATAACTGACGGGCTCCAAGCAGAACGAGAACAAGGTATAACTATCGATGTTGCTTACAGATACTTTAGCACTGGTACAAGAAAGTATATCATTGCTGATGCCCCTGGTCATGAGCAATATACTAGAAACATGGTAACTGCTGCATCAACGGCTCAACTAGCTATAATTCTAATCGATGGTCGTAAGGGTATGCTTACCCAAACAAAAAGACATTCTTATTTGGCTAAATTATTAGGAATTAAACATATTATTGTAGCTATAAACAAAATGGACTTGATTGAACATGAAGAAGTTAAATTTCAATCTATATGCAAGGAATATGAGTCTTTTGCTTCTGCAATAGAGCTTATACAGCCTGGTGTTGATATTAAATTTATACCAATGTCAGCTTTAAATGGAGATATGATAGTTGACAGAGGGAGCTCTATGAAATGGTATGAGGGGCCTACTTTATTGGAAATTCTTGAAAGTCTAGACACCACAGAAAGTATAAATCGGTCATCTCTTCGTCTCCCAATACAATATATTTGTAGACCAAGAGAATCTGACAATAAGGGTTTGCATGACTTCAGAGCATTTATGGGTCGCATAGAGTCAGGTTTGTTGAAAATAAATGACAAAATAAAAGTTTTACCTTCAAATCTTGAATCAACAATAAAAGAAATACGTATTGGAGATAAACTTCTTGAAGAGGCTATCAAAGAGGAATCTGTTACTGTATCGCTTCAGGATGAAATTGATATTTCTCGAGGTGACATGATTGTTCATGCAGATGATAAATTGACAGCAATAAAAAGTTTTACCGCTACAATTTGTTGGTTCTCAGAAACAGATTTATCACCTAACAGAACATACTTGATTTTGCATACTTCAAGAACCTCAAAAGCTAAGATATCAAATATTCACAACAAAATAAACATCAATACCATTGAAAAAGAACAGGCATCTAGTTTAAAAACAAATGATATTGCTAACGTTAGCTTTAAGTTAGCGCAACCGTTAATGATTGATAGATATATTGACCACAGGAGTACTGGAGCATTTATTATTATTGATGAATCAACTTATCATACCGTTGGTGCTGGCATGATAGATTCTATAGATTAGTAGAGAAAAATAAATTAAAATACGAATAATTTTTATAAGGATGATTTATGACTTACGTAGTAACCCAAAGCTGTATTCAATGTAAGTATACAGATTGCGTAGATGTGTGCCCAGTTGATTGTTTTGTTGAGGGTCCTAATTTTCTGGCAATTGATCCTGAAGAATGTATTGACTGTACATTATGTGTTGCTGAATGTCCTGTTGAAGCAATATTTTCCGAAGATGATGTTCCTGAAGATCAGCTGGAATTTATAGAAATAAATGCAAAGCTAGCAAAAATTTGGCCAATAATTACTGCAAAAAAAGATGCTTTACCAGATGCTGATGATTTTGCAGCACAAACCAATAAAAGAGAATTATTAATAGAGGAATAAATCATGCGTTCAAACTTTAATCTCACCTTATTATTAACGATTAGCTTATTCTTAGCTAGCTGTGGTAACGGACAGTATGTAAATGTAAGGCCAGGATCCACTGAGGTAAATATAGCCTCGGCCTCAGACGATTTGTCGAGATGTACTGATAAAGGAAATAATCGAGTTAGAATTACGGGTTATGCTGAAAGGCTCTCAAGCTTTATAAAACAAGACCTTCTTCAACTTAGTAAAAATGCTGCAGTTGATGTTGGGGCAAATACTATAGTTATAGACGAGTATCATGAAAAGGGAAAAGGAACACAATCTGCAACATTTAATGCTTATTTATGTAAATAAAAAATTAATTAAGCTTTCCATAATTTGGTTCTATAAATAGTAATAAATCCTAAAGATAATAATATAAATAATCCTGTAGACAACCCAAAAGTTGAAAACCATAGAATAGGCACAAAAATACCTGCCACAATAGAAGAAAATAGCATTTGCATAAATGCTTGGCCCGATGCAGCGGTGCCTCTCATCTTTGGAAATTGATCAAGTGCAGCAATAGAAATTATAGGCATAACTGCAGCCATACCAATATTGTATAATGCTACCAGTCCTATATTTATTATTGCGTTATTTTCAAACCAAAAACAAAATAGTATATTATTTACCACGATAAAAAACATCCAATAGTAGCCATTGCGTAATAGTTTAGAGGGACTAACTTTTCCTGCCGATTTTTTAGCAATAAAAGAACCAATCATCATGCCTATTACTGTAGGTATGAATAAGTAACCAAATTCTTGAGAGGAAAATCCCAAGTGATCCATTAAAAAAACAGGGCTAGCAAGTACATAAATAAAAAAAGCTGCAAAATTACAAGATACTGCAACAACAAGTAATAAAAATTCTTTACTCGCTATTAATGAACGGTATCTATCTATAACATTGCTAAAGGAAAAAGAAAGTCGATCATTTAGTGGCATAGTTTCTGGAAGAACATAGGAGCTCATAACCATCATCATGGCAGCATATAAAGCCAAGAATATAAAGATAGCATGCCAATCAAAACCGAGTAACAAGCCTCCAATCATTGGAGCAATAGCAGGCGCAATTCCAAAAATAATTTGAATTGTCGCCATAACTCTTTGTGCTTGAGGGCCTTCATATAAATCACGAACCATTGCTCTTGCAACAACGTTTCCTGCTCCACCACCCACTCCTTGAAGAACTCTAAAAAACCATAAGGATTCAACTGATGTCGATAACGCACAACCAATAGACGCTGCAAAAAATAAAGCAAGTCCCCACTGAATAGTCTTAATGCGCCCAATCGTATCTGATATGGCTCCATGGAACAGGGTCATAATAGTATAAGGTACTAGATAAAAAGTAAGTGATTGCTGGATTGATTCTGGAGAAGTAAAAAAATCATCAGCAATAATATGGAATGCAGGAAGATAAGTATCAATTGCAAATGGAGCAAGACTCGCAAGCATTGCGAGTGTTATGACTCGAGAATTAAAGAATAAATGCATGCTAAAATCCTACCCTTTTATTAGGGTATAGCGTGAAATTTTGCTAGTCTGTCCTTCTCTTCACCATCAGATATTTTTTTAGAATTTTTATTTGATCTAAACATTATCGGTTTAGCTTCTAATCCAGGATTTTCAGTATCTTTTATAGCTTGATCAATTAGGTGGCGGTTTGGTGATTTTGTACATACTGGATCAGCACTTTCCGCATCACCGGATAATAAAAGCGCCTGGCATCTACATCCGCCTAAATCATTCTCTTTTTCAGAGCATGAGCGACAAGGCTCTTTCATCCAGTCATCACCCCTAAATCTGTTAAAAGCAGGTGAATCATACCATGCACCTTTTAAGCCGGTATCGTTAACATTAGGGAATTCTAAATTAGGTATAACTCTTGCAGAGTGGCATGGGAGCACGTCACCATTTGCGGTAACTATCATAAATACTTCACCCCAACCATTCATACATTTTTTGGGTCTATCATCATAATAATCTGGAACAACAAAAAATATCTTCATTTTGTTACCGATCCGCTCACGAAAAGCGTTCGTTACTTTTTCTGCATGCAATACTTGTTCTTTTTTTGGCATCAGCTGATCTCTATTAACTAGCGACCAACCATAATATTGAGTATTTGCTAGCTCAATATAATCAGCTCCTAGTCCTTCGGCCATTTCAAGAATTTCTTGAATATGATCAATGTTATATCTATGCAAAACAACATTAAGGACCATAGGATAACCTCTGTCCTTTATCATGGCAGCAATTTTTTGTTTTAATTTGAAAGTTTTAGTATTAGTTATAAAGTTGTTAATTTCTTCAGTAATGTCATGCATTGAAAGTTGAATATGATCAAGACCACCCTCTTTCAAAGCATCAATTCTTTTTTCATTCATTCCTGCACCGGAAGTTATCAAATTACTGTAATAACCAAGGGAACTAGCTTCTGTAACAATCTCCTCTATATCTTTCCTTAATAAAGGCTCCCCTCCAGAAATACCAAGCTGCGCTGCCCCAAGATCGCGAGCTTGCCTGAGGACTCTTATCCATGATTCAGTATCTAATTCATTTTGGGTATGTTTGTCGAAATCGGTTGGGTTATAACAAAAAGCACACTGCAGTGGACATTGGTAGGTGATCTCTGCCAGCAACCATAGGGGTTGAGTGGCAGTAGTGCTCCTTGAAACGCCATTATTTTTTTCCATTTTTATACCCTCTTAATTAACTTTTTCTACCCAGGCTTTTTCTAAAGCCATCTCTATCATACCAACAATGTCATTCTCCAGCGTAGGTGTATCTGGAAACTTTTTTGTAAGGTCATCAATTATTGATAAAACGGTATTTTCTCCATCAACCAGTTTTAAAACTTCACCTGCACCACCATTTAATTTAACCATTCCTTCGGGAAATAAAATTACATAACAGTCTTGTGCTTTTTCCCATTGAAACCTATGATGAGGAGAAATTTTATAAATGTCTTTATGTTCAATAGTCATTATTTTACTGGTTGCCTTAAATAATCTTGATTTTCTACTTTTATATTAGATGATGCAAGCATAATCGAGTCTGCAATAACCCAAAGAACGTTCAATTTGAATTGTAATATTTCTAATGCTTTTTCTTGATTCTCTCTAGTTTGACTAAAATAATCTAAAGTAACACCCAGGCCATGCTCAACATCTCTTCTTGCCTCTGTTAATCGTTTTTTAAAATAAGATAATCCAGATTCATCTATCCAAGGATACATTGCAGGCCAAGAGCTAATGCGTTGTTGGTGAATATGTGGGGCAAATAACTCTGTTAATGATGAACAAACAGATTCTTGCCAGGTTCTTTGTTTTGCAAAATTAATATATGCATCTACAGCAAACTTTACTCCAGGACTGACATGTTTTAATGACGTCACATCCTCTCTTTTTAGCCCCACAGCTCTTCCTAAATTTATCCATGCTTCAATTCCACCCTCAGCATCTCCCTCACCATCATGGTCAAGAATACGCACTATCCACTCTTTTCTTATATCTTTATCAGGACAGTTCGATAAAATAGCTGCATCTTTCAGGGGAATACTTATTTGATAGTAAAAACGATTTAAAACCCAGCTTTGTAATTGTTCTTTTGATAATTTGCCTTTATACATCATCACATGAAATGGATGGTATATGTGATACCCCTTGCCCTTCTCTCTTAATCTATTTTCGAATTCCTCTCTAGTCCACGGCTTTGTCATTTTTTTTCCTTAAATAATAATATCCATACCATCATAGGACACTTCAATATTATGTGAATTCAAGATTTTTCTCTCTTCAGATTCCTCATTAAGGATTGGATTGGTATTATTAATATGAATAAGAATCTTGCGGGGTTTTTGGAGTGAAGTAAGAGTATCAATTATACCTCCTTTGCTTGACTGATCTAAGTGACCCATCTCGCTAGCTAATTTATTATTAACTCCAGCTCTAGACATTTCATCATTGGTCCACACTGTACCGTCAATTAAAACTACATCTGCATTTTTCAAATACTCCAATACATGATCTTCAATAACTCCAAGTCCTGGAGCATAAAAAAGATTTTTTCCAGTTTTTGTATCCTCCATCTTATAACCTACGTTATCGCCAGGAACTGTATTATGCCTATGTGGAGAATATGGAGGAGCTTCACTTTGAAGTGGGACAGCTGTAAAAATTATATTATCAGCTTTAGGAATTGTATAAGGAACTTGTTCGGTTGATACTTCGTGCCAATTTACACCACGAAAATGTCCTAATATATTAAAAATTGGGTAGCCGGTTGTCATATCCTCGTATACTGATTTTGTACAATAAATATCCCAAGGTTTATCGTGTTCTCTTAGAATAAGCAAGCCAGTGGTATGGTCTATTTGACTATCAGTAATTATAATAGATGATATACCTGTGTCTCTAATTTTTCTTGCTGGTTGTAAGGGAGGAAATGATTCTATTTGAGCTCTAATATCAGGGGAGGCATTAATTAAAATCCAATCCTCACCGTTCGAACTAACAGTTATTGAAGATTGGTTTCTTGCTTTATAATTTGGATTACCTGCTCTGAGGCCTTTACAATTTTCACCATTATCATTCCATTGAGGAAATCCTCCCCCAGCTGCAGAACCAAGAACTCTAATATGCATATATTTCCAATCAAGAAAAATTAAATAAAGATGAATATTGAATTAGTTTAATTGAATCTAACAGGGGAAAATATCTAAAGCAAACTCATGATATCCATGAGTTAAACAGATATTTTTCTACCAAGAATTTGTGCAATGGCAGTCAGTTCTTTCATTAATGATTTTAATTCTTCTGGATTAATTGCTTGATCAGCATCACACCATGCATCACAGGGTGTTGGGTGCATTTCAACCAATAATCCATCTGCTCCAGCAGCTATTCCAGCTCTTGATAAAGCAGCAACCATCCAAGCCTTGCCTCCCGCATGAGAAGGATCAATAATTACTGGAAGGTGTGTTTCTTTCTTTAACACTGGTATAGCAGTAACATCCAGTACATTTCGATAGTAAGTTTCAAATGTACGTATTCCTCTTTCACAAAAAATTATATTATGGTTTCCTCCAGCAGCAATATATTCAGCAGCCATTAACCATTCAGATATTGTTGCAGACATACCTCTTTTCAAGATAACAGGTACTTGTAATCTTCCAACCTCTCTTAACAATTCAAAATTTTGCATACTGCGCGTACCAATTTGAATAACATCTACTTTCTGCTCTAAGAATTTATCAAGATGTCTTACATCTAGTAACTCTGTGACAATTGGTAAGCCCTCTTTATCAGCTGCCTTTCTAAACATATCAAGACCATCAAAACCAGTTCCTTGAAAGCTATAAGGGCTAGTTCGTGGCTTAAAAGCACCGCCTCGCATCAGCTTAACTCCAGCAGCTTTCACTGCTTTTGCCGATTTCTCCATTTGTTCCGGAGTTTCAACCGAGCATGGGCCGGAGATAATTTGAATATTATCACCACCAATAGGATGACCAGATACATTAATTACGGAGTCATCCGAGCGCCACTCTCTTGAAACAATTTTATAAGGCTTAACAATTCGCAACGCTTGCTCAACACCAGGTAATGACTCTAGTAATTCTCGATCTAAAAGACGTTCATCACCTATAGCGCCAATCACAGTTTTTTCTACACCTTTAGAAACACTACCCTCTAAACCTTTATCTTTTATTTTGACTAGAACATTATCAATCTGCTCTTCAGTTGCTGTTTTACTCATTACGATAATCATAATAATCCTATAAATTACAATTTCTTAAAAATTTTATAAATTTATCATTTTCCTCTCTTAAACCTATACTTACCCGTAAATGCGCAGGTAATTTATAGTTTGCAATTGGTCGAACAATAACTCCATTTCTTAACAAATGCTGATAATACAGCATTGCTTCCTTCTCGTCTTGTAATTTGAAGCTTATAAAATTTCCATAAGAAGGGATAAATTCAATGTTTAAGGTATTTAATGCATTTGAAATTTGCTCCATACCTTGGTTATTTATCTTTTTGCTCAACTCAATAAAATCGTCATCCTTAAGTGATGCGATAGCAGCTTTCTGTGCTAGGTAATTCACATTAAATGGTTGTCGTATTCTGTTCATAATTTCTATAAGTACTGAAGAGCCCGCTCCAAAACCAATCCTTAGGCCTGCAAGACCATAAGCTTTTGAAAAACTTCTTGAAATTATTAAATTATCGTATTGTGGAAGCCAACTAAAAGCCTTTGACTTATTATTGTCAGCTAAATATTCATCGTAAGCCTCATCAAGAACCACGATAATATCATCTGGAATACTTTCTAAAAAATCTCTAATTACATCCTTACCAATAAAAGTTCCAGTAGGATTATTTGGATTAGCTATAAAAATTACTTTTGTTTTACTGGTAACAGCTTTTTTAAAACCCTCTAAATTATGTGCATAATTTTCTGCTGGAACCTCAATTCCCTCGGCACCGACAGCCTTTACAACCAGAGAATACACTGCAAATGCATGCTCGGAAAATATTGCCTCATCGCCCTGAGAGAGAAAGGTTCTTGCTACGAGCTCCAAAACATCGTTTGATCCATTTCCTAGAATAATCTCCGAAGTTTGAAGGCTAAACTTACTACTTATAGCTTCTTTTAAATAAAATCCATTACCGTCTGGATATCTCTCAATATCGGATAACGATTTTTTTATAGCTTTTTTTGCAAGAGGGCTTATACCTAAGGGATTTTCATTAGATGCAAGTTTCACAATATCATGCTCAGGGATATTCAATTCTCGCGCTACTTCCTCAATAGGTAAACCACCTTGGTAAGGCTCTATATTTCTAATATAGCTTGAAACATTTATTTTTTTCATTGTTTTAGCTTGAAGGATATGAGCCCAAAACCTTCATGAAAGAAGCATTCAAATCTACCTCTTTTAATGCGGCACTCACTTTTTTATCAGATTGATGTCCTTCGATATCCACAAAAAAAACATACTCCCACAGTCCCATTTTAGATGGTCGAGACTCAAGTTTAGTCATACTTACTTTATTCTTTGAGAATGGCTCTACTAAATCTGCTATAGCACCTGGTCTATTTTTAGTTGCAACAACAATTGAGGTTTTATCATTGCCACTTTTACCAACCATATCTTTAGCTATCACTAAAAACCTTGTGGTATTGTTGCTTTCATCCTCAATATTTTCTGAAATAATATTTAAATTATATAATTCTGATGCCTGGCTACTTGCTATGGCAGCAGATTTTTTATCAGTTGATGCTATTTTGGCACCTTCTGCATTGCTTGATACTGCAATCCTTTCGACATTGGGCATATTGCTTGTAAGCCAATCATGACATTGCGCAATTGATTGGCCATGAGCATATATTTTTTCTATGGTCTCTTTTCCAGTCCTCTTTGAAATAAGGCAATGATGAACTGGTAAAGAAATTTCTCCGCATATATTAAGGTCCCTTAAGAGCAACAAATCGAGCGTTCGACTTACCGCTCCCTCAGTCGAGTTTTCTACTGGGACAACTCCATAATGCGTAATATCGGATTGAACATGACTAAAAATTTCATCTATACTGTCTGTCGGCAAGGCATCTATATTGTCACCAAAGTGTTGTCTTGTTGCTTCTTCGCTAAATGTGCCTAATGGGCCTAAAAAAGAGATGCTAAGTTTTTTTTCTAAAGCTCTGCAATTAGAGATAATTGCTTTGAAGATGTTTACAATACTTTCCGGCTTTAAAGGTCCTTTGTTATATTTTTTTAATGCAGCAAGAATCTGAGCTTCTCTCTCAGGCTTATATATAATTCCATCGTCTTTTAAAGAACCTACTTGTTTAGCCAGGATTCCTCTTTTTGAAATTAGATCAATAATTTTTTTATCTATATGATCTATTTCTTCTCTAAATTTTGATAATTCTTTTTTCATAGGTACTTTTTTTCAAAATCCTTCATAAAGTCAATTAATGCATTTATACCATCTAGAGGCATAGCATTATAAATAGATGCTCTTAATCCCCCAACTAGTCTATGACCCTTGAGTTGATATAATCCCCTCTTCTCAGCCTCCTCAACAAATACCATTGTAAGTGAGTCATCACGCATTCTAAATGGGACATTCATTCTGGAGCGATCTGCTATATTAATATCATTATAATAGAAATCAGATGCGTCTATAAATTTGTATAAAGCCTCACTCTTTTTTATATTTCTCTGTTCAATTTCATCCAAACCACCTAAATTGTGTAGCCATTTAAATACAAGCCCTGCTATATAAATTGAAAAAGTAGAGGGTGTATTGATCATTGATTTATTATCTGATTGAATCTTCCATGAGAAAGTCGTGGGTGTTTTTTTATCAGAAAAATCCAATAAATCGTCCCTTACTAAAGCTAATGTCAATCCTGCTGGACCTATATTTTTTTGCGCTCCAGCATAAATCACACCATATTTACTAACATCAATCTTTCTTGATAAAATATTAGACGACATATCACATACAATAGGTACATCGCTTATAGTCGGACTATCAAAATATTCAACACCATGAACAGTTTCGTTTAAACAAAAATGAATATATGCATCTTTTTTAGAATAATTCCACGTATCGTACGTTGGTACTTTCTTGTAATCAATTGGCTCAGAAGTAGCTGCCATCTTAATCTCACCAAAAACTTGTGCATCATTATAGGTTCTTTTTGACCAATATCCTGATGCTACGTATGATGCAGAACCGTCATTTAGAAGATTCATAGGAACCATAAAATTCTGCGAAATAGCTCCCCCTTGAAGAAATAAAACCTTGTAGTTTTTTGGAATAGCCAACAAAGATCTCAAATCTTCCTCAGTTTGCTCAATAATTGGAAGATATTGTCTGCTACGGTGAGACATCTCCATTACTGACATGCCCGTTCCATTCCAATCAAAAAGTTCGTTATGAACCTGCTCCAAAACTTCTTTTGGAATTAAAGAGGGGCCAGCAGAAAAATTATATTGGCAAGTCATCCTGTCCATCATCTATGTGATCAGATTCCACAATTTTCTCAATTCCCGATAATTTTTCTTCCTCTCCTAAGTTAATAAGAGTTACACCTTGAGTGGCTCTTCCTAGCTCGCGTATTTCACTTACCCTTGTTCTTATTAACACACCACCTGTAGTAATAAGCATAATTTCATCATGATCTCCAACTAATTTGGCTGCAACAACTATGCCGTTTCTATCACTTACTTGAATAGCTTTAACACCCTGAGTACCTCTACCTGACTTCCTAAACTCCGAAAGTATTGTGCGCTTGCCAAAACCATTTTCTGTTGCAATAAGAACAGACTCCTCCTTTGAAGAAGCAATAAGTAATGATAAAACTTGTTGATCAGCAGGCAGTTTCATTCCTCTTACACCCGCAGCGTTTCTACCCATGCTTCTAACATCATGTTCGTCAAACCAAACAGCCTTCCCCCCATTGGATATTAAAATAATATCTTGTTCACCATTGGTAACTCCTGCTCCAACAAGATAATCTCCATTTGCAAGCTTTATAGCGATAATGCCTGATTTTCTTGGGTTAGAAAAATCTGATAGAGGGGTTTTTTTGACAGTTCCCTTGGCGGTTGCCATAAAAATATATTGGTCATCAACAAAATCTTTTACTGCAAGAATTGCATTTATTTTTTCACCAGGCATCAAAGGAAATAAATTTACAATCGGCTTTCCACGGCTTACACGGCTTCCCTGCGGTACTTCGTAAACTTTGAGCCAATAAACTTGTCCTCGACTAGAAAAACAGAGAATATTGTCGTGAGAATTTGCAACAAACATTTGCTCAATAAAGTCATCCTCTTTTGTAGTCATGGCTTGTTTGCCTCGGCCACCTCTCTTTTGTGCGCGATAATCATCAAGAACTTGTGCTTTTATGTAACCTGAATTTGATAAAGTTACAACCATATCTTGGGGTGCGATAAGATCCTCTATTGATAAATCATAAGCATCAGTAACAATTTCACTCCTTCTATCATCTCCATATTGTGACTTAATTTCATTCAGCTCTTCCGAAATAATACTTGTTACACGCTCTGGTTTACTTAAAATATCTAATAAATTAATAATGGTATCCATGATCTCATGGTATTCATTTACTATTTTTTCTTGTTCAAGGCCTGTTAGCCTTTGAAGTCTTAATTGTAAAATTTCTTGCGCTTGAACATCGGACAATTTATAACCTTTTTCTTTAAGGCCATAAATTGTGGGTAAGCCGTCAGGCTTTGAGAGTCCTTGGGATGATTTTTTTAACATCGCCTCTACAACATTGGATTTCCAAACTTTCTGCATTAGCTCTTTTTTTGCATCGGGAGGAGTTGGCGCTCCTTTAATAATCCTGATCATTTCATCTACGTTTTCAAGAGCTACTGCGAGCCCCTCTAGAATATGCCCCCTTTCTCTTGCTTTTTTTAATTCATATACTGTTCTTCTTGTTATAATTTCTCTTCTATGTTTTAAAAATGCATCTAATATCTGTTTTAAATTAAGCAACTTAGGTTGGCCATCAATTAAAGCAACCATATTCATTCCAAAGTTATCTTGAAGCTGCGTTTGTTTATATAAATTATTTAAAACTACATCTGGGATTTCTCCTTTCTTAAGCTCTATTACGACCCTCATTCCAGATTTGTCAGATTCATCACGTAAATCAGAAATACCTTCAATTTTTTTATCGCCAACTAATTCTGCGATTTTTTCAATAAAAGTTTTTTTGTTAACTTGGTATGGAAGTTCATCGATAATTATTGCCTCACGGTTCCCTCTCTCAAGATTCTCAACATGAGTTCTTCCTCTCATTACAACACGCCCTCTACCGGTTCTGTATCCATCTCTTACCCCAGAAATACCGTGGATAATTCCTGATGTTGGAAAATCAGGACCTGGTATAAACTCCATTAATTCATCGATTGTTATTTCTGCATTACCTAATAATGCTAGCAAGCCATTAATTACTTCAGTTAGATTATGAGGTGGAAAATTTGTAGCCATTCCAACAGCTATTCCAGAGCTTCCATTAATGAGTAGGTTGGGTAATTTTGTAGGCATAATTAATGGTTCATGCTCTGAACCATCATAATTTGGACCAAAATCAACAGTTTCTTTATCAATATCAGCAAGCATTTCATGTGATATCTTCGACATCCTAATTTCGGTATAGCGCATTGCTGCTGCATTATCGCCGTCCACTGAACCGAAATTACCTTGACCGTCAACCAGCATATATCGCAAACTAAAATCTTGAGCCATGCGAACTATCGTGTCGTAGACAGCAGTATCTCCATGAGGGTGGTACTTACCGATAACATCACCAACAATTCTCGCTGATTTTTTGTAAGGTCTATTGTAATTATTACTAAGTTCGTGCATTGCATAAAGGACTCTTCGGTGAACCGGTTTTAAGCCATCTCTAACATCAGGAAGTGCTCGACCAACAATTACACTCATGGCGTAGTCCAGATAGGACTTTTTCATTTCATCTTCAAGGCTTACAGGGATTGTTTCTTTTGCGAATTGACTCATAATTTCTCTGGATAATTAGATGGTTTATCCTTTAAATTTTAGCATGTAAAGTGCTGCTATTTAACCAAAATTAAACTAATTTGAAAGATAATTAAGGTCTTTAATAATGTCTTCAATATCCTCAAGCCCTACAGCAATTCTTATTAAGTTCTCTGTCACGCCAGAAACCTCCCTTTCATGAACGGAAAGCCTGCTATGGGTTGTAGAGGCAGGATGTGTAATAGTTGTTTTAACATCACCAAGGTTTGCAGTTATTGAGAGAAGATTTGTTGAATCAATTAGGCTCCATGCATCTTTGATTGTTCCATTAACTTCAAAAGAGAGAACTCCACCAGCTGCTGATTGTTGTTTTTTAGCAATACCAAACTGAGGATGCGTTTTAAGCCCCGGATAAAATACGCGCGCTACCTTGCTTTGCTGTTCAAGCCATGAAGCCAATAACATAGCATTTGATGAATGTGCCTGCATTCTTATATTTAATGTTTCTAAGCTCTTTGTGAAAATCCAGGCATTAAATGCACTTAGAGTTGGTCCGGCTGTCCTTAAAAAAGAGGTTACACTAGCCATATCCTCTGTGTCACCTAAAACTGCCCCACCAAGGCATCTTCCCTGACCATCAAGGTATTTAGTTGCCGAATGAATAATAATATCAGCACCATAAAGCAATGGAGTCTGTAATGCAGGAGTGCAAAAACAATTATCAACGATTAATTTAATACCTGATTCGTGTGCAATATCAGCAAAACTTCGAATGTCACATAATTCTGTAAGAGGATTGGACGGGGTTTCAACAAAAAAGAACTTAGTTTTTTTTGTTATTGCATTTTTCCATTGCTGCTCGTCTGTGAGGTCAGCAAAAGTTATAACCAAACCCCATTTTTGCAAAATACTATTAAACAATTGAACTGACGACCCAAAAATACTTTTCGAGACAACCACATGATCGCCTGGTTCACATAGGGCCATAAAACATGAAAGCATAGCGGACATTCCGCTTGAGGTAGCAACGCATTTTTGAGCACCTTCTAGAGATGCCAATCTCTCTTCAAATAGCCTGACAGTTGGGTTTGTAAAGCGTGAATAAACATTCCCATCTTGCGAGTTTTTAAAACGCTCTGCTGCTTCTTTTGCATTTTTAAATACAAAGCTAGATGTTAGAAACATTGCTTCAGAATGTTCACCTTCCTCAGTTCTATTAATTCCTGCACGGATTGCATTCGTATCGAACTTATTTTCTATTTTTTTCATTTAATTTAATATATTTATTCAAAATTATAAAGCAAAAAAAAACCCAATCAGCTAATTTGATGGGCTTTACCCGCTTTAGCTGTTTTTTATAGCGCCCGCAAGCTGAAATTATCAAATCGGCGCTTAGAGACATTATCCTCTACATTTCCAATAGGTCAAGAGGTGCTAAGCATGTTCTTGTTCATTTTCTGAAGAAAAGTTTAACAAATTTAAATCTAATTGATTGCTAGAATTAGATTCCTTGCTTTGTCCTGCATCGGCCCGAACCGACTCTATTCTACTCAAATATATCTCGTCAATGTCATTTGTTACATAGTGGCCATCAAAGCAAGAACAGTCAAAATCTTTAAGCGATTTGCTCTCTTTCATTATTGTAGACTTTAGATCATCCAAATCTTGATAAATTAGCGCATCAGCTCCAATATCTTTCAAAATTTCACTATCACTTTTGTTATGTGCTAATAATTCATTTCTGGAGGGCATATCAATGCCATACACATTTGGAAACTTTACTGGAGGCGCTGCCGATGCAAGATAAACTTTTTTAGCACCGGCCTCTCTAGCCATTTGAACAATCTCTCTTGAAGTTGTTCCCCTAACAATTGAATCATCAATTAGTAAAACATTCTTATCTTTAAATTCAAATTTTATTGGATTTAATTTTTGCCTTACTGATTTTTTTCTTAAAGCCTGTCCAGGCATAATAAATGTTCTTCCAATATACCTATTTTTTATAAAACCTTCTCTGAAATTGACTTTTAACATCAATGCAACCTCCTGAGCACATGGCCTGCTCGTATCAGGAATAGGTATCACTACATCTATTAATAAATCACTCCAGTCCCTTTTAATTTTTTTAGCTAGAGTCACCCCCATATTTAGTCTAGTTTGATATACAGACACTCCGTCAATCATTGAGTCAGGTCTTGCTAAATAAACGTATTCAAATATGCAGGGGGTTTGTTTGGTGTTTTTAACGCATTGTTTTGAGTAAAAATTACCGTCTAAATCAATAAATATAGCTTCTCCAGGATCAACATCTCTTAGTAATTTAAATCCTAGAACATCCAATGCGACACTTTCTGATGCGACAACATACTCGGGACCATCTTCCGTTTCTTTAATACCTATTACAAGTGGTCTTATACCATAAGGATCTCTAAATGCTAACAATCCAAAATTTGCAATCATTGAAACAACTGCATAAGCGCCTTTACACCTTTTGA
Source organism: uncultured Methylobacillus sp. (assembly GCA_964526705.1). Classification (GTDB taxonomy): domain Bacteria; phylum Pseudomonadota; class Gammaproteobacteria; order Burkholderiales; family Methylophilaceae; genus BACL14. The sequence continues at coordinate 46,438 of CAZGLD010000003.1, forward strand.
AAACTGAAGTGGTAGCCTCAAAGATAATATCTGATGTCAAAACATTTTTTTGTGTTGATTCTATTATAGAGTGAGCAAGAACATTCAATAGAACCTCTGAATCAGAATTGGTATTGAGATGTCTAAGGTCTTGCTTAAACATTTCATCTTTCAATTGATCAGCATTGGTGAGATTGCCATTATGGGCAAGAACAATGCCATACGGTGAATTAACATACAGAGGTTGTGCTTCTGCTGAGGATGATGAGCCTGCTGTTGGGTACCTAACATGGGCAATACCGGTGTTACCCTTAAGCGTTCTCATATGACGGGTATGAAAGACATCCTTTACTAAGCCATTATTTTTATGCATATGAAAACGGCTTCCGTCACTAGTAACGATACCGGCAGCATCTTGACCACGATGCTGAAGAACTAATAATCCATCATAAAGAGGTTGGTTAGCCGGTTGATTAGCTACAATGCCTATAATTCCACACATAAAATCCTCTCAATTAAGTCAGAATATTGTCGTATTTTACATCTTTAAACCATTCTTCGGGCAAATATGGCAAAGTATTTTCAATGGTATTTTTAATTATTACTATGTACGAAGAATTTTCCCATGCGGGGTTAAGTGCGAATGAAGTTTTCTCCAAAAGAAAAATCATAACAAAAACAACCAATACCCCTCTTGTAAATCCAAAAAATCCGCCCAGGATAAAATTTGAAAAACCTAGCCCGACACTTTTAATAAATTTATTTATTAACTTGATAATCATAGATGCAATAATGAGCACAGAAATAAAAATAATAAAATATCCTGCGATGTATTTAATACTATCATCTAGATTAAAAGGAATTAACTGATAGAACGAATCTGTAAAGAAATTAGCAGTATAAAAAGCCAATACCCAGCCTATTAATGACAACAACTCTCTAATAAATCCCCGGAAACAGCCAAAAAATATTGAAAGAAAAACAACGGCAATTATGCAGTAATCAATTGGAGTCATTTAATTTAATTGTTGCTTTATCATCCCTGGAAGTTTTGCCTTTTTAATTTTTGTCAAAGCTAAATTCGCCTTTTTTTTATCGTTAAAGCTAACTGTGACCAACTGAATTTTATTTTGGCCATCAAGAATTATGGGTAATAATTTTGTCTCTAATCCAATATTGTCCACCTTTTTAGCAATTTTTTTTGCATTCTTCTTGTTCGAAAAAATTCCTACTTGAATAAAAAAATTATTATTTGGCTTACTCTCATTATTCTCAGGATGATCAGTCTCAAATTCTTTTAAATCATCAAGTTCTTTATCTTTTAAAGCGACTACCTTGTTATGATCTTTAAAATTATTTTTTTTGTAGGATATACTATGAAATGAAATTTTCACATTCGTTATTTTTTTAACTTCGCTGCGATCTACTAAAAAGAAATACGAGAGAGTTAGCAGGGATATTAAGATAGTTATTGCACCTATCAACCGCCTCCTTGCTCTTTTAAGTAAAATTCTTTCTTGTAATGTATCTTTATTATTTGACATATATTATGTTTTGAAAATCTCTGAAATTACAAAAAATGAACCGAATATTAATATATTATCATCATCCTTAGATTTGTTTAAAGCTTCTTGATAGCCTTTCTTTAATGACTTATATTTTCTAATAGATTTAGTTTTTTTTTGTTGTGTACTTTTTTCAATTTGCTCTATAGGAGCAGATCGTTCTGACTCAATTTCTGCTATGTGCCATTCGTCAACTATCTCAAAAAAAGGAGCTACTACCTCATCTATGTTCTTATCCCTTAAGATTGAAAATACAGCTATAGTGTTTCCCTTCAATTTCTTTAACTTAAAAGTAGATGCAAGACTTATTGCCGCCTCCTGATTATGAGCAACATCAGCGACAATAAATGGATTTAATTTTATAATCTCAAAACGTCCATTTATTTTGACATTTTTAATTCCTGTAATAATTTCTTTTTCGCTTATAGGAAAATAATCTTTAATAAAATCAATACACCGTAAGGCTCCAGCTAAATTATTTTTTTGATGTTCACCAATGAGGTTTGGTAGTGGGAGATTGCTATAGCTAGAAATGTCACTTGTATAATGAAGATTTGGGCCATTTTGAATAATTTTATAGTCTGAATTTAGTAAAGATAATTCAGATTTTAATTTTTTTACTGTGCTTATTAAGGATGGCAGTGGATTTTTATGATTTACGATAGCAGGTTTATTTTTTCTAAAAATACCTGACTTCTCAAAAGCAATCAAATCGACTGTATCTCCAAGATAATTTTGATGATCAAGACTAACTGAAGTTAATATGGATACTATAGGGTCAAATGCATTTACTGCATCTAATCGTCCACCTAAACCAACCTCAAGGACTGCGATATCAACTTCATCATTAATAAAAATATTAACGGCTGCCAGTGTAGTTATTTCAAAGTAAGTAAGAGGTATTTCTTGTCTTTGATTTTCAATATAGTGCAGTGACTCAACAATTTTATCATTACTTACCTCATGTTTATTTATTCTAATTCGCTCATTAAAGCGTCGAAAATGGGGCGATGTGTAGCAACCAATATTTAAGCCTGATTCGTTTAGAATTGATTCAATAAAAGAGCAGGTTGAGCCTTTTCCGTTTGTTCCGCCAACAAGGATAACTGGAAACTTAGGAAATATATTTGCAGCATTTTTAACTTTAAAAACACGATCTAAGCCCAGGTCTATATCATTTGGATGAATTTTTTCTATGTAAGAGAGCCATACTGACAAGCTATCTTTATTAGTGGGTTTATTTTGCACTAACTATTTTTTCAAGTGAGAAATAATCTTGGCTATTGTTTGTCGCATTTGCCTTCTATCGACAATCATATCAATCGCACCATGTTCCAGCAAAAATTCAGAGCGCTGAAAGCCGCTAGGGAGCTTTTCTCTTACTGTTTGCTCGATCACTCTGGGTCCTGCAAACCCTATTAAAGCCTTTGGTTCGGCCATAATAATATCCCCAAGCATTGCAAAGCTAGCTGAAACACCTCCCATTGTAGGATCGGTTAGTATTGAAATGAATGGTAATTTTTTATCGCTTAATTTAGTTAACGCAGCGCTTGTTTTAGCCATCTGCATTAACGACAGGAGTCCCTCCTGCATCCTGGCACCACCGCTTGATGAAACACATATAAAAGAGGAATTGTTTTCGATAGCCTTACTAACCCCCAAAACAAACTTTTCACCAACTACTGATCCCATTGACCCGCCCATGAACTTAAACTCAAAAACAGCAAGCACAACAGGTAATGACTCAATAAATCCTTCTGTAATAATGAGCGCATCATTCTCTCCTGAAGAGCTCTTCATCGAAATAAGACGCTCCTTATATTTTTGAGTATCTTCAAATTTAAGAGGGTCAGCCGAACTAATTTTTCTTCCTAGTTCATTTTGGTTAGGCTTATCAAGCAAAAGCTTAATGCGATCCCTTGAAGATATCCTGTTATGGTAGCCACAGTTTGGGCATACCTCACTATTTTTTTCTAATTCAGATCGATAGAGAGTAGTCTGACATGATGGACATTTGTGCCATAACCCTTCAGGAATATTTTTCTTGAGGCTTCCAACAATTTTTTTTATTTTAGGCGATACGTTTTTTAACCAGCTCATAATATTTCTACAAAGTTATTGAATTGCTATTTTGACCTCATTCATTAATTTTTTTATATTACCAATCAAATCCTCTTTTTTAGAATTCTCTATCTCAAGAACTATCTTGCTGCCAATTACTACTGCATCTGCAAAGGATGATACTTCTTTTGCCGTTTGCGCATCTCTAACTCCAAAACCAACACCAATAGGCATTTTTGTAAATTTTCTTATATTATTAACTCTCTCGGTCACTTGCTTAATATCAATATTTGCAGAGCCTGTAACTCCTTTAAGAGAAACATAATAAATAAAACCTGTAGCCTGCTCTATAATTAATTGCACCCTTTTATCTTCCGTGGTTGGTGATAATAAGAAAATACTATCAATCTCTTTTTTCTTAAGTAATGCAACGAAGTCAACAGACTCTTCAGGCGGGTAATCAACCGTAATTACACCATCTACTCCTGCATCCTTGATTGAGTCGACGAAATTTTCGATACCAATCGCTTCAATTGGATTCGCATATCCCATCAGTATAATTGGAGTAGTTTTATTTTTACTTCGAAATTGCTTCACTAATTCTATGGTTCGATTTACTCCTACATTATTAGCCAAAGCTCTCTCACTAGCTCTTTGGATTACTGGTCCATCTGCCATTGGGTCAGAAAAAGGAATACCTAATTCGATCATATCTGCACCGGATTCAACTAGTGCGTGTAATAAATCCACAGTCATATTTGGATGAGGATCACCAGCTGTAATAAAAGGTATTAATGCTTTTTTATTTTCTTTCGAGAGCTCTGTAAAAACTGTATTTATTTTAGACATAATTATTTTTTATAAAGAAATATTGGAGATACTAGCAACGGTATTTATATCTTTATCACCCCTGCCAGATAAATTTACTAAGATGACTTGGTCTTTAGGCATTTCAGCGGCCATTTTCTCTGCATGCGCTAAAGCATGGCTTGTTTCTAATGCCGGAATGATTCCCTCAACAACGCATAAGTTATGAAACGCTTTAAGAGCTTCGTCATCGGTTATTCCTACATATTCAGCTCGACCAGAATCCTTAAGCCAGGAATGCTCAGGTCCTACCCCAGGATAATCTAAACCAGCAGATACAGAATGTGTTTCAATGATTTGTCCTTCTGCATTTTGCATAAGATACGTGCGGTTTCCATGTAAAACTCCAATAGCACTATTGGCAGTTAGTGGAGCAGCATGCCTTCCTGTATCTATTCCATCCCCTGCTGCCTCTACACCAACCAAACGAACATTTTCATCTTCAATATAAGGATGAAAGATTCCCATTGCATTAGAACCGCCACCTACACAAGCAACTATAACATCAGGTTGCTGTTGCGCAATTTCTGGCATTTGTTTTTTACACTCATGCCCAACAACTGAATTAAAATCTCTTACCATCATTGGATAAGGATGCGGTCCTGCAACGGTTCCAATAATATAAAAAGTATTTGAAACATTTGTAACCCAATCTCGCAAAGCCTCGTTCAACGCATCCTTTAGGGTCTTTGAGCCACTTTCCACAGGCACTACAGTCGCACCCAATAATTTCATTCTATAAACATTGGGAGATTGTCGCTTTACATCTTCAGAACCCATATAGACAACACATTCCAAACCCAGCCTAGCAGCAATTGTAGCTGTTGCTACTCCGTGCTGACCAGCTCCTGTCTCTGCAATAACTCTGGGTTTTCCCATTTTTTTAGCTAACAATGCTTGTCCAACAGTATTATTAACTTTATGTGCCCCAGTGTGATTAAGATCTTCCCTTTTTAAATAAATTTTAGCTCCGCCGATTTGATTAGTTAATCGTTCAGCAAAATATATTGGGCTTGGTCTACCAACAAAATGCTTTAAATCATGATGAAATTCTTTTAAAAAATCAGGATCATCTTTGTATTTGTCATACATATCACGTAACTCATCAAGAGCTTCGATTAATGTTTCAGCTACAAATGTTCCTCCGAATTGTCCAAAATGGCCGAATTGATCGGGCAAATCATAAGCTTGCATTTCTTACTCCTAAAATAAAATCTTTCATCATTGTATAATCCTTTTTTCCTTTATGGCTTTCTACGCCACTACTCACATCAACTGCATACGGAATTATTTTTCTAAAAAGCTCACCAAGGTTGCTCCCAGTTAAACCTCCAGCAATAATAATCGGCTTAGGTAAATTGGGTGGAATTAAATTCCAATCAAAAGTATGGCCAGTTCCACCACTTGCATTTTTCGAAAAGGTATCGAACAATAATGCTGATGCAGATTTGTATGCTTGACTATATTCTACCAAATTAAGATCACTTTTAACTGCAATTGCTTTTATATAAGGCAAATTAAATTGCTCACAAAAAGATACATCTTCCTCTCCATGAAACTGAATAAAATCTAGATTACAAATACTAATAACCTCCTCAATCTCATCTTGAGTGGAATTAACAAATAATCCTACCTTGCTTAAAAAAGGAGGTAGCTGACAAATTATTTGAGAAGCCTCATGGGGCTTAATATACCTAGGAGTATCTTTTACAAATACAAAGCCCAGTGCGTCTGCCCCTAGTTCTGATGCATTTAGAGCATCCTCAAGACAGTTAATTCCACATATTTTTACTTTAATTGTCATTTGAATTAAAAATATTTACCTTATTATTTGAAATAGGAAGTTTCCACTTATCATCATACTTTATATTTGTCAGATACAAACCATTAGACATAAAGGTTGCTGGCGCATAGATCCGATTTTTTTTTAATAATAAGTCATCAATAAACTCTATGTTATCGACTCCTCTAGAGACGTGAATTATTGTTGCAATAATATTTCGAATCTGATGCTGAAGAAAGCCATCAGCACTTATAGTAAATATATGAAATTTTCCAAATGTTTCATAATTAAAATTATTGATGGTTCTTATTGGTGATTTAGCTTGACATTCAGAGGAACGAAAAGAGCTAAAGTCATGCTTACCAATGAATCTCAGGCATGCAGGCCGAATAATATCGGTATTTAAATTATGGTAGGTCCATCCAAAATTAGTATGAAAAGGGGCAGAATTATATTGATCATTTACTAAAAGGTACTGATACTCACGCTCTAATGCTGAGTGTCGAGCATGAAATGTTTCATCTACGATATTTGCCCACTTAATTCTTATAGAGTCAGGTAGAAACGCATTGACACCTTTTACCCAGGCATGGGTAGGTCTGTTTTCAGAAGTATCAAAGTGAAAGACTTGCCCAAGTGAATGAACACCTTTATCAGTTCTTCCTGATGCATAAGTGTTAATCTTTTGATGCGCTATTTTAAATAGAGCTTGCTCAATTAAGCCTTGAATTGTGGGGGAATCCGGCTGTTTTTGCCAACCACAAAAGTTAAATCCATTATATTCTACAGAACAAGCGACCCTCATAAAAAGAAATGTACAGTAATAAAAAGGAGGGTAAAAGTTAAAATCCACAAAAAATCCTGTGTAGTGAATTCAATTTGTTTTATTGTAGGGTTTAATTTATCACTGGAATCTTGGTTTATTTGAGCTGCTATATCCTTGCTAAGAGTGTTAAATTTAAATTCTTTTTTACGATAGAGTTCTAAGTACTCAAATGTTAGGTAAACCCTTACAATTAGTCGATCTTTCTTTACTCCAAAAATTGTTAGGATTAAACAAGCTTTAATTATATTTTTAATAATATAGTCATGAGGAAGAACTTTCATAAGAATAAAAACAGTTAAAAATATGTTGCTCAACCTTAAGACATTATTAACGGCTAATTCTAATCCCTCTCTTGATATTGATATAAAGTCATAAAATAAAATAATCTCTCCCGGTACTGAAAGGGAAAAAATTATGGTAATAGCTAATAAAAAAAACTTTATTTTATTAAAAAAAGATAAGACAGGCATAGATAATAATAGAGAAATGCAAACCATGAAAATAAAGAACATAATTTGTTCAAACAATGAAAATGAACCAACACTAAAAAGTGTAAATAAACCTATAAATAAAGTGAATGCATTAATCATTCATCATGTTATTTTCTGTTGAATTCCTGTTCAATTTTTTTTCTTTGAATATATTCGTCAACCGATGTTCGGGGTGAAACTTCTTCAATTATTGATCTTAGTTTGGCTCGTTTCTTTGAAAGAAAAACTAATAATCCCCCAAGAAATGCAAAAAGTAACAAAAGAAAGTAGATTAACCCCGATCGCGAGTTAGAGCTTGAACCATCAACATCATCTATAACAACCTCTTTAATAATTGTTTCATCCTCAATCGCTATGGAAGAAACAAAATCTTGCTCTTCAATCTTGTAATCAATAACATCAGGTTGAATTACAGTTTCTTTTTTCCCCTCACTTACTTTCACTCTTTCATTGTTGGGCTTATCAGAGAATTCTTCAACGCTGTTATTGTTAATTGCCGTTGACTCAATTTGTTCCGTTAAAGTCTTTTGTTTTTTTAAGGCTTCTTTTAATTTTTCTATCTCTGAGTTAAGTTTTTTAATTTCATTCTGATTATTTTTATTATTAACCTTATTCGCGATGGTTACTTTTTTTACTGATTTTTTACTCGCCTTCTTACTCCACAACAAATTTTGTTCTTTTAATATTTTTCGTGCTTTAAGATGAGGCAAGTTTTTAAAATACTCTTCCTTTGGAAGAGTGATTGTTTTTCCTTTATTTAGTCCATTAATATTGCCTTTAGTAAAAGCTTTTGGATTTAACTGAAACACAGCAACAGCATACTGTTGCGTTGTTATTCCAGAAATACTATTTTCTCTTGCAATTTGAAATAATGTTTTGCCGGGTTTGGTTATTAATGTCTTAGTCTTTACTTGGGAATTTTCCTGTTTTTTAGACTTAATCTCTTGAGGCGATTCTATTTTTCTTATTTCTGAATTCTTCTTAGATAATTTTTTGGTTTGTTCCAATGGTTGGTCCAATAAAACTGTGTATTCTTTTAAATTTTTTCCTTTAGGGGAATCAATTTGTATCAAAAGATCAATAAAAGATTCTTTGACAGGCTTGGTTGATCTCAAAGACATTAAAGCCTTGTCTTCGTCAATATTGCTCAGGGTAATTTTTATATCTGAATGTATTGTTTTTCTTTGCATTCCTTGGGAAGAGTAAATTTCTTGAGGTGCTATCGAGGCTTTCATACTCTCAATATCATCCCCTTCGTCCAACATCAATATTATTTCGGCATCAAAAAGGCTATTTTGATTAGATTTAACATTGATTTTACCGAGCTGCACAGCATAACCATTATGTATAAAAAGAAGTGTCAGAATTATTAAAAATATTTTTTTATGCACAATTAACTCTCTTTTTTGATTAATATATTTAACATACGTCTTAGTGGTTCAGCTGCACCCCAAAGCAACTGGTCCCCTACAGTAAAGGCAGAGATTACATTATCTTCTAAACTCATTAATCTTACCCTTCCAATTGCTATATCTAATTTACCAGAAACTGCAGCGGGAGTTAAAAGATTAGAGCTATCATTTTTATTATTATCAATAAATTTTACCCATTCATTTCCACCAGCTATTAAACTGTTGACCTCTTGTAAATCTATATTTTTCTTTAATTTTATAGTTAACGCTTGGCTATGAGATCTCATCGTCCCTATTCTTACACATATCCCATCCACGTTAATTGAATCAAAATGAGATGACAGAATTTTATTAGTCTCAACTTGTCCTTTCCACTCCTCTTTACTCTTTCCATTATCAAGATCTTGGTCTATCCAAGGGATCAAACTACCTGCTAAAGGTATCCCGAAAAATTCAGTGGGAAAACTATTTGAATTTATTCTTTCTTGTACAACTTTATCAAGATCAAGAATGCTAAAATGTGAATCGTTTATTTTTTCCGCAATTGACGAGTGAATTTCTCCCATTTGGACCAATAGTTCCTTCATATTTCTTGCTCCCGCCCCGCTGGCGGCTTGGTAGGTCATTGAAGATACCCATTCAACTATATTATTTTCAATAAGACCTTGAATTGCTAAAAGCATCAAAGAAACTGTGCAGTTGCCTCCTACCCAAGTCTTATTTCCTGAAGAATAAGCTTCATCAATTGCTTTTCTGTTAAGAGGATCTAATACTATCAAAGCATCCCCTTCCATTCTAAGAGTGGACGCTGCATCAATCCAGTGCCCGGCCCAACCATTCTTCTTTAGTAGGGGGTATATTTTTTCAGTATACGACCCTCCCTGACAAGATAAAATAATATCCATTTGTGCTAATTCATCATATGAATTGCCATCCAACAAAATAGTTTCTTTTTGATTAAATATCGGCGCAGGCATGCCTACCTGAGAGGTGGTAAAAAAATATGGATCCATATGATCGAAGTCTGATTCTTTCGTCATCCTTTCAAGCAAAACAGATCCCACCATTCCTCGCCATCCAACAAAACCAATTTTTTTCATGTTTATACTCTCAACCTATTTACAATAGCATCACCCATCTCTTCACAACCTAAGATTTTTGTATCTTTTGAGGCAATATCCTGAGTTCTAAGATTGTCTTTTAAAACCTGTTTGACAGCGTCCTCAATAATAGTAAATTTTTTTAAATCATTAAAAGTGTATTTAAACATCATAGCTAAAGATAGTATTGTTGCAATTGGGTTAGCTTTATCTTTTCCAGCAATGTCCGGAGCCGAGCCATGACTAGGCTCATAGAGACCTTTGTTTTTTTCATCTAAGGATGCTGAGGGAAGCATGCCAATTGAGCCTGTTAGCATGGATGCTTGGTCGGATAAAATGTCCCCAAAAATGTTACCAGTAACTATCACATCAAATTGTTTTGGATCCTTTACAAGCTGCATAGCAGCATTGTCAACATACATATGACTTAATTTAACCTCAGGGTATTCCTCTCCAATCTCTGTGACAATTCTTCGCCATAACTCCGTTGCCTCTAGAACATTAGCTTTATCAACAGAGCATAGTTTTTGAGATCTCATGGATGCTGTTTTAAATGCGATATGCGCAATTCTTCTAATTTCTGAGTCTGCATAACGCATGGTATTCACTCCCTCTTCCTCACCATTTGCATTGATTGAAATACCGCGCGGTTGTCCAAAATATATATCTCCAGTTAATTCTCTTATAATCATTAGATCTAAACCTGAAACAATTTCTGGTTTTAAACTTGAGGCATTTACTAATTCTGGAAACATTAATGCAGGCCTTAAATTAGCAAATAACTTCAAGCCCTGTCTAATTCTCAGAAGTCCTCTTTCTGGTCGCATTTCTCTTGGCAAGTTATCATATTTCCAATCGCCAACAGCTCCTAGTAAGATCGCATCAGCCTTATGTGCTAAATCCAAAGTAATTTTTGGTAACGGATCGTTATATTCATCATAACCTGCACCACCAATTGGAGCATATTCAACCGAGCCCGATAATCCAAAAGCATCAAGAATCTTAATAGCTTGTTTTGTAATTTCTGGGCCGATACCATCGCCAGGGAGAACTGCAATTTTCATAAAATCATCCTAACTTAACAACCATGGAAATTGGTTATGATATTTTTTTTCAAAATCAGTAATATCTTTGCGATATTTCAAAGTTAAGCCAATGTCATCAAGGCCTTCCAACAAACAATATTTTTTAAATTCGTCGACCTCAAAATTGTAGTTAGTATTTCCGTCAATAATTTTTTGATTCTCTAAATCAACACTTAGGATTAACCCTTGATTTTGAGATTTTTCAAAGAATAAATCTATAATTTCTTTGTTAAGGGCTATTGGAAGTATTCCATTTTTAAAACAATTTCCATAAAAAATATCAGCAAAGCTTGGTGCTAATATGACACGAATACCATAGTCCAAAATAGCCCAAGGTGCGTGCTCCCTACTTGATCCACAACCAAAATTCTCTCTAACCAGTAATATTGTGCCATTTTTGTATTGGGGTTTATTTAGGACAAACTTTGGATTAATTTTTCTTGCGGTTACATCTTGCCCTGGCTCTCCTTGATCAAGGTAACGCCACTCATCAAATAAATTAGGTCCAAAACCTGACTTTTTTATTGATTTTAAAAATTGTTTTGGAATAATTGCATCGGTATCCACATTCGATCTATCGAGAGGAATAACTATACCTTTATGTTCAACTATTGGTAACATCAATCATTTTCCTTACATCAACAAATCTTCCCTCAATGGCGGCAGCTGCGGCCATTTGTGGACTGACCAAATGCGTCCTTCCACCCTGCCCTTGTCTACCCTCAAAATTTCTATTAGAAGTTGAGGCGCATCTTTCCTCAGTTTCTAGCCGGTCTGCATTCATAGCCAAGCACATAGAACAACCAGGTTCACGCCATTCAAATCCTGCATCTTTAAAAATCTTATCCAAGCCTTCTTTTTCAGCCTGAAGCTTTACAAGACCTGATCCAGGAACAACTAGTGCTAATTTAATATTTTGTGCTATTTTTTTATTTTTAACAATTCTAGCTGCAGCTCTCAAGTCTTCAATCCTTGAATTTGTACACGAACCAATAAAAATCTTATCAAGGAGAATGTCTGTAATCTTTTTATTTTGTTGCAAACCCATATAAGTTAAAGCTCTTTCATAGCCTTTTCTAGTAGATATATTTTTTTGATCTTCTGGATCCGGAATATTATCGTTGACTCCGCATACCATCTCAGGAGAAGTACCCCAAGTTACTTGGGGTTCAATTACAGATGCATCTATATTGATTTGTTTGTCAAATGATGCTTCTTTATCACTTTTTAAATCAATCCAGTCATCTATAGCTTTATCCCAATCATCTCCCTTGGGTGAAAAAGGTCTGTCTTTTAAGTAGCTTATAGTTTTTTTATCGACACCAATAAGCCCTGCTCTGGAACCTGCTTCAATAGCCATATTACAAATAGTCATTCTTCCTTCTATGCTCAGTTCCTCAATTGCTGAACCAGAAAATTCCATTGCATAACCGGTACCACCTGCTGTTCCAATTTTACCAATAACATGAAGTGCAATATCTTTTGCAGATACACAATCACCAACTTTTCCAGTAATATTTATTCGCATAGTCTTAAACCTTCTCACAATCAAGCACTGCGTAGCAAGTACATGTTCAACTTCTGATGTACCAATTCCCATAGCAAGAGCTCCAAAAGCTCCATGTGTACTTGTGTGAGAATCTCCACACACTATAGTCATACCAGGTAAAGTTGATCCTTGTTCAGGCCCAATTACATGAACAATCCCCTGTCGCTGATCATTCATCTTAAATTGTGTCAACTTAAATTGATCACAATTATCATCCAATGTATCTACCTGAATCTTTGATATAGGATCTGAGATTCCTAGATTTCTATCTGTCGTTGGGACATTATGATCAGGAACTGCAAGGATAGATTTTGTTCGCCAAATTTGTCTTCGTGTATTTCTAAGGCCCTCAAAAGCTTGAGGACTAGTAACTTCATGAATCAAATGACGGTCAATATAAATTAAAAAAGTGCCATTATCCTCACGGACGATGTGCCTATTAAAAATCTTATCGTATAAAGTTAGTGGCATCGCCTATTAATCTCTAAAATTACCAAAATGTAATGGAAAATCGTTATGTTTGGATTTTACTAAAGCAATACATTCTTGCAAAATATCTCTCTTAGCTCCGTTAACCCTTAATTCCTCTCCTTGTATTGAAGCTTGGACTTTAATTTTTTGCTCTTTGATTGTTTTAATAATGTCTTTTGAAAGCTCCATTGCAATGCCACTTTTGATAGTAAGGTCTTGTTTTGATTTATTTCCTGAAACTGATTCTATTTTCTGTGACTCCAATCTCTTTGAGCTGTCCGGTTCTTTCTTCTCCATTGCAGGAAATAGAATATCTTTTATTTGATTGATTTGAAATTCAGAATCACCATTTAAAATTATTTTCATTTCTTTTTCAAATAGTTCGACCTTAGCGCTAGTTCCTTTAAAATCATATCTGTTCACTATCATTCTCATGGAAACATCAACAGCATTTTTAATATTGTCCATATTTGCTTTAGAGGAAATATCAAATGAGGGCATAAATAACTCCTTATAATTATTTTCTTTTGTTAGAAATTCTCAATCTCAAAGCATTAAGCTTGATAAATCCTGCAGCATCTTGATGATCGAAAGCTCCATCATCATCCTCAAACGTTGCAATCTCCGGATCAAATAGTGAGGTATCGCTATCTCTGCTTAAGATAGTAATATTGCCTTTGTAAAAGCTTAATTTCACCCATCCATTAACGTTAAATTGGGTGTGATCAATTAACTTCTGAAGTGCAACTCTTTCTGGACTCCACCAATATCCGTTATATATTAATGCAGCATACCTTGGCATAATATCGTCTTTTAGGTGTGCGACTTCTCTATCTAAAGTAAGTGACTCGATAGCTCTATGAGCTTTCAGTAAAATTGTACCTCCAGGTGTTTCATAACAACCTCTAGCCTTCATCCCAACATATCTATTTTCCACAAGATCTAATCTTCCGATGCCGTGTTTTCCCCCCAACTCGTTTAAGTATTCTAAAATTTGATGAGGAGCTATATCTTTTCCATTTAAACTCACTGGATCACCATGCTGAAAACCAATAATTATCTCCTCTGCATCATCCGGTGCATCTTTCGGGTTGACAGTCCATCTCCACATTGATTCCTCTGGAGCATTCTTTGGATCCTCTAAATGTCTACCTTCATATGAAATATGCAATAAATTTGCATCCATACTATAGGGGCTTCCCCCGGATTTATGTTTCATTTCAACAGGAATATCATGCTCTTCAGCAAATTTTAGAAGCTTCTCCCTGCTTAAAAGATCCCATTCTCTCCATGGTGCAATGACTTTTATATCTGGATTAATAGCATAGGCTCCCAATTCAAATCTAACCTGATCATTCCCTTTTCCAGTTGCTCCATGAGATACGGTATTACTTCCAGTCTCACCCGCAATCTCAACAAGCCTTTTAGCAATTAATGGTCTTGCAATTGAAGTACCCAACAAATACTCGCCCTCGTAAATGGCATTAGCTCTAAACATAGGAAATACATAATCTCTAACAAAGTCTTCTCTGAGATCTTCTATAAATATTTCTTTTACTCCTGCTGCTTTTGCCTTTGCTCTTGCTGGCTCTATCTCTTCTTTCTGACCAAGATCGGCTGTAAAAGTAACCACTTCACAACTATATTCATGTTGAAGCCATTTGAGAATAACCGAGGTATCCAAGCCTCCAGAGTAAGCAAGTACGATCTTGTTCACATCTTTAATCATCTATTTGTTTCCCAATAGTAAATATTCAAGTAAAACTTTTTGCACATGAAGTCTATTTTCAGCTTCTTCCCATACAACACTTTGTGGTCCGTCAATTACATCCTGCGAAACTTCCTCTCCCCTATGCGCGGGTAAACAATGCATAAAAAGCGCATCTTTATGGGCTAGCTTCATCATATCTGCATCAACTTGCCAATCTGCAAAGTGCTTTATTCTTTCTTTCTTTTCTGCTTCATAACCCATGCTAGTCCATACATCAGTTGTAACTAAATCTGCATCTTTCGCTGCATCCATAGGATCCTTAAATTCCTCAAAATGACCATCGCCATTCAATCCAGCTTTCTCAACCTCTACCTCATAACCCTCAGGTGTTGAGACATGCACATTAAAATCTAATAATTCTGCTGCTTGGAGCCAAGTATTGCAGACATTGTTGGAGTCCCCTATCCATGCTACCGTTTTCCCTTTGATAGAGCCTTTTTTTTCTATGAATGTAAAAATATCAGCTAAAATTTGGCAAGGATGGTATTCATTTGTTAATCCGTTGATTACAGGTACTCTAGAGTTTTTAGCAAATCTTTTTATAATATCTTGCTCGAATGTCCTAATCATAACCACATCACACATTCCGGATATAACTTTTGCAGCATCCTCCACAGGCTCACCTCTTCCTAACTGTGAATCTCTTGTATTTAGATAAATTGCAGCTCCGCCTAATTGCTGCATACCTGCTTCAAAAGAGAGTCTCGTTCTAGTGCTTGCTTTCTCAAAGATCATAACCAGTGACCTGTCCTCAAGTGGCCAATATTTTTCGTAGGCCTTATATTTTGCCTTTACCCATTTTGTTTTATCAAAAATAGCCTCAAGTTCATTTGAAGTTAAATCATTAAATTTAAGAAAATGTTTAATGCTCATATTAATTATTCTCTGTAAAATTTATTATCAGATTACTTAATTTATCCACTAAAAATTGAGACTCACTCTCATTAATAATAAGTGGTGGCAATAACCGAATTACATTGTCCGCAGTTACATTTATAAGTAATTTTTCATCTAAAGCCATTTGAATTAACTCATTACATGGAACATACAACTCAATACCTATCATCAGACCGATATGTCTAATTTTTTTTACAATTTTATATTCTTCAAGATTTTTTTCTAGTTTTTTGGTAATAAAATCACCCTGAATAATTGCATTTTCCATAAGACACTGACTCTTAATCGCTTCCAATGTGACTGATGCAGAAACACAGGCTAAAGGATTTCCTCCAAATGTGGATCCATGCTTTCCCGGAACCAGCAAATGTGATGTTGATTCATTGGTAATACAAGCTCCAATTGGGACTCCAGAGGCTAATCCCTTGGCAAGAGTTATTACATCAGGCTTAATATCGCTATGCTGAAATGCAAACCATTTCCCAGTTCTTCCAATACCGCACTGAACTTCATCAAAAATTAAGAGCCAATTATTTGCATCACAAATTTTTCTGAGATCGCTAAGATAGTTTTTTAAATTTTTAGGGATATTTATCCCCCCTTCACCTTGAATAGGTTCTAACATAATTGCAACAACATTATTTTTTTGATTAGCAATCTTTTGGATTGAAATTATGTCGTCATAAGGTACTCTAACAAAACCTGGCATTAATGGTTCAAACCCTGCTTGTGCTTTTCTACTTCCTGTTGCGGATAAAGTTGCCATACTTCTGCCGTGCCATGCTTTCTCCATAACAATAATATCAGGTGAATTAATTTTTCGTTTATGGCCATGAAGTCTTGCTATTTTGATTGCTGCTTCATTTGCTTCACAGCCTGAATTACAAAAAAATGATGATGATAAATGAGAGAGAGTTGCTAATTCCTCTGCCAATAAAGATTGCTCCTCTATATTATAATAATTTGATACATGAATAAGTTTAGATATCTGATCCGTTAATGCCTTTACAAGTTTAGGGTGATTATGGCCAAGAGTGTTGACTGCAACTCCGGATAGTCCATCAAGATATTTTTCTCCAGACTTATCGAACAGCCAAACTCCCTCTCCCCTCTCGAAAGAAACAGGAAGTCTGTTATAAGTATTCAGTAAATTTTTTTTAAAATTCATAATTAGAAATAAAAACGGCGACCAAAGCCGCCGTTAAAAATTTTGGTGGCCCTATAAACCAAGCAATGCTCGATGTGACCAACCGTTCGTCATTAAAAGTAGCATTGGTATGGATAAAGCTGTATTAGTTCTTGATGCCAGCAATGCAACTCTTCTCGCTTTTCCCTTTTCTTCGTCCGAAGCTTTTTTAATTCCCAGTACCTTTTGTTGGTTTGGCCATATTAAACCCCAAACATTAAACAGCATTATAGTTCCAAGCCATGACCCTAAGCCAATTGCTACGTAACCATCCTGCAATAAAAATGCAGGAGAAAAATTTGCGCCAAGTAAAGCCGCACCTGCCAACCATGTAGCTAAAGCGGCCCATCTAAACCACAGTAAAGCAAGCGGAGCCACATGTTTAGTAATTCCACCAGCACTTCCATCTGCTGCAGCGGACTTTAGAGCAGGAACTTGAACAAAATTAAAATAATACAAAAGACCAATCCAAGCTACTCCAGCAATAACATGAAAAAATCTCATAAGACCAAGGTAAAAAGAGCTTGGTGAGGAAACTAAAGCAAATAATATAATCGCACTAAGAACAATGCCTGCAATTATTGTTCCTTTGATTGAGTCTAATGGATTCTGCATTGTAGTATTCCCTAATATTTAATATTAAATTTCAATGTTTCGATTATACTTAAACTTGATTAATTAATATACTCCAAATCAATTTATTTTAAATATGCTTAAACTACAAAAAGGCTTCCTATGGATGCTCATAGCAACTTTATTTTTCTCTCTAATGGGTGCGACAGTAAAATTAGGTAGTGAGTATTTTTCCCCAATTGAGCTTGTGTTTTATCGATCTGCTATCAGCCTGATATTTATTTTTTTTATTATGAACATTAATAAAGTTACTATAAAAACTGACTACCTGATTCTTCACTTTAAAAGATCATTAGTTGGATTTATTTCTTTGCTTTTATTTTTTTATGCAATCGGTCATCTTCCCCTAAGTACTGCCATATCTTTAAACTATACTTCACCGTTATTTCTGGGTATTTTGCTTCCATTTATTTTAAATAGAAAGTTAAATTACAAAGTGTATGCTATGGTGCTCATTGGATTTATCGGTGTTTTTCTTATTCTCAAACCCACCTTTAATGACGAGAGTATCTATGCTGGTGTTATAGGGCTTTTTTCTGGGCTTGGAGCAGCTGTTGCCTATCTTTATTTGACTCAACTAGGGCAATTAAAGGAACCTGATATTAGAACCGTTTTTTACTTCACTCTCATCTCCACCATCGGTTCTGCTTTTTTGCTAATTAATCAAGAAATCCATACCCCTAGAATAAATGATTTTAAAGTACTCATAGGGTTAGGCGCTTCAGCAACAATAGCTCAAATAGCTATTACACGTGCTTATCGAGTAGGAAATACTCTAGGTAATGCAAGTTTATCTTATCTTACAATTATCTTTTCAGCCTTTATAGGCATACTTTTATTCAAAGAAATAATCGACTATGTCAGTATATTTGGAATGTTATTAATAATCACAAGTGGAACTTTTGTTTCCATAAAGCAATCAAGGCTCAAGTAATCCGCAACGGATTGCAATTAAAGTAATCTCTGCCGAATTATTTGCATTCAGCTTTTGCTTGATATTATAAAGATGTGTACCAACCGTTCTTGGGCTTAAGCATATTGTTTCAGCTATTTCATTGGTGCTTCTCCCTTTAGCTAAAGCAATAAAAACCTCGAACTCCCTATCGGATAATATTTCAACTGGATTATTTTCACCAGAAAGCTGAGTTATTGCCATTTGCTGGGCAATTGAAGGCTCCAAGTATTTCGTTCCTTTATAAACCGATCTGATTGCTTTAATAAGCTCTTCTGCGGCACTTCTTTTTGTTAAATATCCCAATGCACCTGCATTTAAAGCACGTTTAGGGTGTACTGAATCCTCATGGGCTGATAAAACTAGAATTTTGGCATGTTTGTCATGGGCCAATATTCTTTCAATAGCTTCTAAGCCACCAATACCTGGCATAGTGATATCCATAACAGTAATATCAGGCTCATGTTCTTTATAAGTTTTAATGCCCTGTTCACCGGACTCTGCTTCTGCGATGACCTCCATGTCCGGTTCACTATCAATAAGCATTTTGAATCCCATCCTTACAACCGAATGATCATCTACCAATAAAACTTTCATATTTTTCATAGAACTCCTATGTATCTAGTGGGATAGAAATGTCAATTGCTGTGCCTTTTCTCTTTATGCTTTTAATAGAAAAATTTCCATTCAAAGCCTTTACTCTCTCTTGAATACCAACCAAACCAAACTGTTTTGTTTTGGCAAGTAATTTTGTATCAAAACCAACGCCATCATCGTTAAAATTTAATTTTAGAACTTTTTTGCTATGCTTCAAGCTTATTATAATATTTTTTGCTTTAGCGTGTTTTGTACAATTATTCATTGCTTCTTGAATAATACGATATATATTAATATTTATGATCTCACCTAAATGATCCAAATTCTCACCCACATCTAAATCAATCTTCATTCCAATATGCTGAGATTGGTAATTGCTAACCATATCCTTTAACGTCTCGTGTAGGCCTAGATTGTCCAAAGACCCAGGTCTAAGTTGCCTTATAATACTATGCATGCCATCATAGATTTGATTTGCAGCTGAAGTTACAGAACGCGCACTTTCCTCAATATCTTTATTTTTTCCTTTTGTACGATTTGTTATATTTGCCGCAAAGATTTTAATTGCAGAAACATATTGACCTAATTCATCATGGAGCTCTCTTGCTAGACTTCTTCTTTCATCTTCAATGTGCCCTTGAATAATAGCGGTCAATTCTCTATTTTGTCGCAATTCTTTTTGCGATTTTTTAGCAAGTAGTTTTTCAGAAATATCCCTCATACTAACTATGTCTCCAATAATTTTTTTACTCTTTTTATCAATTAAAGGAGATGCAGAAATTGATACATCAATAAGACTTCCATTTTTCTTAAGTCGTTTAGTTTCATAGTTAGTTATTGACCTCTTTTTTTTGATGCTAGCAAGATTTTTTTGAAAATCTTTTTTAAGATCAACAGGAATTATAATTTCAGCAGATTTACCTATTACCTCATTCCTCTTATAGCCAAAAATTGTTTCTGCAGCATGGTTCCAAAATGAAATATTAAGATTTTTATCATGCATAATAATTGCATCCGCTGTTTGTTCAGCAATTGATGCAAGACGCTGATTCTCTTTGATTTTTAATTCCAATGAATCGCCCATTTTATTAAAATTATTTGAAATAGAATTAAATTCTGGTAATTCAAACTTAGGTAATCTTATATTCAAGGACCCGCTTCCCATTGACTCAATGGCTTTCAACATTGGCTTTATAGGTTCAAGCCATTTTCCTAATAATAAATAAACGAAAATATTTAGCATTATCAGAAAAAGGATTGCTATATAAAAAAGTCTACTCATCTCAACCCAGGCCTCTTTGATAGTTCCTAAAGGATTGGGCTCAACTATGAGCCTTCCAAACCTTATTAACCGACTATTAACATCTATATTAGGTGCTAACAATTTAACAAACCATTTTGGTGGGTGGGTATTTTGTCTATATGTACTTCGAGGCGATTTATAAAGCAAATTACCCTGGAGGTCATACAGGGAAATATTGTTACTCCTTACATAACCTAGATCCTCAAGGAATCTCTTCATAACCTTATGTGTATCCCCCCAATCTGGGTTCTGAACAGAGCTTATAATTACTGAATCTAGTAATTGAAGAGTTACTTTATTTGCACCCTCGACTCCCTCCTCAATTGATTGTTTTGATGCAAAAAGCAAGATCGCACTTAAAACTAAAATAAATAAAACCATAATCATGGATATCAAAACATTTAATCTCAGTCTTAATGGCATCATATTTATAAAGTATATTTATTAGGGTTAATCTTCAATTTTATAGTAATACTTGTATCATAAGATTTTGATATTATACAAGTGCAAAAAACATGAAATTTGCTTTTTAAATTAAAACAGAAGCGGTGTATTATTGTGACGATTAATCTTATATATTTAAGATTAAAATTATAATTTAAGGTTATTAAATGGGTATTGAATCAATAAATAATGAAAATAGAGTATTTTATCCAAATGAAAAGACCATTAAAAAAGCAAACATTTCAGGCATGGATAGTTACCATGCAATTTGTAAAAAATTTGCTAACAACTACGAGGAGAGTTGGGGTGAGTTAGCCCGTGAACTTTTAATTTGGGAAAAACCTTTTACCAAATTATTAAGCGAAGATAATGCTCCTTTTTATAAGTGGTTTGAGGACGGAAAAATTAATGCTTCGTACAACTGTCTAGACAGGCATCTCAAAAAACAACCAAATAAAATAGCCTTTATTTTTGAAGGTGATGATGGTTCTGTCACTACAATTACATATAAAGAGCTTTATCATAGGGTATGTGAGTTTTCTAACGGACTTAAAACGCTTAACTTAAATCTTGGTGATAGAGTGATTATCTATCTTCCAATGACCATAGAGGCTGTAATTGCTATGCAAGCATGTGCCCGCATTGGTTTAACACATTCAGTTGTATTTGGTGGGTTTTCATCTAAAAGCATTCAAGAAAGAGTGGTTGATGCCAAAGCAAAGCTTATTGTTACTGCTGACTACCAATTTAGAGGGGGTAAAAAAATTCCCCTCAAGTCAGCAGTCGATGAGGCTATTGCATTGGGTGGATGTGCTTCAATTAAAAGCATAGTTACCCTTAAAAGAACTAAAGAAGATATGGATTTAAATAAGGTTGATATTTTATGGTCAGATTTGATCAAAAACCAAGATAACGAATGTGACCCTGTTTACGTTGAATCCGAACATCCCCTATTTATTCTTTATACTTCTGGGTCAACAGGAAAGCCAAAAGGTGTTCAACACTCCACTGCTGGGTATCTTCTTCACGCAATGAATACTTCAAGATGGACTTTTGACTTGCAAGATGAGGATATTTATTGGTGTACTGCTGATGTTGGTTGGATTACAGGGCATACCTATGTAGCATACGGTCCAACTGCAATGGGAGCAACACAACTTATTTTTGAAGGAGTGCCTACTTATCCTGATGCAAGCCGTTTTTGGCGAATAGTGGAAAAACATAAGGTGAGTATTTTTTATACGGCACCAACTGCTATCAGAGCCTTAATCAAAGCTTCAGAGGTTGATTCAAAAACACATCCAAAAAACTATAATCTTAAGTCGCTTAGGTTGTTAGGAACAGTTGGAGAGCCTATTAATCCTGAAGCGTGGATGTGGTATTTCAAGGCAGTTGGCAATGAGGTATGTCCCATTGTTGATACTTTTTGGCAAACCGAAACGGGTGGGCATGTAATCACTCCATTACCAGGAGTGACTCCTCTAGTACCAGGTTCGTGCACATTACCTTTTCCAGGAATTGATATTGATGTTGTGGATGAAACAGGAAAAGAAATAGAATGGGGAAATGGGGGTTTGCTTGTAATAAAAAAACCTTGGCCTTCTATGATAAGAAATATATGGGAAGATCCAGAGCGATTTAAATCAAGCTATTTCCCAGATGATATTGGAGGAAAGCTATATTTAGCTGGTGATGGAGCCGTTAGAAATAAAAAAAATGGTTATTTTACTATTATGGGAAGAATTGATGATGTATTAAATGTCTCTGGACACAGACTGGGTACACAAGAAATAGAGTCAGCACTAGTTGCAAATAATCAAGTTGCTGAAGCAGCCGTTGTGGGACGTCCACATGAAGTTAAAGGAGAATCAATAGTAGCATTTGTTGTATTGAAATCTCAAAGACCAAGTAGTGATAATGCTAAGGATATAATTATGTCCCTTACTAATTGGGTTAGTAAAGAAATTGGCCCCATTGCAAAACCAGACGAAATTAGATTTGGTGATAACTTACCTAAAACAAGATCAGGAAAAATTATGAGGCGCCTTTTAAGGACAATCGCTGTAGATGAGGAAATTACAGCAGATATTTCAACCTTGGAGAATCCAGGGATATTAGACCAACTCAGAGAAAAGCTATAATATGTAAGTATTATTTAAATTCATAAATTAAACTTCGTAATTTTAAATTTTAACTTAAATCACCACCTCGAAATAATAATTTAATGGCCTCAAAAAAAATATGACTAATTTATCTTTGCCTAAAAAATATATTCTAAATCCAGCTGGACTAGATAATAATGATCTTGACGTAATTTTGGATAAAATAGTAAGTAATAATGTTGATTATGCGGATCTATACTTTCAATATTCAAAAAATGAGTTCTGGTCTCTTGAGGATAGCGCCGTTAAAAATGGAAGCTTTTCCATTGACCAGGGAGTAGGAATTCGATCAATAGCTGGAGAAAAAACTGCTTTTACTTATTCAGATGAAATATCTCTAGATGCCCTCGAAAGCGGGGTAAAGATTGTTAAAAGCATTAATTCAAGCAATCAAAATAACTCTCATGATAATCAAAAGAAAAAAAGTAAGCATAATTTATATAGTCCCAACGACCCGATTAATAGCATTAGTAGTTCGGAAAAAATTTTATTATTAGAAAAAATTGAGGCAATCGCAAAAAAGTTAAACCCCCATATTGTTAA
The DNA here is from genome assembly GCA_964526705.1 of uncultured Methylobacillus sp. Lineage (GTDB taxonomy): Bacteria > Pseudomonadota > Gammaproteobacteria > Burkholderiales > Methylophilaceae > BACL14. The sequence goes on from CAZGLD010000003.1 coordinate 70,115, forward strand.
AGTTTCTGCATCTTTAGCCTCTCAATTTGAAATTATTCTTATAAAAACTTTTAACGGTGAACTTGTAGAAGATATTAGGCCTTTAGTTAGGCTATCAGTGAGTGTAATTGTTGAAAGAGAACAACGGAGGGAGCAAGGCTCAGCTGGAGGCGGTGGCAGATACACACTAGATTATTTCACAGATGAGATACTTCACAAATATGCATCAGATGCTGTTAACCAAGCGATAATAAATCTTGACGCAATGCCTGCCCCCGCCGGTTCTATGACTGTTGTTCTTGGTTCAGGTTGGCCAGGAATATTACTTCATGAAGCTATTGGTCATGGTTTAGAGGGTGATTTCAATCGAAAGGGTACGTCAGCTTTTAGCGGAAAAATTGGTACTAAGGTTGCTAGTTCAGAAGTAACAGTTGTTGATGATGGAACTATTCCAAACAGACGAGGTTCATTAAATATTGATGATGAAGGGAATGCCACTTCAAGAACTACGCTTATTGAAAATGGTACATTAGTTGGTTACATGCAAGATGCAATGAATGCAAAATTAATGAATGTCGCAACTACAGGTAATGGACGAAGAGAATCCTACGCACATCTTCCTATGCCTAGAATGACAAATACATTTATGTTGAATGGTAAGTACAACCCTGAAGAAATTATTAAGTCTGTAGATGATGGTATATACGCAAATAACTTTGGCGGCGGCCAGGTTGATATCACTAGTGGAAAATTTGTCTTTTCTGCATCACAAGCATGGGTTATTAAAAAAGGAAAATTAATTCATCCAATCAAAGGAGCATCAATTGTTGGGAATGGTCCAGATATATTGAAAGAAGTGAGTATGGTGGGTAATGACATGAAATTGGACTCGGGAGTTGGTACGTGTGGTAAAGAGGGGCAAAGTGTCCCCGTTGGTGTGGGTCAGCCCACATTAAAAATTGACAATATTATTGTTGGCGGCACAAACTAAATCTGTATAGATTATATATAGCTACTTTACTCTATTTTTATATTCAAAAGTCCTAGTATCGATTTCTATTTTATCGCCAGTTTCGCAAAACAAAGGGACCATCAATTCAAAATTTGTACTGATTTTTGCCTGTTTGAGAACTTTTCCAGAAGTTGTATCGCCTTTTACGGCAGGCTCAGTATAAGTAATCTCTCTTACAACTGAGTTTGGTAACTCCACGGATATAGGTTTATCTTCATAGAAAATAACATCACACTCCATGCCATCCTCTAAAAACTTCAAAGCCTCTCCCATATTTTCCTTCTCGACCTCATGTTGATTAAATTCGGAATCTGAAAAAATATAATTTGGTTCTGCATAATATGAAAAATTTACTGCCTTTTTTTCTAAAATAATTAATTCAAACTTATCGGTAGCTTGAAATATAGTCTCCGTAGTATTTCCTGTAAGCAAATTTTTCATCTTCATTTTTACAATAGCAGCATTTTGCCTTCTGCCAGATTTAGAGACGTTATATTCAGATTTATGAATTACCATAGGAGAAGAATCCACCATAATGACATTACCCACCCTTACTTCCTGTGCAGTTTTCATTTCATACATCCCATTCCATAATTATCGGAGAATTATACTTTAATAACATCTAATATTTAATATCTAAAATAGAATAAATACGCTCACCATCCTCAGTTTTTATCTCAACAACATCATCTACACTTTTACCTAATAATATTTTTGCTAGAGGCGAGATCCAGCTAATGTAGCCTGCCTTGTGATTTATTTCAACTTTACCTACAATTCTAATTGTGAGATTAACTTTTTTTGTTTCATCGAATAAAGTTACATAGGCTCCAAAGAAAATTTTATTTTCAACTAGCCTATTACCCCTGTGTACTATATTAGAGTCTTCAATATTAGTAAGCAGAAACTTAATCCTGGAGTCGATTTGCCTTAATTTTTTTTTGCCATAAATATAATCACCATTTTCACTTCGATCTCCATTGCTTGCAGCCCAACTAATGACCTTTACAAGCTCAGGTCGCTCTTTTTTAATAATATGCGACAGCTCGTCTTGAAGAATCTTAAATCCCTCTAAAGTAATGTAATTTTTTTCGTTTACCATTTTTCAAAAACCTTAACTTAATTACGGGTTACAATTAAATTTCTATGATGAAAGAAACCTACAACTACGTAATATGTGAAAATGAGAACCAAGTTTATGATATTAGGCTAACCTTAAAAAAACAATCAGAAATTAATCCAATTAAACTACCCAGAATTGAGACGTTAGATGTTTGGATAGCCAATGAATACAAAGACTATCTGATGGTAGAACACTCTAATGAAGAACTTTACATATTAAATGGTATTGAAGAAAAAATAATATGGGAAAAAATAATAAGAAATGACCTAAAAAGAAGGCAAGAGAACGAAACAACTGATATCACAAATATTGCTCAACAAGCAATTAATGCAAACAGACTTATATCAACTTACCATATAGATAATAATGAACTCAAAGGTAATATAGCCTACAAAGAACCAAAGTATTTTTTAGAATGGAGAAAAGATTTTAAAAAAATATGCATCGAAAAGGGCCTTACAACAAAATACGATTTTATTAATATTTTTAATAAATTACAAAAAGATAAGGAAATAATTAAAGATGAAAAAATACTATTTATAGGTCTTGATAAGAATAAAAAAAGCCATCAAGATCTATTCAATCAATTAAGCCTAGGCAATATTGTCAAAATTGATTTAGATGAAAATGAATTAAAAGCAACTATAGATAAAAATGGATATCAAGATTATGACCACGAAATATCAGCAATTATAAGTTGGGTCAAAGAAAAATTATCAAAAAAACAAACAAAATTATTAATAATGTCCCCAGCGCTTGATAAATTTCAAATCAAACTCCAAAATGAAATAGATAGAAATATTCAGCCCATAATTTTTCAAGAAATGCGATCTGAAAGTATTACTAATAGCAGCCTAAAAAGACCATTATCAGCAGAACCAATCATTCGTGCTGCATTGAACCTTATAAAATTAAATGAAGAAAAGCTCACACCAATTAAAGAATTATGTGAGCTTATGCTATTTGATAACTGGATTGATAAAAAAAGTTTTTTATGCAGGCAATACCTAGCAAATAAAATTAGGAGCTCAAAAACAAATTTCATCTCATTAGTAAATCTTTTAGAAATGACAAAAGAATCATTACATAAAGATCATGATGATCATCTTAAAATACTCCAAGCTACGTTCCGTATAATACAAAAAAATCGAGAAAATTGGCACGAAAAAAAGGAAAGTTATTGTTGGGGTAAGCTTATAATCGAATACTTAGAAATATTAAATTTTAGTAAAGTCAATAATTTATTATATTTTGAAAACAATAATTTAAGATATTTTTATAAGGTAATTACTCATATCAGTACGAGTAAAATTATACCTCATAATTTAATATTTTCAGAGTACTATACCTACCTTGAGTATTACTTAGAAAATTTTATACCAAGCCAGCCAAATGAAGATGCATTTATTGATATTTATGGTTTTTATGAAAATCCTACAAAAGAATACGATGCCATATGGTTAATGAATATGAATGATAATTTTTGGCCCAATAAAGAAGGATTTAATCCCTTTTTAGCTAAAAAAACACAAGACAAATACGATCTGTTTAATAGTAATTATTATGAATATATCTATTCACATAAGATAGGAAGGCTATCAAAATTAACCTCTCAATTAACTATATCATTCGCTCTTAAAGACAAAAATACACATTTATCTGCATCATCATGTGATGCAGGTGAGGTACATATTCATCCATTGGAAGAAAAAAAATCAATGTCACTCATTGGTAATCAGCATTATATCGATGATTATCAAGCTCCTCCCATAAAGGTTGAAGATGAAATATTTATTAAAAGTGGGAGAAACTGCCTTGAAAATCAAGTGAGATGCCCTGCCTGGGCTTTTTATGCAAATAGACTGGGTTGTTCAATATTTGAGAATGATGATCAAGACGAGGTTTCTAGAAGTGCTGAAGGTGTATTAGCTCATAAAGTTTTAGAATTATTCTGGCAAAAATATAAATCTCTGAATTCATTATTATCAATGGATGAGAAATCGCTTAGGGCAAATATTTATAATTGCGTAAGTGATGCTTTAAGCGAATTTAAATTAGATCATAAGGAGATTGATAAACGACTTCTATTTATGCAGCATAAAAATTTAGAGAGCCTCATTTATAGATGGCTTACTGAAGAAAAATTGCGTCCTTATTTTAGCGTAAACAATGTCGAAAAATCTGCTGAAGTTAAAATTAATAAGATTAAATTTAATATTCGTATTGATCGAATTGACACTATTCATAACAAATATAAGCTAATGATCGACTATAAAACAGGGAAAAAACCAACTTCAAGAAAGGCTTTATTTGCCGATGAGTTAACTGATTTGCAGATTCCAATTTACGCATGCTTTGCACCTATTGATAACCTCGCAGGTGTCGCTATAGGCCATTTAAACAGGGAAAAAATTAACCTTTACGGGATAATATCACCGAGTATAGAGGCCATCACAAAACAACTTAATACCAAAATTGATCATCCTACTATTGGTAATTGGGATGACTTACTGTCTTTATGGCAAAGTCGCCTCGAAAAAATTGCTGAGCAATATTTATCTGGTGATGTCTCCGTCACTTTTAATGAAAAAATAGATTTTACTTATTGCGATATCTTACCCTTATTAAGATTGCCTGAAAAAAAATATCAATTTGAACAATATGAATAAAACACCTCCAAACCCACCTGATCAAAAGGTTAGAGAAGAAGCTATAGGTAAAGGATCATTTATTGTTCAAGCACCAGCAGGATCAGGCAAAACATCGCTTTTAATCAAAAGATTCCTTAATCGCTTACTAGAAGTTAAGTCCCCAAAAGAGGTGTTAGCACTCACCTTTACTAATAAAGCTGCTTCGGAAATGGAGCAACGATTAAAACAATCGTTAAAGGGTGATATTAAAAACCAAGAGATAAATGATTTAGTTAAAAAAATATCGCAACATGCATTAAAAAATAAATGGGAAGATCATTATATTGATTCACTAATGGTAATGACTATAGATAAGCTAGCGCTTAGATTAATTAAACAAACACCAATTTTAAGTAAATCAGGAGTAAGTTTCGTAACTGATGAAGACCCTGAGGAAATATATAGGGAAGCCATTAAAGAAACGATAACAGCCCATGCAGATAATACTCAGTTATTTAGATATTTTAATTATGATTATCATAGATTAACTGAACAACTATTAATCCTTATTAGAAAAAGAGATCAGTGGTTACCAATAATAAGCTCCTTAATGAATAAAAATGATAAGGAGATACACGAAACATATGAAAATTATTACACCAATGAAGTAAGTTTTTGGATAGACCAAAAACTGAAACCATTATTCTCAAAGCAAGAGATAAAAGAGCTTGAAATAATAGTAAATTATTCTGCAGATAATAAAAATATTGAGCAAAAAAATTACATAAGATGTGCAAACAATCCAGAGTTTTGGTTTTTCTTTCGTGATTTAATTATTAGCAAAGATGGAAAAACAATTCTTAAAAGATTTAGCCAGGCAAGTGGGTTTCCGCTTACCGAAGAAGGGAAAGAGATTAAAAGTAAATTATTAAATATATTAAATAAAAAAACAAATAGAATCATAATATTAAAAGATTTTTATAATGTAATATATAAGGAAAATATAAAAGATATTTATCCAATTATTAAAACATTTAGCGAGCTACTTATTGATATGACTGCAAGATTAAATGATAAATTTAATACGCAAAGAGTTGTTGATTTCACTCAAGTAATGGGAAACGCAGTTGAGGCTTTAAGAGATACCCACCTCCCTTTAATATTGGATCAAAATATCTCACATATTTTGATTGATGAATTTCAAGACACTAACGAGGCTCAACTTAATTTTTTAACACTTTTAACAGAAAATTTTTCTGGTAATGAGTATAAATCTTTTTTTGCTGTGGGTGATCCCATGCAATCTATATACAGATTTAGGAAAGCAGAAGTAGAAATTTTTAGTAGAGTTCAAAAATACGGTATAAGTGATTTAAAACTAAAATCCCTCTTTCTTGAAGTCAATTTTCGTTCAAATAAGAGTATTATAAGTTGGCTAAATAATAGTTATTCAAAAGTTTTTCCTTCACTAAATATAGCTGATGAGGGATCAATACCCTTCTCGAAATCTGAGCCAGATAATAGCAATACAGATAACGGTATTGACTTGCATACACTGATATCATCTGCTGATACTAAATCCGAATTATATGAAGCTGAGGCTTTGTATGTTTTAAACTTAATCAATGATATTAAAAATAACAATCATGATGCTGATATTGCTGTGCTTACAAGATCCCGAGGGCATCTAGGTGAATTATTAACCTTAATAAATAAAAAGCAGCCTTCTCTTCCAATAGATGCAATTGAAATATCAAAAATACAATCGAATCAAACATTTCAAGATATTTTATCATTAACTAAAGCCATATATGATCTTAGCGACAGGGTAAACTGGATATCCATACTTAAATGCCCGTGGTGCGGATTAACTGTAAATGACTTGGTTTTATTATTTGAGAAGGAAAATAAGTCCACAGTATGGGAAATTATAAATAACAAAAATCTTACCGATAAACTTACAATAGACAGTAAAAAAAGATTAAGTTTTTTTGTAAATATTATTGAAAAAAATATTCAATATCGTGGCAGGTTATCCCATAGATATTTCATAGAGAGTATTTGGAGGCAATTGAATGGAGAAAAGTCCATGATTGATACAAATGATATTAAAAATATTGATCTCTTTCTAGAGCTACTAGAACAATCAAGCAATATATTATCTATCGATTTCTTAAAATTAGAGCGATTAATTAAAAACCAATATGCATCAGACATAAGCACAGAAAAAAATCCAGTTAAGTTTTTAACCATACAAAAATCTAAGGGATTAGAATTTGATTACGTAATTATTCCCAATTTAAATAAAAGCAGTAGAAATCAGATACCAGATTTAATCCTTTATGATAGATCGACTTTATCCATAAAGAATCCTGACAAAAATAAAAATCTTCATACCTACCATTCTTATAAAGAACAAAAAAGACTTGATAACGAAAAGATAAGATTGTTATATGTTGCAATCACAAGAGCAAAAAGTAAATGCTACCTAGTAGGTTCTATAAAAAAAGACAAAGATAAAATTACTCCCAAATCAGGTACATTTATGGAAATATTATGGCCATTTATGAATGATAAAATTTTTGAGATTGATACACCAAAAACTACAAATAGCTATGAGAAATTTGTTCCACAGCTAAGACGATTGACTAGTGATTTTTTTATAAAAAATATATCTACTGATCAAAAAAAGAATGATGAATTATATGAATTTTCTTACGAAGATAATGATAGTGATATACAAAGATTTACCGGAAAAATTGTGCATAAATACTTAGAAATTATTGTTAAAAAACAGTTGGATATAGATATTATATTAGATAATAAATTAAGTTATATTGAATCACTATTTTTACAACCTAATTACAGTAAGAGTGATATTTATATTGCTTTAAATTTAGTAAAACAATCCTTTCAGATGCTTAAAGAAAGTCATGACGGACAATGGATTTTTCAGCGTCATTTGAATGATAATTCTGAAGCTCGTTATCTTGTAGATGATGAGCAATCTTTTCACCACTTAATTCCAGATAGAAGTTTTATTGAGAATAATATTCAATGGATAGTTGACTACAAGATCCCTTTTCGTCCGATTTATGACCTTGAACGTGAAGCAAAAAAATACTTTACTCAGCTTAACTCGTACGAGAAGATTTTTAGCAAAACTGGAATGGTTGTTAAAAAAGCAATTTACTTTGCACCACAAGGAAAGCTAATTATACTTTAAGTTCTTTTATTGTATTGTTGATGAATTTCACCCGCTCTGCTATGTCCTCTTCCTCTAATGAAATTCTAATCTTATCAGGTCCGTTCATCTTAAATCTTCGATCATTTTGCAATAGGTCAATTATTTTAATTGGATCAATATCGGCATTTTTTTTAATTGTTATTTCTGTAATTGATTTACTTGAATCAATTTTAATTACCTCGGTTAATGCTATATCTATTCTTAATTCATGAAATAATATTAAATTGATTGTCTGGGGAGGCATCAAGCCAAACCTATCAATTAATTCTTCCTTAAGAGCTTTAAGCTCATCTTTATTTTTGCTGCTGGATAATCTCTTATATATTATTAATCTTTCATTGGTATTTGGGCAATATGTCTGTGTGAGTATTGTGGGTGTATGTATATTTATATCTTTATTAGAGGTAATGGGTGTATCTAGATCAAGTTTTTCGCCACTTTTAAGCTGCTTTATTGCGTTGTTTAACATATCCATATAAAGATTAAAGCCTATCTCATGCATCTGCCCACTTTGATTGTCTCCCAAAAGTTCTCCAGCTCCTCTTATCTCTAAATCATGCATTGCCAGATGATAGCCAGCCCCTAGATCCTCCATTAGCTGAATTGCCTCTAATCGTTTTCTAGCATTTGATGTAAGTTTTCTGTCTTCATCCACCAACAAATAAGCATAGGCTTGGTGGTGAGATCTCCCTACCCTCCCTCTAAGTTGATGAAGCTGGGCTAAACCAAACTTATCGGCTCTATTCATAATAATGGTATTTGCTGTCGGTATATCAATACCGGTTTCTATGATTGTGGAACATAACAGGATATTAATTCTTTGTTGATGGAAATCCTGCATGACACGCTCTAATTCTTTTTCTCTTAGTTGCCCATGAGCAACTCCAATTTTTGCCTCAGGAAGAAGGTTCGATAATTTCTCAAACATAGATTGAATAGTATTTACCTCATTATGGAGGAAGTAAACCTGACCTCCACGATTAAACTCTCTTAAAACTGCTTCTTTTATTATTCCCTGACTATAACTAACAACAAATGTTTTTATAGATAACCTCTTTTGAGGAGGGGTTGCTATTATAGAGAACTCTCTAAGTCCCTCCATCGCCATTGAGAGTGTTCTTGGTATCGGTGTAGCTGTCAATGCAAGGACGTCTACATTCTTTCTAAAGGCCTTAAGCTTTTCTTTTTGTCTAACGCCAAACCTATGCTCCTCATCGATTATGACCAAGCCTAGGTCTTTAAATTTAACATCTGGTTGCAAGAGACGATGAGTCCCTATAATAATATCTATTTTTCCCTCTAGTAATCGACTCAATGATTCATTTTGCTGTTTCTTCGACTTAAATCTAGATATTTCTTCAATTTTTATTGGCCATCTAGCGAAGCGGTCGCTAAAATTATCGAAATGTTGTTCTGCCAATAAGGTAGTGGGCACTAATATTATCGCTTGCTTGCCATTAAGGACAGATATAAACGAAGCTCTCAAAGCAACCTCTGTTTTTCCGAATCCTACATCGCCGCAAACTAATCTGTCCATAGGCCTAGATGATTCCATATCCTCAATAACGCGTTCAATTGCCTCTTTTTGATCCAAGGTTTCCTCAAAAGGAAAACCATCAACAAAAGCGTCATAATCATTTAGATTTATTTTTGAGCTAACTCCCTTTTGTAAAGATCTTTTAGCATAAAGATCAAGTAACTCTGCTGCGGTATCATGAATTTGTATTAAAGCTTTCTTTTTTGCTTTTTCCCACGAACCACTCCCTAACTTATGGATTGGAGCTGATTCAGCTGGTCCACCTGAATATCTTGAAACCAAATGGAGATGAGAAACTGGTACATATAACTTATCGTCTCTATCATAATGCAATTCTAAAAACTCATTCATGCCATCACCATAATCTAGATCAACTAAACCTTCATATCTACCTACTCCATGCTGCTCATGAACTATTGGATCACCAATAGTTAGCTCTGTAAGATCTTTAACTATTCCGTCATTAGTAAAATTTTTATTACGTTTAGCTTTTTTCGTTTGTCTGACAAAATTTGGGAAAATTTCATTTTCAGTAATTATTAAATAGTCTTCATATATAAAACCACTATGTAACGGTCCCGCAATTAAACATACTTTTTGCTTTGTATCTATGAATGCATTCCAACTCTCCACCAATTCATATTGAATATCTGACTGTCTTAACATATCAGCCAAAGACTCTCTACGACCCAATCCTTCCGCACATACCAGAATTCTTTTAGAGGTTTTATTAACTAAATATGATAGCTTTTGTAATGGAGGAGATACATCTCGATCAATGGCTACATCATCGATTGTCTTTATGGCACCATTTTTTTTCTTAATTCCTGGATATTCTTTTATTTTTTTAAAAAAATTATTTGATGAAATTAAAAATTTGTTTGGTTCTAAAATTGGTCTTTCTGCGTCATATGCATATAAACGAAATCTATTTTCTGTTTCAGACCAATAGTCTGTTGCAGCTTTTGCTGTGTCGCCTAAAAGTAAAACTGCATCATTAGATTCAATGTAATCAAATATGGAATGTGTTTCCTCAAAAAAAAGTGGCAAATACCATTCCATTCCTGCAAAAGGGGTGCCCTTGCTAATACTTTTATAAATCTTCGATTTAGATAAGTCGCCATCAAACTTTTCACGGTAATTATTTCTAAAAGTACTGATACCTTCTTCATCCATAGGGCATTCTCTTGCTGGTAATAACTTTATTTTATTTGTAGGGTATAAGCTCCTTTGCGTATCTACGTCAAAAGTTCTTATAGACTCTATTTCATTGTCAAAAAAATCAATGCGGTAAGGTACAATTGATCCCATTGGGAATAAATCTACAATACCCCCTCGCATTGCAAATTCTCCTGGATTCATAACTTTTTCTACATAGAAATAACCATTATCAACCAATCTATCTTTAAAGGCATTAATATCAACCGCCTGGTTTGTTTTAAAGTTAAAACTAAATTTCTCAATATAAGATCGGGGTGGCAACAAATGAAGTGATGTAGATAAGGGTAGTAAATTAATGTCAAATTCCCTTTGAGTCATTTGATAAAGGGTGAGTAATCGCTCTGAAATAAGATCAGGGTGTGGAGAAATCTGGTCGTAAGGTAAGGTTTCCCAATCAGGAAGGTGGTTAACCCTTAGTTGCGGATAAAACCATGATATCTCCTCCTTAAGACGCATAGCCTCAAAAACATTAGCAGTAAAAATATTTAATGATTGTTTGCTAGATTTGAGATGGTCATAAAAAAACCTACCTATCTCAATGCTCTGAGAGGTATTAGTATTGATATGGAAGTGTTTTCCAGAAAAATTGTCTTCTAAAGAGGTTGCCATGGATTGCTATCTAAATTTAAGAAAGTATTATAAACGTGAATTAATAAAAAAAATGGGTAATATTATATGAATGACAAAGAACTTGTAGCTCATGAGGCACTTAAATACGTAAAAAATAATAGTATTATAGGTCTTGGTACTGGCTCAACAGCCAATCTATTTATTCAAGCACTAGCGCAAAAAATAAAAAAAGAATCCTTAGATATAAAGGTAGTTGCAAGCTCTACCGTAAGTCAAATTAAAGCAATTGAGTTTAGGTTAAACTATATATCACTTGATCAAATTGACACTATTGATTTGTATGTAGATGGAGCTGATGAAGTTACACATAATTTAGAAGTATTGAAAGGAAGGGGTTATGACCTTCTTAGAGAAAAGTTATTAGCGCGAGCTAGTAAGCAGTTTATAGTTATTGGGGATCAGTCAAAAATAGTTACTAAAATCGGTGAAAAGTTCCCAATACCAATTGAAATATCGCCAATTGCATGGAAAATCACTCAAAATCTTATTGAAAAAATAGCTGATAATTGTATTTTACGACCAAATACTGCTGGCGATGCATTTGCTATTACGTCTGATGGGAATTATGTTTTAGACTGTCAATTTAATTATACAAATCTCAAAGACCTTTCTGATGTTATTGCAAAAACACCTGGTGTAATTGAGTATGGAATTTTTCAGAATATTGCAAACATCGCTTTGATTGCAGAGAATAACAGAGTATCCACAATTACTTTGGAAGCTTAAGGATCTTCTCCCCACTCATATAAGAGGTCAGCGCATTAGGAATGGTTACATCGCCATTTTCTAGTTGGTTATTTTCAAGAATAGCCACCAATGTTCTTCCAACTGCCAAACCCGAGCCATTTAAGGTATGTAGAAGGATGTTTTTCTTATTGGCATCTTTAAATCTTGCTTTCATTCGTCTTGATTGAAAAGATTCACAATTAGAAACTGAGGATATTTCGCGATACATACTCTGTGATGGTAGCCAAACCTCAAGGTCAAATGTTTTTGCAGCGCCAAAACCCATATCACCCTTACAAAGCTCAACTACTCGGTAAGGGAGCTCTAACTTAGATAAAATATTTTCAGCATGTTTAACCATCTCATCCAGCACTTCATATGAGCTGTCTGGGTGGCAAATCTGAACCATTTCAACTTTTTCAAATTGATGCTGACGTATCATTCCTCTTGTATCTTTCCCGTAAGAACCAGCCTCAGATCTAAAACATGGAGTAAGAGCAGTAAATTTTATGGGTAAATTTTGTTCCTCCTGGATACTATCGCTCACAAGATTAGTTAAGGGCACTTCACCCGTAGGTATCAAGTACAGATCACTCTCATCAACACCTCTTTTGGTAACGAATAAATCCTCAGCAAATTTTGGTAACTGACCTGTTCCCATTAATGATTCAGTATTTACAAGAAAAGGTGTGTAACATTCTTCATAACCATGCTCGTTAACTTGAATATCAAGCATAAATTGTGCAATAGCCCTATGAAGCCTTGCAATACCTCCGCGCATTACTACGAATCTAGATCCCGACAACTTTGTCCCTAAGTCAAAATCAAGGCCTAGCAATTTTCCTACATCAACATGATCGGAAGGCTTGAAATCAAATATTTTTTTTATTCCACATTCCCTAATCACTACATTTTCTTCCTCACTTAGACCATCAGGCACTGAAGGATGAGGAATATTTGGTATAAGTAATAGAAATTTATTAATATTTTCTTGTAGTTCTGACAGCTGAACCTCTAGGTCTTTTAATTCACTTGAGGTTTGGTTAACAAGCTGCATTAAGCTATCAATATTATTTCCTTTTGCCTTTTCAGCACCAATTTTTTTAGAGTTTTCATTTCTAATTTTTTGTAGCTCTTGTGTCCGTACCTGGATTTTTTTTCTATTCGTCTCAAGCTCTATGAAATCTTCAGTATTGAGATCAAAACCGCGCTTCTTTAGTGAGGTTGCGATACCATTTACGTCATCTCTTAGTAGATTTATATCAATCATAACCTTTACTTTCTTTTCTTATGTTCTTCATCTAAGGATTTTAAAAAACTTTGCTTTTCACTTATTTTTTTTTCTAATCCTCTGTCTGAAGGTTTAAAAAAATTAACAGAATCAAGTTCGTCAGGAAAATAATCCTCTCCAGCCGCATATCCGTTCGGTTCATTGTGAGCATAACGATATGCTTTACCGTAGTTTAAATCATTCATCAACTTTGTTGGGGCATTTCTTAAGTGAATTGGTACATCATAATGATTCTGATTTTTAATGAAAGCTTTGACATCATTATATGCGATGTAAGCGCTATTACTTTTTGCTGCCATAGCTAAATAAATAACTGCATTACTCAAGGCAAGCTCGCCTTCGGGATAACCAAGTCGCTCATATATTTGATATGCTTCCAGTGCGATAGTTTGTGCACGAGGATCAGCTAAGCCAATATCCTCAATTGCTATTCTGACTATTCTCCTGGCTAAGTAAAGAGGATCAGTGCCGCCATCAAGCATTCTAAATAGCCAATAAATTGATGCATCCGGATCAGATCCTCTCACAGATTTATGTAATGCTGATATTTGATCATAAAATTGATCGCCCCCTTTATCAAAGCGCCTTCCTTTATCTGTGAGTGTTTTTTTTATTAAATCCTGAGTAATTTTCTGTTTACCCTCTTTCCTTAAGCGATTTATTGCTATTTCTATGACATTTATAAGCCTTCTTGCATCCCCGGAGGCATAACTTAGCAACAAAACATTTGCCTCTTCCTCGATCGAATAGTCAACATAATAAGATAGAGCTTTATTTATAATTAATAACAGCTCAGCTTGATTCAAAGCCTTTAAAAGGTAAGTCTGGCAACGACTAAGTAAGGCTGAGTTCACTTCGAAAGAAGGATTCTCAGTGGTAGCTCCTATAAAAATAATTAATCCCGATTCTATATGAGGTAAAAATGCATCTTGTTGGCTTTTGTTAAATCGATGAACTTCATCTACGAAAAGAATAGTTTTTCTGTTGTGTTGATCTTTTGCGTATTGAGCTCGCTCTATTCCATCTCTAATTTCTTTTACCCCAGAAAGTACCGCTGATACTGACAAGAATTCTGCTTGGCTTGAATTGGCAATAACTCGAGCAATGGTGGTTTTACCAACACCAGGTGGACCCCATAAAATCATGGAGGGCAAATTACCAGATTCTATAGCCACTTTAAGGGGTTGTCCCTCACCCAACAGTTCCGACTGACCAATAATATCACCTATTTTTTTTGGTCTTAATTGCTCAGCTAAAGGTTGTGATTGATTGTCATCCATTTAATTTTTAATTACATCAACATTCTCAGGCATATTAAAAAGAAATGAAGCTTCATTAATCTCTGTATTACTTTTCAATTTTTTAAAAAATATTTCTGTTCTATGATTCAAATTATCTAAAATATGCATTTGCGATAATAATCCTCGATTAAAATAAATAAAAACCTTTTTAAAGGATGTATCTCCTAAATTTTTTGGTATGGCTTCAAATACTTGCTCAGAGCTATCATTCTCTAATCTATGAATATTAAAATAATTGGAAGCTGAAGAACTTACAAGAAGCATAGCTGGACTTACTCCACCAAGTTTTTGCAGAGGACTGATAACAACTTGTTTTAAGTCAGGGTCATAAAGATACAAAAGCTCTCCATCACAAATAATTTGACTCTTAAATGGGTAATCATAATTCCATTTAAATAAGTTGGGCTTTTTGAATAAAAAACTGCCTTCTACATCCTGAATTATATTATTTTTGTTGTCTAAAACTCTCTGGGTGAAATTACCTTGCAAGGTATTCATGTCATCTACAGCTTGAGAAAAATCTAAATAATCGTCAGCAAAAGCAGCCGAAGGAACTAAAAAAAAAATTATTAATAAAAATCTATTCATTATTTGGTGCTACTATTTCTCGATTACCATTACTTTGCATTGGTGTTACAAGGCCAGCTTTTTCCATATCCTCGATAATCCTAGCAGCACGATTGTATCCGATACGAAGATTTCTTTGCACATATGATATGGATGCTTTTCTTGTTCTAAGAACAATTTCTACAGCTTCATCATATAAAGGATCTTTCTCTCCCGATAGCCCTTCTCCATCTGATTGCATTATTGAGCTATCTGTAGGGTTAAGAATTTCCTCGATATACCTAGGCTCACCTTTTTCTTTTAAAAATTTTACTACCTTGTGAACCTCCTCGTCAGAAACAAATGCGCCATGGATTCTTACTGGGTATCCAGTGCCAGGTGGTAAATAAAGCATATCTCCTTTACCAAGTAGAGTTTCAGCACCCATCTGATCTAAAATTGTTCTTGAATCAATCTTACTTGAAACCTGAAAAGCTATACGTGCCGGTATATTTGCCTTAATAAGGCCAGTAATTACATCAACTGATGGTCGCTGTGTAGCCAGAACTAAATGTATTCCAGCAGCCCTAGCTTTTTGGGCTAATCTTGCAATTAGTTCTTCAATCTTTTTACCCATAACCATCATTAAGTCCGCTAGCTCATCGATGACAATTACAATTTGTGTCATTTTTTCCAAAGGCTCTGGTTCCTCTGGATTTAATGAGAATGGGTTAGTAAGTGGATTACCTTTTTCATACGCATCCTTAAATTTCTGATTAAATCCTGCTAGGTTTCTTACGCCAAATGTCGACATCAATTTATAACGTCTCTCCATTTCTGCTACCGCCCAATTTAATGCATGTCCAGCTTGACTCATATCAGTTACCACAGGGGTTAATAAATGTGGGATGCCCTCATAAACAGATAATTCAAGCATTTTTGGGTCAATAAGTATCATACGAACTTCGTCGGCTTTAGCTTTATATAGCAAACTTAAAACTAATGCGTTAATAGCAACAGATTTACCTGAACCAGTAGTACCAGCGATTAGTAAATGAGGCATCCTTGCTATATCGGCTACCTCAGGTTTACCTGAGATATCCTTTCCAAGGACCAAAGATAATAATGCAGATGAATCAGCAAAATTCTTTGAGCTCATAATTTCAGACAAATAAACAATCTGTCGGTTTGGATTGGGTATTTCAAGACCCATACATGTTTTACCAGGAATGGTTTCAACCACTCTAACACTCACTACAGATAAAGCTCGAGCAAGATCTTTAGACAAATTAGTAACTTGACTACCCTTAACTCCTGGAGCTGGCTCAAACTCATATCTGGTTATGACCGGTCCAGGCTGCGCTGAAATAACCTTTGCTTCAATACCAAAATCAAGTAATTTTTTTTCAATTAATCTAGATATAAATTCAATAGTTTCTGGTGATTGTTTTTCTAATTGCGTTGATGGTTCATCTAACAAATGAAGAGGTGGTAGAGCAGTATCACCGTCCCCAAAAAGATTGGTTTGTTTCTCTTTAATAACACGCACACTTTCTTTTATTTCAGTTTTGGACTCTAAAATCGCAAGTGGTGATCTTTTGGCCAGTTTATTTCTTTCTGTCTGAACAAAGTCTGATCTTTGCTTTTCAAATTTTTTGCCCTCTTGTCGATCCTGCCAATCATAATAATAATTAATGGCTTTATTTACTGAGTTACATAAAAAATTCCCAATTCCCTCTGCAATATTAATCCAAGACCAACCAGTGAATAAACTAAACCCAATTGCAAAAACGACTATTAAAAAAATCAAAGAACCTATGTATCCAATATTTTCTATTAAAAATACAATCGTGGTCGTACCTAACATTCCCCCTTGTCCCGATGGAAAATTTGCTTGAATAGCAATAATATGTCCTGCTTCAAAAGATGACGATGAAAATATAAGAAGGAAAAAACCTAAATAATGAACTGGAAGAATATGTTTTGTTCGGTAGTCTTCATTCTCAATTCGAGGGTAAATAAGAAAGATACTATAAAGACTTAAAAAAACTAACCACCAAGCAGACAAACCAAAGATATATAGGGTAAAGTCAGAAAAGTAAGCACCGAAGATTCCTGCTAAATTTTCAACCTTGACTCCTGTCTCTACCGCGTTTGACCATGATGGATCTTGAGGATTGTAAGTGCCTAATGCTAAAGTCATGTAAAGACCAATAAAAAGCAATATAAACCATGAGGCCTCCCTAAATATTCTATTAGCCATTACCTGTGGCGCATTGTTTACTAATGAAATTTTTTTAGTTTTCTTTGTTTTTTTGCTCGCTAACAATTTTTTCAACGCTCAATAATTTTTATAAATTATATCAGGATGTACTTCAAAAATTACGTAGTTATGCAAGAAGAAGAAAAAATAAAAAATTTAAATTAAATGTTTGATTGATGGTCTAGTCTCTAATAGAATTAATATCTTAAAATTTTTTGAAAGTCTTTATAATGGCAAAGCATTCTCAACTCATCATTCTAGGTTCTGGTCCAGCAGGATATTCTGCTGCAGTTTATGCTGCACGAGCAAATCTAAACCCATTACTTATAACTGGTATCGCCCAAGGCGGCCAACTGATGACTACCACAGAGGTTGATAATTGGCCTGCCGATGCCGAAGGGGTTATGGGACCTGAGCTCATGAGTCGCTTTGAAAAGCATGCTTTACGCTTCAACACAGAACAAATTTTTGATCACATTCATACCTGTGAGTTATCCACAAAGCCATTTAAGCTTATTGGGGACAGTGATGAATATACATGTGATGCACTTATTATTTCTACCGGTGCATCTGCAAAGTATTTGGGAATTGAAAGTGAATCCGCTTTTCTTGGTAAGGGTGTATCAGCTTGTGCAACATGTGACGGTTTTTTCTATAAAAATCAGGAGGTTGCAGTCATTGGGGGTGGTAATACAGCTATAGAAGAGGCGTTGTACTTAGCTAATATCGCATCAAAGGTTACCATAGTTCATAGAAGAGATGAATTTAGAGCAGAGGCAATAATGATGGATAAAGTCCAGGAACATGTCAATGATGGTCGCATTGTCTTAGAGTTATTTCAAGAGTTAGAACAGGTTCTTGGAGATGATAAAGGGGTAACAGGTATAAAAATTAAATCCAGCACAGATCAATCAATGAAAGAAATTTCTTTGCAAGGGGTTTTTATAGCCATTGGGCACAAACCAAATACTGATATATTTGTAGGGCAATTAGAAATGGAAAATGGTTATATAGTCACAGAGTGTGGTCGTAATGGAAATTTTACTGCTACAAGTATTGAGGGCATATTTGCTGCAGGGGATGTCCAAGATCATATATATCGACAAGCAGTTACCAGTGCAGGGACAGGATGTATGGCTGCACTAGATGCAGAAAGATATCTAACAGCCCATGGCAAATAAAGACGATACCTTTCTTAGTGCCGTTAAAGATGTTAATCCGTTAAAGATTAAATCAAAAACGATAGATGTATCTGCAAAAAAACCTAAACCTATTCCAAGAAAGCTTATTGAGGATGAAAACAAAGCTTTACTTGACTCATTAAGTGACGAGTATAGCTCGCGTGAAATTGATTCTGATGAAAATGCTTCATACCTTAGAGGGGGTCACTCTCCGGATATCGTCAAAAAACTAAAAAAAGGTTACTGGACCATTCAAGGAACCATTGATTTGCATGGTTTAGTATCCGAAGAAGCCAAAGAATACGTTGTCAATTTTATTCAGGAATGTAAGAAGAAAAAAGTTAGATGTATTCGTATTATTCATGGAAAGGGTTATGGCTCCATTAACAAAGAACCTGTATTAAAGAAAAAAGTTAGAAATTGGCTGTGTCAAAAAGATGAGGTTATTGCATTTGCTGAAGCACCAAAGCATGATGGAGGAAGTGGTGTAGTTATTGTACTGCTAAAAGAATACAGCTAGAAAGAATCTATAATACATACTGCTTGCGCCGCAATCCCCTCACCTCTCCCAATAGCACCTAACTTTTCAGTTGTCGTTGCTTTGATATTAATTTGATTCTCGGAGCACATACAATCCTTCGCTATATTAGAAATCATTGCTTGCGCGTATGGATTAATTTTTGGTTGTTCGCAAACGATGGTGCAATCAATGTTGACGATAACAAAACTTTCTCTTTTGATGGCTTCAACGACTTTTCTTAATATTTCTCTGGAATCAATACCTTTAATTGCAGGGTCAGAGTCAGGGAAAATTTTTCCAATATCTCCTAATCCAGCTGCTCCGAGTAATGCATCGCTCACAGCATGCAATAAAACATCTGCATCCGAATGCCCTTCAAGGCCGTGAGTATGTTTAATCTTTACACCCCCAATAATACAGTCCCTTCCAAGCACCAATCTATGGACGTCATAGCCATGTCCAATTCTCATCATATTTTCTCCTCTTTCATTATTTGTAGTATATTCTGAGCTCTTACAAGATCCTCTGGATAGGTTATTTTAAAGTTTTGTGAATTACCTTTAAATAGTTTGGGCTTTAAACCGAGAGCTTCAATTGCTTCAGCCTCGTCGGTGGGTGTACCTTGAAAATCATTAATAGCCTTCTTTAATGTTTCATAACGAAACATTTGAGGTGTTTGTGCTAACCATAAAACATCCCTGTCCTCAGTGGAAATAACTTCTAACTTCTTATTTACCTTTTTTACTGTATCTGGAACTGGCACTGCGAAAATCCCACCTACTTTATCTAAGGATATCTCCCTAACAAACTGATTTATAATAATCTCTGTGATACCAATACGTGCTGCATCATGCACCATAATCCAATCATTACTGTCAATTTGTTTGGAGATTTCTCGTAAAGAATTAAGAACCGTTTGTGCACGGGTTGTTCCACCGGAATAGAGAACTGTTGTTTTTTTTGAGAATTGATAATCGGTGTTGTTAACTGTTTTTTCTGTTTGTCTTAGCGCAATAAAAACTGATTCTATGGATTGCGCACGGGCGAATACTGCCTCAACATACTCTAGGATAGTCTTATCTCCTATGCGCGTAAATTGTTTTGGGGTAGTCTGACCTAAACGTGTTCCTTGACCAGCAGCAGGAATGATTACATGAACTTTTGACATGCTAGAATTTTAGCATGTCAAATAGAATCATTTAAATAATAAAATCAATCCGAAGAGATAGAGTTAATTTTATGAATTGATAAATCTGCACCCTGAAACTCCTCCTCTTTCGAGAGTCTTATATTGAAAAGTTTATGCACTAATCCGTAAATAATAAATCCACCAACAAGAGCTACTATTACTCCTGAAATAGTACCAATTAACTGAGACATAAATGTTACCCCACCTAATCCCCCAAACATATCTAAACCGAAGATGCCTGCAGCAACACCTCCCCAAGCACCACAAATTCCATGTAAAGGCCAGACACCAAGAACATCGTCAATCTTCCATTTATTTTGAGTGAGGGAGAATGTCCAAACAAATAAACCTCCAGCCACCAAACCAACACTAAGAGCACCTAAAGGATGGAATAAATTAGAACCAGCGCATACAGCAACAAGACCTGCTAATGGTCCATTATATAAAAATCCAGGATCATTTTTCCCAACAACTAATGCCGACAAAGTTCCGCCTACCATAGCCATAAGTGAATTAACTGCCACAAGGCCTGTAACTCCATCAAGCGTTTGTGCAGACATTACATTAAAGCCAAACCAACCGACTGTAAGAATCCATGAGCCTAAAGCAAGAAAGGGTATACTTGATGGAGCAAATGCATTTAATTTTCCATCCTTAGAGTACCTGCCATGCCTTGCCCCCAAAATTAATACTGCGGCTAGTGCAATCCATCCACCCATAGCATGAACAACAACAGAGCCAGCAAAATCATTAAATGGAGCACCGAATTGATTAGTTAAAAAATCTTGAAAACCGTAATTTCCATTCCAAACAGCTCCTTCAAACAATGGATATAAAAAACCTACCAATATAAAAGAGGCAATAAGCTGAGGATTAAAACGTGCTCTTTCAGCTATACCTCCAGAAATAATTGCAGGTATAGCAGCGGCAAATGTTAGCAAGAAAAAGAATTTAACTAAATCATAAGCACTTTTTTCACTGAGAGCTGATGCGGCACCATAGAAATCGACACCATATGCAATACTGTAACCAATAAAGAAATAAGCTATAGTCGAAACTGAAAAATCTGCCATAATTTTTGCTAAAGCGTTAACTTGATTTTTTTCCCTTACAGTTCCAACCTCTAGAAAAGCAAAACCTGCATGCATCGCTAGAACCATGATCGCCCCCAATAAGATGAATAAGACATTGCTTTGGTCGACTAAAGTTTCCATTTTTACATCCTCTCAGTAATAAATTTTGCATAATGTTAATGTAAGTTGTTAGATTTATGCACCGATATAAGGATTTAAATGTAAAATTTTTGTATATTTGTATAAATTGCATTAATTTGGTGCATTTAAACGCTATTATCCCTACCAATCTTCAGATTTAAAATCATAAAACAATTAAAATATTTGCCTTAGGAATATGTTATCTTTACCCCCTCCCAAAAAAATATTTAATAAAAATTAGGAATTTCCATTGTTTGCATTTAATACATACAACCCATCAGAAATTAAAACCAATATCCTTAGTGGTGTTACGGTAGCATTAGCAATGGTTCCAGAAGCAATTGCATTTGCTCTTATTGCACATGTCTCTCCGTTAACGGGACTTTATGCAGCCATAATTGTATGTTTAATTACTGCTGTCTTTGGAGGAAGACCTGGAATGATATCTGGTGCAACTGGTGCCCTTGCGGTGGTAATGGTGGCTCTTGTGGTTCAGCACGGTGTTGAATTTCTTTTTGCTACTGTTGTATTGATGGGTACTTTGCAGGCAATTTTCGCCTTATTAAAATTGGGTAAATTTATAAGAATGGTTCCCTACCCCGTCATGTTAGGCTTCGTAAATGGCTTGGCAATTGTCATTTTTATAGCTCAGTTTGGCCACTTTAAAGAGATCGGTCCTGATGGTATTGCAGTATGGATGTCTGGTATGTCTTTATTTACCATGCTTGGATTAACTGCGCTTACGGTAGCCATCATCTACATCTTCCCGTTCCTGACCAAGGCAATTCCTTCGTCTTTAGCATCCATCATTATAGTGTCGTCTCTTGTTGGATTGATTGGCATAGACACTAAAACCGTTGGTGATTTAGGATCAATTGGAGGTTCATTACCAAAATTTGGTATTCCGGATATTCCATATAACTTAGAAACGTTATTAATTATTTTTCCTTACGCCTTTTTGCTTGCCTGCATAGGTTTAATTGAAACATTGCTAACGTTAAACCTAATTGACGACATGACAGATACTCGCGGAAGACCAAACAAAGAATCTTTGGCTCAGGGAATTGCTAATATTATCACTGGATTTTTCGGCGGAATGGGCGGATGTGCCATGATTGGACAAAGCATGATTAATATCAATAATGGCGCCTTGAGACGTTTGTCAGGCATTGCCACCGCAGTTTTTTTAGCAGCATTCATTCTATTTCTCTCCAAATGGATTGAACTCATTCCTCTTGCAGCATTAATCGGGGTTATGTTTGTAGTCGCTGAGAAAACTTTTGAATGGGGTAGCTTACGCTTATTTGGCAAAGTGCCTAGAGAAGATATTTTTGTTGGACTGCTGGTGGGTGGAGTCACGATAATTGCTGATCTCGCTATTGCCGTTATTCTTGGTGTAATCGTATCTGCATTATTTTTTGCTTGGAGTCATGCTAAAAAAATTGAAGTAAAAACATCTATCGATAAACAGGGCTGGAAAACTTATGAGCTTGATGGCACACTTTTCTTTGCTTCTACAAAAAACTTTCATGAGCTCTTTGATATTAAAAAAGATCCAAAAGATGTAATCATTGATTTTGAAGATTCAAGAGTTGCTGACCATTCAGCAATTATGGCAATAGATAATTTAGCAAATAAATATAAGCTTGCTGGGAAAAAATTACATCTAAAACATTTAAGCCCTGACTGTCTAGATATTCTCGATACTGCGAAAAGTATGGTTGAGGTGAATGTATTAGAAGATCCCAAATATCATATTGCAGATGATAAAATAAGTTAATGTTTAAATTAGTTACGCAGTTATGGATAAATACTTAAATATTGATGATATTGCTGAATCATTAAAGATAAAAAAGTCTACCGTTTTGCAATGGGTTAGAGATGGTAAATTTCCACCGCCAATGAATTCAGATGACCGAGTCCCTATTTGGAGTCTTGTAGTTATCGAAGATTGGATAGGTCAACAACAATTTACTAATGAAATGATGCATAACCAAGACGTAGATTTTTAAATTTAATGGGATTTATCGTCAATAATCAGCTCATAAATCGTCGTTAATAAATTCATCATTTAAGAATTGATTGAGTCCACCGAACTCATTTCCGCATGACTTACATTTGTATTCAGGACCATCGGGTTCGATAATACCACTTACCAATTTGTTTTTATTGGCATCCCCGGATAAAACCTCCGATGATAATCTATACACAATATCTATGATCATATTGGATTTACATTTAGGGCAGGTTTTCATAATCTATACTCTATGCTGCAAGGTAATTAGCTAATCCTTATCTTTATTATCTTTTTCGTACTCCCTAAGCTTTTCTTGATAGCCCTCTTCAGAAAGGCTATGCCAGCCGATACATTTACCGTTCGGGCTTCTTCCGCATCCACAATCATCCATTTTTCTCTCCTAAAATAAAAATGATATCTTTGTAAGGGTATAAATATAGCTCTTTAAAGCAAAGTAATCTATTTAAACAGCCATAAAAATTGGAAGGATAAAAGTAAAAATAAAACCTACCGATAAAAGTGTTACTGAAAAAATATATATACGCATACTTATTTTCCTTGCTCTTAAGCACTGATAGGCTATTTCTTTATTTATTGGGCATGGTAACTTCCTTGCGTTCCATTGGAACACACCTGCAACTATTATTAATGCAAAAGCAAATATAAATATATATTCTTTGAATTGTGAGATCCATATAATTTGTGGAAAAACTCCCAAAAAAGAACTAAGAGAGGCGCCTGCGCCAATAGCAACTAATAGCGCAGGTAAGGCGCAACAAAGAATAGTTCCACTGCTGGCAAACAGTGAAATAAAAGTTACCTTCCGATAATTATTTGGTATATCGATGGGACTACTATTTTGCGTATTCTTTTCTAACACCCTGTATTGTCTCATTTATAAATTCAATTTTTTGGACAGAATAACCAGCGTCCACAATAATATTTTTAAGTGCTGTCTCATCAATACCAAAATCATTTTTTGATTCTACAAGGACAAAAAAATTTTCTAAATTGACGTAGACATCATCGACTTCATTGAGTGTCTTAAGGCTTTTTTCAATGCCTTGTGCACAATAGGCACATACCATACCTAATACTTCAATTTTTTGAGTTGCTGCAAAGCTTGTTGAATTGAAGCACAACAATAAAATTACAATCATTTTTTTCATAAAGTTCTCCTAAAAAGTATACATTAAGTGTAGTTTTGGATCTCCTTTGGTTGAAATACCCGCCTCAAAAAAAAGAGATTTATTTATTAATCTAAAAGTTGGTATTACAGAAACATGCTCACTAAGGGAATTAGTATTCGTAATTTCTAAAATAAACCAAGGTTGAGTTTCATCATAGGATGTTTCGTAAAACGAAAATCCGCTTTTTATTTCGGTTCTATCAAAATTTTCATGGACTGCTCTTAAAATTTGGTGCGACACAGAGTTATAAATTCGCTTTGTTTCAAAATCAAATTGAATGGTAGGTGATAAATAAGTATGGGCATTATTCTGCATACTGGTATTTAAATCTATCTTGCCTAGCTCGAGATAAAGCCATAAGTTTGTTTGCGAATTGATTTTATTTATCCGCTTTATTCTGTTCAAATAAAACAAACTGTTACCTTTAACTTTATCCTGTTTGCCTTTGGCATTAAAAGATCTTAATCCGATTGATTCTTTGCCAGTAATAGCATAACTAAGTTCAAGTCGTTTGAAATTCTTTGACCCCTCACCCATAAGCACTGTAGACCCTTTGAACGTCATAGGGGCAGCAGCACTATTTACTGCGTAAAACAATAATATTAAAAAAATAAACCTTGTTGGTGCCATTATTTTTTATACAGCATAGTAAGTTCTTCGATTTTCTTTTCTTGATCCTCTTTGTTGTCTGCATTGAATGCATCAACGACGCATGATTCAAGATGTTTTTCTAATAAAATTGCTTCTACTGACTTGCAAGCTGATGTGATGGCTTTAAGTTGCATTATAATATCTGGACAGTAACGCCTGTCTTCGATCATTTTTTTTATACCGTTAATTTGACCAGCTATTTTATTTAGACGCGGTAGCTCATTTGTGTAATCTGGATGGTGAGTGCAGTTTTCCATTTTCTTTACCCTTTAATTAAATAATAAATATACCCCTATGGGGTATATAAGTCAATCCAATTAGCTCATTCAAATTAAAGGTAGTGGAAACTAAGATTACACTTTTTTTATTAACAAATATGAAGGATTGCTAAAGTTAAATTTAACAATTTGACTCGATTTTTTTGTGATTTTTTATTTCTTTTTTGATTTATCGTTTGATTTATTCGCATGTATTCTGCCTAATCCAACTAGATAGATTACTGTCCAAACCACTATAATTAATATTCCTAATCCACCATCTTCCATAATTTATATCCTTATTAAAGTTAATTTAATGTAAATCTTTTTGCGAATTTATTTTTTTACCCCTACTGACTAAATTGCTACCTGGAGTAATCGTACCTAGGGAGGGGTATACAATTAATTCATCTGGTAAGTCTACCTTGTTCCAATTAATCTTAACTTTTTTTCTTTCTTTGGTATTCAAAAAAGATTTCCCTTTAATAACTCTTTCAATAAGATAGTCATTAAGCGCTGCCCACTTATATTTTTCCATATCACTAACCCATCTTCTCTCTTCCCATATACTTGGCCTTCGCTTGTCATTTGCTGTTCGCCACAGCCCTTTATTATCATTAGTTTTTAAGAGATGGTTGGATGCTTCTTTATTCAAAATATCCATGCTTTTGGTAAGCGATAGGTCGTCGTCAATCATCATTTCAACTAATCTAGTGATGTTATATGGAACCTCATAGGGGTTAGGGGGAACTCCGTCATAAACATGCTTCAATTGAAAGGCTTGATCAAGGTCATATATTTGTGAATTTTTTTTCCATTCATTAAAAGAATCTTTAACTAAATCCATCAGCTCAACGTTAAATTCTCTGAAGTGAATTGTTCTGTTAATCATTGATATAATTAGTCGCACATCTGCCTTATTTGCGAAACCCTTCTTATAACAATCGATTGCGAAGTATTCTCTGAAAATTTTTAACACCCCTATATTGTTATTTATATTTTGCTTAACAGGATTATTTAAAGGTACCTTATTTGTTAAGTCTTCAATAAAATGAAGAATGTCAGATAATTCTCTAAAAAATGAGTTATCGGTACTAAATCTTGGGTGAGTGTTTTGCCAATTATTTTCTTGGATAGTTCTATACAATAGCCATAACCATCTATCTAAATTCTGAATATTATTGTTAATGTTTTTGTCTGTTCTCATATATCAAGCATAAACTTTTTTTATCTAACAAAGGTGTAGTTTTTTTCTTCTTTTATTTTTTTTAGTTCATCCTTTAATGGCTTGTACACATTTTTTTTGTTTGTAGTAATTTCACAACGGTAGTAAAAAGGTTTACCCATAAAATATTGAGTCATCATTGAATTGTTCCTATTTAAATTATACCTATGTACAGAAATCGTTGATGTATTTGCTTCATAAGGCAATTTATTATCCTTAATATATTCACCGTCAATAAATGGCTGACTGCAAAAATGAGACTTACACCAAAGTCTTATTGGTGGCATGTAAAGAGGGTTAAAAATAGAATTCTGTAAATCTTTTACTGCAGCATACCCATTTTTACATACACCTGATTCCAAAAGTACTTCGTATGCACTAATGTGAATTTCACTTTCTGGGAAATCATTTTCACACTTCCATGCCTGTGAACATAACAAGCCTTTATTATTTAAAGGTGCTTTTTCCGCCATAACAAGATTAGGTGCTAAGAATAAAAGGAGGAGTAAATTGTTCATTAAATACCTATTTAATATTTATTTTTTATTAGTGCTACTTTTAAAAATTAAGGATAAGCAAAGAATAGTGCCATCGGAAAGAGTCGAACGTGCGACCCTCCCCTTAGGAGGGGGATGCTCTATCCCCTGATAACTACCCTAACCTATTGTTTTAATGACACTTTAATCAATAGTTAATATGTATTTTAGTATAAAAGATTAAATCAGATTTGTGTTTATATTCTTTAAATTTTTTTGGAATAAATCTAATTTCTCACCTAATATTTTCTTAACTTGATCTTGAGCTAGCTGCCAATG
>CAZGLD010000004.1:0-94136 GCA_964526705.1 uncultured Methylobacillus sp.
GAAAATAGTATGACCCAACTATTATTCGCCCAAGTATGAAAGTTAATATCTCCCTTAGTTGAAGACGCTTTGAAATCTGGAGCTATATCTCCTATTTGAACAGCTTGAATATGGTGGGTAAAAAATATAAGAAATATATATAAATATTTTTTCTTTAACTTCGACATAAAAATTTTTCTTATTTAGCTTAAATTGTTGGTCAATGGATATTAGTACATTAAAAGGTACTATAACATCTGTTTTAAAAATTTTTTAGAAGAGGTCTCTGTAATTAGGATAAATTAATGATACTAGAAGTGTCAGATTAAGGTTTTTTTGAAACAGTAGGTAAACATAAGAATATTATCTAAAGTTAAGTTTATGACTGGCCATAAAAAGGATAGTCTGTATAACCTTTTTCGTCTCCACCGTAAAATGTGGACGAGTCTGCTTCATTTAACGGTATGTCATGTTCCAATCTGAAAACAAAATCTGGGTTTGCAATAAATGGAATACCGAAGACGATTAAATCAGCATTAGCTGATTCAAGAACTTTATCTTCTTCCTTATTATTAACCATATTATTCAGCCCACCATTTTCTTTGAATAAATTATATATTTTGTCGAAATCAAAATTATCTACATTGTTTTGCCCTTCGATAGCATGTAGGTAACCTAAACTTTTTTTACCTAGTTTTTGAGCTAATAAATCAAATAAAGGTTGGGGGTTAGAGTCATAAATATCATTAAATGAAGAAGTTGGACTTAATCTGCAGCCTATTTTATTTGGTGGGAATATACTTGAAATGGCATCTACAATTTCGAGTAGAAAGCGCGCGCGGTTTTCAATATTGCCCCCATAATTGTCAGTCCGTTTATTTGAGCTGTCCCTAATAAATTGATCTATAAGATATCCATTCGCAGCATGTATTTCAATCATATCAAAGCCAGCCTTTTTTGCGTTAAATGCTGCTTGACGGAAATCTTCAATAATATTTGCAATTTCGAAAGATTGTAATTCTCTAGGATGAGAAACTTCTGCCGAACCAGACTTTAACCAAGTAGATGCTTTTGCTTTTATAGCGGACGGTGCAACGGGTGCTTGATTATTTGGCTGTAAATCTTTATGTGATATTCTTCCTGCATGACAAAGTTGTAAACAGATTTTCCCTCCCTTGTTATGAATATTAGTAACAATATCCGTCCATTTATCTGTTTGTTCTTCAGTGTATATACCAGGAGTCCAACAATATCCTTGTGCTTGTTGACTAATTTGTGTCGCCTCAGCAATTATCAACCCTGCACTAGCTCTTTGTGAATAATACTCAATCATCATAGGAGTGGGAGCCCCAGTTAATGTTGCCCTACTTCTTGTTAAAGGTGCCATCACAATTTTGTTGAAGAGAGAAATATCACCAATTTTAGTAGGAGAAAAAATATTTTTCATTGAATTTGACGAGTGACTATCTCTTTGAAGGTTATTAATTTCTGGTTCTTTTTTCATAAACTCAATTTGCCTTATATTTTCTTTTTTCTCTCGGTCAGCATCAATAGTATCCGCTAATCCATGATTTACTTTGGCGTGCCCAGCTTCATCATTTCTAACCACTTTGATAACATCAATCAATTTTGCATCAGATTTAAGCTTCCAATAATCAATTGCAATTTGTGGAGCAGCAACATTTAAAGAGGGATTATTTTCTACTTGTTCTAAATAACTTGTATAGCTAATCACAGCTTCCTCTTCAAAATAACCAACTAATCGATGGGCTGTTCTAGGGAAAAATATATATAAAAGAAAATAAAAATGCCAAAATATTGCTTGTGCTAAAAGTATGAGAGCTCGTTCAAACCCATTAGGCTTCGCTATCTCAATAAATGTCATTAGGTGCATTCTTTCATTTTCTGCTTCATCTAACAGAGTTTTTATCCACCCACGGTCATGGGTCATTTTTCGTAAACACTTCAAATGAATCCACATTCCAGCAACCATACCTGGAACGCCAGCAACAGTCTCAAGAACTACTGCTCGATGACCATAACGTTTAGAAAAAAAAGTATCTGCAAAGAAACGTAAGATTTTAGTAATCGATAATGCAACAAAATCACTGAAACTCTCAGGCGATCTTAGTTTACTCATTCGAGCTTTTCTTTGTTAGATGATTGTGCGATAAAATTAAAAATTTAGTTTTTCGCCTTATCTTTACGTATATTTTCAATTATAAAGTTCATCAATTCAATGGTGTTCTTTTCACCTCCAGCCATGGTGGAAGATGTTAGATACTGACCATCAATTATAATGGCAGGAACACCTGTAGCACCTGCAGCTTTAAACATCTTGTATGAATTAGATATCTTGGCATTCATGGAGAATGTTTTAAAAGCAGCCTCAACATCTTTAATATCTTTTTTACTTGTAACTGCTATCCAATTAATAGCACTTTGTTCATTACCAGGATCTACAGTTTTAGTTTTATGTATTGCATCAAATAATTTTTCATGAAGTTTTTTATCTAAATTAAGCGTTTCAAGCGCATAAAATGCTTTTGCCATTGGTACCCAATTCTTTCTTGGTACAGCAGGTAATTTTTTAAATACAACATCTTTTGGCAAATTATCGGCCCATTCATCAAGATAAGGGTCAATCGTGTAACAGTGAATACAGCCGTACCAAAACATTTCAATCACTTCTATTTTGCCAGGAGAATCAGTAGGAATTACCTCTTTCGTTTTTTTGAAGTTTACTCCAGGGTTAGGCTCTACCGCACCAGCAGAAAATGCCATAAACATTGATACAACCAATAAAATTTTTTTCATAACCATATCCTTATATAAAGATCCATTATTTCTTGGGTCTTGTAAGTTTAATTAAGTTCGCTTTAAATCCTTCTTTTAGTAACTTTTCACGCATATTTTTACTGGTTTCATAATCCTCGTAAGGACCAACACTTACCCGGTGAAATGTGTTGTCACCAATTTTAGCCGACATAATAACTGACTCGAATCCCATTAACGCAAGTTTTGCTTTTAAATTATCTGCAGGCGCTTGCTTAGAAAAAGCACCGACTTGAATATAATAATCAACTTGTCTAGAGCTTTCTTTTTTTCTCCCTTCATCTTCGTTATTATATGCTGTTGAGTTCTGAGGTAGAGTTTGATAAAAATCAAAAGTTGTATCCTCGTCAATATTTATTACATCTTCCTCCCCTATCGCAGAGTTTACTTCAATGCAAGAACCTACAGTTTCTTTAGAAATAAAGGGACTTTTTCCATTTGTAATAAACAAGGTAACAGCAATTGAGATTAATATACCTAGTAAAAGGCCAAAAAATAAACCGTTAGTAAACGGAGTACCTTCCGCTTTTTTTTCTTTGATTGTTCTAAAATCTTCAGCCATAAATTCTATTCCTTTTACATTTTTTCTGGAGCATTAATGCCCAGAAGATTTAATCCATTCTTTAAAATATTTTGCACAGCACAAATGAGCGCCAATCTACCTTTAGTATCAATTTCATTTTCAACTATAAATTTGCTGTCATTATAATAACTATGTAAGTCTGAAGCACAATCTTTTAAAAAGTTTGCTACTTGATGGGGAGCCAGATCTTTGGTGGCTGTCTCAACTATTTCTGGAAATTCTTCAATTTTTCTGATCAATTTTTTTTCAAAGCCTGTCTTATAATTATACTGCTGATCTTGTAATAAAATTTTTAAATCCTTGCTCCATTGATTGAGAACGCCTTGTATTCTTGCATGGGCGTATTGAATATAATAAACTGGATTATCATTATTTTGAGATTTTGCTAAGTCAATATCAAATATTAAGTGTGAATCTGGTCTTCTTGCTATAAGAAAATAACGAGTTGCATCGCAGCCTACTTCATCTATTAAATCACGAAGAGTTACATAACTTCCAGCTCGTTTAGATATTTTAACTTCAACACCGTTCTTTAATACAGTAATCATTTGATGAAGAACATATTCAGGCCAATCCTGTGGTATACCTTTATTTAATCCTTGGAGACCAGCTCTTACTCTGCTAACTGTGCTGTGATGGTCCGCACCCTGTTCATTAATAACTCGATTAAAACCTCTTTCCCATTTATCTAAATGGTATGCAACATCAGGGACGAAGTAAGTAAAGTCACCATCACTTTTTTGCATTACTCTATCTTTATCATCCCCGAATAATGTGGTTTTTAACCACAGGGCACCATCTTTGTTGAAGGTATGCCCTTCCTTTTGTAAGGCCTCCACTATGCTCGCAACTTTACCTTTTTCATAAAAAGATGATTCTAGGCTGTAAATATCAAAGAAAGTATTAAATGCTTTTAAATCCTCATCTTGCTCTTTTCTAAGATATTGAATACCAAATGATTTTATTAAATCATTATCTTCAATGTCTCCATTTGATTGAATAAGACTATTATTATTTCGGATAGCCAATTTATCCATGTACGCTTGAGCTATTTCGGTAATATATTCACCGCGATAGCCGTCTTTTGGAAAGGCGGAGTTATCGGGATCAATGTTATGACATCTGGCGCTTATAGATTTTGTTAAGTTATCTATTTGTGCCCCTGCATCATTATAATAAAACTCACGGGTAACCGCCCACCCGGAAAATTTGTGTAATCGGGCTAAGCAATCTCCAATTGCAGCACCCCTTCCATGCCCTACATGTAATGGACCAGTTGGATTGGCTGAAACAAATTCAATTTGGATTTTTTGGTTACCACCATTATTATTTTTACCGTAATCATCATTTTTTTCTATGGCATTTTTTATAATTTTATTATGAGAGTGGTGGCTGAAATAAAAATTAAGAAATCCTGCTCCAGCTATTTCAATTCTTTCAAAGATATCATTGGATGGCACAAGATCTCGTATTTCTTGTGCAATAATTTGAGGAGCTTTATTTAACTTTTTAGCAAGCATTAACGAAATATTACAAGATAGATCACCATGTTCGATTTGTTTTGGGCGCTCTATAATTATTTGTGAGCGAGATATTTCATGCGTCATTTTTTTGACAATTGTAAAAAGTAAATCAGTAAGGTGAGCTTTCACAGGGTTACAATTATATATTTTAAAAGACATATTTTACCCTATCCTGTAATTTACTTCTCAGGGAATCATATGTATTTGGCATGAATGACGATAAAAAAATATTAAAAGTTGCTTTGGATGTTCCATTGAATCAATTGTTTGACTATTTAAACAATGGATCAGCAAATATCTTAGGGCAATATGTAAAAGTCCCTTTTAGAAATAGAATTTTATTGGGAGTGGTGTGTGAGTTTGCTAAAAGCTCATTGTTATCGCACGATAAGCTTAAAAAAATTATTAGCGTCGATAAGGAGGTCATTTGCGACAAGAATCTTTTAGACCTTTTAAAATTTAGCGCAAGTTACTATCATCATCCAATTGGTCAAACTATTCTTTCCATTATTCCTACAAGAATAAAACAAGATAAAACCCGTATCCTTCAAAAAGAGATGGTTTATAAAGCAACACCAATACTTACTAATGCTTGGATAGAATCTATCCCAAAAAGACAACAAACAAAGATTAAATTAGTAAATATTTTGTTAAAAGAACCAATCAGACAATCTATATTAAAAAAAATTGCCACAAATGCGCCAAAAATTATTAATGAGTTAAATGCTTTAGGGATTTGTTTTGCTGAGGAGTGGGTACCAGAGATAAATAATAACAAAGAAAGCGAACCTGAATTAAATGATGAACAACAGTCTGCTATAAATCAAATAAATCGAAATAAATCCTTTGTGCCTTGGCTTTTATATGGCGTAACTGGAAGTGGAAAAACGGAAGTTTATTTAAATTTAATAAATAAATTTACCGAAAATAAGAATACTCAAGCTCTCGTCCTTGTTCCGGAGATTAATTTAACACCCCAATTAGAAAATCGTTTTAGGATGCGATTCCCAAATAAAAAATTAGTAATTTTGCATAGCAATCTAAACGCTACTCAAAGATTAGATAATTGGCGCCAAGCAAAATCAGGGGCAGCACAAATTATTCTAGGTACACGCTTGGCTATCTATACTCCCATTAAAAATTTAAAGTTAATTATTATTGATGAAGAGCATGACATGTCATTCAAGCAACAGGAGGGATTCAAATATCATGCTAGAGATATTGCTATGGTAAGAGCTAGAGATCAAAATATTCCCATTGTATTGGGAACAGCTACTCCATCATTAGAGAGTTGGTTAAATACAAAAAATGAAGACGCAAAATATAAGTTACTTAAATTAAATAATCGAGCTGTACCTAATGCTTCGCTACCTTCAATAAATATTATTTCAAAAAGTGATGATAG
This sequence comes from uncultured Methylobacillus sp., assembly GCA_964526705.1. Taxonomy (GTDB): domain Bacteria; phylum Pseudomonadota; class Gammaproteobacteria; order Burkholderiales; family Methylophilaceae; genus BACL14. The sequence continues at coordinate 6,326 of CAZGLD010000004.1, forward strand.
GACTAAACCTATTTCTTCCATAATAACTAAGGCCATTCAAAAACGTATAGAACGCAAAGAGCAAACGCTTGTTTTTATCAATAGGAGAGGATATGCACCAGTATTGGTATGTGCTAGCTGTGGATGGAGTGCAAGTTGCAAAAGGTGTAGCTCCAAACTTGTAGTTCATTTAAATAATAAAAGAATGAAATGCCATCATTGTGATTACGATCGACCAATATATATTCAATGCGAAAGTTGTGGAAATACCGACTTACATCCTGTGGGTGTTGGAACCCAAAAGATTGAAGATCATATTCAGCGATTAATTCCACACGCAAATATTACAAGAGTCGACAGAGATAGTATGCAGAAAAAAAATGCATTTAATAATCTTTTAGAGAAAACACATCGCGGAGAGGTTGATGTCTTAGTAGGTACACAAATGCTAGCCAAAGGACATGATTTTCCTAAACTTACTCTTGTAGTTGTGCTTGATTCAGATAACGCTTTATATAGTATTGATTTGCGCGCATCAGAAAGACTTTTTTCTCAGCTTATGCAGGTTTCTGGGAGGGCTGGAAGAGGTAATCTTAAGGGAGAGGTGCTTATTGAAACAAGCTTCCCTAGCCACCCAATCTTTCAAGCAGTTAAATCTCATGATTATGAGTTATTTGCCGATAGTCTTTTGAGGGAACGAAAACCACTGCAATTACCTCCTTACTCCTACAATGCAATTCTTAGAGCGGAATCAAAAAAGTTAGCATTGGTAGATATTTTTACGAATGATATTGCTAATTGGGGAGAGGAATTTGCTCCACTCGTAAGTATTTTTGGGCCAGTTAGACCAGCAATGGAGCGTATTAAAGGGTTTGAGCGGATGGATATACATATTCACGCAGTAGAAAGAAAAAATATTCAAAATATGCTCAAAGCTTGGATTCACCAGATAAGACAGCATCCATTATCAAATAGGATAAAATGGAATATTGATATTGATCCAATGTAAATTACGAAATGCTATTTTATGAAAAATAAACTTTCAAAAGTAATGACTTTTTCAGCAACCGACTCAACATTAGGGGCTGGTTTGCAGGCAGATATTCTTACCTTAACGAGCTTAGGTTGCTATCCTCTATCCATTGTGACTGGAGTATCAGTACAGGATACAATTGGTGTAGAGAGCTTATCTGCAATAAGCTCAGAATTAGTCAACGATCAGGCACGAATCATCCTAGAAGATATGGAGATAGCCGCTTTTAAATGCGGTGTGTTGGGTAGTGTGGAAAATATAAGAGCTGTTGCAGAGATTGCTGCAGATTATCCTGATATACCTTTAATTATCGATCCAGTATTAGCATCGGGGCGAGGCGATGATCTTGTAAATGCTGAGATGATGGGAGCCATGACGGAACTTTTATTTCCTCAATCTTTCTTAATTACTCCTAATAGCTACGAAGCTCGAAGACTTGTTATTGAAGGTAAAGAGAATTTTGAGGATATAAGCATAAACCTTTGCGCAGATAGACTTAAATTGCAGGGTTGTGAAAATATTTTGATTACTGGTACTCATGAAAATACTAAAACGGTTATTAATACTTTGTATGAAGTATCAGGAGAAGCAACACCTTTTTATTGGGATCGCTTGCCAGGTATATATCATGGTTCTGGGTGCACATTAACTTCTGCAGTTGCAGGTTATATGGCGCAAGGATTAGACTTAAAATCCTCAGTAGAACGCGCTCAATATTTTACTTGGCAGACTTTAAAGCATGCTTTTAAACCGGGAATGGGGCAGTATATCCCCGATAGATTATTTTGGACCAAAAATAAAGGTGAAAATGGAAGTTTCAAACATAATTAAAGGTTTATACGCTATTACTCCTGATCAGAATGATAACGATCAGTTAATTAGCCAAGTAGAACAAGCTATTAATGGAGGAGTTAAAGTGATTCAATACAGAGCTAAGACGATTAATTTTACCCAAAAAAAAATACAAGCAAGGGCAATAAAAGATCTTTGCGATAAGCGAAATATAAAATTAATTATCAACGATAATATAGAATTATCGATGCATTTAGATGCATTTGGAGTACATTTAGGTAAAGATGACGATAATATTGATAAGGCTAGAAAAATACTAGGGCCTAATAAATGTATAGGTGTTTCTTGTTATAATTCGATTGCTCGAGCAAAAGCAGCGCATGAAAAAAAAGTAAATTATATTGCGCTGGGAGCGTTTTTTCCTACAAGCTCAAAACCAAATGCACCAAGGGCTTCTTTTGAACAAATAAAGCAAGTGAGAGAGTTCTGTGAATTACCCATCGTGGCAATTGGAGGAATTACCTTAGATAATATTTCAATGTTGCTGAAGAATGATATTAATGCAATTGCATCAATATCCTCTATATTTGATGCTCGCAATATTAAAAATGCAACACAACAATTTTGTAAAATTTTAGAAAGAAAATCTTATGGATAAGAATCAAGCTTTATTTGAAAAATCACAAATATCTATTCCTGGTGGAGTTAATTCACCAGTTAGAGCGTTTGGCTCGGTTGGTGGTACACCAATATTTTTTAAAAAAGGATTAGGAAGTCGTTTGTGGGATGAAAATGACAAAGAATATATCGATTATATAAACTCATGGGGACCTATGATCTTAGGTCATGCTAACAAAGAAGTCTTAGATGCGGTACATATTATATCTAAAAATAGCCTTTCATTTGGAGCACCCACTTCACGTGAGTTAGCTATTGCAGAAGAAATTATAAAGTTAGTACCGAGCATAGAGCAGGTCCGTTTAGTGAGTAGTGGTACTGAGGCAACTATGAGTGCAATTAGGGTCGCACGAGGATATACAGGAAGAGACAAAATTGTAAAATTTGAAGGGTGCTATCACGGGCATGCAGATGCTTTATTGGTAAAAGCAGGATCAGGAGCATTGACCTTCGGTCAGCCAAGTTCCGCCGGAGTTCCAGAAGATGTCGCAAAGCATACGTTAACCCTTCCTTACAACGATACGCAAGCTTTAGAGGATCTTTTTTCATCATCAGGCAGCGAAATAGCTACGGTTATTATAGAGCCGGTTGTGGGTAATATGAATTTAATTATTCCTCATAAAGAATTCCTTCATGCTTTAAGAAGGTTATGTTCACATTACGGAGCGGTATTAATTTTTGACGAAGTAATGACAGGATTTAGGGTTGCATTAGGAGGGGCGCAAACTTTATTTGATGTTATTCCCGATATGACTACCTTAGGAAAGGTCATTGGCGGTGGATTACCTGTGGGAGCCTTCGGTGGGAAAAAAGAAATTATGCAACAATTAGCCCCATTAGGCCCTGTTTATCAAGCGGGAACCTTGTCTGGAAACCCAGTTGCGGTAGCTGCAGGACTTAAAACATTGGAATTGATTCAGCAGCCTAACTTTTTTAAAAAACTCACTGAGACAACACAAGATTTAGCGGAGGGCTTAACAGCTTCTGCAAAACAAAAAAATATTGATTTTTGTGCTCGCAATGTTGGAGGTATGTTTGGTATGTATTTTAGTAAAAAAGCTCCGGATAGCTTTGATGAAATTATGCAATCAGATAGGAGTGCATTTAAAAAGTTCTTTCATCTTATGCTGAACGAAGGTATCTATTTTGGACCATCTGCGTTTGAGGCAGGATTTGTTTCCGCGTCCCATTCCAAAGAGGACATAAAACTTACCATACAAGCTGCAGATAAAGCCTTTGATCTGCTGTGAACTTATTGATTTATTTCAAATCATATTCATTGAATAAATAACTAAAAAGCTATAAAATTTATTGTTCCGTTCAATTAAATTATACAACTAATAAATGAAGCATAAGAACACGCCAAAAAAACAAGGTTTATATAACCCCACAAACGAACATGATTCGTGTGGCGTAGGTTTTGTTGCCAATAGCAAAGGTGAAAAAAGTCACAAAATTGTTTCACAGGGGCTTGAAATTCTTACTAATCTTACCCATAGGGGTGCAACTGGATATGACCCTAAGCTTGGAGATGGTGCAGGCATTCTTATTCAAATCCCAGATCTATTATTTCAAAAAGAAGCAACAAATCTAGGAATTAAACTACCTAGTTTGGGAAAATACGGCGTGGGTATGCTATTTCTTCCACAAGCAAAAAAATTAAGACAAACATGCGAACAAATAATAAGCAAAGTGATAGTAGAAGAAGAACAGATTGAGTTAGGTTGGCGAGATGTACCAGTTAATAACGAGCATATTGCCCAAGCAGCAAAAGAAGTAGAACCTGTTATGAGACAGATCATTATTGGGCAGGGAGAATTTACCGATGGTCAAGCTGCATTCGAAAGAAAGTTATTTGTAATAAGAAAACGAGTCGAAAATTTTATTATTGCCTTAAATATTTCAGACCCGGCTAATTTTTATATTTCTTCGATGTCATCTAGAACCATCGTTTATAAAGGAATGCTATTAGCTAATGAAGTAGGAACTTATTTTCCTGATCTTTTAGATGAAGATGTAGAATCTGCTTTAGCTTTAGTGCACCAAAGATTCTCAACAAATACTTTCCCATCATGGGATCTTGCTCATCCATTTAGAATGATAGCTCATAACGGAGAAATTAATACTGTGCGGGGTAATGAGAACTGGATGACTGCCCGACACGAAAAGATGAAATCATTGTTGTTAGCTGATGATTTAGATAAGTTATGGCCGCTTATTTCTGAAGGCCAATCAGACTCGGCAAGTTTTGACAATTGTTTGGAGTTACTTGTGGCTGGAGGTTATAGTCTTCCCCATGCGATGATGATGTTAATTCCTGAGGCTTGGTCTGGAAATCCTCTAATGAATAATCAAAGAAAAGCTTTTTATGAATATCATGCGGCATTAATGGAGCCATGGGATGGACCTGCAGCTGTTGCTTTCACAGATGGACAAATGATTGGTGCAACACTCGATAGAAATGGATTGCGACCTGCTCGTTATTTAATGACAGATGACGGGGTCGTTATGATGGCTTCTGAAATGGGTGTATTGAAATTTCCTGAAGAGAAAATTGTTAAAAAATGGCGTTTAGAACCGGGTAAAATGCTGCTTATCGATTTGCAAGCCGGAAGAGTTATTGACGACAGTGAAGTGAAAAAGCTTTTATCCACTGCCAAGCCATATGAAAAATGGATTAAACAGTCAAGATTTTTACTAAGTGACATAAACGATTCTAAGAGTATTAAATTTAGCCTTAACGAATCCTTGCTCGACACACAACAAGCATTTGGGTTTACTCAAGAAGATATAAATTTCATTATTAAACCAATGATTGATGTCGGACAAGAGCCATCTGGATCTATGGGAAACGATGCAGCGCTTCCAGTTCTATCAAACAGACCAAAGATTCTATATAACTATTTTAAGCAACTTTTTGCTCAAGTTACTAATCCTCCGATTGATCCAATTAGGGAAGAGCTTGTTATGTCTTTGGTCACTTTCATTGGGCCTAGACCTAATTTATTAGGAATAGAAGAAGAAAACCCTCCTATGCGCTTAGAAGCGAATCAACCTATTCTTACTTTAGCTGAACTTGATAAATTAAAGAATATCGACAATTTAACTAATAAACATTTTAAATCTGTAGTTATTGATATCACATATATTGTTAACAACGATGAATCAAATGCACAAGCTTTGGAGCGAGCGCTTTTAAAAATTTGCGATGATGCTAACCAATCAGTGAAAGACGGTTACAACATTATTATTTTGACAGATAGAAGTGCTGATAGAAATAGAATCGCAATTCCAGCATTATTAGCTTGTTCAGCTACGCATCAATTTTTGGTAAAAGCAGGCAATAGAACTAATACTGGACTTGTTATTGATACTGGCTCTGCCCGAGAAGTGCATCACTTTGCTTTACTAGCAGGTTATGGGGCAGAAGCAATATGTCCGTGGTTAACTTATGAAACTATTAATACACTGACAGATAACTTTAATGTTGCTCAAGACAAATTTATTAAGGCTATTGGTAAGGGGCTCAATAAAGTTATGTCAAAAATGGGTATTTCTACTTATCAATCTTATTGTGGTGCCCAGATTTTTGAAGCAGTAGGCTTGAATCAAATTTTTGTTGATAAATACTTTAAGGGCACAGCTACTAATATAGAAGGAATTGGCATTAAAGAAATTGCTGAAGAAGTTGGGCAAATGCACCATACTGCTTTTGGGAATGACCCTATTTTAATGAATGCTCTAGATGCTGGTGGTGAATATGCTTTTAGAATTCGTGGTGAAGAGCATATGTGGAACCCTGAATCTATTGCCAAATTACAACATGCAACGCGAAAAAAAGAATATGACACTTACAAAGAATATGCTGAATTAATTAACAATCAAACAAGAAAACATAAAACTTTAAGAGGTTTGTTTTCTTTTAAAAAGGCTGCACCTATTTCTATAGATGAAGTTGAATCAGCTAAAGAAATCGTAAAAAGATTTGCAACAGGTGCAATGTCTTTAGGATCAATATCTACGGAAGCACATTCTACTCTTGCCGTTGCTATGAACAGGATTGGTGGAAAATCAAATACAGGTGAAGGCGGAGAGGATAAGAAACGCTTTATTCCACTTTCTAAAGCTTCCTCTATAGCTGAACACCTCGGTAGCGATATTATTGAATCTAATTTCCCTTTGCTTGCTGGAGATTCTATGCGTTCAAGAATTAAGCAAGTAGCTTCAGGTCGTTTTGGAGTGACAGCTGAATATTTATCTGCTGCAGATCAAATTCAAATTAAAATGGCCCAAGGAGCTAAGCCTGGAGAGGGCGGACAACTTCCTGGTCACAAGGTAAGTTCTTATATAGCAAAGTTAAGATTTTCGGTTCCAGGAGTTGGTCTGATATCTCCTCCACCCCATCATGATATTTATTCTATTGAAGATTTGGCGCAACTTATTCACGACCTTAAGAATGCCAACCCTAACGCAAGTATTTCAGTAAAATTAGTTTCTGAGTCAGGTGTAGGAACAGTTGCTGCTGGTGTTGCAAAAGCTAAATCTGATCACATTGTTATTGCTGGACACGATGGAGGTACTGGCGCATCTCCATTATCTTCAATTAAGCATGCAGGTACACCATGGGAAATCGGCCTAGCTGAAACCCAACAAACACTTGTACTAAACCAACTCAGAGGACGTGTTGTTCTTCAGGTGGATGGACAAATGAAAACTGGTCGTGATGTAGTTGTAGGTGCATTATTAGGCGCTGATGAATTTGGATTTGCCACTGCTCCTTTAGTAGTTGAAGGATGTATTATGATGAGAAAGTGTCATCTTAATACATGCCCAGTAGGAATTGCGACTCAGGATCCTGAGCTTAGAAAGAGATTTACTGGTCAGCCTGAACACGTAGTAAACTTTTTCTTTTTTATTGCTGAGGAGATTAGAGAAATCATGGCTTCGCTTGGTATTAATAAGTTCAACGATCTAATTGGAAGAAGCGATTTATTAGATATGAAGGATGGTATTAATCATTGGAAAATTCAAGGGCTAGATTTTAGTAAGATTTTTCATCAACCAGATATGGGAGATGATGTATCAAGATATAATATCGAAGGTCAATACCATGCTTTAGATAAAGCGCTCGATCATGACATTATTAGTAAAGCATTAGATGCTATTGAGAACCAAAACCCTATCGAATTTAACTTACCAATTACCAACACCAATAGAACTGTAGGCACAATGTTATCTCATCAAATTGCAAAACGTTATGGAAATACAGGACTACCAGACAATACTATTACCGTAAATCTTGAAGGTACTGCGGGCCAAAGTTTCGGAGCTTTTTTAGCTAAAGGAATAACCTTTAATCTTCATGGTGAAGGTAATGATTACGTGGGTAAAGGGTTATGCGGAGGGAAAATAATTATTAGGCCGCCACAAGCTTTTAAAGGTATAGCTGGTAAGAATATTATTGTAGGCAACACAGTAATGTACGGAGCCACATCAGGAGAGACCTATTTCAGAGGAATTGCAGGGGAAAGATTTTGTGTCAGAAATTCAGGGGCATCGGCAGTAGTCGAGGGATTAGGCAATCATGGTTGCGAATACATGACAGGTGGTACAGTAGTTGTTTTAGGTCTCACAGGACAGAATTTTGCAGCTGGTATGTCAGGTGGTGTTGCATATATATATGATCCTGACGGAACATTTAAGCATTCCTGTAATCCATCTATGGTAACTCTTGAAAAAGTTGAAAAGGTTAACATTCAGCCAAAAGGACCAAGACATTTAGATCAGCCAGATGAGATAATTTTGAAAAATTTAATTAGTAAACACCAAGAGCTAACTGACAGTCCGATAGCGCTTGATATATTGAATGAATGGGAAACACAATTAGATTATTTTGTAAAAGTTATGCCGCTTGAATATAAGCGCGCTTTAGACGAGATACATGCGGCAACAATTAAGGAGGTAGCGTAGGTGGGTAAAGTTACTGGATTTATGGAATTTCCTAGAATTTCGGAAGGGAATATTCCTCCTGCAGAGAGAGTAAAAAATTACAAAGAATTCGTTTTACATCTGTCGGATGAAGAGGCTAAAATGCAAGGAGCAAGGTGTATGGATTGCGGTATACCCTTCTGTAATAATGGTTGCCCAGTTAATAATATTATTCCTGACTGGAATGATCTAGTTTTTCAGCAAAACTGGAAACAAGCTATCGAAGTATTACATTCTACTAATAATTTCCCCGAGTTTACAGGAAGAATTTGCCCAGCACCCTGTGAGGCGTCATGCACGCTTAATATTAATTCTGACCCAGTAGGTATTAAATCAATAGAACATGCCATTATTGATAAAGCTTGGGAAAATAATTGGGTCAAACCACAACCACCAACGAAAAAAACAGGTAAAAAGGTAGCTATAGTTGGTTCAGGCCCTGCAGGAATGGCAGCTGCCCAACAGTTAGCAAGAGTTGGTCATGATGTAGTGGTGTATGAAAAAAATGATCGAATAGGTGGGCTATTAAGATATGGTATTCCAGACTTTAAAATGGAAAAATCGCATATTGATAGACGGGTGAATCAGATGGAATTAGAGGGTGTTACCTTCAAAGTTAATCAAAATGTTGGCGTCAACGTAGATCCAGAACAATTGGTTAATAACTATGACTCTGTTATTTTATCTGGCGGTGCAGAATGGCCAAGAGATTTGCCTGTTCCTGGGAGGGAATTGGACGGTGTTCATTATGCAATGGATTTTCTCCCTAATCAGAATAAAATAGTGGCAGGCGATGAAGTTAAAGACCAAATTACCGCTACAGGAAAAAATGTTGTTGTTATTGGTGGAGGAGATACAGGTTCAGATTGTGTTGGAACTTCAAACCGTCATGGCGCTTCTTCCGTATATCAGTTTGAATTGATGCCACAACCACCAGAAAAAGAAAATAAGTCTCTAGTATGGCCTTATTGGCCGTTAAAAATGAGAACATCAAGTTCACATGAGGAAGGTTGTGATAGAAACTGGTCTATAGCTACAAAATCTTTTAAAGGTGAAAATGGAAAAGTAAAAGAACTGGTAGCAGCTAAAGTTGAGTGGAAAGATGGAAAAATGCAGGAAGTACCTAACTCCGAATTTACTATGAAAGCGGATTTAGTGCTTTTAGCAATGGGCTTTATAAGTCCACAACAAAAGATTTTAGATAAATTTGAAATTGAAAAAGATACTAGAGGAAACGCAAAAGCTGATACAGAGGGCGATAAAAGTTATGCAACATCTAGAAGCAAAGTTTTTGCTGCTGGTGATATGCGCAGAGGCCAATCTTTAGTAGTCTGGGCTATTAGGGAAGGACGTCAATGTGCTAGATCTGTTGATGAATTTTTGATGGGTTCAAGTACGCTACCTCGTTAAAAAGTATTTTGAATAATGTTATTACAAACGATGTTTTTCTCAAGACTTTAAAAAAACAAAATACTCCTTATACTCCGGTTTGGATGATGAGGCAGGCCGGTAGATATTTACCTGAATATCGAGAAACTAGAAAAAATGCAGGGAGTTTTTTAGATCTTTGTAAAAATACAGCATTTGCAACAGAGGTAACTTTACAACCACTTGATAGATATCCGCTCTTGGATGCTGCTATATTATTTTCAGACATATTGACTGTCCCTGATGCAATGGGTCTTGGGCTTCATTTTATTGATGGTGAAGGCCCAAAATTTCATCGACCCTTAACAACAGAAGAATCTGTTCAAAAACTTGATATTCCTGATATTGAAAATGAATTAAGTTATGTTTTTGATGCGGTTAAGTCAATCAAAAAAGCATTAAATGGCCGAGTACCTTTAATAGGATTTGCTGGGAGTCCTTGGACGCTGGCCACTTATATGGTTGAAGGACAAGGCGGTACAGGATTCCTTAATATTAAAAAGATGCTTTATACCAGACCTGATCTTATTCACCATATCTTAAAAATAACTGCAGAGTCTGTTTCATTATATTTAGCAAAACAAATTGAGGCTGGTGTAGACACAGTAATGATTTTTGATTCATGGGGAGGTGCTTTATCTCATCATGAATACGAAACACATTCTTTAAATTATATGAAAGTTGTAATAGCCAATTTAAATCTTATGGGTTTTGAAAATACTCCTAAAATTATATTCAGCAAAGGTGGAGGCCAATGGCTTGATTCACAGTCAAAAAGTGGAGCAGATGCTTTAGGTATAGATTGGCAAACAGATTTAGGCGTGGCTAGAAAAAAAGTACAAGATAAGTTGGTGCTTCAAGGAAATTTAGACCCCGCAATATTATTGACTAACCCAAAAGCTATTAAAGAATCTGTAAGAAAAGTTTTAGATAGCTACGGTCACGGGGAAGGACATATTTTTAATCTTGGTCATGGAATAACGCAATTTACACCTCCCGAAAATGTAGAGTGTATGCTTGAAGAAATTAGAAACTACAGCAAACAATTTCATTCTGCTTCTTGATTCTTATAAAAACTTACACAGAGTTATGTGCAAGAAAAATTCTCCCCATCTTTTTTTTGACTACATCCAAGATCTGGAATATTAATATAAAAACCCATAAGCCCCTCAATAAGATTATTAAATTTTGCATTACGTTCATTAGCTATATTTTTATTTATTGATTTAATATTTTGTACAATCCAAATATCGTGAGCAAGGAGTAGGGTTTGTTTAAGTGTATTTTTTTCGGTATTGTTAAACTTATGATTAATGATCTGTTTAAAAATTTTAGATTCTTCAGTTTTTACAAAAGTACCATGCAATATTTTCTCCATTTCTACTCTAAATTTCACCATACAACCAGATCTTGCCAAAACTGGAGAAATATTAAGTAATTTATTCGCATGTTCTTCTAATCCTGCCCCATTAGCTTTTTTCATCATTATTTTTTTTGCCCTCTCTTCAATAACAACAGTCAGATTTGATTCACATTTTTTTCTTATTGATCCAAAATGTTGAATAAAGAACGCATTTAATTTCATTACTTGAGAATCAGCTGATTCTGCATTTATTATTTGTTGAATATTTTCGTTAGGTTTTATTTCAGCTAATGCTGGAACATATAAGGATATAAAAAATATTAGAGTAAATAATTTTGCCATTAGTGCTTAACAGCCTCATCAATACCAATACCTGTTTGGGACCTAAAAAACTGGGCATCAAATTTTGATTTAACTTGGTTTGCTTCTTTTGATTTATCGGTAATTGAAAAAAACCATATGCCAATAAAAGTGACACTCATAGAGAATAAAGCAGGGTATTTATAGGGGAAAATGGGTTGAGCATTACCAAATACATCTACCCAAACAACCGGCCCTAAAATTACTAACATAATAGCTGTTAGTAAACCTGCCGAACCACCAATCACAGCACCCTTTGTGGTTAAATTTTTCCAATAAATAGATAAAAGAAGAATTGGAAAATTGGTACTTGCAGCGATTGCAAATGCTAACCCGACCATAAATGCAACATTTTGACTTTCAAAAATAATACCAAGAAATATAGCTAGTAAACCTAATGCGACAGTTGCAATTTTTGAAACTTGCATTTCTTTTTTTTCATTAGATTTATTAGGATTGAAAACATTTGCATAAAGGTCATGAGATATTGCTGAGGCTCCAGCTAAAGTTAAGCCTGATACAACCGCTAGTATAGTAGCAAAAGCTACAGCTGAAATAAATCCTAATAACACTTCACCTCCGACTGCATGAGCTAAGTGAATTGCTGCCATATTATTTTTTCCAATAAGGCCCCCAAGATCATCTAGATATAGAGGATTCTTTGACACTAATATAATTGCTCCAAATCCAATAATAAAAGTCAAAATATAAAAGTAGCCAATAAAACCAGTAGCATAAACAACCGATTTTCTTGCTTGAGTAGCATCTTTTACAGTAAAAAATCTCATTAGAATATGAGGCAATCCTGCAGTACCGAACATTAATGCAAGACCAAGTGAAATAGCAGATATAGGATCAGAAATTAATCCACCAGGAGCTAGAATATCCATTCCTTTAGCGTGTATATTTGTGGCTTCAATAAAAAATAAATCAAGATTGAAATCAAATTCTTGCAAGACAAGTATAGATATTAAAGTTGCACCAGAAAGCAATAATATTGCTTTAATAATTTGGACCCATGTCGTTGCGAGCATGCCACCAAACGTTACATATAGAATCATTAGCCCACCAACTATTAAGACAGCAAAATAATAAGGAAGTCCGAATAATATTTCAATAAGTTTGCCGGCTCCTACCATTTGTGCGATTAAGTATAAAATAACAGTACATAATGATCCGCATGCTGCAAGCAATCTAATGGGCTTTTGTTTTAAACGAAAAGAAGCAACATCGGCGAAACTATATTTACCTAAATTTCTTAATGGCTCAGCGATTAGTAAAAGAATGATTGGCCAGCCTACTAAAAAACCAATTGAATAAATTAAACCATCAAATCCAGTTAGATAAACGAGACCAGAAATTCCTAAAAAAGAAGCAGCAGACATAAAATCACCAGAAATTGCTAAACCATTTTGAAATCCTGTAATTTCCCCTCCAGCAGTATAAAAACTTTTTGCTGTTTTAGTTCTCTTTGAAGCCCAATAAGTTATATATAAAGTTAGCCCAACAAATATAATAAACATTGATATTGCTATATTTTCTATAAAAAATTTAACCATTTTTTATCTTTTCAATCAGAGGTTGTAATTTCTTATTGGCAAGGTAAACATATACAAGAGTTACAAAGAAAATTAGCAATATTAATAAAAATCCTAAAAGGATTCCTATTGAAATATTTAATTCTTGAAACATTCTACCAAAGAAAGATGGATTAAAAGCTATTACCCCAATGAAACTAAAGTATCCTAAAATTGTTATGAACAAAAGTGACGTGATAATTTGAGATCTAGTTTTACTTAATTGATTGTATATAAGTTCTGTATTATTTTTTGTCATTATTTATTAAATAGCTCTAAAGCTAAAGGTTACATTATGAAGTTAATATAGCCAATTAAAAAGAGAGGTATTTGAAAGCTAAAATTAACATTTATTGCATTATTTTTTTAAATATCAATTGATAAAAAAGCTTCAAACTATTTTAATGCTTGATTTATTTTAATATATGCATTCTTGGCTAAATCTTTTCTGCTTTGCTTATATTTTATACTAGGTAATATAGCTAAGTTGGCATTAATATTTTTTAATTTAATCAAATTTAATAATGATTTGAGTAAGCTCATATCTCCACAATATGATGGTGCCGCAGTAAATTTATTTTGATTAGTGTAGTTAATACAAATTGGAAGGATATTTTTATTTGTATTTATTGCTGTTTGAAATAAATTACTTTTAAATGGAAGTAAAGAAGATCCATCAGTAGCAGTGCCTTCAGGAAAAATATATACGGATCCCTTTTTTTTTAAATAAAATTCAATTTGATTGGATGAGTTTTTAAGACCTGACAATTTTTCTCTATTAATGAAAATAGTATTTGCAGATTTAGTTAATGTTCCTATTAGTGGCCAATTAGCTACACTTGCTTTTGATAAAAAGGTAACTGGATAAATTGAGTTTATGAGAAAGATATCTATCCAAGAAATATGATTGCTTACAATAAGATAATTTTTTTTACTTAAAATAGTATTTATATCTTTATCTATATTTAGATTAATATTTAGTATTTTTAGTAATCTTGAGGACCATGATTTGATAAATTGCTTTTTAGGATTCTCACTAATGTACAAGATATATAGGGAGAAGAAAAATCCGTAAAATAAGTGTAGAAAGATTAATATAATTTTAATCACTGTAATTATTTAGATTCTACATAATTAAGGAAGGCTATAGACACTAATAAAATCTCCTTGTTTATACCCCATAATTTTATTACCACCTGAGACAACTGCTATATATTGTTTGCCGTCTAATACATAGGATATTGGAGGAGCATTTACTCCAGCATCTATAGACGTTGTCCATAATATTTCTCCTGTCTCAGCGTGGGCAGCGTTAAAACTACCATTTCCTTCACCAAATAATACTAGATTCCCTCTGGTAGATAATGAACCACCCACTAAAGGATCGTCTGTTTTATGTTGCCAAAGAATTTTACCTGTTGTTAGGTCAATTGAGGATAGGATTCCCCATTGTTCATCGTTTGTTGGTTCTGAGCTTGTATATTTAATAATCCCATTTTCTGTATTTTTTTCATTAGCTATGTATCTAAAAGGTGCGTGAATTCCAGATACATAAATATGGTGTAAATCAACATTCATGCTTACAGGTGACCAGCTTGACCCTCCCAAAATTCCAGGATATATAATTGTTCCTTCTTCAGAAGCCTCAGAGAACATATTTTGTTGAGGAACAAAGGGCTCCGACTTGAGAAGTAGTTCTCCAGTATCTCTATTGTGTATATAAAACCATCCAGTTTTTCCCGCTTGCCCAACTGCAGGAATTACCTTGCCTTTATGCAAGGTATGAAAAATTACTGGAGGACTCGCAACATCATATCCCCAGATATCATGAGGCACTTGTTGATAATGCCATTTGAGCTTGCCTGTGTTTGCATCTAATGCTACTAATGAAACAGTATATAAATTATCACCTGGCCTACTATCGCCACTCATTTGCGGAGATGGGTTTCCAGTTCCAAAGAATAAAGTATTACTGTCTTTATCGATAGCAGGGGTAGTCCATGCAGAGCCTCCTCCATATTTCGCCGCATCGGGATATTTTACTAAATTATCTTTTTCATATTGAAGGTCTCTATTCAATACTTCTCCATCTTTGGTATAGTTGCTCAATTCACCTTCCCATCCTTGATTTGGGATCGTATCAAATTGCCATATTTTTTCTCCTGAATAAACATCATATGCAGCTAAGAAGCCAGGCCGACCAAATCTACCAGCAACACCAACAACCGATGCAAGAGCAGAATCTTTACTCTCGTTGTCTAGATGAAGTCCATAACCTACCCCGGTAATACCGATAATCACTTTATTCTCATAAACAACTGGAGCCATTGAGATTCCCACACCAGTTCCACCACTTACCTTTTTTAGATTATTGGGATCATTACTACCTAAAGAATCAATTTGTTCAGTTGAAACGATATTTTCTACTACATTAATATCCCATATTTTTTTACCTGTTTTAATACTTAAGGATATAAGTCTGGCATCGATTGTACCCATAAATAATTGATCATTATGAATTGCAAGACCACGGTTTGAAGGCCCACAACAGATTTTCCAGTCACGATTTCTGTTATGTTCATATCTCCAAAGGACTTTTCCCGTTCTTCCATCTAGGGCAATTACATGGTTAAAGGGGAGCGATACATACATGATTCCTTTATGAACAATTGGGGTGGATTGAAACGTTGCTTTTATACCAGTTTGGTATTGCCATGCTAAGTTTAAATTACCAACATTGGTTTCATTTATCTCGTCAACCGTCGCGTAACGTTGGTTAGTTAGATCTTTTCCATAGGATACCCAATCCTGATCTGGCTGATTGCATCCGATTAAACTGAAAGCAAGAAAACCAATGATAATTTTGAATAAGCTCATGATTTAAACATATGCGGAAACAGGCAAGTTAAGTTTACTTATTTTATCAGCAATAATGCCTAGTTCATTTTGAGTTAATCTTTCAATTGATGCGACATTTTTTTGTTCGGTGGGTCTTGCTAGGCTATACAAATGAATACCTTTTAATTGATTCTCATAAGCTTTTAAAAAAGCAATATATTTATCAATACCTTTGTTTGATGGTAATTTTCCATTAATTTTAATTAAACAGGTTTGAATAATTGTTGGAGAGATTGCAATACAAGCCTCAATATTTTTTGTTGTCGTATTAATGCTTGGATTAATTTGATTTATTATTTTAATATCTTCTTCTATAATGCTGTCAATCTTAAACCATACCTCTTTTTTAACTTCCTTAATAAGACCCCAAGCTTTTTGTACAGGTTGATCAGATATATAGCTGCCATTTGTAATCAAACGAATTGTAATAAGGTTATTTAATTTAAATTCATTAACGACATTTATCACTATTTTAATTGCATCTGAGAATTCTCTAGATGCTGTTGGCTCACCATTTCCAGAAAAAGCGATATCTTTAAATAAGGTTTTAGGAGGAGTATGTTTTTCAAGGAATTTATTTTTGATAATTTCATCAAGCCAAAAGCGCAATTCTTTTTCCAGTAATTCAGTATCTATTGGTTCTGGTTTACCTCTAGTTAGGTTGGGTATTTCACAATAAATACATTGCCAGTTACATGCATTATTTGTGTTTAAATTTATTCCCAGTGAGAGTCCACCAGCCCTTCTGGAAACGACAGGATAAATATATTTCTTATTAAAAATATTTCGATCGTGATTAAGAATGCTTAATGTTGCCATGTGCTTTAAATTAGTAAAAATACTTTTACATGATACTTGATTTATTTGTAATCCACATTGATTGATATGGTTGAATTTCCAAAACTTCATGTGTACTCTTTAGTGATTCTTCTGCTATTAAATCAGTCCATATGTCAGTTTCAATAAGATTCAAGTCAGAGAGTTGTAAAGATATTAGTCGATTTGTAATATTATGCAGAGCAAATATACTTTGATCTCGATCTAAACTTTGCCGCCATAAAGCTAGAACATCATTTCCTAAATTAAGGGTAAATTGAGTTGCATTTGGATGGAACGCAGGCTGAGCTTTACGCAATTTAATTAATCGTAATAACTCTTTGTAAACCCTCGAGTGATGAGTGTTCTCTGAAAGCTTCCTTACTAGCATATCCAAAGGCCATTGATGTCTATTTATTGCTCTATTTTGTCCGCTATGCTTTAACTTCTGGTAATCATTTTCTGTACATAGAAGACTATTTATGTAAAAGGCAGGAATACCCTCCAGTGCCAACATTATTGAATGTGCTGCAATAAATCTTTCCTCTTGATAACCGTCATCATTATCTTTAACATGAAATTTTAGTGCATCAAATAAAGCAATATTAAGTTCATAAGGTCTTTCGTTACCCTCGGTTGAACGATATGATATTTTCCCACCAGCTTTCTCAATATTTAGGGCTAAGTTATCAACTTCAGAGGGAGATAAAATTTGTTCAACAGGTCTTAATCCAATGCCATCATGACTTGCTATGAAATTGAAATAAGTTGTTCCAAACATGGCTGGCGGCATTGCCATTAACCACTGTTTTATTTTATTAGATTCTCCATTTAATAAAGTATGAAGAATAAGGGGCGGAAGCGCAAAATTGTAAACCAGGTGTGCTTCATTTCTATTTCCAAAATAAGACAAATTCTCTCTATTTGGTATATTAGTCTCAGTAATCAAATAAATTTCATTAGAATAAAAGTCGATTAACGTTCTTATTAAACGAATAATTTCGTGAGTTTCAGGGAGATTAATACAAGGTGTGCCAAGTTTTTTCCAAATAAATGCTACGGCATCAAGTCTAAATATTTTCGTACCATGATCAAGATAGGTCCTAATAATATCAATAATTTCAAGCAGAACATCTGGATTAGAGAAATTAAGATCAGGTTGGTCATGACTAAAAGTTGACCATACATATTTTTTCCCACCTAGTGTATCAACTTCTTGCAACAAACTGCTTGTTCGTGGCCTTATGACATCCTTAATATTGGTATCTTTACTTACTGAAAAAAAATAATCTTTACCTGGGTTTTTATTATTCTTGAATTGATCAAACCATTGGCTCCTAGATGAAACATGGTTAATTACAAGATCGGTCATAAGTTTATACTTTTTGGCAATAGTATCTATATCCTGCCATGACCCGAAAGTGTCATTTATTTTTTTAAAATCAATGACCGCAAAACCATCATCGGAGCTATATGGAAAGTAAGGAAGAATATGAACTGAATTTATGTATCCGTTTACGTAAGTATTTAAAAAATATAGAAGACTTTGAAGAGGCACCTCCCCCTTTCTCACAATACTATTTGCATATGATATCAAGATAATATCAGATTGATCCCATTTGGTTACATTAGGGTTTGGTGCTACGGGTTCACTTTCTTTAAAGAAAATTTTTACAATTTTTTCCGTTAATTTTTTATTATCACGATCTGGATAAATTTGATTGAGGTGGTGAAGAATCTTTACATTTAATTCACCGAAAGCAGAAGTACTTCCCATGTTTTAGGAAAATTCCTCCATATCTAATTTTACGGCATTAAGTATTTCTTCTTTTATTTCTGGAAATGCACTATTTACTCTTGTCCAGCTAGGAATAAAAGGTGTTTCCATTGGATGTTCTAAAAAATGTGATCCTGCATTCATGATATTCTCAGCAAATAGTTCTACGGCTTTTTCTTCTTCGTGAATATCAAAGGATAGACCGTTCATTTTTGCATCATTGTTATATGTTTCAACAAAATCTAGTGCGATTCTAAAATAGGTAGCTTTAATAGATCGGAAGGTTTCATTATTGAATACAAGTCCAGTGGTTGCTAATTTTCTAAAGATAGATTTACTAATATCAATAGACATTTTTGATAATCCTTTACTCGCATCTTTCTCACTTAATTCTTGATGTTTATGATCGTATTTATCTGCAATATCTACTTGGCATATTCTATTATTAGCATAATTTCTATTCATTTCTGACAATACCCCAATTTCTAAGCCCCAATCACTTGGTATTCTTATATCATTTAACACCTCTGTTCTTAAGGAAAATTCTCCTGAGAGTGCATACCGATAACTATTTAAGTATTCTAAATATTCATTAGCAGGAAATATTTTCATTAATGATCTTATTAAGGGGGTAACAAGTAATCTGCAAACTCTACCATTAATTTTATTTGTTGATACTCTTGAGTAATATCCTTTACAGAATTGATAATTGAAACCTGGATTTGCTACGGGATAAATTAGACGTGCGAGCATATCTCTTGTGTAGGTAACAATGTCACAATCGTGAAGCGCTACGGATTCAACTTTATTGGCAGCTAAAATATAACCAAAGCAGTACCATACATTTCTGCCTTTACCCATTTCCTTAGGTGCCAGCTTTAGTTTATGAAGTTTTTTATCTAAGGCTTTTAGTCGTGGCCCATCATTCCATAGTACAACATGATTTTGCGGTAATTTTGAAAAATAGTTTAGAGCATCTTTGTATTCGTACTTAGTAGCGAGATCTAGCCCAACAACTATTTGCTGTAAATATTTAACTTCCTTTAACTCTTCAACAATATTTCCTAATGCAGGAGATAGTAATTCCGAATAAAGCGAGGGAAGCACAAGACCCATGGGTCTTACTTTAGAGAAAGCAAGCAATTCTGCCTCGAGACTCTCCGTGTCTTGAACCCTAAGGTTATGCAAATTCGTAATAATGCCATTTTGGTAAAAATCACTCATTTTTTATCCAATATATTAATCATTGCCTCATTCCAACCTTTGGGTCCAATCTCTTTTGTTATTAATACAGACGGATGCCCTTCTATTATAGGAGGCGGTTTTTTTGGGTGCTTAACAATTACTGCTTTATCGACTCTGTCCAACATATTAATATCATTTTCACTGTCACCCAATCCTATGGTCGATATTTTTTCTTTGAAGAGAGTCTCGTACCTTTTTTTGACCCATAATAGTGCATCTCCTTTGGTAATAGGAGCTGAAATGGTCAAAAAGCGACCGCCTTGCATAGAAATTAAGTTATGATTTTTTAAAATTTTTTTGAATATATTTAGCTGTTGCATACTATCTTCCCAGACAATAGGCTCGGTAAATTCTCGTTGACATGCTCTTTGGCTTGCTTTTATATCTAAACCTGTAATCTCTTTAATACCCTGTGACCCAAGATCAGTAAATGATAAAAAAGAAAATTTTTTTTTAAGTTCTAGCAATAGGTTATAAATATCACTATGGCTTTTGCCAAGCTGAAATTTTTTATTTTGAAAATATATTCCAGACCCATTTTCGTAAATAAAAGGATCTTTATTGTTAAGAGCTTTTCTTACAATTACCATTTCTTCAAACGTTTTACTGCTGGATAATATGAGAGGAATTTTCTTTTTTTTAATAAGCTTTAATGCAGGCCAAGCCTCTTGAAACGAATAAGTATAATGGTCAAGAAGTGTTGCGTCTAAGTCAGAAAAAATTATTAGCATATATTTATTAATTAGTTGATGAATAGCTATCTTCAGTAAACTTCCATATTCTTGTTATATTAATAAGGTCCACTTCTTTACGCATTCTCTCTGAAAATACAGCGTAAGGCTCACCTAACTTTACGATTTTTATAGCAGCTTCATCCAAAGCTTTATTGCCTGATGTTTTGTTAATAGTGATGGATTCAATTTTTCCTTTCGCGCTCAAACTTACTGTAAGTTTGAGAGAACCAAGATTTCCAGCTTTTGCTTCCTTTGGATAATTAAGCGCACCCAACCTTTCTACTTTTTGCCTCCAGGCCTCAAAATATAATCTGTATTCATAATCTTTAGTCCGTGCAGAAATAGTTTTAATTCTAGAGCTATTAATCTTTGTGGACGTTAAATCTAAATTACTTAAATTAGAAATCAGCTGTGCCGTACTAACAGTTTTATCCACCGCCTCCTTGGTTGAGTTTTTATTTTTTAGTGAAGTTGATTCTGTTAATTCAGCCACAACTTCTTTGGTCTGAATCAGATTAGGTAGTTTTGTAAACTTTTTTTCTTCCATTTGCTTAGCAATTACTTTCGGAGTTTTGGGAGGTTCATTAAAATTATTTTTTTGTTGAGGCACTCCTTTCTCATTAGAAAATTTTTCGATTATTGTTTCTTCTTTTACATTACTTGTTGATTTAGCTATCAAAGGAATTGCTTCTGGTTTTTTTATAATACTTATTTCAATATCAGATAAAGTCTTGCTTTGTTTATTTACGTTAACGGGAATATTGCCATACAGCATAAAACTAACATGTACTATAAGTGAGATTATTATTGCTATGGTGAAATGAATTTTTTTAAAGGAATCATTCATCATGAAAATTATTATTGGAACAATTCAATAACTTTGGTTTGTATATTTGAGAAGCTACCGTTGCTCATGAATATTATTTGATCCTCATTTTGTTGATCATTGGCAATTGAATGTGCAATTGAATCAATATTATCTGAGACTATAACATTAGAGTATAGAGAAAAAAGTTCTTTCGCATCCCACGATAATTGATCAGCGAAGCAATATACTTTATTAGCGTCTTTTAAGCTTTTAATTAGCTCTTTCTTCATAGAGCCCAATTTCATGGTATTTGATCGTGGCTCAATGACAGCAATAATTCTTCCTTTGCATTTTGTTTTTTTAAGCCCCTCTAAGGTTGTTTTAATAGCTGAGGGATGATGTGCAAAATCATCATATAAGATGATTCCATTTTTAAAAGCTGCTATTTTTTCCATACGTTTTTTTACCCCTTTGAATGAGGAGAGGGCTTCAATAGCTTTCTCTGGAGTAATCCCAACATGTCTAGCCGCACATATAGCTGCTAATGCATTAGTTGCGTTATGGTGGCCTATAAGATTCCAATTAAGTAAACCTTGTTTTTTATTTTGATAAAAAATAAGCATAGACTGCCAACCGTTTTTTAATTGATATGACCAACCATTTGCATGAGAAAAATATTCTATTTCTGACCATACGCCCATAGCAAGGGTTTCATTTAATGCCTCACTTTCGTTATTAACAATTAATTTACCATCTTGTGGAATCATTCGTATTAAGTGATGGAAATGTTTTTTTATATGTTCTACATTATCGAAGATATCTGCATGATCAAATTCGAGATTATTTAATACTAAAGTTCGGGGATGGTAGTGAATAAATTTAGAACGTTTGTCAAAAAATGCAGTATCGTATTCATCAGCTTCAATTACAAAAAAACTGGGCGTATTTTTTTTATTTTCTATTGGTAATCTCGCAGAACTTTTAAAGTTATCTGGTATACCCCCAATAAGATATCCTGGGGCAAATTCGTTATATTCAAGAATCCATGCAAGCATTGCTGTTGTTGTTGTTTTACCGTGAGTACCTGCTACAGCTAGTACCCATTTATTATGTAATATATTTTCGTATAACCATTGAGGTCCTGATTGGTAAGCTAGATTATTATTTAGTATGGTCTCCATTAAAGGGTTACCTCTACTTATTACATTACCAATAATATACATATCAGGATTTAATGCTGTTTGTCCAATATCAAACCCTTCAATAATAGATATACCTTGCTCTTTAAGTTGTGTGGACATTGGAGGATAAATATTTTGGTCACACCCAGTTACTTTATAACCAAGTGATTTTGCAAGCGATGCTATTCCTGCCATGAACGTTCCACATATACCTAATATATGAATGTGCATGATTATCTTAGGTTAGGAGCCAACCATCTTTTCAATTTTTTAATTGAAATTGATCTTCTTGAGGCCATATCCTCGAGTTGGTCGTTATCAATTTTATCTACACTAAAATATTTCGCGTCAGGATGGGCAAAATAAAATCCACTTACTGAAGATGCTGGATACATTGCCATACTTTCTGTTAATGTCATTCCAATTTCTTTTGCTTGTAATAATGAAAAAATATCCCCTTTCACTGTATGTTCTGGGCATGCAGGATAACCAGGCGCAGGTCTTATTCCTTCATATTTTTCTTCAATCATTTCTTTATTAGACAATTTTTTTGGTTGGTAGCCCCATAAATCTTTTCTTACCCTGTCGTGCATATATTCTGCAAAAGCTTCGGCTAGCCTATCGGTAATAGCTTTTATCATAATCCCATTATAATCGTCTTCTGATTTTTCAAATATTTTTTCATATACTTCAGCGTTAATTCCTGAGGTAACTGCAAATAAACCAATATAATCTTTAATTCCACTCTCTTTAGGAGATATGTAATCTGCCAAACAAATATTTGGTTTTTGGATTCCTTTAATAATTGGTTTTTGTGTTTGTTGTCTTAGCCCGTAGTAAGTAAAAATTGGTTCAGACGATTTATCATCTGCATACACCTCAATGTCGTCATCATTAATTGAATTAGCTGGGTAAAATCCTATTATTCCATTTGCTTTTAATTTTTTTTCATTAATAATTTTATCTAACATTTTATGCGCATCTTTAAATAAGACTCTAGCACTCTCACCAACAAGTTCATCCTCTAATATTGCAGGGTACCTCCCATGGAGATCCCATGTTTGAAAAAATGGTGCCCAATCTATATATTCACTTATTAATCGAATATCAATATTATTGAATATACGTCGCCCAATGAATTTTGGTTTGATTGGACTAAAACTTAGGCTTAATTTATTATTTCTTGCATCTTGAATTGAAACATAAGAAGGACCTTTTTTCTTAGAGTGAAGCTGTTTTACATTTTCATAATCTTTAGATAAATTAATCAAATACTCAATTTTTTGTTTTGGGTCCATCAACGATTGCATAATTGATACGGATCGAGAAGCATCAGAGACATGAATTACAGGCCCATCGTAATGATCTGAAATTTTTACGGCTGTATGTGCTCTTGAAGTTGTTGCGCCCCCAATAAGTAAGGGAATATTATTTTCTTTAAAATAAGTATCACGTTGCATTTCACTGGCAACATGAGTCATTTCCTCTAGTGAAGGCGTGATAAGCCCAGATAAACCGATGATATCAACATTTTCCTCTTTGGCTTTTGCGAGTATTTCTGAGGCTGGCACCATGACTCCCATATTAACTACTTCAAAATTATTACATTGCAAAACAACAGAAACAATATTTTTACCAATATCATGAACATCACCTTTGACAGTTGCTATTAACATTTTTCCTCTTGATTTTGCTTTTATTCCAGTTCTTTTTTCATCATCTTCTTTTTCCTTTTCGATAAAAGGTACGAGATGAGCAACAGCTTGTTTCATAACTCTTGCTGATTTTACAACCTGTGGTAAAAACATTCTTCCCTGTCCAAATAGGTCTCCAACAACATTCATACCACTCATTAAAGGACCTTCAATAACATTAATAGGGCGCCCTTTTTTTTGCGACATAATTTTTTTTCGAGCCTCTTCAGTATCCTCCACAATAAAATCTGTCACTCCGTGTACTAATGCAAATTCGATTCTTTTTTCGACAGAGACAGGTTCTTTTTCATCACCACGCCAATTTAATTTCAACTGCTCTTTTTTACTACCTTTGAGTGTTCCAGCAATATCGATCATTCTTTCTGTGGAATCAGGTCGTCGATTAAGAATTACATCTTCAACTGCTATCTTAAGGTCATCTGCTAGATCATCATATAAACCAATCATTCCTGCATTAACAATACCCATAGTTAAACCAGCTTTGATAGCATGATGAAGAAAAACGGTGTGAATTGCTTCTCGAGCTATATCATTCCCTCTAAAACTGAAGCTAACATTTGATACACCACCAGAAATTTTTGCATGAGGCAGATTTTCTTTAATCCATTTTGTTGCATTAATAAAATCGACCGCATAATTATTGTGTTCTTCAATACCAGTTGCCACAGCAAATATATTAGGATCAAAAATAATATCTTCAGGAGGGAAGTTTAATTTATTAATTAAAGTATCATAAGCACGTTTGCAAATTTCAGTTTTACGTTCGTAAGTATCGGCTTGCCCTTTTTCATCAAAAGCCATCACTATTACTGCTGCACCATAATTTAGACAAAGCCTAGCATGCTCTAAAAAAATCTCATCTCCTTCTTTGAGAGATATGGAATTTACTATAGCTTTTCCTTGCACACATTTAAGGCCCGCCTCAATTACATCCCATTTAGATGAATCAAGCATTATAGGTATGCGTGCAATATCTGGTTCAGACGCAATTAAGTTGAGGAAGTGTTGCATAGCTTGAAGGGAATCTAGCATTCCCTCATCCATATTAATATCAATGACTTGAGCACCATTTTCAACCTGTTGTCTTGCTACCGATACTGCTTCTTCAAACTTTTCTTCAATAATTAATCTTGCGAATGCTTTTGAACCAGTGACATTAGTTCGCTCTCCAATATTTATAAATAGGGTATCTTCTTTAATGGTTAAGGGCTCTAATCCTGCGAGTCTGGTAAAAGTTTCTTGTAAAGGTATATCTCTTGGCTTAATATTTTTAATTTCTTCAGCAACTGCTTTTATATGTGCAGGAGTAGTTCCACAACAACCGCCAGCAATATTAATAAAACCACTCTCAGCAAATTCCATTAATAAAGCAGAAGTATCATGTGGCTCTTCATCAAAACCAGTATCTGACATTGGGTTTGGAAGCCCTGCGTTTGGATATACACATATATAAGTATCTGCTATTTTTGATAGCTCTTCAGCATAAGGTCGCATCAAGGCTGCACCTAGGGCACAATTTAAACCAATAGTTAATGGTTTTGCGTGCCTGACAGAATTCCAAAAAGCGCTTACCGTTTGTCCTGACAAGATTCTGCCAGATGCGTCTGTAACTGTCCCAGATATCATTAAGGGAAGACGCATTGATTGCTCTTCAAATTCAGTATTTATGGCAAAGAGCGCTGCTTTGCAATTTAAAGTATCAAAAACAGTTTCAACCAAAATAATATCCACACCATTTTCTATTAAAGCTTTAGTTTGTTCGCGATAACTTATAACTAACTGATCAAAATTGATATTACGCGCACCTGGATCATTGACATCTGGAGATATGGATGCAGTTTTTGGTGTGGGGCCTATAGCCCCTGCAACAAAGCGTGGCTTATCCGGGGTGCTATATTTATTCGCAGCTTTCTTAGCTATAGCTACCGAGGCTTTATTCATCTCAGAAACCAGATGAGACATATAGTAATCATCTTGTGCAATACTATTAGCTCCAAATGTATTGGTTTCAATAATATCTGCACCAGCCTCCAAAAAGTCTTCATGAATTTTTTGAATTAAATTAGGCTTGGTAATGCTAAGCATCTCATTGTTACCTTTTACGAATAATTCTCTCTCACCTTCTGGGGCAGAAAATGTAACAAATCGGTCACCGCGATAATCATCCTCTGATAAGTGATATTGTTGGATCATAGTGCCCATAGCACCATCCATGATCATAATCCGTTTGGATAAAATGCTCTTTAATTGTAATTCTATGTCTTTGGTAGTTGTTTTATTCATGTGAATCAAATGATAAAGGAAATTGTAAGGATAATATTACTTTATTTCTTGCTTCTAGCTTGAAGAGCATCTAATTTTCTTTCCAACTCCTCTATTTTCTCTCTGGTTCTTTTTAAAACTTGGGTTTGTACATCAAATTCTTCACGAGAAACAAGCTCTAATTTGGTGAATGTGTTCTGAAGTAGTGCATTAACATTGTTTTGCATGTCACTCATTGGTGAATTTTCGATTATTTTACTAATTTTATCAGAAATTTCTTGAATTTTTTTTTGGTCTATCATAAATTACGCTCACTAAAACATTGATTCTACATGATTTAATTAATGTTTTAACAAAAGTATGACACTTTTTATTATTCCCCTAAGAAAAGTTGGCATGCTAATTGCTTGTTTAATATACATAGCGATTTTAAATGCAATATTAATATCGTTTAATCATAAGTTAAGGAGAGAAGTAAATGAAGTTGAATAAATTAAAATTTGCAGTAATGGGTGCTTTAATGGTTCCTATGGTCCCATTAGTAGCTGAAGAAGCAACATCTGAGTGGGGCGTAAGCGGTAACGTCGGTCTCTTTTCAGATTATGTTTTTCGTGGTTATACACAAACTATCAATGAACCTGCTTTGCAAGGTGGCTTTGATCTTGAGCATTCATCAGGTTTTTATGCTGGAGTCTGGGCATCCAACGTAGATTGGACTGTTGAGGGCGGCTCTATGGAAGAAAATAGTTTAGAAATTGACGTTTATGCTGGTTTTTCAGGATCATTTGGCGACTCTGGTCTTAGTTGGGACATAGGGATTCTTCAATTCTTATACCCAGGAAAAGATACAACTCCATCTTCTGGAATGGAAGCGGATGCAACTGAAGTATATGGTAGTTTAGGCTACGACTATGGAGTATTTTCTGTAGCACTTACAAATTATCATGTTGTTTCCAATGATGCATGGGCGTTTGGTGACATGGATGGTGAAAATTACACACATTTAGGAATAGATGTTCCTGCTGGGGACTCTCTCACACTGTCGGTAGGTGTTGGTCATCAAACATTTGGTGATAGTAAATATGACTATACTGACTGGAAGTTAAATGCAGAATATGCACTCAACGATACCTATGCGGTTGGTGCTTTCTATACTGACACCGATCAAAGTGATGATTGGACGATTAATGGTACAGAGTTAGGTGATGATACTGCAGGTGCTTATCTTTCAGCATCATTCTAGAAGTTAATTTAGTGAGTGAGGGCTTCGGTCCTCGCTCCAATTTAAAGAGGGGAATACTATGAAATTTGTAACTGCAATTATCAAGCCATTTAAGCTTGATGAAGTCAGAGAAGCCCTTTCAGAAATAGGTGTGCAAGGTATCACCGTTACTGAAGTTAAAGGCTTTGGGCGTCAAAAAGGCCATACAGAACTTTACCGAGGAGCGGAGTATGTAATTGATTTTCTCCCAAAAGTTAAATTAGAAGTTGCTGTATCGGACAAAATACTCAAAAAAGTTATTGGGGCTATAGAGAAGTCTGCTGCTACCGGAAAAATTGGTGACGGTAAGATTTTTGTAACTAGTCTTGATGAAGTTAAACGAATCCGCACTGGTGAAACCGGTGAGGACGCTCTTTAGGAGACTGGCATGACAAAATTATTATCAAAATTAAGTTTTACAGGCCTTATGGGTCTTTTATTAATGGGATTTTCCCATATTGCTATGGCTGAAGAAGTAGCTACCATTAATTCAGGGGATACAGCTTGGATGATTATGGCGACTATTTTAGTTTTAGTGATGGCAATTCCTGGCCTTGCATTATTTTATGGAGGTTTAGTTCGATCCAAAAATATGCTCTCGGTATTAATGCAAGTATTCGTTACTTTTTCATTAATGTCTGTTCTCTGGGTTGTATACGGTTATAGTCTTGCTTTTACAGAAGGCCCTTATAATGATTACGTTGGCGGCTTTGGTGCTGCATTTTTAAGTGGAATTACAGCAGATACAGTGAGTGGGACCATTCCTGAGTATGTATTTGTAACTTTCCAACTAACTTTCTTTGCCTTGACTCCAGCACTTATTGTAGGTGCTTTTGCTGAACGTATTAAGTTTTCCTCTTTACTTGTATTCCTTGCAGCATGGGGAACTCTAGTATATGCACCAATATGTCATATGGTTTGGGGCGGTGGAATTATTTCACAAATGGGCGCAGTTGATTTTGCAGGTGGAACTGTTGTTCATATCAACGCTGGTATAGCTGCTTTAGTTGGATCTATCGTTCTTGGTAAACGTATTGGTTATGGAAAAGATAATATGGCTCCACATAACCTTCCATTTACTATGATTGGAGCCTCTCTACTTTGGGCTGGTTGGTTTGGTTTCAATGTAGGTAGTGAACTTGCTGCAGATGGTACTGCTGGATTAGTAATGATCAATACTCAAGCAGCAACGGCAGCTGCGGTACTTGGTTGGATTCTTATGGAATGGATGTCTAAAGGCAAACCATCTATGTTAGGTGGCGCTTCTGGTGCAATTGCAGGATTAGTAGCAATTACTCCAGCATGTGCAGTAGTCGGTCCATTAGGAGCTGTTGTTTTAGGTTTCATCGCATCAATCATAGCTTACTGGGCAGTAACAAGTCTTAAAGTGGCACTTGGCTACGATGATTCACTAGACGTATTTGGTATTCACGGTGTTGCTGGAATTGTTGGTGCACTTGGCCTTGCTATTCTGATGGCTCCACAATTTGGCGGTTCTGGTTATGATGATGGAGTAACTATGGGTAGCCAATTTATTGTACAAGCCAAATCTATTGGTATAACAGTTATATGGTGTGGTGTTATTAGCTTCATACTGTTTAAAATTATTGATGCCACAATGGGTCTTCGAGTTAATGAAGAAGACGAGAGAGCAGGTCTTGACTCAACCTCTCATGGCGAATCAGCTTATCGCTCGTAATATTACTTCCTCCTGTTGTAATGAGTGATGAAAGGGCACATGAAAATGTGCCCTTTTTTTTATTCATGATTTTACTTAGTACTTTTTCATGACCTGTAAAATAGATAATGCATTGAATATGTTTATAGTGTTGTTACTGAGATAGTTTAACTATGTCAGAATCTAAAAAATAAAAGGAGATTACATTATGTGGACAACACCATCAGCGACTGAAATGCGTTTCGGTTTTGAAGTAACAATGTACGTAATGAACAAGTAATTCATTGTTTATATGATACAAAAAAAGGGAGTTTTGCTCCCTTTTTTATTTTGTTACAGGAAATTTAAAGTCTTTAGGAAGTATTACCCAGACCTTACCTTGTTGTTTCATGGAACCTGCTTTTTTCCCAGCGGCATTTCCTTGTCCCCAATAGAAATCAACTCTTACTCCCCCTCCTATTGCTCCACCTGTATCTTGAGCTACCATTACTTTTTTCAAGGCTTTATTTGAATTTGGTTGTGTAGTAGATAATATTATAGGGGCTCCAAGAGGAATAAATTTACGATCAACAGCTACTGATCTTTCTGCTGAGATGGGCACACCTAATGCACCTATAGGGCCAGGAAGTCCAGGTGGTAATTCCCTAAAAAAAACTACACTAGGGTTTGCATTCATAAAACGCTGAAGCTTTTCCTTATTTTTCTTAGCCCATGCTTTAATACTTTGCATCGAGACCTTATGACGCGAAAGCTCACCTTTGTGAATAAGTTCTCTGCCCATAGATCGGTACGGATGACCATTTTGATCAGCATATCCTACTTGGGTTCTAGTCCCATCTTTAAATGCAATAACTCCTGAACCTTGTATTTCTAAAAAAAAAGCCTCCACTGCATCTTTTACCCAAAAAAGTTCGTTACCTTTAAGAGGAAGCTTATTTTCTGTTATTTCTTCACGGGTGTGGTACGGGATAAGTTTATTACCCTCTACGCGACCACGAAGTCGTTTATATTTTAAATCAGGGTACACATCACTGAGGTCAACTGTGATTAAATCCGATGGTGGCCCATAAAGAGGTATTTGGTATCTTCTCGTTTTTTTTCTACTTCCCTCAAGTAATGGCTGATAATATCCAGTTACCAAACCATTTTCACTTCCATTTTTTTGGAAAGCTTGATACAGATGAAAATTTTGGTAAAAAAAAGTCTTAATATCTTTGTTAGTTGGCGATATTAAATTTTTGGACAACTTGCATACCTCTTGCCAGGAATCTTTTCTTCCTATGGCATCACAACTTCTAATCCATACAGGCCAAACTAGGGATAAGTGATCGTCATCAATAATACTATTTACTGCATCCCACTTTACTTTTTGTAACAGACCATATTGAGCAATTTCTTTTTCTTTTTCTTCTGGAAATGCTTCACATTTTGCTGATTCTTCTTTAGTTACTTTAATTTCGTCACACTCACAATCAGCCTCTTTTAGGCTAGCTAGGTCACAACTAATTATAAATATTGATGAAAAAAATAAAAGATAATGTTGTGCTTTCAATGGATAGTCCCTGGCATATTAAGCATACATTTATCTACTAATGCATCAAATGCAGTCTTATCAGTTTTGATCATTTGATAACTGCCGAACATATATCCATCAGGGGTGTTAATTTCGGTAGCACTTGTATAAGAAAATATTTCCCCTGGCTCAATATGCGGTTGTTTTCCAATGACACCAACCCCCTCTACTTCATATTTTTCTCCATGAGCATTTTCAAAAAACCAATGCCTATTAAGAAGCTGCACACTTTCTTGACTATTATTTTTTATATGAACAGTGTAAGAAAAAACAAAGCTATTTTCATCAATAAAAGATCGTTCCGGCATGAATCGACTTTCAATTTGAATATCTATTTCTGGGATTTTTTTTTCTTGCATAATTTTATTCAATAATATCTTTTGTTGGAGAGCTTGGCGATGCTTGGTAAAGTTTTTTTGGCATTCTTCCTGCTAGAAAAGCTTCTCTTCCAGCTTCAATAGATTTCTTCATAGCGCTAGCCATTAATATAGGGTTTTTTGCAACAGCTATAGCTGTATTCATAAGTACTCCATCACATCCCAATTCCATCGCTATGGAGGCGTCAGAAGCAGTCCCTACGCCGGCATCAACAATAACAGGCACTGATAGTCTATCAATTATAATTTCTAAATTCCATGGATTTAGTATACCCATGCCTGAACCTATTAAAGATGCTAAAGGCATAATTGCACAGC
Source organism: uncultured Methylobacillus sp. (assembly GCA_964526705.1). Lineage (GTDB taxonomy): Bacteria > Pseudomonadota > Gammaproteobacteria > Burkholderiales > Methylophilaceae > BACL14. Next base: position 38,167 of record CAZGLD010000004.1, read on the forward strand.
ATCCTATATCCTCTAATTGTTGGGCAACTATGGGGTCATCCGATGTATAGACCATTACATCAAAGCCATCTTTCACAAGAATTTTTGCAGCATTTATAGTTTCTACGACATTTGGATATAACGTTTCTTGATCACCTAATACTTCCAATTTTACTAAATTATGACCATCTAATAGTTCCCTAGCTAGCCTTAAGGTTCTAATCGAATCCTCTGCGGTATAACACCCGGCAGTATTTGGTAAATAAGTATAGTCCTCTGGAGGCAGATAATCGATTAAAGAAGGTTCATTTTTATTTTGCCCTATATTGACCCTTCGAATTGCTACAGTAACAATTTCAGCACCACTTTCATCTATAGCAGATTTCGTTTCTATAAAATCTTTGTATTTTCCAGTGCCTACTAATAATCTTGATTTAAAGTTTCGGCCTGCGATATTAAATATTTCTGACTCGCTTTCATATTTATCCACCACCCACAGCTCCTATTATTTCTAATTTATCTCCATCGTACAGTTTGTATTTACTAAACTGACTTTTGGGAATAATCTCGCCATTTCTCTCTATAGCGAATCTTTTTCCCGTTAAATTAAGCCTCGTAATTAGAGCATCAAAAGTTAAATCATTATCATTAAAATGTTGAATTTTTCCATTTAAACTAATTTTCATTCTATAGTATCCGTGGTTGAGTAAATAAATATAACTTATTTGTCGAATAATCAAAAAAAAGTTAATTATTTTCTTTTTAAGCAATTTTATATCTGTTTACCTTAAAGGAAAATAATTATTTTTGTAAATCCCCTAAAGGAAAAAAAGAAAGATAAAATCCTAAGATCAAAAGGGCACGACAAAGAGCAAGACAATTAAAGATAAGTAGCATCATAAAACATAAAACTGAGAAATATAATGACGTATTTGTTGTAAATTTGTTTAAGCTCTATCTAAGCATTTCTAGATTACGTTTAAATTATTACAATGTCCTCGCAAACATCCTTAAGCATAATTGGTAACAAATAGACGCTAATTCTGCATCATATCTATCACCCTCATCTCTCATGAAAGCATGCTGTGCGTTAAATTCATGCCAACCAAATGTAATATCTGTTTTTAATAAATGTTTATGGATTTCAATTCTTGCTTCTGTAGGCACATGGTTATCTTGTTTACCCCATATCATCAATAATTCACCTTGTATGTCTTTTAATCTTTGCATGCTATGTTGCCCTGGCTTATTTGGAATCGTTTCAGTATGAAGATCAGTGGCATAAAAACAAGCTGTAGATTTTATGTCTTTTTGTAAGGCTGCTCTAAAAGCTAAATGCCCGCCAATACAAAAACCCATCGCACCAAAATTTTTATTACACCATTCTTGTTCTTTTGCCCATTCAATAAGTGCTTCGTTATCAGAATCATAATTTTCAATATCTTTTGCTACTTTATCAGCATTACCTTTTTCTCTTCCAGCATCATCATATTCGAGAACAGTTCCGATGGGGTTTAACTCGTGAAATACTTCAGGAACTAGAACAGCGTAACCATGGCTAGCCATAATTTTAGCTGCTCTTTCAATAGGGCCCGTTTGTTGAAAAATTTCTGAATAAAACAAAATAGCTGGGATTTTAGAAGAGTTTTTTGGTCTGTGGATGTAAGTTCTCATTTGACCAGTAGGGGTATCAATATCGATATGTTCTGACTGAATTAACATAATTTTCCTAAGACAAAAGTTATATTTTACTTGAAGATTGTATTGGGTCTAGTAAAAATTGTATTTATCAATCTTTTATGTAAATTCTTTCCTTACATTGCTCGTATGAAGTTTTTGCACTCGTATTTAATATGGTATTTTCAGGGTTAATTTCTAAGTTACTCATGCTATTAGAGAATTTGTTGTCTTGATCTAAAATTTTCTCTAGCCTGAATTCACGATCATCCAAAATTATCCAAACTGCATTTTTTTCTTCAAGATACCTGAGGTAAAACACTTTGTTTTCGGCGCATTCAAACTGAATAGAATTCTTTGGCGAAAAGTCTTCACTAGTGTCGCTTTCCCAAGAGAGGATGTTTGAAATTTTTTCTTTATCAATACTCAAGCTTGAACATGAACTTAATAAAATTACTAGGAATACATATACTATTTTTTTATTCAATGATAATAGTTTCATCCAAAGAGAGAACTATAGACTTATACTTTTCAACGTCTTGTATGTTTTGTTTTATCTTGGCAATTTCATGTAAATATAAAAAGCTTTGTACAAATTTTGGATTTTTTGCCGCAATTTTTTTGAACTCTTCTTCACTTTTATCTGTTTGACCTAGTTTAAATAATGCGAGTGCATAATTACTATGAGCCTCAATGGATCGGGATTGTGATTGATGCCAAGACAAGGAAACCTTTGATAGTTTTTCCCAATTTTCTTGTTTAAGAGGTCCTACTACCTGCATAAAAAAAGGTTGTTTATCCTCAGGCGCATCCCAAAAGGGTAATTTTGGTTGAGTTGTAACTGAAAGTTCCTTACCTTCATTTAATATTTTTTTAATAATTTCTACTGGCATGCTGTAATAAAAAGCAGAGTTACCAGCAGTCTTGAATGTAGTAATTCCAATTAATTCTCCTTCCTGGTTAAATAAACCGCCTCCGCTAGCCCCCATTACAAACCATGCTGAGGATTGGATAATTTTATTACCATTAAGATCATGAATACCTTTGACTCTACCAAATGAAGTATGGGCTTTAATAGTATTACCACCATAACTTTTTCCAAAAACTTCCTGCTCATAATCTAGGTTAGTATTATTTCCTAGCCTTACTGGATTAAGTTGTAGGTATTTGAACTTTAATATACATAAATCATTTTCCCAGTCTGCTAATAATGCGTATGGAGAAAAGCTTTGTCCATATTTTGTAACATGGATCCCACCAGCATTAGCGACTACATGACAATTTGTAACGATATGATCTTTAGCAACAACTACTCCTGAACCAACTCCGTGACCACCATTTTTGGTGGCAACATTTACTTTAACTACGGAGGTATTAAGTTTTAATAGAAGTTCTCTTGAAGGTTCCGCTGTTGAGGATTGTGTAAAAAATATGAAGAGAATTAAAAAAAATTTTTTCATCGCAATAAATATTATAACTATTTAAAAATATATAGAGGTAAATTTATTACTAAGGTTCATTTTAAGCTACCCACACTTACTTTCACCGCAACTTAAACATGTTAAGCAACCATCCATCATAATAGCTGCTTTAGTGTGACATTTGTTACATAACTGAGCATCTTTTGGGTAGCCATTGTCGTCTAAACTACCTGAATTTTTTTTTAAAATCTCACCTCTTTTTTTTTCAACCATTTTTTTTTGATGCTCATCCAATTCTTTCGGCTTTAGCATGCCAATATTTTGCAAATGGGTTTCAACTACTTGCCCTAATTCGGCAACTAAACTTGGAACATACTTGCCACCTTTTTTATAATAGCCCCCATTTGGATCAAATACACTCCCTAGCTCTTCAACTAAAAAAGTTACATCTCCCCCTTTACGAAAAACGGCAGACATTACTCGCGTTAGTCCAACTATCCATTGGAAGTGGTCCATATTTTTTGAATTCACAAATATTTCAAAAGGCCTTCTGTGTTCTTGAGGAGAACCTTCATTCATAATTACATCATTAATCGTGATATAGAAAGCATGTTCTGTTACCGGGGTTTTAACTTTATAAGTAGAACCAGTAATTTTTTCTGGACGATCTAACGGTTCACCTAATTGGACTATATTACTTTCTTCAATTATTTCTTTTTGATCTTCTGAAGGATCTACTACGCTATAACCTACAATTTTTTTATCAATTTTTTTTGCCATTATTTTCCCTTAGAATTTTCCGTAGTAGCCTTCTTTTAGTGCATCATAAAGATTAGCTGCTGAGTGAGTTTCCCCATCATATTCAATCTCTTCATTTCCCTTAACTTCAATAGTCTCACCATTATCAAGTTCAAATTTGTATGTAGTATTTTCTAAATCTTTTTCCGTAACTAAAACTCCTTGGAAAGCTTCTGGATTAAATCTAAATGTGGTGCATCCTTTCAATCCTTTTTCATAGGCATAAAGATAAATATTCTTAAAATCTTCATAATCGTAATCTGTTGGCACGTTTATAGTCTTTGAAATTGAACTATCTATCCATTTTTGAGCAGCGGCTTGAATGTCTACATGAGCTTTTGCTTGGATGGTAGAAGAATCGATAAAATACTCTGGTAACATTTCATCTTCTTTTTCAGAAAAAGGCATAGCTTTTTGATTGATTAAGTGTCTATATGCTAATAATTCAAAAGAGAAAACATCGACTTTTTCTTTCGACTTTTTCCCTTCCCTAATTACATTTCTACTATAATGATGAGCAAATGATGGCTCAATACCATTGCTTGCATTATTTGCTAAAGATAGAGAGATGGTTCCTGTAGGAGCTATCGAGCTATGATGGCTAAACCGCACTCCTTGCTCAGCAATTTGGTTCTGAAGTTCTTTAGGAAATTGTTGCATGTAGCGGCTATAACGACCCATTAGTACCTTACCAGGAAGCTTATCACCAATTTTTACTCCATCAACAGCCATCTCTGGTCGCATAGCCATTAATTCTGCAGTTATCTCGAATTCTTCTTCCATGATCGGTGCCGCACCCTTTTCATTTGCTAATGCAACGCCAGTTTTCCATCCTTCCTCGGCTAGGACTCTACTTATATCTTCGGTAAATTGTACAGATTTCTCGTCTCCATAAACCATTTGCATCATTGCAAGTGTAGAGCCAAGACCTAAATAACCCATCCCATGCCTTCTTTTCCTTGCAATTTCATCTCTTTGCTTCCCTAAAGGTAGCCCATTAATTTCAACTACGTTATCAAGCATACGAGTAAAAATACTTGCTACTTCTTTGTATTCATCCCAGTCAAAATAGGCCTTATCAGAAAATGGTTCTTTTACAAATTTAGTTAAATTTATAGAACCTAATAAACATGCGCCATAGGGTGGAAGAGGTTGTTCGCCGCATGGGTTAGTTGCACGTATATTTTCACAAAACCAATTGTTATTCATTTCATTTACGCGATCAACCAAAATAAAGCCTGGCTCTGCATAATCATAAGTTGAGGACATAATAATGTCCCAAAGTCTTTTGGCTTTCAATATTTTATAAACTTTACAAGCTACTTTCCCAGCATTATTACCTTTTTTCTCAGTTAAGTATTTGCCATGTATTGGCCATTCTCGCCATACTATTTGTTCGCTATCTTTAAGGTTTACTTGATCTTCTTTTGCTTCTTTAACAGTTAAAGGGAAAGCTAATTTCCAATCACTATCGTTCTTTACTGCCTCCATAAATTCTTTAGTAATGAGGCATGACAAATTAAATTGACGTAATCTTCCATCCTCTCTTTTTGCTTTAATGAAGTCAGTTACATCAGGATGGGCAATATCGAAGGTGGCCATTTGAGCTCCCCTTCTTCCACCAGCACTTGAAACGGTGAAGCACATACGATCATATATATCCATGAAAGATAATGGCCCACTGGTATATGCACCAGCCCCTGCAACAAACGCACCCTTTGGCCTTAAAGTTGAATACTCATAGCCAATACCACACCCAGCTTTTAATGTTAAGCCAGCTTCATGAACTTTATCAAGAATGTCCGTCATGCTGTCTTGAATGACTCCCGATACCGTACAATTTATTGTACTTGTAGCAGGCTTGTGTTCAAGAGCGCCAGCATTAGATGTTATGCGTCCTGCGGGAATGGCTCCATGTTGAAGAGCCCATAAAAATCTTTCGTGCCAATAGTCTATTTTTTCTGGAATTTCAACGTCAGCAAGAGCTCTTGCAACTCTGTTGTATGTTTCTTGAATATCATTATCAATAAACTCACCTTGTTTAGACTTTAATCTATATTTCTTGTCCCAAATATCCATCGAAACTGACTGGAATGGTATTTGGTTTTTTTCTAATTCCGATTCATTGGAATCAGATGGCAAAGCTTTAAGCATTAAAATCCCCTATTTTATTGGCTTTAATCACGTTGAGAAGAGAAAAAAGGCAGTTTTTATGAAAACCACAACATATTGTGATATCTACAAAAATTCTATCATCTGGTTGTGGTTGGTCAAGTAATTTTTAAGACTTTTTTGCGAATAATTTGCACTAATATTGCACAAATTATAATTTTCTTTTACAAAACAATAGTTTCCTTAAATAAAAAAATTTAAATTAAAATTCATAGTATGCCAAAATCATAATTAATGAATATTTTTACTTATCAAATACTATTTTTACTGTTGCTTCCGTTTGCTTTTCTTCGGTTGATCTTAAGAGCTATAAAACAACCTAAGTATTTATTTTTTTGGAATGAGAGATTAGGTTTTTACTCAAAAAAATTGAAAGCTGTATTAAGAAGTAAACAAATTATTTGGATGCACTGTGTTTCAGTAGGTGAGACAAAAGCTGCTTTACCTTTAATACAAATTTTGTTGGTGAAATATCCTACCCATCATATTTTAGTGAGTCATTCGACTCCAACCGGTAGAGAAACAAAACTTATTCACTCAAATAGACTCCATCGTTGTTATTTGCCATTTGATATAAAAATATGCATGAAATTATTTTTAAATTTTTTTCGTCCATCAGTGGGTTTAGTATTTGAAACTGAGATATGGCCAATAATGTCGTTTCAATGCAAACATATGGGAGTTCCTTTACTCTTGATGAATGCAAGGCTGTCAAAAAACTCTCTAAACAGATACTTATTTTTTAAAGATTTCAGCTCAAATGTGTTGAATAATTTTCAAATGATTTGTGCTCAATCTGAGATAGACTATAAAAATTTTAAAAGAATAACTAATGCTAATATTGTTGTAGCTGGTAATACAAAGTTTGATTTTCCTACTTCAAAAAATAAATTATTCATCGCTAAAGCTTTGAAGAAAAATTTAAATATTACAAACCAGACTGTGCTAGTTGCAGGAAGTACCCGCGAAGGTGAGGAAAAATTGATTTTAGATTGTTTTAAAAATTTAAAAATTAAAAATCTTTTATTAATTTTAGTCCCAAGACATCCTCAAAGATTTGTAGAGGTTGAGAATTTAATTGCTTCGAGCAATCTAATATTTGACAAACGAAGTAACTTCAAAAAATCTATTCAAACTCCACAGGTTATATTAGGTGATTCCATGGGTGAACTTCATAGCTACTATGAGCTAGCTGATTTAGTAATTCTTGGAGGAAGTTTAAAAAACTTTGGTGCCCAAAACCCCATTGAACCTCTAAGTGCAGGAAAACCTACTATTATTGGCCCATCTATTTTTAATTTTCAAGATATTATAAAAAAAGCTGAAAAAGAGAATCTAATTTATAGATTGTATGATGTAAAAAAACTAGATCTATTGATCAAAAAAACTATTTTTTTAAAGCAAAAAATAATTATGAAAAAAAATATAAAAGATTTTTTAAGAAAAGAGTCTGGAGCAAGTCAACGACAAGCAGATTTACTTAATCAATTTCTTTGATAAGCGGAGCAATATTTTTAAATACTTTGTGGTCCGAAGTTTTTAACCACTCAAAAATAATAGATTCAGTATTGGTAACGATACAACCTGCTTGGCGAAGACGATTAAGTGCATTTTGTTTGTTGAGAATATTTCGTGACACCAATGCGTCCTCAACCACAAATACATCCTTATCTTTTTCTATAAGAGAAAGGGCTGTTTGGAGAACGCAGATATGAGCTTCCATACCCACTAAAAATATTTGGGGTCTTGTCCTTACTAGATATCTATTAAAAATTGGTTCTGCACAGCAGTCAAAACAAGTTTTTTCCACATATTTCGCTTGACTCAAGAAAGACTGGATTTTAGGTAATGTTTTACCCAATCCTTTTGGGTATTGTTCTGTATATAAATAGGGAATATCTAATTCATTAGATGCTGTTACTAACAACTCAATTCGTTTTACGATTTTATTAAGGACTTCAGAGGGCATTGCAGTAGAAAGTTTTTCTTGAACATCTATGATAACTAATTGACTTTTTTCAGCACTGGCTATCATAATTTATTGAGACGACAAATATTGATTAATTTCTTGAAGGTCTTCAAAAGATAAAATACCGACTGATAATTTAAGATTTATTATATTCATCAAATAATTATAGCGCGACTTTAATAAATCGCGCTTCGCATTAAACAAAACTTGTTGAGCTACCAACACTTCAACACTATTTCTAAGGCCTTCCTTAAATGCTAGCTGGGTTGATTCGACTTGTAATTTTGAGGAGTTCAAAGCTTGCTGATAGGCCTCTATTTCAGCAAAATTTGCTTGCAGGTTTAAATAATTCTCTCTCACCCTTAACTCAACCTGTCTCTTAAGGTATTCAGCATCCTCCATTGTTTTTAACTTTAATTTTTGAGCTTCTCTTACCCTTGATGAAGTGAAGCCTCCGCTAAAAATTGGAATATTTACTTGAATACCCAAGACGTCAGAAAATGACCTGGAACCTTCATTCTGCAATGCACCATAAGGATAGCCGCCTTTATCCCAATTTCTTGATCTACTTGCAATAGCATCAATAGTAGGATAATGGTCTGACCTCCTTACATTAATTTCACTATCAGCAATGTTAATTTCGTCTTGTTTGATTTTAAGCTCTAAATTATTTTCTTTCGCGAGTCTGATCCATTTTTTTATAATATCTTTTAGTTCTACAAAACTTATCGAGGTGCTGATACCTTTAATTTTGTTAGGAAATTCTCCTGTTAGTGATTCAATTTGTCGATATTTAATTTTAAGCTTTTGGATTGCGGCAATTTTTTGCGCCTCAATCATAGAAGCTTTAGTTTGCGCTTCATTTACATCAGTTATTGATATTAATCCAGCATCGTAACGCGCTTTAGCTTCCAGAAGCTGCTCCGTTATTGCTTTTTTTTGTGCTTTTAATAGATCAATCTGATCCCGAGCCATTAAAGTTTCAAAATAAACTAACGATACTCGATACATTAAATCTTGTTGAGCAAGTAATAATCTCTTTTCGGACAAACTTGTTTCAGATAAGATTTTTTTGTATTGCTGAAAGGCGCTGAAGTTAAATAGGGGTTGTTTGATTGTGATTCCATAATCATAACCGTGGTAATCAGCTTTATTTCCTGACAAAAGAACATTACTAGATATCGCAGAGGTTAATATTTTTCGTTCATTATCATTTTCCTCATATCCAATATTAGCAGTAATGCTTGGAAGAAATAAAGACCGTCCCTGAGATATTAATTCTTGTGTTGCTTGATTCTCAAATTTTGCTGATGCTAAAAGAGCGTCATGAGCTAATGCTTTGTTATACATCTCAATTAAATCTATCTCTTCACCAAATGCTTGATTAAACATAAAAATACAAGATAAAAGAAATAAAAAATTTCTTAGCAATTGCAAAAATTTGAATTTAATAAAGCGTTTTTCGTCAATCATGAATGCAGCATAAAATTATTGAACGGCAATTAAAATATGAATACGTATTATATCTGAGAGCAATCATTATCTCTTGACTAATTTTGAAAGAAAAAGATTCATTTTTACTTACTAAGCTTGCGCATTGACTCAGATTCGCGTAATTTAAAAGTATTGCTAGGGGTCTATCAAAATATAATTTAGATAGTGAGAAAAACCCTTTGAACCTGATGTGGGTTATGCCACCGTAGGAAAGCAAATTGTTTTTTGCTTCTACGATGAAATTGATAATAATAGGAGCGCTTATGAATACTACCGATAAACAACTTAAAAATGTAAAAGAATTTATTAATAAGGATGCAAGCCTTGATCCTTCTGCTTTGCAATCATTTGCAAACTCTAAGAAAGTTTATATTGAAGGGTCTTCTCCCGATATTCAAGTGCCCTTTAGAGAAATTTCAATTTCCGATACACCATCAGAATTTGGGGCAGAAAAAAATGCGCCTGTTCTTGTTTATGACACCTCTGGTCCCTATACTGACCCACAATATAAAATAAATATACAGGATGGCTTGCCTACTTTAAGAACAAAATGGATAAATGATCGTCAAGATACCGAAGTTTTAGATGGACCTTCCTCGGATTATGGCAAAGAAAGAAAAAATGATCCCGAGCTAGCAAAAATGCGTTTTAATCTGTTACGTCAGCCGAGAAAAGCAAAACCTGGACATAATGTTTCTCAGATGCATTATGCAAGAAAAGGTATTATCACTCCCGAAATGGAATTTATTGCTATAAGAGAGAACCAAAGAAGAGAGGGTTTATCGGAAACTATTCAAGAACAGCACAAAGGTCAAAATCATGGGGCAAAAATACCAAACCAGATTACACCGGAATTTGTAAGAGAAGAGGTAGCGCAAGGACGAGCAATTATCCCAGCCAATATTAACCATCCTGAAACTGAGCCAATGATAATTGGACGAAATTTTTTAGTAAAAATTAACGCTAATATTGGTAATTCTGCTTTAGGCTCAAGTATTAGCGAAGAGGTAGAAAAAATGGTCTGGGGAACCCGATGGGGTGCTGACAATGTTATGGATTTATCAACAGGAAAAAATATTCATGAAACTCGAGAATGGATAATAAGGAATAGTCCTGTTCCTATTGGTACAGTGCCAATTTACCAAGCACTTGAGAAAGTAAACGGCAAGGCGGAAGATTTAACTTGGGAAATTTTTCGAGATACCTTAATTGAACAAGCAGAGCAGGGTGTTGATTACTTCACCATTCATGCTGGGGTAAAATTAGCTTACATTCCTATGACAGCTAAACGTATGACAGGAATAGTCAGTCGTGGTGGATCAATTATGGCTAGCTGGTGCCTTGCGCATCACAAAGAATCTTTTTTGTATGAACACTTTGAAGATATATGTGAAATTATGAAGGCATATGATGTTAGCTTTAGCCTTGGCGATGGCTTGAGGCCTGGTTCAATTTATGACGCTAACGATGAGGCACAATTTGCTGAATTAAAAACTTTAGGTGAGTTAACTAAAATTGCTTGGAAACATGATGTACAGGTTATGATTGAGGGGCCTGGTCATGTTCCGATGCATATGATTAAAGAGAACATGGAGCTTCAACTTGAGCATTGTGATGAAGCTCCTTTTTATACACTAGGACCACTCACAACTGACATTGCTCCTGGATATGATCATATAACATCTGGTATTGGCGCCGCCATGATTGGATGGTATGGATGCGCCATGCTTTGTTATGTAACCCCAAAAGAACACTTAGGTCTCCCAGAAAAAGAGGACGTTAGAGTAGGTATTATTACTTATAAAATTGCTGCACATGCAGCTGATTTAGGCAAAGGACATCCCGGTGCTCAAATAAGAGATAATGCTTTATCAAAAGCACGTTTTGAGTTTAGGTGGAATGATCAATTTAATTTAGGTCTTGATCCAGAGAAAGCAAGAGAGTTCCATGATGAGACGCTCCCTCAAGAGGGTGCTAAACAAGCACATTTTTGTTCAATGTGTGGGCCACATTTTTGTTCAATGAAGATATCTCAAGATGTCCGTGACTACGCAGCAAAAAAAGGAATATCTGAGAGCGAGGCTTTAGCAAAAGGAATGGAAGAAAAATCTATTGAATTTGTAAAGAAAGGTTCTGAAGTTTATCAAAAAGTCTAGTGATTAGCATACAATCTGACTATGGATTTATATTTGTTATGGGTTGCATTTTTATTAGGCATTATTGAAGGTGCAACAGAATTTTTGCCCGTAAGCTCAACCGGGCACCTAATAATTGCAGCAGATTTTTTAAATTTCTCTGGTACCTCTAGTGAAGTTTTTGAGATATTTATTCAGCTTGGTGCAATACTTGCTGTTATTACTGAATATAGAAAAAAATTAACAAGCATATTATGTGACATCCCACATGAATCTGCAGCACAGCAATTTGTTGTTTCTATTGGTATAGCTTTTATACCTGCAGCTATATTAGGATTTTTTTTCCATTCTACAATCAAAGTATTTTTGTTTAATCCAGTTACCGTCGCATTTGCATTAATTATAGGCGGGGTCATTATGATTGTTATTGAGAAAAGAATCCCATCCACCTTAAAACCTAAGTCAAATGTTGTCTCTTTTAAACACGCGTTATTCATTGGGCTTGCTCAATGTTTTTCATTAATTCCAGGAGTATCAAGAGCTGCCTCAACCATAATGGGAGGGGTTTTATGTGGTTTAGATAGAAAAACTGCTACTGAATTTTCATTTTTCTTAGCTATCCCTATAATTTTTGCTGCTAGTTTTTATGATCTTATTATGAATTTTCATGTTCTGGATAAAGATGATTTCTTAGTTTTTCTCGTAGGTTTTGTTACAGCCTATATAAGTGCTTTACTGGTAATAAGAATCTTTATAAAGTACGTGGCTCACAATAACTTTATTGGGTTTGGTTGGTACAGAATAATTATTGGCCTTATTACCCTGCTATATTTTTATTAGTATGGAACATGGTTAATCCATATATAGCTTCACAGCTTATTAGCTGGCAAAAAAAGTCTGGTCGACATAATCTACCATGGCAAAAAACTAATGACGCTTATTTGATATGGATTTCAGAAGTAATGTTGCAGCAAACTCAAGTTAATACTGTAATACCTTATTTTAATAAATTTATAAAAAATTTTCCAAATGTTAATAAACTAGCAAGTGCAGACGAAGACACTGTAATGCAGTATTGGAGTGGTTTAGGTTATTACCGGAGAGCTAAGTTTATTATGCAAAGCGCAAAAATTATAGTTAGAGATTATTATTCTAGATTTCCGAAGACAGTGGAGGAGTTAGTGACGCTTCCTGGAATTGGGAGATCTACTGCCGGCGCAATTTCTGCCCTAGCATTTAAAAATCCTGCACCAATTTTAGATGCTAATGTTAAACGTGTATTTTGTAGGTTTTATGGGATAAAAGAATGGGCAGGAGAATCAGAGACAGATAAAAAGCTTTGGAAATTAGCGGAAAAAAATTTACCTAAAAAAGAAATTTCAATATACACACAAGCGTTAATGGATTTAGGGGCGACATTGTGTAAAGCTAAATTGCCATTGTGTAAAGAATGCCCACTTAAAAAAAAATGCATTAGTTTTAAAAATAATTGGACAGATATAATCCCAGCTAAAAAAAGAAGGAAAGAAGTACCAACTCGAGAAACTCATATATTGATTGTAGAAAAATCTGGTTATATTTTGTTGGAAAAAAGAATGAAGCCAGGGATTTGGGAGGGCCTCTGGTCATTGCCAGAAACTCAAAAATATTATCATAATGAAAAATGGGTGGAGAACTTTTTAGGAGCAAGCCCTATCGGAGATTTAAAAGAAGGATCAGTAATGGCAATATTTAGTCATTATAAAATGAGGTTATTGTTTAAGCATATTTATATAAATGAACCTACAATTAAAAAATTTAAAGGATCTTTCAAATGGCAAGATAAAAAAGAAATTATGCATGCTGGTCTCCCAGCACCTATTAAAAAATTATTGAGTAATATCTAAAGTCATAGCTTGATGTTTAATGCCTGCTTCGATATATGTTTTGCTTGTTATTTTGAAACCATGCTTCTTGTAAAAAGGTATAGCACTAACCTGGGCAGATATGTGCACTGTGTTTGATATTTCATTTTTAATATATAGGATGATTTGATTAAGAAAAAAAGAACCAAAACCTTTGAGCCTGTAATTTTTTAAAATTGCCATTCTTTCTAATTTGACTTCACCATTAGCTGTAACTATTCGTGCACAACCGATTACTAAATTATTGGTTGATAAAATGCCATGTATCGCTTTTAGATCGAATTTATCCCATTCTAATTGAGGAGATACCCTTTGCTCGTTAATAAATACTTTTTCTCTAATTAAATAGCAAAATGGTTGGGCCTTATCCCAGGACTGAAAACAAATCTTTAAATTATTCGCATTAATCAAGGGTTGCTACCAATTTTATTTAAGTGCATTATGCTGTTTAATATTATTTTAAGGAAAACTTCAATGGAAAATATTTTTAGTTTCATAGCACGAATTTTCTTAGCTTCAATTTTTTTTGTTGGTGTAATTTTGTTATTAAATACGTTGTTAAAAACACCTGACGGCTATGCCATCTATCAAGATATGCTTGGCGCTCGTGGTGTACCAGGTATTTTTGCTCCAATAAGTGTTGCTATTCAATTTATAGCCGGTCTTACACTTATTTTGGGTTATAAAACGAAATTATCTGCTTACATTTTATCTGTCTATTCGTTGGTATGGTCTTTTATTTATTTCGTCAATACTTTAGCTGGTCAACCATTAATGCTTCAGGTTCTGCAATATTTAGCAATTGCTGGTGGGTTACTTCATCTTGCTATGAATTCAAAAACAGCTTACAGCTTAGACAATCTTGGTAAAACTAACAAGAAAAGATAAATTTTATATTATGGTTTACTCCCATTCCATAATGGGATAAATCAAATTAATATTTCTGGCGTTTTGTACGTCAAATAGCTCCCATTTATTTTTCTCTGAGCTCGCTATAGTCTCCAATGCCTTTTGCAGGTCCATTCCGTCATTTATAGCTTGTCTTATTTCATCACGCAATAACTCGAGATAAAGTTTTACCTTATGTATTGCTTCGTTATTATTCTTTGGGGGTGAACCATGCCCAGGAATGATAACCGTATAGTTTCTTTTTTTTATTTTGTCTAAGGTATCAATCCACCCATGAATATCACCATCCACTGAGGGAGTTCTTTCGGTAAACATTAAATCACCAAGCCAAGCTGTTTTAGTAGACATATCCTCAACAATAATATCGCTGGATGTATGAGATTTGGGGAAAGCTTCTAGCTTTAACTTACGATTACCAAGATCAATTTCTTGAGACTTACCTACTGAAATTAGTAACGTAGGCGGAATCTGAATAGATTCTTCAACTGGAATACTCAAATACTCTTGATTGGTTGATTCATAAAAAGATTTAAGAAGACGCATAGCTTTTGGGAGCTCCGAGTGACCTACGTATACAGGATTTTCATTTGTAAAAGCTGCATTCCCATATATATGATCTAGATGGACGTGCGTGTTTATTACATACTTAATAGGCAACTCCGTTTTTTCCCTAATAGCTGCAAGCAATTGATTACCGATCTTTAAGCTTCCACCCGTATCAATTACAGCAACACTCTCGGCGCCTAGAATAAATCCAATGTTGCATATGTCTCCATGATAACCTTCATCTACGTCAAGATGCTCACCTTGGTGAACAAATATACCTGGTTGAATTTCTTCGAAGTGAATATTATTTGCATAGATAAAATGGCTGTTAAACAGCATTACAACACAACAAATAAATTTTCTAAGTATCATCTTTTAATTTTATCCGTTAACCTTTACACTTGAATCATTTTACACGTTCTCATTTTGAAAAGGGCTACTAATTAATGGCACCATTAAAGAAAATTCCATCGCAGTACCATAATGTCTCAATTTTCTTGCATTGGTTAATAGCCATCGGTATTATTTTTATGTTTTTTTTGGGATGGTATATGGTAGAAATTCCTAAAGATGCTCCTAAATCTTTATCGTTTGATTTATTTAATTTAGGAATATATAGCTGGGATTTATTTAAGGAGACTTCTCCACGCTCTTTCTACTTTAATCTGCACAAGTCAGTTGGGGTATCACTTGTTGTTTTAATTATATTTAGAATTATTTGGCGTTTTACCCACAAACCGCCAGCATTATTAGATAGCATGAAGTCATGGGAAAAAAAACTTGCTACAGGCGCGCATCATGGGCTTTATTTTTTAATGTTTGCTACACCTGTTGCAGGGATTATTATGTCTATTTCAAGCAAGTACGGAATAAAATGGTTTGGTATAGAATTAATTGGTGGGTTTAATAATAAAGCTGCAAGAGAATTATTTTTACAATTCCATCAAATTTTCGGACAGTTAATTCTTTTAATTTTATTATTTCATACACTTGGGGCGCTCAAACACTCTTTGATTGAAAAAGATGGAACACTAAGACGCATGTGGTTCCATAAATAATTTTTGTGAGCTTTTATAAATATCATATTTTTTTCTGCCTTAACCAACGGGACGATAACGCACAATGTTGTATGGATTATGATGCTGAAAATATCTTTACTTATATGAAGAATAAGATAAAAGCGATGGATCTTAGAGGCTTTAATAAATGCCGTGTAAACAGAGGTGGTTGCTTCGATAGATGTAAAGATGGACCTTTATTGGTTATTTACCCTGATGCTGTCTGGTACAAATATATTGATAATGAAGATATTGATGAGATAATTAATGAGCACATACTAAAAGGAAAAATCGTAAAACGGTTATTGGTCTAGAGCAATTCGTATTAATTGTATTAATTTATCTTGATCGCCTTTTTTTAATTCTCTTGAACCTCTTCGTTTTTTATTTGACCATATGCTAAGAGGAAAATGATTATCATTTTTATATCTAGGAATAATATGCCAATGACAATGTGGTGTGATATTCCCCAGTGATGATAAATTAATTTTATCCGGACGCAAGAAAAATCTTAGAATCCTCTCCACTTCAAAAACAATAGACATACAACGATTTCTGAGTGAAGGATCCATATCGGTCATTTCCTTAAAATGTTCTATGCTTTCAACGCGACAATAACCTGGATAGGATTGATCATTAATTAGAATTATACGAAATGCATTATCTTCCCAAATGACTGGATATGAAGGAGCTTGGCATAAACTACATATAGATGAATCATGAGACCTCAAGCATCTTATCCAAGGCTAGTTTGGCATATTTTGCTTCGTTTTTAGGTACTGTAATTATATTTACAGGATTACCGTTGATAATATTCTCTAAAGTCCATGCAAGATGTTGAGGGTCAATCCTTGCCATTGTTGAGCATTCACAAACAACGTGAGACATAAACTTTACTAATTTACCTTCAGGTTTCATTTCATTAGCTAGACGATTCACTAAATTTAGCTCAGTACCAACTAGCCATTTCGTATTTGGTTTAGCTTGTTTTATTGTATTTAAAATAAATTCTGTTGAACCAACTAAATCAGAATTAAGACATACTTCAAATGGAGACTCGGGATGCGAAATTACAAAACCATCAGGATTTAATTCCTTAAATTTTTGTATATGCTCTAACCTAAACATTTGGTGAACAGCACAATGACCTTTCCATAATAATACTTTTGCTTTCTTGATTTGATCCTCTGTGAGACCACCTAAAGGTAAATCTGGATCCCATACAGGCATTAGATCTAATGGAATACCCATAGTATGACCTGTCCATCTACCTAAATTTTGATCAGGGAAAAACAATACCTTCTCTTTTTGATTAAAAGCCCACTCAAGAATTTTTGGGGCATTAGTTGACGTACAGACTATACCTTCATGTTCACCGCAAAAAGCTTTTAGATCTGCAGCTGAGTTAATATATGTAATGGGGGTTATTATAGAGTCAAAATTTAAAACTTTATTAAGCTCTCGGTAAGACCGTTCCACTTTAGCAAGATTAGCCATATCTGCCATTGAACATCCAGCAGATAGATCAGGCAAGACTGTAATTTGTTCAGATCTAGAGAGAATATTGGAAACTTCTGCCATAAAATGAACCCCTAAAAAAACAATATATTTAGCATCAAGATCTGCTACATATTTTGCTAATTTTAGAGAATCTCCAGATAAATCTGCATGCCTATATACTTCCTCATTTTGGTAATGATGACCTAGAATAACAATTTCATCTCCAAGCGCCTTTCTGGCCTTGATAATTCTTTCTTGGCAGTCTTGATTTTTAAGATTTTCAAAAGAATCAAATTTTATTGTAGCTGTGTTCATAACTCATTTTACCTTTTTTAATGCATATAACTTTTTTAAAGCCTCGGCGTTGGTAGGTGAAAAAACTTTCTCTATAGCTTCCTTGATTGAGACCCATTTAAATTCTCTATGTTCCCTTGGAGCAATCTTAATATTTATCTTAGTTGGTAATTCAACACTAAATACATGTTCTACGTTAGTTGTAACCGACGGCGGATATCGATGTCGCCAGTGATCATAAATTTCATATGTTTGTGAAAACCCCCAGTCAAGGAGAGGAAATTTCTGAAATTTTATTCCAGTTTCCTCATACAGCTCTCTTTTAGCTGCATCTATTGGAGATTCATTTTCTTCAATGCTACCTGTAATAGACTGCCAATAATCAACTTTATCCTGTCGATGAAGCAATAAAATCTCCATTTTTTTGGTATGAACAATAATCAGCGATGAAACAGGTATTTTATATTTTTTTTTAGTCAAAATACGGGCAGTTTAAAAGTGATATTTTCTTCGATTCCATTAATTTCAGTGATTTCAACTTTCTTATTCAGCTTTATAGATTCAATAATTTTTTGAATTTGTTCTTCTGGTGCAGATGCTCCAGCTGAGATACCTATTCTTTTACTAGCATTAAGTAAATTAAAATCTAAATCCTTTACATCATCAACTAAAATTGCATTTACATCATATTTCTTTGCAATTTCAACCAATCTATTTGAATTAGAGCTATTTTTTGAACCAACTATCACTATTAAGTCTTGATGGCCTACCATTTGCTTAATTGCATCTTGACGATTCTGCGTTGCATAGCAAATATCAGAACCTTTTGGACCATGAATTTTTGGATATTTTTTTTTCAAGGCTTCGATGATATTTTTTGTATCGTCGACAGATAATGTTGTTTGACTGACATAACTTATTTTTTTAGATTCAGGAATAATCAATTTTTCGATATCTTCTAAGGATTCAACAAGGCATATTGATGCCTCGGGGGAATTTTCTTCAATTTGACCCAGCGTTCCTTCAACCTCAGGATGTCCTTTATGTCCAATCATAATTATATGGTAATTTCTATCATACATTTGATTCACTTCACGATGAACTTTAGTGACTAAGGGGCATGTTGCATCAATTGGAGTGAGCTGGTTCTGGTCGGCCTGAAGCTTTACTGTTTTTGACACTCCATGAGCGCTAAAAATAACATGGCTTCCTTTGGGTATTTCATTAATGTGGTCGACAAAGATCGCTCCCTTCTTTTTAAGATTCTCAATAACAAACTTATTATGGACTACTTCATGGCGAACATATATGGGTGAACCAAATTTTTCTAAGGCCTTTTCTACTATAATAATAGCTCGTTCAACGCCAGCACAAAATCCTCGAGGATTTGCTAAGGCAATTTTTATTACTTCATTTTTCATATATATTTTATATCAAAATATTAATTCATTATGATGGAGGAAGACATTCACCTCGAATTAAATCATCAAAGACTTCTCTCTTTCTAATTTCTAAAATCTTATCGTTATCAATCAAAAGTTCAACTGGTCGTAATCGTGAATTGTAGTTTGAGCTCATACTCATTCCATAAGCACCAACGTCTAAAATTGCTAAAATATTATCTGGACTTATACTCAACCCTCTATTTTTTCCTAGAAAATCACCAGTCTCACAGACTGGACCGACAATATCATAAGTATCATTAATTTCATTATTTTTTGATGTGTTAATAATTTTATGATGTGCATTATATAACGATGGCCGCATGAGATCGTTCATCGCAGCATCAATTACAGCAAAGTTTTTTGATTCGCTTTTTTT
This sequence comes from uncultured Methylobacillus sp., assembly GCA_964526705.1. GTDB lineage: Bacteria > Pseudomonadota > Gammaproteobacteria > Burkholderiales > Methylophilaceae > BACL14. Next base: position 57,844 of record CAZGLD010000004.1, read on the forward strand.
TATATATTCTATTTTTGTTAGCAATACACCTGATTTACCAACAACAGCTCTTCCTGGTTCAAAAATTATTTTACACTTACTTTTTGTCAGTATGGGAGAGATTGCAGCTGCATACTGATCGAAGGTGATGGTATCTTTGTCATCATAGTTAATACCAATGCCTCCGCCAATATCTATATGATTTATTTCAATATTCATTAAAGCAAGGGTATCGACCATATTTATAAGCTTTGAAATAGCATCAACAAAAGGACCTATTTCAGTAATTTGCGAGCCTATATGGCAATCAATTCCCTTTATTAGAACTGAATCCATATTCATAGCGACTTTATAAAGATCCAATGCTTTTTTTTCATCAACACCAAATTTATTATCTTTAAGTCCAGTAGAAATATATGGATGTGTTTTGGCATCAACATTAGGGTTTACTCTAATTGAAATATTAGCGATTTTGCTCATTGATTTTGCAATATTTTGAATACGATATAGCTCTTCTTCTGACTCAACATTAAAAGCTAAAATTTCATACTTAAGCGCGAGTTTAATTTCACTAGTTGATTTCCCAATTCCCGAAAAAACAACTTTCTTAGGATCTCCTTTTGCAGCAATAACTCTTTGAAGTTCTCCTCCAGAGACGATATCAAAACCAGCCCCAAGATTTGCTAAAATATTTAATATAGCAATATTAGGATTTGCCTTTACAGCAAAACAAATTAAACGATCATGTTTTTTAAAGGCGGAATTAAGTTTATCAAAAGATTCTGTAATACTTTTTTTGGAGTAAACATAACTGGGTGTTCCAAAAGTCTCACAAATAGTCTCTAAAGGAACATTCTCAACATGGAATTTTTCATTTTTAAAATGAAGTATGCTTTGACTCATAACTTATGATAAATGATAATTTGAAATATTATGATCAACTTGTTCATTGAAGCTCTCATTTTGAGGGTATTTTTCTTCCGGAATATATAATGATCCCTTTGTACCACAGGATAATAACAGTGGTGTAAGCAAGATGAAAAGTATGATTAATTTTTTATTCATAAAGATATTTTATCATTAAATGATGAGCTGAATTATCTTAATATTTTAGTAGGGTATGAGTTATAAATGCACTCAATAGTCCGAATATCAAAGCCGATATTAAAAACACAGGGAGAAGATTAAAAATACTATCATGCTGAATAATCCATATGCGGGCAATAAAGAATTGTCCAGCTATATGACCAAATGCAGCAATAATACTTAGGCTAATTATAGAAAAATATTTCTTTGGTAATTTTTGAAAAATAAATAACAAAAAGAGGCTTGAAATTGCTCCAAAAAGGCTTAGAAAGAAGGTAGGAGACATTAAGGTCCCAATAAGGACGCTAGAGACAAAAACTCTAATTAAAGATACCCATGCGGCAGTTTTAAAATTAAATTTATAGAGGGTAAATAGGACGATTATATTAGCTATTCCAGGTTTAACTCCAGGAATTGGACTAGGAAGAAAAAATTCAATTACTGATAAAGCGATTGCAATAGCTGCAAGCTTGGCTACAGTATGATCGTCTGAAGTTATTTTAATAATTGACAGAGTCATAGCTTTCATTACCGTCGGTTATTGAGATAAGAATCTGATTGGGAAGGCAAACGATAGTTTGATTAACTTTATTTATCCATCCTTGATGTACACAGTATTTTTTTGTGCAAGGAGATTTTGAAAATCGAGCCTTACCTTCTGTAATATTAATTTCACTATCGCCTAACAGTCCAAATATTTTCTTATTAGACGTTTGGTTTAGGCTGAAAACCTTTGTTACTTTACTATTACTTTCAATTTTTAAGTATTGGCCAACAGGCATATTCCATGACCTATTAATAATAAATATTATTAACCCTGTAAATAAAACTATAAAAAATATATCGCCAAGCCTAATAAACTTAATGAACAGTAATAATTTCTTCATTCTTTAAATCAACCCAGTTGATAGACTCATTCATTGAGTCACTAATCATAATTTGTCCATCATTTAGAATAATCATATAAAAATCAATAAGAAGTTTTTTTGCAAGCTCGATTTTTATTTCTTTTGGCGCAATAAATAACGGTTTAGAATAAACATCTGATAATACGCCTGAATTCGCTGAGGGTGGAATTAGTATTGTTACTGATTGACTATTATTCGCTGGGTATCCTGAATTTGGATCAATAAGATGTGAATATCTATTTTTATTTATCATAAAGTATCTTTGATAATCTCCAGAGGTTCCTATTGACCAACCCGGAAGTAAATTAATAGAAGCAACGGCTGAGGGTTTGCGAGGATGTTGAATTCCAACTATCCAGTTTCTTTTTCCACGATTGCCTATGGCAATAATATTTCCTCCAATATTAATAAGCGCATTATGAACATTATTATTCTCCAGGATTACTTTAGCCCGATCAAGCGCATAACCTTTGGCATAACCACCTAGGTCGAGTTGGAAATTCTTATTACTACTAGTAATTGTATTATTTGTGATTGTTAAATTGCTCATATGTGGCAAATCGCTAATAAAATCATCTATTTTTGAAGAGCTGGGAATGGATTGGTTTGAATTCTCCGAATGAAAGCCCCATAATGCAATTAATTTTCCTATAGCAGGATTAAAATAGTTATTAGAACTTTCAGCTAAATCCTTATTTTGTTGAATAATTCGTATTATTTCATCATCATCAACGAAAAACTCACCTTCTTTTAAAAAAGTGCTGTTCATTTCAGTAATTAAACTTTCTTTCCAAGGATGAAGATAGTTATGTAATCGTTGGAAATCATCAAAGATTAAATTTGCTATTTTCTTGCTCTTTTGTTCTGTTTCCCCATGAATTTTTATATCTACTATAGTCCCGAAAATATAGTCTTTATATTGATGAATATTGTCTTTTTCAGCACAACTAGTAAGGAAAATAAAGAAAAAAAATATTAAATTACGAAAGTGCATTGACTATATATTCCGTTAAATTTGTTTTTGCTTGAGCTTGAATTTCTACTAATCCTGTCGGACTTGTTATATTAATTTCAGTCAAATATTCTCCAATTATGTCGATACCTACAAAACGTAAATGATGTTGTTTTATATAGGGTTTTATAGCTTCAATAATTTTGTTATCTTTAGCTGATATTTTTTGGATAATACCTTTACCACCTTTGGCCAAGTTTGCTCTGATTTCATTATTTTGTGGAATTCGAGCAAGAGCAAATGGTAAAGGCTCGCCATCGATTAATATTATTCGTTTATCTCCTTTCTTAATATCTGGAATAAATTTTTGGGCCATAATAACCTGATTACTTGAAGACGTTATAGTTTCTAAAATTACATTTAGATTTTGATCTTTGGGGGAAACCATAAATATGCCATTACCCGCCATTCCATCTAGAGGTTTTAAAATAACTTTTTTATGCTTATTTATAAATTTTTTGATTATGAGACCTGAACTTGAGACAATTGTTGGGCTAATAAGCTCAGGAAATTGAAGAATACCTAATTTTTCATTATGGTTTCTAAGAGAAGACCCAGGATTAATAACTTTATCTTTTGCTCCCTTAATATGGTCAAGTATGAAGCTCGCGTTTAAATAGGCTTCGTCAAAAGGTGGATCTTTTCGTACCCAAATCTTTTTGAAATTTGCCGCATTTTTAACCATAAGTCCTTCTAGCTCAAGTTTATCATTGATTTTTATTATGCGTTTACAAAGGAATTTGACCTCATTATTTTCATCTATTATTAGATCGCTTATCCCACAACAAAAAATTATTCTTCCTTGCATCATAAATTCCTTCATTAAATGCACGGTAGTATCTTTTTGAATTTTAAGGTTTGATGGCTCATCAATAATAAACAAGTAACTCATGATTCAACCTCCAATTCTCTGGCAGCTGCGATTAATGCAAGTCTAGCAATTACACCATAGGCATAAAAACGATTTGCTTCATCATCGCAAGGTCTTCCTTGGTCTGGCATAAGGCAGGACGTTTCAAAGGGTTGCGGTATAAAATGCATACCAGGTGCATTTAAATTTTCATCTTTTGCTTTGGAGGTATGAACTCTGTAAAAACCGCCAACAACAAAATGGTCAATCATATAAATCACTGGCTCAGTTACAGCCCCCTCAATACTCTCTTCGGTATGAATTCCTTCTTGAAGAATTACCTCACTAACTTTACTACCTTCCTTGACTACTGACATTTTATTTCTTTTTTTTCTGTTGAGGCTCAATACATCATTAGGATTTTTTGCAATCATGATTCCCATACCATATGTCCCAGCATCAGCTTTAATAACAATATATGGCTCATGTTTTATTTGGTATTGATCATATTTATTTTGAATTTTCTTTAATAATAAATTTACTTTATCTGATAATTCCGCTTCTCCTTTTCGCTCATGAAAGTCTAGATCTGATATTTTTTCAAAATAGGGGTTTATAAGCCAAGGGTCAATTTTGGTGAATTGAGCAAACTCATTTGCTACTTCATTGTAAAATTTAAAATGATTACTTTTCCTTCTTGTAACCCATGCAGCTTCTATTGGAGGAATGATATGTTGATCGATATCCTTTAATTTAGTAGGGATGCTTATTGATAAATCGTTATTAAGTAATATTGCACATGGGCGAAAAATAGTACCATCATCATTTTGAATTATTATTCCATGATCTCTTTTAGAAATAGGTTCAAGGGTAATAGATTTATTGTTATCTATTTCTATGGTCATAGATTCTTTTATATCATCATTAATTGATCCGAATCTTACCTCAAGGCCTGCTTTTGAAAGAATATTATATAGACTATATAAATTATTTAAGTAAAAAGTATTACGAGTATGGTTCTCTGGAATGATTAATATTTTTTTTGCATCTGGACATACTTTTTCGATCGCAACAGATGCAGCCTGAATACTTAAAGGTGTAAAAGTGTCACATAAATTATTAAATCCACCAGGAAATAGGTTGGTATCTACTGGTGCCAATTTAAAACCAGCATTTCTTAGGTCAACTGAAGCGTAAAAGGGAGCTTGGTGATTTTGCCATTGACTTCTAAACCATTGCTCTATGTCACAACTATGATTAACAATATATTGTTCAAGCTTAAATAGTTCAGCCCCCATTGGTTTACTAAGAGTTGGAATCATATTTATAATCCCTCTGATTGTAAATCTGCATGATAACTACTTCTTACCATAGGCCCACTTGCTACTGATTTGAACCCTAATTTTTCAGCTTCTACTTTTAGATCTAAAAATTCACTTGGAGAAACATATCTTTCTACAGGGAGATGAAAAGGAGTGGGTTGTAAATATTGCCCTAAAGTCAACATGTCAACGTTATGGCTTCTCATATCTTTCATTACTTCAATAATTTCTTCGTTTGTTTCACCTAGGCCAAGCATTAAACCTGACTTAGTTGGTGCAAAAGAAAATATTTGCTTAAATTCTTTAAGTAATTTTAAAGAATGAAAATATTTAGCACCGGGCCTAGCTCTTTTATAAAGCCTAGGAATAGTTTCAAGGTTGTGATTAAAGATATCAGGAGGTACTTTAGAAAAAACTTCAAGTGCTTTTTCCATCTTACCTTTACCCCTAAAATCTGGAACTAATATCTCAATTTTAGTTTTAGAGTCATTTTTTCTGATTTCATTTATACATTTTGCAAAATGATTAGCACCACCATCTTTAAGGTCATCTCTATCAACACTTGTAATAACAACATAATTTAGTTTTAATTCTGAAATAGTATTACCTAATTGAATTGGCTCGCTTTCATCAGGCTTTAAAGGAATTCCACTAGCAACATCACAAAATGGACACCTTCTTGTGCAAATTTCACCAAGTATCATAAATGTAGCGGTGCCTTTACTATAGCATTCACCAATATTAGGACAGCTAGCTTCTTCACAAACTGTAGTGAGTTGGTTTTTTTTTAAAAGTGACTTAACTTCATGAAATTTTGCACTTTCAGGAAGTTTCATTTTTATCCACGATGGCTTTTTAATCCTATCAGTTTGGATAATTTTTATTGGAAGCCTTGCGGTTTTTTCTCTTCCAACTTCTTTAATTTGAATTATTTTTTTCATAATATTTCTTATTTTTTGTTATAAAAGTTACAATATTTTTTGCACTTTTTTCTAAATTGTATTTCCCATTGAAATCTGATATTTGAGCCATAGATATATTTTTTAACCCACATGGATCAATCTTTTCAAAAGGACCTAAATCCATATTTATATTTAGACTAAGACCATGATATGTATATCCGTTCTTTAACCTTAATCCAATAGATGCTATTTTACTATTATTAATATAAACGCCAGGAGCATCTTTTTTTGTAAAGCTTTTAACCTTCATTTTTTTTAGTAAATGCACAACAGATTGCTCAAGAATAGTTACTAGTTGTCTTATATTAAATGAGTGTTTTTTAATATTTATCAAAGTGTAAATAATAAGCTGTCCCGGACCGTGGTATGTTATTTTACCTCCCCTATCTACATATAAAAGCTCAATATCTTTGTTATTGGGTAAGATCAATCCTTTTTTATTAAGGCCAACCGTATAAATAGGATAATGTTCCGTAATCCATATCTCGTCATGCTCAGGATTATCTGAGACAAAATTTTTCATAGCTAACCAAGTATCTTGATACTTGGTTATACCTAAGTATTTAATTTTCATACTCATCGTTAAAGAACGAATTTAGTCATTGGGTGCGATGATAGCTCTTTATATAAATTATCCAGTTGATTTTTTGATATTACATAAACAGTACAAGTAAGACTTATGTATTTACCTCCACTACTTCCCCTCATTTCAATCTCATGCTCAGCAAAACTAGGCGCATGTTTTTTTATAATATTAATGATTATATTAGTAAATTCATCATTAACTACGCCTATAATTTTTATAGGAAAATCACATGGAAAATCAATAAGAGTATCTGTTTTTTCTTGGACCATAATACTTATTAATGTTTAATGATAAATGCGTTTTGTTTTAATTCGGATGAAATGATGGATGATAATTTTTCAGCCTCTTCTTTGGATGACGAAGGTCCAATAACAACAGAGTACAACGATGCTTTTTTGATAATTTTGATATTATTTTCAGAATTAATGGCTTCTATTTTTTTTACAAGGTCCAACGCATTATTTTTCTGAGCAAATGCCCCTATTTGAAGAAAGAAGCCTTTTTCAATGGTATTTTTTTGTAAATTGACGTTTGGAATGATTACTTCGATTTCTACTTGTTCACTCCCTTTTTCAATTATATCAAGTCTGTACGCAGCCGCATAAGATAAATCAATGATACGATCTTTTATAAATGGGCCTCTATCATTCACTCTAACTATGACAGTTTTATTATTTTTGAGATTAGTTACCTTTACAAAACTTGGTAGAGGTAATGTTTTATGTGCAGCAGTCATTTGGTACATATCATAAATTTCTCCAACCGAGGTTTTATTTCCATGATATTTTTTTCCGTACCAAGATGCATATCCTTTTTCTTTAAAAGGCTTAATCTTCTTCATGGGAATATATTTTTTACCAAAAACTTTATATGGCATATTGGCTCTTTTAGCTATTGGTTCAACCCTTGGCTCAGCGTCTTTTATTAGATCTAAATTTTGAGGAATATTTTTCTCAGGCCCGTCATCCGAATAATAACCCCCTTCTTTTGATGTGGGATCAGGTTTATCAATTATTACGGATTGGCAAGATGACAATAAGAAAAATATAAATATTATGAGTATACGGTTCATTAGTTTGCTATCAATGATTTATGGTTATATAAAGACATAATAATACCAATACTGACTAATGAAACAACCATAGATGTTCCTCCATAGCTAAAAAAAGGTAATGGTGCCCCTACAATCGGAAGTAATCCAGAAATCATTCCAAGATTTACAAGGACTCCTGCGAATAATGATACCAATAAACCTAGACTCGCAAGACGTGAAAAAGTATCTTGCATCTTAGAAACTATAAATAATATTCTTAACAGTAATGCAATATAAATAGAGAGTATCGCTAATACTCCAATAAACCCAAATTCTTCGCTATAAACGGCAAATATAAAATCAGTAGTAGCTTCAGGCAGAAAATTAAGTTGAGTCTGCGAACTATTTAACCACCCCTTACCGATTAGTCCACCTGAACCAAGGGCTATTAAGGATTGTATAGTTTGGTAACCAGCACCCAATGCATCTTTAAAGGGATCGAATAAACTAAGAATACGATTTTGCTGGTAATTTTCAAGATTTTTCCAAATAAAAGGAGAGCTTAAAGAAATAACAATAAAGCTCCATGCAATAATTTTTTTTGATAAACCTGCTGTAAAAATAATTGCTACAGATGAGAAGGCAATCATTAAGGCTGTACCAAGATCTGGTTGAATAAGAATAAAATAGAAGGGAATTATCATAAAAATAAAGGCAGTAACGTGTACTTTGTAAGTAATAGCTCTTTCATTATTTTGATAAAACCAGGCTAACATTAGAGGCATGACTAATTTATATAATTCTGAAGGTTGAAATTTCATAAAGCCAATATCAATCCATCGTTGTGAGCCGTTAACTTCAAATCCGAAAAATTTTACCCAAAGCAATAATATAATTCCTATGATGTATAAGAAAGGCACATAGAAAAAAATTATTTTTGGAGACGTTTTGCTGATAAATACTAGCGCTATTAATCCTATCGATATATTAACTAATTGCGCATTAAATTCGTTAAACCACTCTTGGTCTGCACTGTAAAGTGCCATAAGCCCAGTTGATAAAATAATGATTAGGCAACCTATTATTGTTTGATCAAGTGATTTAAAAAAATCTTTAAAGATATGAATTTTTATCATGGATTAGAAAGTAAATGATGATCAAAAATTTTTTTTGCTATTGGCCCCGCAGTAGAACCACCATTACCACCATTTTCTACAATAATTGCAACAACTAACTCAGGTTTATCAGCGGGTGCATAAGCAATAAAAAGTGCATGATCTTTTAGGTGAGCCGGTAAATCTTCTTCAATATACTCCCCCCCCGCTAATCCAAAAACTTGAGCGGTTCCTGTTTTAGCAGCAATTTTATAATTAGCATTATTTAAAAATGCTGCAGTACCACCAGCCTGGGTTACTCCTTCCATTCCTTCTTTAATATAACGCATAGTACTTTTTTTATTTGGTGGGGGTGTATATATAACTTTATTACTCTGTTTCAATTGATTAGAGTTTAATAATAAATGCGGGGACAAATAGTTACGATTATTCGGTATAGCAATTTTAGCGGTAGCATTAGCAAGTTGAATAGGTGTTACTTGGGTGAAGCCTTGACCAATGGCAGTAATTACAGTTTCTCCTGCAAACCATTTTTCTTTTTTCTTTTTCTTTTTCCACTTTTCATTAGCAAGAAGCCCATTTCTCTCACCCAGAATGTCTACACCAGTTTTTCTACCAAAACCATACGCATAGAGTGTTTTATTCATTTTAGTTACTCCCAATTCTAAACCTAGCCCATAGAAAAAAGTGTCACAAGAAACAGCAATAGCTTTTACCATATCGACTAATCCATGACCATCTCGTTTCCAATCTCTAAATGTCTTGGATTGATTAGGCATTGTGAAAAATCCAGGATCGGAGATTTGAAATGGAGGTACGCGTAAATTATTCTCAAGCCCAGCAATAGCAACAAAGGGCTTTAATGTTGACCCAGGCGGATAAAGACCCTTAATAACTCTATCAAGTAAAGGTCTTGATTTGTTGTTATTTAAAAGATCCCAATTTTTATGATCTATACCATTTACAAATAAGTTAGGATTAAAGTTAGGTTGGCTTATATAAGCAAGAATTTCACCATTATGAGGAGAAATTGCAACAAGAGCTCCTTTTTTATCTCCAAAAGCATTCCTTGCAATTTTCTGCAATTCAATGTCAATACTAAGCTTTAAATCTTGCCCATGAATTGGCTCTTGCCTCTCAATAGAGCGTACTACTTTTCCTTGAGCATCTACTTCGATTTTTTCAAACCCTGGCACTCCATGAATAAGATGTTCGTAAAATTGTTCTATTCCTCTTTTACCAATATGATCAGATCCCTTATATAAAGAAAGACGATTTTTTTCAGTGAGCTCTTTGATATCATTTTTATTTATACGATTTATATAACCTACAACATGACTAGCATTTTCCTCGTGCTGATAATATCTTTTCAATCTAGTTTTTAAGAAAATATTCTCAAATAAATATTGATTTGCTAAAAAAGTAGCAGCTTCCTGTTCTGATAGATCATTTTTTAATGGCACAGTAGATGAAAAATAACTATTTTTTAGGATTCGATGATATTGCTTTATATCTCTTTTTGTAATTGTTACGAAAGGACTTAACTGTTCAACAATCAACTCAATATTATTTTTCTTTGATGGATCTAATTCTATATTATGTGTGATTTTATTTTCAGCAAGAATTCGATTATTTCGATCTAAAATTAGTCCTCTTGCTGGGGGAATCGGAACAACTTTGATGCTATTGTTGTTAGATTTTTTTTCAAAGTAATTATGTTGAATAACTTGGATATAAAAAAATTTCACAATGACAATAAACATCATTAGTAAAATAAATATAGCTAAAATATAAAGTCTTCTTTGGAAAATAAATTTTATTTGATTCTTTTGCATGCTCATTAGTTGTTTACTTTATCAAGTATAAATTTATAGAGAAAACAAAAAGGTACTGTAAGAATATTTTTATATATAAATATATTTATGTCATTGTTATTCAGCTGATAAGTTAAGGAGGTAGTAGTTAGCACTAAAAATCCTAATTCCAATAAAATTAAATATAAGAAAACTATTTGGCTATAAGATTGAAATTTGAAAAATTTGTGTAAAGTGAAATTTCCCATATATATAATTAGGAAAGCTAAAATGTATTGACCCAATAATTCACCAATAAAAATATCAACTAGTATTCCTAGAAAAAAAATCATAACAATATTAAGGTTATGCTGCTTAAGCGCAATTAAAGCAATAATTAGCGCTATAAAATAGTCAGGAATAATTCGTACATCATTTATAAAAGGCAGACTTATTTGAGAGATAATAATTGTCACTAAAAAAATAGTAAAATACCTAAGCCATTTTCTCGATTGATGAGTTTTTCTATTTATCATTTATCACCATTAATTATCATAACCTGAGAAAAGGATAGTGGTGAGGCAAAGGGTGTGATTATAATTTTATTAAATTGAGCATTATCAGAAGGAATGATTTTTTTAATCTTACCAATCTTAATACCTTTAGGATAAAGTTCATCAAGTCCAGATGTTAGAAAATAATCACCAATTTCAATAGCTTCATAAGCGGGTAATTGGTTAATTTCTAAATTCGGACTACCTGTTCCTGATATTACAGTATTTATTCTGCCTTTATTAGAGATAGCAGAAACAGCAAATTGATTTGATGTTATTGGCTTAATTTTACTCCTATTATTCTCTACTTGAATTATTTGACCAATTAACCCTTTATTATTCATTACTGCACTCCCTAATCTAATTTTTTGTTTCCTTCCTTTGTTTATAATAATTTGAGGTATTCCGTTGACCTGATTAGGTAAAATTATTTCTGCAACAACTATATCTTTTTTAAATACTTCTTTGATTTGTAATATTTTTCGAAGATTAACGTTTTCATTTTCTAGCAACTGGGAATCTTGGATATCAAGTTGTAAAAGATTAATTTCATTTTGTAGCATATTGATTGTGTAATTTAAGTTTTTTTGATCTGAAAAGTACAATTCAATGCTTTGGATTGCTCGTGAAGGAACATTTATAATATATTTGAATGGGGTATTTAGTAAAGAAATGTATTGCTTGACCTCATGACTTGTTCCATGTCGGTGATCAAAACTCATGAGCCCTATGGAAATGATTGTTAAAACAAAAAAAAGTAAAATAGGTGATTGTTGTGTATTAAAAAGTTTAAGCTTTTTCGAAGCAGTTTCTTTGCCCATGGATTTTACTCATAAGTGAATGAAGATTTAAAGTCATCCAGAGCATCAAGTGTAATACCACATCCTTTTACGACACAGGTTAAAGGGTCCTCTGCTAAAATAACTGGAATCCCCGTCTCCTCCATTAACAAGCGATCTAAATTCTGAAGCATAGCCCCGCCTCCTGTTAATACCATTCCAGTTTCAGAAATATCGGCACCTAATTCAGGTGGTGTCTCCTCAAGAGCAGCTTTTACAGCATTGACAATTTGCTGAAGGGGCTCACTTATGGATTCTAATATTTCATTACTGCTAATAACAATTTTTCTTGGCAATCCTTCCGCTAAATTTCTACCAGTAACTTCCATTTCAATTAAATCAGTCATTGGGAAAGCACTACCAATTTGTTTTTTAATCTTTTCTGCGGTTGGTTCAGAAATTAAGGTTCCATAATTTCTTCGCATGTACTCAATAATAGCTTGATCTATTTTATCTCCGCCAACACGCGCAGAACTTGCATAAACTATTCCACCAAGAGAAATTACCCCAACCTCAGTTGTACCTCCTCCTATGTCAATTACCATAGAACCTGTAGCCTCATTTACAGGTAAACCAGATCCAATAGCTGCTGCCATTGGTTCTTCAATAAGAAATACTTGTTTAGCGCCTGCACGTTCAGCAGATTCCCTGATCGCCCTTCTCTCTACTTGAGTTGCACCATATGGAACGCAAATAACAATTCGTGGATTGGGTGTAAACCAGTTCATGCTATGAACGCGGCTTATAAAATATTTAATCATCTCCTCTGTAATATTAAAATCAGCGATAACTCCATCTTTCATAGGTCTTATGGCTTGTATATTTTGAGGCGATCTTCCAAGCATTGCTTTTGCTTCTGCTCCAACTGCTAGTAATGCCTTTTTAGTAAAAGGCCCGTTTGGACCTTCTTCATGTCTAATAGCAACAACGGATGGCTCATCAAGAACAATGCCTTTGCCTTTTGCAAATATTAACGTGTTAGCAGTTCCTAGATCGATTGCAATATCATTATCGACTAAGTTTTGAAATAGTTTGTTAAACATAAATTTGATATGATTCTTTCTTAAAAAATTATCAATAAAAGATCGAACAAAAATTCTTTAATAAATCCTATGTATAATAACCGATTATTGACGTTTTATTAACTACTTACTTAAATTTTTCACTATGACAATAAGCCAAGACGATATCAAAAAAATTGCTTTCCTTGCAAGAATAAATATTTCTCAAGATGAATCTATTTTGCTTGAGAAAAAATTAACCGGAATTATGGGTTTGATCGATAAAATGCAAAAAGTTGATACCAAAGATATCGAGCCCATGGCTCACGCTTTGGATATCAACCAACCTTTAAGAAAAGATGTAGTTACTGAATCAGATATAAGAGAAAAAACGATGCTATTAGCTCCTGAGACAGAGGAATATTTATTCATAGTTCCACAAGTTATTGAGTAACGTTATGCTGAATTTATCTTTAAAACAACTTGCACAAAAATTAAGTGACAAAACTTTCTCTAGTCAAGAGCTAACTGAATTTTTCTTAGGCCGTGTAAAAAAATATAATAAACAATTGAATGCATTTATAACTATTGATGAACTAGCAAGTTTATCTATGGCCAAAAAAGCAGACGATCAAATTGCAAAAAAAGAGCAAGGTCTTTTAACGGGAATTCCTATTGCCCAAAAAGATATTTTTTGTGCAGAAGGTTGGAGAACTACATGCGGATCAAAGATGCTTGAGAATTTCATTGCACCTTACAATGCCACAGTGATACAAAACTTCAATAACATTGGTGCGGTAAATTTAGGTAAAACCAACATGGACGAATTTGCAATGGGATCCTCAAATGAGACGTCATATTTTGGTGGAGTAAAAAATCCTTGGGACCTAGATTGTGTTCCTGGAGGAAGTTCAGGAGGAAGTGCTTCTGCAGTATCTGCAAGGTTAGCACCTGCTGCAACAGGAACTGATACAGGCGGCTCCATAAGACAGCCGGCATCATTATGTGGATTAACTGGATTAAAACCTACTTATGGCTTAGTGTCTCGCTATGGGATGATTGCTTTTGCTTCAAGCCTTGATCAGGCAGGGCCGATGGCCCCGAGTGCTGAAGATTGCGCAATTTTGTTAAATACTATGGCCTCTTATGACCCAAAAGATTCTACAAGTGTTGCACATAAAATAGAAGATTATACGACCTCTCTTAACAATTCAATTGATGGATTAAAGATTGGCATCCCAAAAGAATTTTTTGACGATGGTTTGGATACTTCTGTTCAAAAAATTATTGAAGATGCTTTGAATGAGTATAAAAAATTAGGCGCGGAAATAATTGAGATTTCTTTGCCAAATTCAGAGCTAGCAATTCCGGTTTATTATGTTATCGCACCTGCTGAAGCATCAAGCAACCTTTCGCGCTATGATGGCGTTCGTTATGGATACCGTACCCAAGAATATGATGACTTAATGGATATGTATTTCAAAACTAGGCAAGAGGGTTTTGGCGATGAAGTTAAAAGAAGAATACTTATAGGTACTTATGTATTGAGTGCGGGTTACTATGATGCTTATTATTTGAAAGCTCAAAAAATTCGCAGATTAATATCAGATGACTTTAAGCAAGCATTTAAAAAATGTGACGTTATTATGGGCCCATCCGCGCCTTCTGTAGCTTTTGGTTCAGGCGAGAAGAAAGAAGACCCTTTGGCTATGTATCTTCAAGATATATATACAATATCAACCAACTTAGCTGGCCTACCAGCTATGAGTATCCCTGCTGGTTTAGTTAAGAATTTACCGGTTGGTTTGCAACTAATTGGTAATTACTTTGAGGAAGGCCGCCTATTAAATATTGCTCATCAATTTCAGCTAAATAGTGATTGGCATCTTAAAACACCAAAGGAGACTGCTTAGTGGATTGGGATATTGTTATTGGGATTGAAACGCATGTGCAACTTAAAACTAAAACTAAACAATTTTCAGGAGCTTCAACTTCCTTCGGAAATGAACCGAACTCCCAAGGCTGTTTAGTAAGCCTAGCTTACCCCGGAGTCCTACCAGTTTTAAATCAGGAAGCAGTTAATTGTGCTATTAAATTCGGCTTGGCTGTTGATGCAACGATTAATAAAAAATCTATCTTTGCAAGAAAAAATTATTTTTATCCTGATTTACCAAAGGGATATCAAATAAGCCAATTTGAACTTCCTATAGTTGGCGAGGGTGCTCTTCAGATCTTAATAGAAAATATACCTAAAGAAATAAGAATTTTGCGCGCTCATTTAGAGGAGGATGCTGGAAAATCATCACATGGTGTATTGCAGGGTAAATCTGGTATAGATTTAAATCGTGCAGGAACCCCCTTGCTTGAAATAGTAACTGAGCCTGATATGAGTTCAGCGGAAGAGGCCGTTGCTTACGCAAAAAAACTTCATGATTTAGTACAATGGATTGGAATTTGTGATGGCAATATGCAAGAAGGTAATTTCAGATGTGATGTAAATGTTTCTGTAAAGAAAAAAGGCTCAGAAGTCCTTGGAACTCGAAGAGAAATTAAAAACTTAAATTCTTTTAAATACATCAAGCAAGCCGTTGATTACGAAGTGAATTGGCAAATAGAAACTATAGAGGATGGGGGAAAGATAGAACAATCTACGATACTTTTTAACCCAGACACTGGAGAAACTAAGGCTATGCGCTCAAAAGAGGAGGCAAACGATTATCGATATTTCCCTGATCCAGATTTATTACCTTTAATCGTAACTGATGAAGATATGGATGTTATTAAACATTCATTACCTGAATTACCCTCTGAAATGCAAAGAAGATTTGAGAAGGACCTTGGTCTATCTGAATACGATGCGTCAGAGATTACCTCTAATAGAGATGTTGCTGACTATTTTATTCGATTGATAGATCGTGGCGTGTCGCCAAAATTATCAGCAAATTGGATCTTGGTAAATTTATTCACCAAGTTAAATGATGAAGAAATTAATATCATTAATAGTCCAGTTGGCTATGAAAAATTAGCTGATTTGATTATAAAAATTGAAGATCAAACTATTTCAAATAATGCAGCTAAGAAAGTTTTTGAAACACTATGGAAAAATCCTAAAGAAAAGGTGGAGGAGTTAATAGAAAGTATGGGGCTTAAACAAATTTCAAACAGCTCTGAAATAGAGGATCTAATTGACGGGGTTTTAAAGCGTAACGCAGCCATGGTAGATGAATTTAAATCTGGAAAAGAAAAAGCATTTAATGCTTTGGTTGGTCAAGTCATGAAAGTTTCAAGGGGCAAAGCAAATCCATCTCAGGTAAACGAGTTGCTCAAGAAAAAGCTATCTAACTAACTCCATATTCATTTCGATAATTCTCAATAGATTTCAACTCTTTTTTGAAGGCATTTTGACTTACAAGGTATTGAATTATATCGTCCAAAGTTATTATCGGAAGAGCAGGGATCTTAAATTTATCTGATACATCTTGAGTAGCTGATACATTACCCATTCCTTTTTCTTGTCTGTCAATAGCTATAACTATTCCACAAGCCTTACCATTATTACTTTTTATTATAGATATAGCTTCATTTATTGAAGTACCTGCTGAAATAACATCATCAATAATAAGAACTCTACCCTGAATGGGTGCGCCTATAATTATTCCTCCTTCGCCGTGATCTTTAATTTCTTTTCTGTTGAAGGAATAAGGAACATTTATATTATATTCCATTAAAGCAATAGCAATAGAACTTACTAAAGGTATGCCTTTATAGGCTGGACCAAAAATCATATCAAATGTAATATTACTATTTACAATGATTTGAGCATAGTATTTACCAAGTTTGCGCAAACTATCACCATCATTAAAATTCCCAAGATTAAAAAAATACGGACTTTTCCTGCCAGCCTTGGTCGTAAATTCCCCGAATTGAAGAACTTTCTTTTTAATGGCTAAATCAATAAAAGATGGTATGTTATAAGTCATATTTTTTACTTTCGAATTTATGAAGATTATAACCTTAAATTTAAATGGAATTCGTGCTGCTTGCCGAAAAGGTTTTCTTGAGTGGATTAAATATCAACAACCCGACTACATATGTGTTCAAGAATTAAAAGCCCAAGAAGCAAACCTAACATCAGAAATATTAAAACCTGAGGGTTTTGAAGGCTTCTTTAGCTATGCCAAAAAAAAAGGCTATAGCGGAGTCGGAGTGTATTCAAAATTTACCCCAACAGACTATAAAACCCAAACGGGGATTCCATATATTGATGATGAAGGACGTTATATAGAACTTAATTTCAAAAATTTTTCAATTTTATCCTTATACCTTCCCTCAGGATCAAGTGGTGACGAGCGTCAAAACTTTAAATATAAAGTATTGGATGATATTAAGCTGCTCCTTGATGATAAATTATGTCAAAAAAAATATGTGGCAGTATGTGGTGATTTTAATATTGCACATCATGATATTGATTTAAAAAACTATAAAAGTAATAGAAAAAATTCTGGCTTTTTACCACAAGAAAGAGACTGGCTTACTGATTTATACAATCAAGGATGGGTAGATATTTATAGAAAATTATATCCAGATACAACGGAAGAATGCTATACATGGTGGAGTAATAGGGGGCAAGCGTGGTTAAAAAATGTTGGATGGCGTATCGATTATCAGATTACCAACCAAGCTTTAGCCAATAAATCAGTTGATTGCAGTATATTCAAGGATCAGCGTTTTAGTGACCATGCGCCACTAATAATAAACTATGAAGAATTAGATTGATTCCAGGGTGCAATTTTAAAAAGCAATAGCATTCCAGGGATTGCTATAAAGAAGCAAAAAATAAAAAAATCATGCCAGCCAAAAAATTCTACTAAATAACCTGTTGAAGCATTGGTGAATGTTCGAGGGACTGATGCAAGGCTTGTAAAAAGGGCAAATTGAGTAGCAGTAAATTTTGGGTTGGTAGTTTTGGCAATATAAGCAATAAATGCAGTGGTGCCTAAGCCAGCCGCAAAAAATTCTAAGCCAACAGTTATAGCTAGTATAAGATTATTGTCGCCAACGCTAGCAAGCCACGCGAAGCTTAATGTAGCAAACATTTGCATAACACCAAAAACCCAAAGTGAACGATTAATCCCAAGCTTTATCATCCATATTCCTCCAAGTAAGCCTCCTGCAATACCAGGCCATAGCCCTGCATTTTTTGCAATTACACCAATCTCAGTCATAGAAAAACCAAGCTCTAGATAAAATGGTGTTGCTAAAGCTGTTGCCATACTGTCACCAATTTTATATAAAAATATAAAGAGTAAAATAAGCAAAGCCTCTCTCACACCTTTTCTATTTTTGAATTCTTTAAAAGGTTCAACCACAGCCTCTTTAATGGTTCTTGGTGGAAGTGTTTTGAGCTTTGGTTCCTGAATTAGAAGCGTTAACGCTATTCCAGGTAACATAAATAATGCAGTGATTAAAAATACAAGATCCCACGTAAAAATATCAGCTAATATAAGAGATAGTGAGCCTGGTATTAGGCTGGCTATTTTATATGCGTTGACATGTATAGCGTTTCCAAGCCCTAGTTCATGATCAAGTAAAAGTTCTCGTCGATATGCATCTATAACTACATCTTGGCTTGCGCTAAAAAAAGCGATAATTATTGATATTAGGGCAACAATGGTAATTTGTGATGTTGGAGAAACGAAACCAGCTACAGCAATAGATATTAAAAGTAAGACTTGAAATATAATTAACCATCCTCTTCTCCTTCCCATTGAAAAAGAAAATCTGTCAAACAAAGGAGCCCAAATAAATTTCCAAGTAAATGGAAACTGTATAAGCGCAAAAAGTCCTATAGATTTTAATTCTAAGCCACTGTCACTGAGCCATGCAGGGAGTAAGCTTATTAATATAAACAAAGGAAGACCAGAGGTGAACCCTGTAAAAAAGCAAATAATAATTTTTTTATTAAGTAATTCTTTCCACACAATTTCATTACTTGGCATAGGGGTCATTTTTTGACTAATTTATATAAAGCTAAGGCTCCAAACAAATTAGGGTAAAATTTAATTGCCTTTTTATCGGTAATAATGTGCCTTTCAACAACTTTAATTTTATGAGAATTACAAAAGGTATCAAAATCTTTAATTGTGCATAAATGTATATTGGGAGTATTAAACCAACTAAACGGAAGCTCCTTAGAAATAGGCATAGCACCTTTTAATATTTGTAAACGATTCTTCCAATAGCCAAAATTAGGAAATGTAACTATTATTGTTTTGGCGACTCTTTGCATTTCATTCATAATGCTTTCAATATTCCTTATAGATTGAATCGTTCGGGAAAGTATTACTACATCAAATGAATTATCTTCAAAACCAGCAAGTCCTGACTCTAAATCCATTTGAATGACATCCAAACCATTTTTTAAAGAAAGCAGCCAATTATCTTTATCCTTTTCTATACCAAAACCAGTTGTATTTTTATGCATACTTAAATAGTTAAGAAGCATTCCGTCGCCACAACCTAAATCTAAAACTTTTGCATTAGGGCTGATCCATCCCTCAATAACAGAAAAGTCATATCTATTTTTTGGGTTAAAATTTTTCATAGTTGCTTATATATTTTTTGAAAATAAGATTTTATAATTCTATGATAATGCTCATCTTCCATTAAAAAAGCATCGTGACCACTCACTGCTGAGAGCTCTGCATAACTCACCTTAATATTATTGTCTAACAAGCCCTTTACAATTTCCTTGGATCGCTCGGATGAAAACCTCCAATCACTGGTGAATGATATGACAAGAAAATTCGCTGTAGCTTTTTTTAACACATTACTTAAATTTTTTACATTACCTTTGGCTGGATCATAATAATCTAATGCTTTGGTCATTCTAATATATGTATTGGCATCAAATTCATTAGCAAACTTGTCACCCTGATAATTCAAGTAAGATTCTATTTCGAATTCAGTATTAAAATTATATTGGCGCTTTTTATTTTTATTTACTTTTTTCCGTCCAAATTTAGAGCCCATTACATCATTTGATAAATAGGTTATATGGCCAAGCATACGAGCAATTCTGAGTCCACGTTTGGGTAATTTTTTTTTCGCATAAAAATCACCATTATTAAAATCTGGATCGGTTAAAATTGATTGCCTTGCTACTTCATTAAAGGCGATATTTTGCGCAGTTAAATTAGGTGCTGCTGCAATAATAACCGAGTTAGCTAATTTTTCAGGGTATTGAATTGACCATTGAAGTGCTTGCATACCTCCAAGACTTCCCCCAAGTACAGCAGCTAATTTACTTATGCCAAGATGCGTTATTAACTCATTTTGGCTGGTAACCCAGTCTTGAACCGTAATAATTGGAAATGTTGAACCCCAAATTTTTTTGGTTTTTGGATTTATACTTTTGGGACCGGTACTACCATCACTACCACCCAAATTGTTAAGACCAATAACAAAAAATTTATTTGTATCTAAGGCTTTTCCAGGACCTATAAGATTGTCCCACCATCCTGGATGCTTATCTTTTTTTGAGTAAAAACCAGCGACATGATGATTACCAGATAATGCATGACAAACTAATACTGCATTATCTTTCTTCTTATTTAATACACCATAGGTTTCATATATTAATTCGTACGAATCCAAACGAATACCAGATTCAAGATCTAAATGATTAGAGCTTTTAAAAAATGATGGCCTGACAATACCAACTGAATTTTTTTCTTCCATTTGCAAATTATACTAGCTGAATCCCTTCGTCGAGATTAAATTTTAATACCTAAGGTTACCCGAAATTTATCGTTTATATCTTTATGCTGTTCAATTTGACAAAACTTGTTGCGAATAAAAATTTGTTTTACGTTGTGCGCCTGATTGTAGCTATGCTCAATAATAAGCATACCCTGTTCCTCTAAATATTTTGACGCATTTCCTACAATAGTATTTATATCTTTTAATCCTTTATCATCAGATACTAGCGCAACTTGAGGTTGTTTTGTTAATTCAGGATGTTTTAAATGTGGGTCTTCTTTAGAGATATATGGTGGGTTACTCACTATTATATTAAATAATGAATTACCAACATTTTCGTACCAATTGCTATGAATACATTGAATATTTTTAAAATTATTAGCTTCTACGTTCTTTCTAGCAATTTTAAGTGCATTTATTGATATATCTGCAAGTACAACGGATGATTTTTTAAAGTTTCTAGCTAGCGTAATACCTATAATGCCTGAGCCGGTACCAAGATCTAATATGGTTAATGGTAATTGGTTGTCGTATTGCTGCAATATAATATCTATGAGTACTTCTGTATCTTGCCTTGGTATTAAAGTGTCTTCATTTACTTGAAAGGTATGCCCATAAAAATCCCATTCCTTCAAGATATAAGCAAGAGGGATACCTTTTTTTCTCCCTATGATTATATTTTTTATAATAGCTATATCTTTTTTCAAGATACTTTCGTTTTTATTGATAATTAAATTAGAGGTGGATTGTTTTAAAACATATTGCAAAATAAATTGAGCCTCAAGATTAGCCTCTCTTAAGGTAAAGTTAATTTTTGCCGAGAGTTCCTGTGCAATCTTTTTTTTATAGAACCCAATAGAATCCATTTTTA
Organism: uncultured Methylobacillus sp.; assembly: GCA_964526705.1. Taxonomy (GTDB): domain Bacteria; phylum Pseudomonadota; class Gammaproteobacteria; order Burkholderiales; family Methylophilaceae; genus BACL14. The sequence goes on from CAZGLD010000004.1 coordinate 79,516, forward strand.
ATCTTCATCAAGTTGGGCTAATAAATCTGCTTGGTGTTCAGCAGTTAATGCATCGATAAGCTCTGTTAGGTCACCATCCATAATAAAATCTATTTTATATAAAGTTAAATTTATTCTATGGTCTGTAATTCTTCCTTGAGGAAAATTGTAGGTTCGAATTCTTTCACTTCTATCGCCGCTTCCGATTAATGATTTTCTTTCAGTAGCAATTTTTGATTGTTGCTCACTTATTTGATTATCTTTTATGCGAGCTGCTAAAATACTCATAGCTTGCGCTTTATTTCTATGTTGGGATCTATCATCTTGGCATTCAACAACAATGCCAGAAGGCGCATGAGTAATTCGTACAGCAGAATCTGTTTTATTAATATGTTGTCCTCCTGCTCCAGATGCTCGATAAGTATCAATACGAATATCAGCAGGATTGACGTCCACATCAATTATTTCATCAGCTTCAGGTAAAACGGCAACCGTACATGCAGAGGTATGAATCCTACCTTGAGTTTCAGTATCTGGAACTCGTTGGACTCTATGTCCACCAGACTCAAATTTAAGCTTGGAGTAAGCCCCTTGCCCAATGACTTTTGCAATGATTTCTTTAAAACCACCAACTTCCGATTCATTTGATGAAATAACTTCAATTTGCCATTTCATTCTTTCGGCGAATCTTGTGTACATTCTAAATATATCTCCTGCAAATAGTGCAGATTCGTCACCTCCAGCACCCGCACGTATTTCAAGAAAAATATTTTTATCATCGTTAGGGTCTTTTGGAAGCAGAAGAGTTTGCAGTTGCTCTTCAAGGTTCGATATTTTGTCTTTACCATTGTCTATTTCGTCTTGGGCAAATAATTTCATTTCGGGATCATTAAGCATTTCTTTTGCATCATCAATGTCTTTTGTTAATCTCGTAAATTCTTTGTAGATGTCCACTACAGGTAAAATATCTGAATGTTCTTTGGAGATTTTCTTATAACGATCTAAATCTTTTGTAGCAGATTCACTGCTTAATTCTACATTTAATTCTTCAAGTCGGACTTGTAGCATATTTAATTTATTTTGCATGGAAGCTTTCATTTTTTTTAGTCCTCTACCTTATATATTTTTTTAAAAAGGGCTAAGGCCTTTTCTAATTTTTGATTAGATAACTCATTAAATGCTTTTGTAGGATGGTGAAGATATTTTCTTGATAGTGTTTTGCTTAGCTTATCCATAACCTCTTTAACAGGCACACCATTACTTATTTCTTTTTCTGCTTTTAAAAGTTCTTTTTTCCTTAAATTTTCAAATCGGTTTCGTAAGCTAGTAATCGTTGGAGTAATATTTTTTTGATCAATTTTTTCTTTATAGAGCAAAACTTTTTCCTCTATAATATTTTCCGCTTTACTTACTTCGGCCTCCCTATTTTGCATTCCATCTTGAGCTAATTTCGCTAAGTCGTCAAAAGTATAAAGAAAAATATCATCCATCTTACCTGTTTCTACTTCAACATCTCGAGGGATAGCTAAGTCAACTAAGAGCATGGGTTTATGTTTTCTTAGTTTTAAAGCATTTTCAATCATTCCCAGGCCAATGATTGGAAGCTGGCTACTTGTTGAGCAAATTACAATATCGTATTTAGATATTTGATGGTAAACGTCACCAAGTAAGATTGATTCACAATTAATCTTTTCAGCCAATAATTGCCCTTTTTCAATAGAGCGGTTCGCTATTGCAAGTTGTTTTGGCTTTTGGTCTGTGAAGTACTTTGCGCAAAGCTCAGCCATATCTCCTGCTCCCACAAAAAGAATATTTGTTTCTTTTATTTCTCCAAATATACTTTTAGCTACCTTTAGAATACTTGAAGCTACTGTAGTAGAACTAGCTCCTATTTTTGTTTTTGTTCTTACCTCTTTCGCAGCTTCAAAAATTTTTTGAAATAGGTAAGTAAGATGTTTTCCTTGGGTATTTGCATAATCGGCTAATTTAGCTGATTGTTTCATTTGCCCTAGAATTTGTGTTTCACCTAAAATCATACTATCGAGGCCTGAAGCAACCCGAAACGCATGAGCAACTACCTCTAAATTTATGTAATGATAAATGTGCGATTTAATTTGGGTTACAGGAACTTTCTTGGTAACTGCAAGCCACATTAAGACATTATTTTTGTCACCTGCGTAAAAATATATCTCTGTTCGATTACATGTTGATAAAATCACTACCTCACGAGCACACTTTTCTTTTAATTCTCTTAATGAGAAACTTATGACGTCAGAAGGAAATGCAAATTTCTCCCTCAGACTTAACGGGGCAGTTTTATGATTTAGACCTATAACATTCAGTTCCATTTTAAATTATTTGCGCTCGCTTTATCTTATAGGTTAAAAGGGGTTAAAATGCTATTTTACAATAATAATTACTTTTAAAATTAGGAACCTGAATCAATATGGAAAAAAACTTTAGAATAGCCCCCAGTATCTTATCAGCAGATTTTGCCAAGTTAGGCCAAGAAATAACAGATGTTATAGCATCAGGCACTGATTTTGTTCACTTTGATGTAATGGATAACCATTATGTTCCGAACCTAACAATTGGTCCATTGGTCTGCAAAGCTATCAGACCATTAACAGAGGCAACAATCGATGTACATTTAATGGTTAGGCCTGTTGATCGTATTATTCCTGATTTTGCTAAAGCAGGGGCTGACATAATAACTTTTCATCCAGAGGGTTCAGATCATATTGATAGAAGCCTATCTTTAGTGAGAGATAACGGATGCAAATCAGGTTTGGTCTTTAATCCTGCCACTCCACTAGATTATTTAGACCATGTAATGGATAAAATTGATATGGTGCTTCTTATGTCTGTAAATCCAGGATTTGGAGGGCAAAAATTTATACCTGAAACATTAAATAAACTTGTTCAAGCAAGACAAAAGATTGATGCATATATGGAAAAAAGTGGAAGACAAATATGGCTCGAAGTTGATGGTGGCGTTAACCCAAATAATATTGAGGAAATTGCTAAAGCTGGCGCTGATACATTTGTGGCTGGCTCAGCAATTTTTGGTGCAGGTAAAGATAGTGATCCAAATAGATATGACTCTATCGTAAAGTCTTTGAGAGATGCTTTATCTAAGGTTTAGCTTGACTCAATTTAATAATATTAAGGGTATTTTCTTTGATCTTGATGGAACACTTTTTGAAACTGCTCCTCAATTAACTATAGCTGTTAACAATATGTTAGATGATCTTAAGATGAAAAAATTACCTGAAGCAGAAATTACAAATTTTATTGGAAAGGGAGCTGATAATTTGATAAGAAAATCTATACAGCTTTCATCAAATAAAGATGGAAATAATTTCTTCTTAGATGGCCTTGATTTTTTTTATCACCATTATAATTTGATTGCGCACGAGAGCCTTCCTTATGAAGGGGTATTAGATACAATAGATTTCTTAAAGAAAAAAGATATAAAATTAGCTTGCATAACTAACAAGCCAAGTATTTTTACAGATAAAATTCTGGATGCATCAGGACTGTCAAAGTCCTTAGATTTAATTTTATCTGGTGATTCTTTAGAGAAGATGAAGCCAGATCCGCTTCCTATTATTTATAGCTGTGAATTTTTTAATATTAAATCAAGTGAGGCAATAATGGTGGGTGATTCAACTAATGATATCGAAGCCGGAGCAGCTGCAGGATCATTCGTTGTGACTGTGCCTTATGGATATAATTTTGGTGAAGAGATGGACTCTGAAAAAGTTGATCTAGCAATCGATAAATTTCATGACTTGCAAAGCATACTGGGTTAGCATCAAATGTTCTCCTCTATAAATAAAGAGCAATTTGATAATTACAAACAAAAAGGTTTTAATCGTATTCCTTTATTAATTGAGGCATCGTCTGATCTTGATTCCCCTTTATCCATATTCACAAAATTAGCTAACAAGCCTTACAGTTACCTTCTTGAGTCTGTTGAAGGTGGAGAGGAATTTGGTAGATATTCTATTATAGGACTTCCCTCTAAGGTTCAGATAAAGATCAATAAGAATAAAATATCTATTTTTCATCAGGATATTTTAAAAGAAGAAATTGACCATCAAAACCCACTAGATTTTATTGAAGAATATATAAATAGCTTTAAGGTTCCAGGCGATCTAAAGATGCCAAGATATTCTGGAGGCTTAGCTGGTTATTTTGGTTATGAGACGATTAATTATATTGAACCAAGACTAGCTAAAGACTTCTTGAAAGATACATTAAACGTGCCTGATATTTTATTAATGCTATCTGATGAAATTGTTGTTATTGATAATATTTTAGGAAAACTATTTATTATTAGCTACTTAGATCCTTTGGAAAATAACGCCTTTGAAAACGGTACGATTAGACTTCGTAATTATCTTAAGCAACTCAAGTCTAAAGCTCAAGCTATTGAGAGCTCAAGCGAACAAAGAACTATGCCTAAATCTGAATTTGGAGAGGAATCTTTTAAAGAAGCTGTGGCAAAAGCCAAGAATTATATTTATGAGGGTGATGTTATGCAGGTTGTTTTATCACAAAGAATGAATCAACCATATCATTCCGATCCCTTGACTTTATATAGAGCTCTCAGAGCTCTAAACCCATCACCTTATATGTTTTTTTATCACATGGATGACCACTTTGTTGTGGGTGCTTCACCTGAGATATTAGTACGCTTAGAGGATCGCAAGGTTTCAGTAAGGCCTATTGCAGGAACTCGTCCCAGAGGAAAAAACGAGAATGATGATATATCGCTAGAAAAGGATTTATTAAATGATCCAAAAGAAATAGCTGAGCATGTTCAATTAATGGATCTTGGCAGAAACGATATTGGCCGCGTTTCAAAAACGGGTTCCATCAAAGTTACTGATAATATGACTGTTGAAAGGTATTCACATGTTATGCATATAGTTTCTAATGTTGAGGGAGACTTAAAAGATTCATTTAGTGCAATGGACGTTTTAAAAGCAACATTTCCTGCTGGCACTGTAAGTGGAGCACCCAAAGTAAGAGCTATGGAAATTATTAATGAGCTTGAACCAACAAAAAGAGGGATTTATGCCGGCGCAGTTGGATATTTAGAGTTTAACGGGGATATGGATGTTGCTATTGCTATAAGAACAGCAGTCATAAAAAATAATACACTTTATGTTCAAGCAGGAGCTGGTATTGTTGCAGACTCTATTCCTGAAAATGAATGGATTGAGACTCAAAACAAAGCTAAAGCTATTTTAAAAGCGGCTCAGCTTGTTCAAGTAGGGGAGGATGACTAATGTTGCTAATGATAGATAATTATGATTCTTTTACTTACAATTTAGTACAATATTTTTCCGAATTAGGTCAAGAGGTTATTGTTCGCCGTAACGATCAATTATCAATTGAAGATATATCAAATTTGAACCCTGAATTTTTAGTAATATCTCCAGGACCTTGTACCCCAAATGAAGCTGGTATTTCATTAGATATCGTCAATAATTTTAAAGGTAAAATACCTATCTTAGGAGTATGTTTGGGACATCAAACTATCGGGCAAGCGTTTGGAGGTAAAATTACACATGCACAAACAATTATGCACGGTAAAACATCCCTTATTCATCATAAAAATGAAGGGGTTTTTAAAGGATTAAAAAATCCATTTACCGCAACTCGTTATCACTCTCTAGTCATAGATAGAGAATCTCTACCAGCTTGTTTTGAAATTACAGCTTGGACTGATGATAATGAGATAATGGGTATTCGTCATAAAGAATTATTCCTTGAAGGGGTACAATTTCATCCAGAATCCATTCTTTCTGAACATGGACATGACTTATTAGAGAATTTTATAAAAAAAAATGGCTAATTCATTCCAAGATTACTTAACTAAGATTATTTCAGGTATCGATCTATCATCAGATGAAATGACGGAGGTTATGACCGAGGTTATGACAGGTAAATTATCTGCGATTCAAATTGCTGCTTTTATGGTAGGCATGAGAATAAAGGGCGAAGCGATTGAGGAGATTGCGTCTGCAGCAAAAGTAATGAGAAGTCACTCTAATCTAGTTTCACTCAATAATCGCGATTTTTTAATAGATACTTGTGGTACTGGTGGCGATAGTCTTCAAACTTTCAATGTTTCCACAGTAAGTGCTGTAATTTCTGCCGCTGCGGGAGCACGTGTTGCAAAACATGGAGGTAGGTCAGTTTCTTCAAAATGTGGAAGTGCAGATGTACTTGAGGCATTAGGGGTGAATGTAAACTTAACTCATGAAGAAATTTCAAGGTTAGTTGATAAAATTGGCATTGGTTTTATGTTTGCTCCTAACTATCATCCTGCTATGAAATATGTAGCGCCAGTAAGAAAAGAATTAGGCGTAAGAACTTTTTTTAATCTTTTAGGCCCTTTAACTAATCCAGCCAATGCGCCATCTCAGGTAGTTGGTGTTTACAGCAAAGAACTATGTCTTATTTTTGCTGAAGTTTTACTTATTCTAGGAAGTAATCATGTAATGGCAGTTTCAGGAATGGATGGTATGGATGAAATTTCTATTTCTGGACCAACTTTTATAGCAGAATTAAAAAACAAACAAGTGAAGAGCTATGAAATTACACCTGAAGATTTTAATATCCCTTTAGGAAGTATAGAGGATATTAAGGTAGAAAACGTTGAGCAATCTAAACAAGTGATTATGCATATTCTTGAAGGTGAGAATTCAACAGCAAGAAATATTGCTATTTTAAATGCTGGCGCAGCAATTTATATTAGCGGGTTAGCTCCAGACCTTCATCTAGGTATTCAAAAGGCTATCTCCGTCATTGATGAAGGGCATGCTATGGCTAAATTAAATGAATTAGTTAAAGAATCGAATTAAGATATGCCTAATATTTTAGATAAGATTTTAGCAACAAAAAAAGAAGAGATTGCATCAAGCAAGCTCGTTAAATCATTGAGTGACCTTGAGATTGACATCCGCAATATAGAGGGCAATAGATCTTTTATAAAGGCAATAGATGAAAAGGTTTTAAGAAAAAAAACTGCAGTAATAGCTGAAATAAAAAAAGCTAGTCCCTCAAAAGGAGTCATTAGGGAAGATTTTGATCCCTCCCAGATTGCAAAATCATACGAGGATGGAGGAGCTACGTGCTTATCTGTACTGACTGATATTGATTATTTTCAAGGTAAGCCAGAGTATATTGGGTTAGTTAAAAAAAGTTGTAATCTTCCAGTGCTAAGAAAAGATTTCATGATTGACCAATACCAAATATTTGAATCAAAAGCTTTAGGAGCTGATTGTATATTATTAATTGTTGCTGCATTAGAGTTGAATCAAATGAAGGAGCTTGAAAGTATAGCTAATGAGCTTGATATGGATGTCTTAGTCGAATCTCATGATGAGTATGAACTGGAAAAAGCACTTCAGCTTAATACTAAATTAATAGGAATAAATAATCGTAATTTAAAAACATTCGATGTAAGTCTGCAGACCACGCTTAATTTATTAAAAGAAATTCCAGCTGGAAGAATTACGGTAACAGAATCTGGTATTTTTACATCAGAAGATGTAGGCTTAATGACTCAGCATGGAATATTTAGCTTTTTAGTGGGTGAAGCATTTATGCGAGACAAAAATCCTGGACAATCACTAAAAAAATTACTCAATAATTAAATGATAAAAAATAGACCCAGAAGAATTAGAAGCGACGCTTTCTCGCGAAGGTTAACAAGCGAGAGCATGTTATCGGTAAATGATTTAATTTATCCTATGTTTGTTGTTGAGGGCAAAAAAATAAGGGACAAAATAGATTCAATGCCTGGCATATTTAGATTAAGCATTGATGAATTAATAAATGATGCTACTGAGTGTCTAAATTTAGGGATACCGGCAATAGCTTTATTTCCAGTAATTGATAAAGAAAAAAAATCCTTTGATGCTAACGAGGCATTTAATGGTAATGGATTAATACCAAAAGCTGTAAAAGCTCTCAAAAAAGCTTTACCAAACCTTGGGGTTATTACTGACGTGGCGCTGGACCCTTATACGAGTCATGGTCAAGATGGCTTGATTAATGATGAGGGGGTTATTCTTAATGACGAAACGGTTAAGGTTTTAGTTAAACAAGCCATATCTCATGCAAAAGCGGGGGCAAACATCGTGGCTCCATCAGATATGATGGATGGTAGAGTGGGAAAGATAAGGCATGCACTTGAAGAAAATGGATATATTGATACAAAGATTTTGGCATATTCAGCCAAGTACGCTTCATCATTTTATGGTCCCTTCAGGGAGGCAGTAGGATCATCTTCGTTGCTTGGAGGATCTTCAAAAGAAACTTATCAGATGGATCCAGCTAATAGTAATGAAGCGTTATATGAGGTTGAGCTTGATATTAATGAAGGTGCTGATATGGTTATGATTAAACCAGGTATGCCTTATTTAGATGTTGTTTACAGAGTAAAAAATACATTCAAAAAACCAACTTTTGTTTATCAGGTAAGTGGTGAATATGCCATGATCAAAGCAGCTAGTCAGAAAAACTGGCTTGAGGAAGATAAAGTTGTTTTAGAATCGCTCGTGGCATTTAAACGAGCCGGCGCAGACGCTATTTTGACTTACTTTGCATTACATGTAGCTAAGCTTTTGCAAGAAGCGTATTAGGATCAAAGTCTTTAAGTTTATTAAAATCAAGACCACGCATATTCATTAAGTTTTTTTTACTTATCCTTAGATCGTGTTCTTCAAAAATTTTTAATTTAATTGGAAAGAAACTATTTTCAATTGAAATGATAGGAATTTTACGTAAAGATTGTTTTTTGGTTTTTTTTTCAGAAATACTAAAGTCTTTTATCTCAAAGTTTAAGTTGTTATTCAATAATACGTATTCTATTTCTTTCATACTATCAGTATAGATATTAATGTTAATAATGGGATATTTTGGAACTAGCCCCTCTGTTATTTGACTGAGGAAAAAAGGGTTAAATCTATCAAATAATTTCATTATCTTCAGAGCCTCTTCTTTAATTTTACATATAGCATCTAAATCAATTTCATTTTGAAAAATTGATCCGTATTCTAAAAGTGCCTTATCAATTTCATCATTTGAAGGAAGTGTATCTAAATTATTTACATCAAGATATTTTACGGCCTTTTTTTTAGCATATTGATAATCATCTACCCCTTCTTCCATAATTATTTCAGCAGCTTTGTTTGCAATAGATAAACGTATAGTTTTGTAATAGTCTTTAGTCATGAAGTATTTGTTTATTAATTGATCATAAAATATGCATTATTTTGGGGAAGGAATTCATCATAAAAGTATTCATATATTCCCTCTTCATCTTGACTTGCTAAAGTCCCATCAATTTCCTTTACCTTGAGAGGTAATATTCCTTCTGGTTCAACAAGCATTTTTATTGGGTAGTCCTCTAAGATAGATTCCATATAATCAATCCAGATAGGAAGAGCAGCTCTTGATCCAGTCTCTTTTTTACCCAAAGGCTTAGGTTGCGGATACCCCATCCAGGTAACTGTAACAATATCAGGGTTGTAACCTGCAAACCATGCGTCAATTAGGTTATTAGTGGTACCAGTTTTCCCAGCAATATCTGAACGTTTTAATCTTTTTGCCCTTTTTGCAGTTCCAGAATTGATTACCTCTTTAAGCATATCAGTCATGATGAATGCATTTCTTGGATCAATTATTCTTGGGACTTCTGCATTCATTAGCTCATTACTTAACTTTACCTTTCTTCCTTTCGTATCAATAATTTTTTCTATAAAATAAGGTTTTTTTAGGTAGCCACCGTTTGCAAAGACACTATATGCTGTGACCATTTCCATTGCTGAGACCTCACCAACACCAAGTGCCATTGACAAATAAGGCGGATGTTTTTTGGGATTAAAACCAAATCGAGAGATGTAGTCTTGCGCATAGTCTGCACCTATATGTTTAAGCACTCTAATTGCTACAAGATTTTTTGATTTTGCGAGTCCCTGTCTTAATCTAATAGGCCCTGCAAATTTTTCGTTATAATTTTGTGGCTCCCAGTTCTCGTTCGAATTAAGTTCTTTTGCAGTTACATAAAGATAACCATCATTAACTAAAGTAGCAGCATTTATACCTTTTTCTAAGGCTGCTGAATAAATAAACGGTTTGAAAATAGATCCAGGTTGTCTTTGAGCTTGGGTAACGTTGTTGTATTTATTTCTGTAGAAATCAAAACCTCCGACTAACGCTAGAATAGCTCCCGATTGGGGGTCCATAGAGACTAAAGAGCTTTCAACTTTGGGGAGCTGGGTAACATGCCACACTCCTCTGTTTTTAACAAATCGCATGACTACGCCTGGCTTGATAAGCCTCTCTCCTTCCTCTTCAATTTTAAAATCTTTTTGGAGAAGCTTTAATCCTCTTTTATATATATTAATTGTTTTGCCATTTTTCAATAAAGCACTTACTTGAAGAGGTTGCGCAGTTAAAATTATTCCGGGAATAAACTCGCCGTAAGTTGGCATTAATCTTAATTGCTGCAGAAGATACTTATCCCTTGCTTTTATGTTTGGGTGTTCTATCGCTTCTATATTAATAAAACTTTCAGGAGGGTTTAGCCCATTGCGGATCATATAATTAATGAAGTTATTCTGGATAGATCTATTTGCATATACTTGATTTTTCTTTTTTATGGTGGTGTAGACTTTAAGTCCGCTGGTATAAATTCCGTCACCAAACTCGCTATAAAGTTCTTGCCTCACCATTTCAGCAACATAATCTGCTTTTAATTCCCTTTTATTAATTGAATCTCTTAAATCTAAAGGCTCATCGAGTGCAATTACATATGTAGCATTATCTATATAGCCATGTCGCTTCATACTTCTTAAAACGGCATGCTGTCTTTGAATGGCTAGTTCTGGGTTAATTAAAGGATTATATCTACTTGGAGCTTTTGGAAGGCCAGCAAGCAGTGCAGATTCAGCTAGATTAAGTTCATCAAGTCTTTTGTTGAAATAGGTATCTGCCGCTGCAGAAAATCCAAAGGATCTTTGCCCCAAATAGATTTGATTAATATACAACTCAAGAATAGCCTCTTTAGTTAGTGATCTTTCTATTTTTATAGCCAATAATATTTCATTAATTTTTCTTTTAAACGTTTTTTCTGAGGATAGAAAAAAATTTCGTGCTACCTGCATTGTAATTGTGCTTGCACCTTCATGTCCTTGCCCAGATATATTTTTGAATGCCGCTCTCATTACCCCAATAATATCTATGCCTGGATGCTCAAAAAATCTTCTATCTTCAATTGCTAAAATAGCATTAATCATTCTTTGAGGGACATGTTTTATCAGGGTATGGTCCCTCCTTTCTTCACCGAATTCTGCAATAAGTAAGCCATCTTGTGAAAAGATTTGTAGCGGTTGTTTTGGCCTATATTTTTGTAAATGATTAACTTCTGGAAGCGTGGGATAAATTAGCACAACAACAAAGAAAATTAATGCAAGGGAGGACATGCCAGCTAGAATTAGTATTAACAAAAGATTCTTTAATTTATAGAGCATGCGATGAAAATTTATTTTTTTGCGTAAAGGTTTATTATAGTGGTAATAATAAGTTTATATTAGATTATTCTAAAATATTCATTAGAGCTTTAAATTGAGAATAAAAAAAAATAAATTACAATATGATGAAAAAAAAAGAAAGAATATTTTTAGTAGGCTTGATGGGTTCTGGGAAAACTACTGTTGGTAAAATTTTAGCTAGAAAATTAAATTATAAATTTATTGATAGTGACTTATTAATAGAAGAAAACACGGGTGTCAAAGTTCCTTTAATATTTGAATATGAGGGAGAGTTGGGCTTTAGAAAACGAGAGGCAAAGATACTTTCGGATGTTGTAGTAAAGGAAAATATAGTCCTTTCCACTGGTGGGGGAATTGTTTTATCAAAAGATAATCGTTTATTATTAAGTAGCTTTGGTAATGTAATATATCTTAATGCAGATATTAATGAATTAGCCAAGCGATTATCCAATGATAAATCTAGGCCTTTGTTACAAAATGTTGATGTAAAAACAAAGCTAACAGAGTTGTTAGATCATAGGAGTTTTTTGTACAAGTCTTTAGCTGACTATACCATTAATACCAAAGACAAACGTGCACCAGAAATTGCCAATGAAATTATTAAGAATCTGAGACCACATGAAAAAAATTAATATTAATTTAGGTGCACGAAGTTATCCTATCTATGTGGGGGATAAATTAATCCACGATAGTTTATTATTAAATAAACATATCTCTACAAACACTATAGCTATTATTTCAAATACAACGGTTGCTCCCCTGTACCTTGATATTATTATTTCAAATTTAGGTAGCGATAAAAAAATTATTCCTATTATTTTGCCCGATGGTGAGCAATTTAAGAATGCTGAGACGTTAAACACTATTTATGATTGTTTAATCGAGAATAAGTGTGACAGAGAGGTCTTATTAATTGCTCTTGGTGGCGGAGTTATCGGTGATATTACTGGTTATGCGGCAGCAAGTTATATGCGTGGGGTAAAATTTATTCAAATACCCACAACATTACTATCTCAGGTTGACTCATCTGTTGGAGGTAAAACGGGTATTAATCATGCTTTGGGAAAGAACATGATTGGGGCTTTTTATCAACCTCAATGTGTTATCGCAGATGTAGCTGTTCTTAATACTCTTCCAGAGAGGGAACTTAGCGCTGGCATTGCTGAGGTAATAAAATATGGTCTTATAAGGGATTATGCCTTTTTCGAATGGTTGGAGTTGAATATCCCTAATCTTTTATGTAAAAATCCTGATATTCTTATTGAGGCGGTAACTCGATCATGCACAAATAAAGCAGAGGTTGTTGCCCAAGATGAATTAGAATCATCAAAGGGTATTAGGGCTACCTTAAACCTGGGCCATACCTTTGGGCATGCTATTGAGAATGCTATGGGCTATGGTAACTGGCTTCATGGAGAGGCGGTGGCTTGCGGTATGGTGATGGCGGCATTTTTATCCAAAGAACTTGCTTGGCTTAAGGAGGACGAATTTAGGAGAATAAAAGATATTATTTTATCTGCAAAACTACCCATCAATCCCCCGGATATTTCTCAAGAAAAATTTATTGATCTTATGATGTCAGATAAAAAAACTTACAACAATCAAATAAATTTGGTACTTCAGAAGGCAATTGGTAAGGCGGTTTTAACTAATGATTATTCTAACGCAGCCCTCTTGAATACATTACAGCAGAAAAAATTTACTTAGATGAACCCAGTTATTTATGCATCAAAACCAAGCATGTCCTCTGGCAGACTGCTTAAAGAACCTGTCTCTACTTCAAGAAATGAATATCAGCGCGATCGTGATCGTATTATTCACTGTTCAGCTTTCAGGCGTCTGGAGTATAAGACTCAAGTATTTGTAAATCACGAGGGGGATATGTTTAGAACACGCCTGACCCACTCTATCGAGGTTTCTCAAATTGCGAGGGGTATCACAAGGGCTTTAGGGTGCCATGAGGATTTAGCTGAAACTATTTCGTTAGCCCATGACTTAGGGCATACCCCCTTTGGTCATGCTGGTCAGGATGCTCTTAATAGGTGTATGAATGAATTCGGTGGATTTGAGCATAATCTACAATCCTTGCGAATAGTAGATGATTTAGAAAGGCGTTACGCTCATTTTGATGGACTTAATCTTATGTTTGAATCGAGAGAGGGTATTCTAAAGCATTGCTCATTAAAAAATGCTAAAAAATTAGGCGTTATAGGTGAGCGTTTTATTAAAAAACAACAACCGTCCTTAGAGGCACAAATTGTTAATATTGCCGATGAAATAGCTTATATTAATCATGATATAGACGATGGTTTTCGTTCAGGCCTTCTATCCATAGAGTCATTAATGAGTAACTTATTATTTAAATCATGTGCAGAAGAGGTTCATGCAACCTGCCCTGAGACTATTGATGAGGTATTTGTTAATGAGGTGGTCCGCAGGATGATAAACGTGATGGTTAATGATTTGATTTTAAATAGTCAAAATATTATAAAAGAATACAGGCCAACTTCGCTTGATGACGTCCGTTCGATGCCAGCTTTAATAAGTTTTTCTAAAGAATTGCTTCAAAGCAAGCAAGAAATAAAGACTTACTTGAGAAGAGAGCTCTATGAACACAAGCATGTGAAAAGTATGACTGACAATGCGCAAGATATTATTACAATATTATTCCAGTATTATATGGATGACCCCAGTCGCATCCCTAAAGACTTTAAGAAGGGTTCGGAAGATGAATTCCCGCGTACGGTTTCGGATTATATTGCTGGGATGACTGATAGGTTTGCTATCCAGGTTCACAAAAGTATTTGAAGATAAGCTTTTAAAACTTCTCAAAAAAGTATTTGTTGTAAAATAACAACATTATGGAACGCTTTGTAACAAAAAAGACACATATTGCTTGCACCTTACCCCTTTTATTATAGATAATGATCATAGCTTCTTAATATATATTTAAGAATGTTTGAGGTAGGTAAGCTTTATTGATTTACTTATTTCAATTTTTTTACAATAGGAGAAATTTATGAATAACAAAATTAAATTAGCAGTGGCAGGTGCGGTTTTATC
>CAZGLD010000005.1:0-9442 GCA_964526705.1 uncultured Methylobacillus sp.
ACGTGCGGTTTGGTACGCTCAAATTTACCTTTAGCCATAATCTTTTTCCTTTGTTAAACAGCTTCTAACATTAATAATAAAAACATTTTAATACTGGTGCCCATGGCGGGAATCGGACCCGCGACCTCTCCCTTACCAAGGGAGTGCTCTACCACTGAGCCACATGGGCAAAACATTCCCTTTTAATACTGGAGCGGGCGACGAGGTTCGAACTCGCGACATTTAGTTTGGAAAACTAATGCTCTACCAACTGAGCTACACCCGCATACCCATACTAAACCCCACTAATAGCAGTAAAAGCTTAATGGTGGAGGGAGAAGGATTCGAACCTTCGTACTCAGAGAGAACGGATTTACAGTCCGTCGCCTTTAACCACTCGGCCACCCCTCCCAACCGAACCCAAAATTATGGTATGTTTGACAGAATTTGTCAATAAAAATAACAGCTTAAATTAAAAAGAATGGTGCCCTCTGTCGGATTCGAACTGACGACCTACGCATTACAAGTGCGTTGCTCTACCAACTGAGCTAAGAGGGCGAAATTAAAAAGAATGTAACTATATCAAATTTTTAATATTTGGCGATATTTTTTTTATTCAACTAACTTTAAATGGCTTTTTTTTAATTCCTTAGAGCTCACACTTTGAATATTATCGATTTCCCTTTTTTTAGTTTTATTATCAATTATAAAGTGAAGACCTTCACCGTTTTCTAAAGCATAAACTGATTTTACGAATCCCATCGGAACCATTATATCTTCGTGAATTCCAGAAAATCTAGCTGAAAAAGAAATGAAGTCATTATCAATAACGAGTTTTGTCACCGAAGCAGGAGAAATATTTAAAATTATTTCATTATTTTTATTATGTCTGTTTGGTACTTTTACTTGATCTGAAAGTTCCACTAATAAATGTGGGGTCAAACTTTCATCTATACACCAATCAAAAATAGCTCTAACTAAGTAAGGCTTGGTCGAATACATAATAAATTAATATGTTCGCATTGCCTTTTCAGCTGGTGACATAGCTTCTTCAAATAATGGTCTTTTAAATATTTTATCTGCATATTTAAGCAAAGGGGCACAGCTTGCTGGAAGTTTTATATTGTAATGCTCTAGTCTCCATAAAAGAGGAGCCATAGCAACATCTAACATAG
Organism: uncultured Methylobacillus sp.; assembly: GCA_964526705.1. Lineage (GTDB taxonomy): Bacteria > Pseudomonadota > Gammaproteobacteria > Burkholderiales > Methylophilaceae > BACL14. The sequence continues at coordinate 1,155 of CAZGLD010000005.1, forward strand.
AATACTCTTCATGCAATAAAAAGGCTTGCTTACCTAATATTGGGCTAATCTGCATCAGAACATCCGTAACTGTTTTTCTGGCTGCTTCTTCTACAACTTTGTCATGTGATTCTAAATCCTTCATGTGAATAAATAATTGATTTTCAAAATCTTTTAAGAATAATCTTGCGCGCGCCCTCATAACTGGATCAGGTGGCATAAGTTGAGGATGAGGAAATCTCTCATCAATATATTCATTAATAATATTTGCGTCGGTAAGCACTAAATCTCTTTCGACCAATACTGGAAAGTCAGAATATGGACTAAGAATAGATAGATCTTCAGGTTTGTTTGTAAGGTCAACATCGATAACTTCGAAATCCATACCTTTTTCAAAAAGAACTATTCGGCATCTATGGCTGAACGGGTCTACTGAGTTTGAATAAAGTTTCATCATAATTTTTTATTTAATATTTTTCCAATATTCCTTTTTGAGATTAATTGCCAAAACTAACAGCAAGAAGAGAAATGCGAGCACATAATAACCTATTTGTTTTCTCTTTTGTTGATTGGGTTCTGAGACAAAAACCAAAAAGTTAGTAATGTCACCAATAAACTGATCGTACTCGTTTGGAGATAATACGCCTTGTTTCTGTAAAGTAAGTTCATTTAATTGTGCATTAAAAATTTGCTCACCCTGTAGCTCCCATAATATATGAGGCATTGCTGAATTTTTATAAACAGTATTATTCCAACCCATAGTGCGTGAAGAATCCCTGTAGAAACCTCTTAAATAACTATAAATCCAATCCGCACCTCTTGACCTTGCTGTTACTGAAAGATTCGGGGGTGCAGCCCCAAACCACTCTTTAGCCTCATCATATTGCATTGCAATATCCATAGGATCGCCAATTTTGTCAGCAGTAAAAAGTAAATCACGTTTAATTGTGGTCTCACTTAGTCCTATAAGCTTTAATTGGTTATATCTCATATAGCTTGCGCTGTGACAGTTGAGGCAGTAATTGATGAAATTCCTTGCACCCCTTTGTAAAGAATTTTTATCCTCAAGATCAACCGGAGCAGGTAAAAGCTTAGCTTGATCGGCGCCAGAAGCTATAGAGGAAAAAAAGATAAAGATAGCCGAAAAAATTAGCTTCTTCATGGCATAGTCACTCTGGTTGGTACCTTCTTAGTCTGATCTCTTTTACTATATATGGGCATTAAAATAAAAAATAGAAAATAAATTATCGTAAAAACTCTAGCAGCAAAAGTTGCAATATCGCCCCCGCCTATTATTGGTAGTGCAGATGGAAATTGACCCCATACATATGAAGGTTCTGTTCCCAAGTAACCGAGAACAAAAAAACTAATCACAAAAGCAGTTAACCATTTTTTATATAAAGTTCCTTTGTAGCGAATTGATCGAACTGGGCTTTTATCAAGCCAGGGCACTAAAAAGAAAATCATCACAGAGAGCCCCATTGCCGCAACTCCAGGAAATTGACTGCCTAATATAGGCGGTACTGCTCTCAAAATTGAATAGTAGGGAGTAAAATACCAAACAGGAGCAATGTGATCAGGAGTTACCAAAGGGTTTGCAGGAACAAAATTATTATGTTCTAAAAAATAACCCCCCATTTCAGGAGCGAAAAAAATAATGGAAGCAAAGACAATAAGAAATACAGATAATCCTATAAGGTCTTTTACAGTGTAATAAGGATGAAATGGTATTCCATCTAACGGAATTCCCGTTTTTTTGTCCTTAAATTTTTTAATATCGACACCATCAGGATTATTAGAACCCACCTCATGCAGAGCAATAAGATGACCGAAAATTAGCCCCGCTAAAGCTAAAGGTAGAGCGATAACGTGAAATGCAAAAAACCTATTTAGGGTAGCATCTGATACTAAGTAATCCCCTCGAACCCACTCAGCAAGGTCTGGGCCTATGAAGGGGATGGTGGCAAACAAATTCACTATGACCTGGGCTCCCCAGTAAGACATTTGTCCCCACGGTAATAAGTAGCCAAAAAAAGCTTCGGCCATTAATAAAAGAAAAATTAATACTCCAAAGAGCCACAGTAATTCCCTTGGTTTTTTGTATGATCCATACATTAAACCTCTAAACATATGAAGATAAATTACTACAAAAAACAGTGATGATCCAGTGGAATGCATATAACGTATGAGCCATCCAAATGACACATCCCTCATAATGTATTCAACTGATGCAAATGCCTCTGCAGCAGCTGGCTTGTAATGCATCGTGAGAAAAATTCCCGTTAAAATTTGTATCACAAAAGTAAATAAAGCTAAGGCACCAAAAAAGTACCAAAAATTAAAGTTCTTTGGTGCATAGTATTCAGTGAGATGGTTTTTTATAAATGAGGATAAAGGAAACCTCTCATCGATCCAGCCTATTACCCCAGCTGATTTTGAATCATTACTTTTTGCCATGCTATACGTTTTCCTCTTGGTCTTCGCCAATAATAATTGTGTTATCACCAACATATTTATGAGGAGGAACAACTAAATTAGTAGGCGCTGCAGATCCTTTAAACACCCTGCCAGATAGATCAAATTTTGACCCATGGCATGGGCAAAAGAAGCCGCCTTCCCATTCATTACCCATATCACCTTTTGCTTCCAATTTTGGTGATGGGGAACAGCCTAAGTGAGTACAAATACCAACCACCACTAAAACATTAGATTTGATAGATCTTGTTGCATTTTGACAATATTTAGGTTGCTGAGATGAAACTTTAAGATTGGGATCAGCAAGATTCGCTTGGTTATTGTCTAAAGTTTTAAGCATATCTGTAGATCTATTTAATATCCATACGGGTTGACCTCGCCACTCGGTTGTTTTAATTTCTCCTAACTTTACAGCATCAATGTCAAATTCAACTGCAGCACCAGCAGCTTTAGCTTTCTCACTTGGGAGCATGCTTGAAGCGAACGGGACTGCAATAGCTGAAACTCCAATTGCACCTGTAACCGATGTTGCTGTTAATAAAAACTTTCTACGGTCAAGATTAATTTTTTTGATGCCTTTAGCCATAAAATCCTTATAAATAAATATTTGGTAGAAAATAAAGAAGCTTATTTGCAATAAATACATTATACAAAAATCGCACTGAAACTTACAGTGTTAAATCAGTTTGATGTCTACTTTTTTGAAAATAAAATTCCAACTTCATACAGAAGATAGACAGGTATAGCTAAAAGAAGTTGCGATAGTATATCTGGTGGGGTAAATATAGCCCCAAAAATAAATGCAAAAACAAAAAAATAAGATCGGTTACTTTTGAATATATCACGCTTTATCAAACCAAATTTTACTGAAGCAATTACAAATAACGGAATTTGAAATGCAATACCAAAAGCTAAAAATAAACCAATAATCATCTCTAAGTAACTTGTTATATCAATCGATAAAACAACATTTTCTGGAGCCATTACTATAAAAAAATTGAAGATTATAGGAAACACAAAAAAATATACGAAAACAGCAGCTAAAACAAAAAGTACGAAGGATGATAGAAATATTAAGTAAATAAATATTTTTTCCTGCTTATAAAGGCCTGGAGAAACGAAAGTCCATATTTGATAAAAAATCATTGGGTAAGAAATGATGAATGCCACAAAAGCTGTAATTTTCAGAGGGACTATAAAAGTAGCGGATAACTTAGTGCTAATGAGTGAACCATCAAAAGCTAATAACTGCCTTAATAATGGCTCTGAAAAAAAACCATATATGTCATTAGAGAAGGGAATTAATGCAATTAAAATTGCTATAAAAATAATTAAAGACTTAACTAAAGATGATCTAAGCTCAAGAAATTGTTCAAAAAAATTTTTTTTTAAATTCACAGCTTCGTTGATCTTTTATTAATTTCTTTTTCAATTTTTTTAAGTTCTTTAAATCTATCTTCCGTATCTATTTCATTCTTAATATTGTCGATATAGTTTTTTGTTTTTCGTAAAGCTCTACCAAAAAATCGGCCCAAGGTTGGTAAATTTTTTGGTGCAACAAAAATTACAATCACACAGAGAATTACTATTAACTCAGCTAAAGAAATATCAAGCATAAAATATTATTTTTTCTTTCTGATATTTTTCGGTTTAGATGACTTTTTTGATTCCGGTTTAGCACCTTCTTTAAAGTTCTTCATTGCAACTCCCAAATCACTTGCAATATTTTTTAGCTTTCCTGCACCGAAAATTATCAATACAATAGCTAAAACAATTAATAACTCCCATGGACCTGGCATAAATTTCTCCCTGTTATATTTTTGCTAAATTTAGACTTCCGCCATACATATGAAAATGAATATGGAAAACTTCTTGTCCACCGTCTTTACCTGAATTTATCATTGTTCTAAATCCTTTTAATCCATTTTCTAATGCAAGCTTTGGAGCTAATAATAACATTTTAGATAAAATATCTTTGTGTGTAATATCGCAGGCCAAAAGACTTTCAATATGTTGCTTTGGGACGATTAGAATATGTACTTTATCTATTGGATTTATATCTTTAAATGCTATGAGCTCTTCATCCTCATACACAAAGGATGCAGGAATTTTTTTATTTATAATATTACAAAAAATACATTCACTCATTTATTTTCTTTATTAAAGGTTAATAAACTTTATTCTCTATTTTTTTTTTCTTGGATACCAGATGTTCCTTCTCGATTCTTTAATTCATTTGTAATATCATCAACCAGCAAATCTTTTTGTGATAAAAGAACTAAACAATGAAACCATAGGTCGGCAATTTCATGAATCAACTCATCATTATTTTCAGATTTGGCAGCTATAATAGTTTCGGAGGCTTCTTCTCCTATTTTCTTTAAAATTTCATTTAGCCCTTTTTTATGAAGTAAGGCAGTATAAGAAAGAGTTGGATCGTCTTTTTTTTTAGATTTAATTGTGCTGAGTAAGCTTTCTAAATATTCATCTTTCATTTTTTTTATACATTTCCTTTGGATCTTTTAAGACCTTTTCATTAATTTCGATCAAATTTGTAGTTAAATTAACGCGATTGTAAAAACAACTTTCTCTTCCCGTATGACAGCTTATTCCACCCTCCTGCTTAACTTTAATAAGCAGCACGTCCTTATCACAATCTAAAAACATGTCCTCAATTGTTTGAAAGTTGCCAGAATCCTCACCTTTAACCCACAATTTTTGCCTTGATCTAGACCAATAAACAGCTTTTTTTTGTTGAACTGAGAGTTTAAGACTCTCATTGTTCATCCAAGCGAACATTAGAATTTTATCTGAACTCCTATCCTGAACAATTACCGGTAAGAGTCCTTCATTGTTCCAAACAATATCTTTCATCCATTGACTCATAAGCGTATTTGAATATTATTTTTAAACATAAAATTCTTAGCCTCCTCTATAGAATATTCTCCATAATGAAAAATACTCGCAGCCAAAACAGCGTCTGCCCCACCTTCATTCACACCGTCAACTAAATGTTGTAAATTTCCTACTCCCCCAGATGCAATGATGGGGACTTGAACACTATCAGATATCAATCTGTTTAACACATTATCGAATCCAGTTTTTGTACCATCTCTATCCATACTGGTAATAAGAAGCTCTCCAGCCCCTAATTTAACCATTTTTTTTGCCCAGTCCAATGCATCTATACCGGTTGACTTTCTCCCTCCGTGAGTAAATACCTCCCAATGATCATCAACTTTTTTTGCATCAATTGCAACCACAATGGCCTGTGAGCCAAAACGACTTGCTGCTTCAGCAACTAAGTCTGGATTAATTATTGCAGATGTATTTATACCAACCTTATCTGCTCCAGCATTTAAGAGATTTCTTATATCTTCACAAGACCTAACACCTCCGCCAACAGTCATTGGTATAAATATCTGTTTAGCAACATTCTCAATGATGTCAAATATTAAGCCTCTATTATCTGAACTTGCAGTAATATCGAGAAAAGTTAACTCATCAGCTCCCTGCTCATTATATTTTTTTGCTATTTCAACTGGATTTCCAGCATCCTGTAATTCCACAAAATTAATACCTTTAACAACTCTGCCATTAGTTACATCGAGGCAGGGTATTATTCTTTTAGCTACACTCATCAGCTAACCAGTAAGTCTTTCTGCTAATTTTTGTGCAGCTTCAAAGTCAAGTGTACCTTCATAAATTGCTGTGCCCGTTATTACGCCTCTTATGCCTATATTAGCCACATCACAAAGATGTTTAATATCATCTATATTCGATACTCCTCCACTTGCAACAACGGGTATCTTTAATGATTCCGATAACCTTACAGTTGCTTCGATATTAACCCCAGACAACATACCATCTCTTCCAATATCAGTATATATTATTGACTCCACCCCGTATTGTTCAAACTTTTTTGCCAGATCAATTACATTGTGACCAGTCAATTTTGCCCATCCATTAATTGCTACGTCACCCTCTTTTGCATCTAATCCAACAATAATTTGACCAGGAAAAGCAAAACACGCCTCGTGCAAAAAACCAGGATTAGTTACTGCTGCGGTTCCAATAATTACTGAATCTACCCCACTATTGATAAATTTTTCTACTGTATCTAGATTTCTTATACCTCCACCTAATTGAATTGGTACTTGGCCGCCAACTTCTGCAACAATAGATTTTATTGCGGATTCATTAACAGGTTTTCCTGCAAAAGCACCATCCAAATCAACCAAATGAAGTCTTTGCGCTCCTAAGTCAACCCATTTCTTTGCCATCTCGGCAGGATTGTCCGAAAATATTGTAGATTCTTGCATTAAGCCTTGTTTTAGGCGAACACACTTACCTTCCTTTAGGTCTATAGCTGGGATTATTAACATAGTCTGATTAGATTTCCCATGAAATAAAATTTTCTAGTATCTGCAAACCAAGTCCTGCACTTTTTTCTGGATGAAATTGTGATGCAAATATATTATCTTTTGCCACTGCACTTGCAAAATTTTCACCATGTTCAGTTTGGCCAACCACCAATTTATCATCTTTTACTTTAGCGAAATAGCTGTGCACAAAGTAAAACTTACTACCGCTTTTAATTTTATTCCACATTGGATGATTATTGGATTGCGCTACACTGTTCCAACCCATATGTGGTATTTTAATTCTATCTTTGTAGCTGTCATCAAACTTTATTACTTTTCCGGCTATTAGGCCAAAGCCTTTTTGATTTCCTTCTTCACTTATATCAAAAAGCATTTGTAATCCCAAACAAATTCCAAAAAAAGGCTTTTGTTTTGCAGATTCAACCAACGCTTCTTTAAGCCCTCTTTTATCTAGCTCCTTAACACAACCAGGCATAGCCCCTTGTCCAGGAAAAATTATTCTATCAGCCTTAATAATTTGCTCTGGGTCGCTAGTAACAACAGATTTTATTTTTGGGGAAATAAAGCTGACAGCATTATGTACCGACCTTAAGTTACCGACCCCGTAATCAATAATTGCTATCATAAATAATGTAAGTGATGGCTACAGTGTGCCCTTAGTGGAGGGCATAACACCCTTAATTTTTTCATCTATTTCTACTGCATTCCTTAACGCCCGCCCAAAAGCTTTAAAAATTGTTTCTGCTTGGTGATGGGCATTTTCACCTTTCAAATTATCTATATGAAGCGTTACATTCGCATGGTTAGTAAATCCTTGAAAAAACTCATGGATAAGATCCACATCGAATTCACCAATTCTAGCTCTAGTAAAATCAGCATTCAACTCAAGTCCCGGTCTTCCCGAGATATCGAGAACAACTCTAGACAAAGCTTCATCAAGAGGAACGTAAACATGTCCATATCTTCTGATACCTAATTTATCACCAATAGCTTTATCAAATGCCTGACCAAGAGTTATGCCTATATCTTCCACAGTATGATGGGCATCTATATGTAAATCTCCTTTTGCTTTAATTGAAAGATCAAACAACCCATGTCGAGAAATTTGCTCAAGCATATGATCTAAAAAACCAATGCCTGAATCAAGGGAAGATTCACCAACCCCATCAATATTAATTTCAACTGTGATGTCAGTTTCTTTTGTTTTTCTGGAGACTTTTGATATACGTTTCATAAAAAGATTTTAACATGAGATTAAATCGAGTTATGAAAGAATTAAATGAAATATGTTTATATTATTGATTCTATTTTTTTAACTAATTGTTCCATCTGTTCCTGCGTACCTATTGTAATCCTAAGAAAATTGTTAATAATCTCTGGGGAATTAAAAAAACGAATTAAAATATCATCTTTCCTAAGTTCTTTGAATATTATTTCAGCACTCTTACT
>CAZGLD010000005.1:9542-86733 GCA_964526705.1 uncultured Methylobacillus sp.
GATTCAGTTCCAAAATCAACATAAGCTTCATCGACAACCACAACGCTGTCATTATTATTTCTTAGTAGTTCTTCAATTTCATTAGCTCTTTTTGGAATGGCTGTTGGCGCATTTGGGTTTGGAAAAATAATGCCCCCATTGGGAATCAAATAATCCTTTAAATCTATTTCAAAATTATTATCTAGAGAAATTATATGGAAATCGATTTCATAAAGCTTACAATATACTGGGTAAAAGCTATATGTAATATTGGGAAAAAGAACAGGGGAGCTTTTTTTAAAAAAACCGTGGAATATAAAGGCTAATATTTCATCTGAACCATTACCTACAAAAATATTTGACATATTCAAGTTATAATATTTAGCAATAGTATGTCTTAATTCTGTGCTTTCCGGGTCTGGATACAACCTAAGATTTTCTGTGGCTGCTAATTTGATTGCTGATAAAACCTTGGGACTTGGGCTATAGGGGTTTTCATTGGTATTTAGCTTAAGAAGTGCCTGGTTTTTTGGTTGTTCCCCAGGGATATATGGGTTTAGTTGATGCAGAGATTTACTCCAAAATTTACTCATTTCTTAATTCTATACTCTGCAGATAATCCATGTGCATACAACCCCTCTCCTTTAGCTAAAGTTGATGCAATTTTACCTAAACGTGACGCAGAATTTTCCGATAATGCAATGAGGCTAGATTTTTTTTGAAAATCATACACTCCAAGCGGCGAAGAAAACCTGGCTGTGCCTGATGTCGGAAGGACATGATTAGGTCCAGCACAATAATCACCAACAGCCTCACAAGTATTTCTGCCAATAAAAATAGCGCCTGCATGTTTAATTTTTTCAAGAAGTTTTTTAGGAGAATCTACTGCTAGCTCTAAATGTTCTGGAGCTATTAAATTTGATACTTCTGCTGCCTCTGAAAGATTCTCAACAAGTATAAAAATACCTCTATTGGTAAGAGAAGTTTCTATTATATTTTTTCTAGGCATATTTTTTATTAGATTATCTATACTCAACTTAACTTTGCGAAAAAATTCTTCATCATCGCTTATCAAAATTGATTGCGCTAGCTCATCATGTTCAGCCTGAGAGAATAGGTCCATTGCAATCCAATCAGGGTTGGAATTTTTATCAGATATAATTAAAATTTCAGATGGTCCAGCAATCATATCTATACCCACAGTTCCGAAGACTCTTCTCTTTGCTTCAGCCACATATGCATTCCCTGGGCCTACTATTTTATCTACTTTGGGGATAGTTTTTGTTCCGTAAGCTAAAGCTCCGATTGCCTGTGCACCGCCAATAGTAAAAATTCGATCAACTTTTGCTACTTTTGCTGCAGCTAAAACTAAATCATTTCTTTCCCCATTGGGAGTAGGAACAACCATAATAAGCTCTTTCACGCCCGCAACTTTTGCTGGTATTGCGTTCATTAAAACAGAAGATGGATATGCAGCTTTACCTCCAGGAACATAAAGACCAACTTTATCCAATGGTGTAACTTTTTGTCCAAATAATGAACCCTCCGAGTCCTCATAGGACCAAGATTCTGTTTTTTGTTTTTCATGATAATCAAATATTCTAGAGGCTGCTGCCTCTAATGCATTCTTTTGTTCCAACCCAATATTATCAAATGCTATATTTATATCTTGTTGAGATATCTCTAAGTCCGAAGATCTATCAACTTCTAACGCATCGAATTGCTTTGTTAAATCAATTAAAGCACTATCTCCCTCTTTTTTTATTTTAATTAAAATATCATTGGCCACTTGCATAATTTGCTCATTATTTGAAGAGTCAAATTCAAGCCTCTTTTTTAAAGAATTCTCAAAGTCTTTATCAGAAAATTTTAAAAATTTGATTTTCATTTAATTTACTGCTTCAGTAAAATTTTGAATCATTGGTTTTAATAAATTGTTATTTAGCTTAAGGGATGCTTTATTCACTATCAGCCTTGATGTGATATTAGAAACTTGCTCAACTGGGATCAAATTATTAGCCTCTAATGTTTTTCCAGAGCTTACTAAATCTACAATAATATCTGCAAGACCAACAATTGGAGCAAGCTCCATTGATCCATAAAGCTTAATCAAGTCAATATGAATGCCTTTTTTCGCAAAGAATTCACCTGCCGCATTAGTATATTTAGTTGCAACTTTTAGCCTATTCTTACCTTCAATTGCATTTTGGTAATTAAAATCTTTCTTGCATGCAACCATCATCTTGCATCTACCAATATTTAGATCTAATGGATGGTAAATACCTACACCTTGATATTCATCAAGAACATCTTTACCTGCAATACCTAAATCAGCTCCTCCACATTCGACATAAGTTGGAACGTCTGAAGCTCTTACAATTATTAACTGAATATTTTTATTATTTGTTTTGAACACAAGCTTTCTTGAGGACTCTGGATTTTCAGTGCATATTATCCCAGCCGATTTTAAAATTGGCATAGTTTCCGTAAAAATTCTACCTTTAGATAAAGCAATTGTTATCATTCATAAACCCTTTTAATTTTTGCACCAAGCTTATTAAATTTTTCTTCCAACTTCTCGTAACCTCGATCAAGATGATAAATCCTATCTATAAGAGTATCTCCTTTTGCTACAAGGGCTGCCAATACTAATCCGGCAGAAGCTCTAAGATCTGTAGCCATAACTTTTGTTCCTTCTAGCGTTTCTCCACCCCTAATGATAGCCGTATTATGTTTTATATCAATAAGTGCACCCATTCTTCTTAGCTCTTGCACATGCATAAACCTATTCTCAAAAATACTTTCAGTAATTTCTCCAACTCCATCGGCAAATGAATTAAGAGCCATAAATTGAGCCTGCATATCTGTTGGGAAACCGGGGTATGGTGCAGTTGTTAAATTAATAGCTTTTAATCTTTGGTTAGAGCTTACTGTGATTGAATTTTTTTTTGTTTCAATTTTAGCACCAGATTCTAATAATTTTTGTAGTACAGATTCCATTTTCGAAGGATCTACACGGTTACAGGTTATTTTACCTTGTGTCATTGCTGCTGCTACTAAATAAGTGCCAGCCTCTATTCTATCGAACATAATCTCATGCTTAGCGCCATTAAGATTTTTTACGCCCTCTATTACGATCCTATCAGAGCCTAAGCCTTGAATATTTGCTCCCATTTTTTGTAAGCACTGGCCTAGATCAACAACTTCAGGTTCTCTGGCAGCATTATCTAACGTTGTAACTCCTTTAGCCAATACAGCTGCCATCATAAGATTTTCAGTTCCAGTAACAGTAATTTGATCCATAAAAATTTTAGCTCCCCGCAATCGTTCATCAGGTAAATGTGAGGATGAAGCTTCAATATAGCCATGATTAATGGTGATTTTAGCTCCCATTGACTCAAGCCCTTTAATATGAATATCAACTGGTCTTGAGCCAATTGCACAACCTCCAGGCATTGATACACGAGCTCTACCAAACCTGGCAAGTAAAGGCCCGAGAACAAGTATAGAAGCTCTCATAGTCTTTACCATTTCATACGGAGCATCAAATGCAGAAACTTTTGCTGCACAACAATTAATTGCATCCTTTGTTTGAAATATTTCAACTCCTAAAGCTTTAAGAAGTTTTACAGTTGTTTTAATGTCTTGAAGATCTGGAACATTAGTGAGCTCTAACTTATCTGCAGATAATAGAGATGCAATAACAATAGGTAAGGCAGCATTTTTAGCCCCAGAAATATTTACACTTCCACTTATATTGCTTTGCCCACTTATCAGGAGCTTATCCAATTTAAGTGTCCGAAATTACCTTAGTGAGCTCTCCTGATTCATACATCTCTTTCAAGATATCTGCACCCCCCACAAACTCTTTATTAATATACAATTGAGGAATTGTTGGCCAATTGGAAAAAATTTTTATTCCTTCCCTAATATCTGGATCTTGCAATACATCTACGGTTTCATAAGCAGCCCCAGATGCATCCAAAATTTGACAAGCAAGACTAGAAAAACCGCATTGAGGAAACTTGGGGTTTCCTTTCATGAATAATAAAATTTTATTTGCTGCAATTAGACTACTTATTTTATCTTCTGTACTCATTATTTATTCTCTCCGTTAATAAATTTTTCCCACTGGGATGTTGTAAAAGTTTTAATTGATAAAGCATGTATTTCAGCTTTCATCATTCCATCCAATGCCTTATAGACTTTTTGATGTTGTTTGACTGGTGTCATATTTTCAAAACTACTACTTACTATTATGGCTTCAAAATGAGTACCATCATCGCCTTTAACCTCAATAAATTCACATTCCATATTTTTTTGAATTATTTTTTCAATATCTTTTGGATTAAGCATTTAACTCCTTAGTTTAAACCCAGATTTTAACATTCGAATTGCTGCATATGATAATCCAACAAAAAATAAAAAAACAATAAGTAAGCTGAGGTAAGGTGACACATCAGATTGACCAAAGAATCCGAACCTAAACCCATCAATCATATAAAAAAATGGATTTAATTGGGATACTTTTTGCCACGCTAAAGGAAGTGAGTGTATTGAATAAAAAACACCTGACAAAAAAGATAACGGCATAATTACAAAATTTCCAAAAGCAGCCATTTGATCAAATCTATCTGCCCATATTCCAGCTATAATTCCAAAAGCTCCTAACAATCCACCTCCGAGTATGGCGAACCAAAAAACTATCCAAGGGTGCTGTATAGGTAGATCAACATAAATAATAGCTAACAAATATATTACAAGCCCTACAAACAGTCCTCTAAAAATCGCTCCAATGATAAATGCAATAAATAATTGCAAATAACTCAGAGGGGAAAGTAAAATAAATACAATATTCCCCATAACTTTCGATTGAATCAAACTAGACGAACTATTAGCAAATGCATTTTGCAATAGTGACATCATAATTAGTCCTGGTATTAAGAATGATGTGTACGCCACCCCATCATATATTTCTAGTCTATCTTGAAGGACATGAGAAAAAATAACTAAATATAAGATACCAGTTATAACTGGAGCAGCAACAGTCTGAAAGGCAACCCGCCAGAATCTTATTAATTCTTTTTTAATTAATGTCCATGTTCCAATAAGCTGTATTTTTGGTGTCACCATCTATTTATTTTTTCGAATTTGTTAATTTTAAAAATACATCCTCTAAATCAGAGTCAACTGTTTGAATATCAACAATCTCAATTTTCGACTGCTTGAGTCCCTCAGTAATTTCAGTAATATCTGTAATTTTTTTTAACTGAAAGATATATGCATCATCTACTAGCTGATGTGATAAATGAGCAATTTCAAGGGGTAATTTTTTTTCGCCTTTAAAATTAAGTTTTAACTTTAAATTTTTCGTAGCAAATTTTTTTAATAAATTTTTAGTGGTATCCATAGCTACAATTTTACCTGCTCTAAGCATTGCCACAGAATTACATAATTCTTGTGCTTCCTCAAGATAGTGTGTTGTTAAAACAATAGTATGGCCTTCTTTATTTAAATCCCTAATAAACTCCCATAATCTCTGTCTTAATTCAACATCTACACCAGCAGTTGGCTCGTCTAAAACTATGACGGGTGGTTTATGAACAAGTGCTTGAGCTATTAAAGCTCTTCTTTTCATTCCCCCTGAAAGCTTTCTCATATTTGTTGATGCCTTCTCTGATAGATCGAGTCGCTCAATTACTTCATCCACCCAACTATCGTTCTCTTTACCTTTGCCAAAGTATCCTGCTTGAAATCTCAACATTTCTCTAACATTAAAAAAAGGATCAAAAACTAGCTCTTGAGGAACAATACCAACAGAATGTCGCGCTTCTTGATAGTCATTTTGAACATCATATCCCATTACTGAAATTTTTCCTGATGAAGGTTTTGCCAAACCAGCTAACATATTTATCAAGGTTGATTTTCCAGCCCCATTAGGTCCTAAAAGCCCAAAGAACTCTCCTTCTTTTATATCAAGGGTGATCCCATTTACGGCTTTGACGTTACCATAGAATTTTTTTATATTTTTGCAGGAAATAGCAGTTTTCATATTTTTTTTTGCTTAAGGAAGATTTATATAAGTAACACTTTTGAATTAAATATACTTCTCAATACCATAAAGCTTTGACAGTGACTTTAAGCTTGGAGGACAATTCTTAAAATAAATAACTTGACCAAATTTTTTTGCTTGACGCTTTTGCTCAAGAATAAAACTAATCAAGGTAGTATCAATTTCTTTTACACCACTAAAGTCTATTGTAATAGATCTTTCCCAATCATAATGGTTCACTTGCTCAAGAATAGTTGTAATTTCTTTGAAGGTAATATTGCCTTTTAAGGACCAGTTGTGATCATTTAATATTATAGAACTCATTTATTTCTCATTTGACTCATTTTTTTTAGCCAACGCCTTAATTAATGAATCCATACCATTTTTTCTAATTTCACTAGCAAATTGACTCCTGTAATTAGTAACTAAACTAACGCCCTCAATAATAATATCAATAACTAACCATCCGTTTGTTTGTTTTGCTAAAGCGTAATCTACTGAAATTGGCTGTGCACCTCGCTGTATTATCTCTGTTTTAACAGTAACAATTTCATCTGAAGCCTTCATTCGCATTGGCTTATACTTAATTTCTTGATCTTTATATTTTGATAAAGCAACCGCATATGTTCTCAATAACAAATTTTTAAACTCATACTTAAAAAGTCTTCTTTGTTCTTTTGTTGCCTTTCTCCAGGCTTTACCAAGAACTAGCCTTGCTATTCTTTCAAAGTCAAAGTTTGGTAGGATTTTTTCTTCGGCAAGTTTGTAAATTTTATTTCTGTCACCCGCTTGAATATCTAGGTCTTGCTTAATAATAAATAATACATCGTCAGCTGTTTTCTTTACAATCTCATCTGGTCCTATGTTTGCAAAAGAATTTGCAGAAAAAACAATAGTGAAAATAAATGTAAGTATTATTTTGTACATAATTTAATCTTCCTCAGAAGCCTTATTATATAAAAACTGACTGATTAATTTTTCTAATACTACTGCGTCTTGTGTTTGTGTAATTAAATCTCCATCTTCCAAATTCTTCATATCGCCTCCTGCTTCAAGTCCAATATATTGTTCTCCTAATAAACCTGCTGTATAAATATTAGCAAAAGTATCTTTTGGAAAAACGTATCTATTATCTATTTTAATTTTTACAACTGCATAATATGCCTCTGAATCAAATATTATTGAATCTACTCTCCCCACAACAACACCGGCAGCTTTAACTGCTGCGCGAGGTTTGAGTCCTCCAATATTTTCAAAATTAGCATAAACCTGATAGGTTTCTTTAATATTATTTGAGGTTAAATTTCCCACCTTTGTCGCTAAACCAAAAAAAGCAGCAAGACCCATAAGTACAAAAATTCCAACCCAAATATCTAGCTTAGCTCTTTCCATAATTTACTTTCCTATTTTTTATCATTATCAAACAAACATAAAAGAAGTTAAAATAAAATCTAACCCAAGCACAGCAAGTGAAGAAATTACAACTGTTCTTGTTGTTGCTCGACTCACTCCTTCTGCGGTTGGAGGTGCATCAAAACCCTCAAATAAGGCTATCATTGTACAAGCAAAACCAAAAACTATGCTTTTAATTGCACCATCGACTATATCGTTACTAAAATCGACATTAGCTTGCATTTGTGACCAAAAAGATCCTTCGTCAACACCAATAACTAAAACTGCAATGAAATAACCTCCTAATATACCCACCATAGAAAAAATAGTAGCTAAAATCGGCATGCTTATCATGCCAGCCCAAAATCTAGGTGCAATAATTCTTGCCACCGGGCTGACTGCCATTACTTCCATTGCTGATAATTGTTCAGTTGCCTTCATAAGTCCTATCTCTGCAGTTATTGCGGTCCCGGCACGACCAGCAAATAATAATGCAGTTACGACAGGGCCCAATTCTCTTACTAGGGCAAGAGCTACGAGAACCCCTATAGCTTCCGATGATCCATATTTCTCAAGGGTATAATATCCTTGTAACCCCAAAACCATACCTACAAAAAATGCAGAAACTACTATTATTATTAAAGAAAGTACTCCTGTAAAATATATTTCTCTAATTGTGAGATGAATTCTTTTAAAGCTATCTCCAGAATAAATTAATACCAAAAAAAACAAGCGCGTTCCAGCGCCAAGTCGTGTCATTTTCTCTCTTAATGTTGATCCAATATTTGCTAAAAAATTTAATAAACCATTCATAATTGTAAGTCGGTTTCATATGCAGGGGCTTCCACATGAAACGGAACCGGTCCATCTTTTTCTGAGTGAATAAACTGTCTGACAAAAGGAAGCTTAGAAGCTAATAGTTGTTTTGGATTTCCTTCTGCGGCTACTTCTCCGTCTGCTAAAAAGTAGATGTAATCAGCAAATGAAAAGGTTTCTGCTACGTCATGAGTTACGATAATTGAGGTTGCCCCTAATGCATCATTGAGCGATCGAATAAGATCACAAATAACCGCCATAGATATTGGGTCTAATCCTGCAAATGGTTCATCGTACATAATAATATCTGGATCAAGAGCTATAGCTCTGGCAAGTGCAACTCTTCTAGCCATACCTCCAGAAAGTTCAGAGGGCATTTTCTTTTGTGCTCCTCTCAAACCAACTGCATTCAGCTTTAATAACACTAAATCCTTGATTATATTTTCTGGAAGACTTGTGTGCTCTCGCATTGGGAATGCAACATTATCAAATACAGACAAGTCAGTAAACAATGCTCCGTGCTGAAACAACATTCCCATTTTTCTACGAACATTGTAAATGCCATCTCTGTCTTGCTCATGGACTATTTGACCGTCAACAATAATTTTTCCGGATTTAGGTCTTAATTGTCCTGCTATAAGTTTTAATATAGTTGTTTTTCCACAACCACTCCCACCCATTATCGCAGAAACCTTTCCACGGCTAAACTTCATGTTAATATTTTTGTGAAGTGGATAATTTCCGTACCCGAAGCTCAAATTATCTATTGATATTAATTCGTCCATTTTGATCTTTTTTAAAATCGTTGATTAAATTAGGACTATTTTAACTGATAAATTAAATTATCAAAGCTCTCCGTAAGAATGTAACCCTGATAAAAAAAGATTAACTCCTAAAAAGCAAAAAGTTGTAATTATAAGTCCCGCAATGGACCACCAAGCAAGAATATCACCTCTCAGGCCCTTAATTAATCTCAAATGCAACCAAGCGGCATAATTTAACCAAACAATAAGGGCCCATGTTTCTTTTGGGTCCCAAGACCAATATCCACCCCAAGCTTCAGCTGCCCATACTGCGCCTAGGATAGTAGCGATTGTAAAGAAAATAAAACCAATTGCAATGAGCTTATAAGTCATATCATCAAGTATTTCTTTAGCAGGAATATATTGACGCCAAAATTTGTTATCTGCTAAAAGATATGCGACTGAAACCATTGCTGCTATAGCAAATGCTCCATAACCTATAAAATTGGCTGGAACGTGAATTTTCATCCAATACGATTGGAGCGCAGGCACGAGAGGTTGTATTTGATCAGCACCTTTTGTAAAGGTGTACCACAATAAAAATCCTACCGCGACATTTATTATAATCATTACAAACGGACCTAATTTTTTGGTATTTAATTTCTCTTCATAATATAAATAAATTAAGGCGGAGATTAAACAAAATAAAACAAAAACCTCATATAAATTACTAATGGGAATATGGCCAACATCAATACTAATCAAATATGATTCAAACCACCTTACAAGTAGGCCAGTAGTAGCGAATACCGACGCAGCCCAAACCAAAAAAGTTGCAAAATTGCCGTAAAATTCTTGCTTTACAAACAAATAAAACCAATAAATCAATAGTGCTAAGGGGAAGAGTGCGCTCATCCACATTATCGAGGATTGACTAGACAAAAAATATTTAAGGAAAAAATTTGTCTCTACTTGATTTAAGTTACCTTGATATAAAAAAATAGCAATAAAAGCCAAAACAAAAGAAGTTATAAAAAAATGTTTAAATCTTTGCCATTTAATGCCAAAAAAAGAGAATCCAAGCACAGAAGCTATTAAAATACCAACTTCGTATTGATCCATATAGCTATGGAAATTTGTTAGCGCAATTATTCCCAGTATCAATAAAAGTGCAGTGAAAATAAAATTATAAATTTTTGTTGCCATTAATTTCCTTAATTTGAAAATAAACTTTGTATATCTTTTCTTGTTTTTAGAACAAATCTTTCAAAATCTATATGATCTCTGTTGCTTGCAAAAGCCAAAATTAGCTTTTTGGACCCACTTTTTTTCATAATCCAAAGTCTAGCCTCTTGAATATATAGCATGCAAAAGATACCTATCACAAGAAGTATGGAGCCAAGATAAACCCAAAATTGACCGGGGGACTTTGTTAATTGTAGCCCACTAGCTTGGACTTGCTCAAAGTCTTTTAATTCAACCCAATAGTTGCTTCCATAAAAAAAACTATCACTAAATGCATTAAGGGAATCCTGAGTGAATATTCCAATATCATCAAAATTAAATAGTGTTGAATCGGGATTATTTTCTAAATAATTCAAAATTATGTTGTTAGCTAATAAATGAATTATTTTTATATAGGTGTTTGCTACTTGCTCTTGATTGGTTGTTGGGACATTCTGGTCAATGCTCAAAGCTATATTATTATAACCCCCTGAAATAAAACTTTGCCAAATTGCATTAAATCCTCTAGCAATTTCTTTTTGATTTTGGTTAAGTGCAGAAGCATTTTCTTTTGAAATGGTATTAATTGCTCGCTTCGCTTCTTCAGGATTTGATATCAAATCTTTAAAAATCATATAGCCCTCTAAAGTCCGATCTGCATCAGCAGGGATTCTTAAAAACTTAAAATCTTCTTGAGGTGAACCACGCATACCACTCATAAAGAAATATTTTCCCTCGAGAAGCATAGGGTATTGATAGCTTTCATATTCACTAGCTTGTCCTGATTCATTTCTTATTTTAAACCTATAATTTGGCCCTACGTTTGTTGGTTTTATATCACCATTTTCCTCCAAATCTAAGATATTAAATAATCTAAAATCTTCAAACTCAAAGTTCATTTTCTGGTTTTCAATAATCAATTCGTTTTGTTTAAATATTTCTGCTCTCATTGAAATAGGTTTTGAGCCCGAGTAAAAGTCATGAAGTGCTAAATTTAGTTTTGTTCCCCCATCTTGAAAATCTGATTGATAAATTGTTACACCTTTATAATTTAAAGGCTTATTTACGCTAATTTTTTTATTAATAGTTTCCCCGTTAGTCTTACTTTTTATAATTAAGTCACTTTCAAAAGATTTGGGCTGTCCTGAGGAATAATGCTCAATATTGAAATCTTTCAAGGAAACCGTAAAAGGTAAGTCTTGAATCATATAGCCATCCTTCACTGGAATAACTCCAACGCCTTGACTTTCGCCTTCGACCAAAAGCATATTGGCCCTGTAAGAAAAATTAGAAGTTTCGAGCCAGCTTTTTTTTGAAATTTCGGAAATAGGTTTATCCAACAATTCTATCTCCTTTGAACCAACGGACTCTTGAAATTTAAAAATTAAATTACCATCCATTAACCCACCAATACTAATAATGATAATTGCTAGGTGGGTGAAAATATAACCTAGCTTTTGATAGTCCCCTTTTTTGGCAACTATTAAGACATCCTTCTCATTGATAATCTTTTCTTTAATCTTAAATTGATTCGCACTTAAGAACGTAATTAAGTCATTTTTTTTAAAATCACTAAACGGAACTTCAAAAGAATACTTGTAGGCCCTTAACGATTTTTCTTTTATATTCTCCTGGTACCGTCTAAAATCTCTAACGATCTTTGGGGTATTTCTATAAACACACAAACTGGTTGAAGAGACTAAAAATAAGAGGATAAGGAGAAACCAAGAAGCCTGATATACGTTAAACAAATTGAGGATCTCAAAAAAATCAAACCAGAACTGACCAAACTCAATCATATAAGACTCATAAGGTTGATTTTGTTGTAAAACTGTACCGATAATTGAGGCTAAACCTACAATAGATAGCATCGCAATAGCGAACCTCATCGAGCTCATCAGTTGCGAAAAAGTCATTATTTTTTGTGTTGAATTATTCAAATAAACGATTTATAAAAATTGAATTGATGTGGAATTTTGACTGAATATAAAATACGAAGTTGCAAATAGTTGTAGACTAAATAATTTATCTTAATCCTTGTATATAGTCAGCAACAGCGCGCATTTCTTCCTCGGTTAATTTTTGTGCAATTGTTCTCATTACCATTGCAGAATCATTCGCTCTTTTCCCGACACGAAATAGATTTAATTGCGAAATAGTGTATTCAGCATGTTGCGCATTAAGTCTCGGATATACATCTGGAATGCCATGTCCAGCAGGTCCATGACAACTCGCACACGCGGGCACAGCTTTTTTTGAAATACCTGAACGAAATATTTTCTCGCCCTCAGAACCAACCCCATTTTCTTTAGCTGAAGCGAGCGCTATTTTTTGGTTAGAAAAATATAAACCCAAATTTATCATGTCTTGCTTTGTCAAATTAGCAACCATTCCTGCCATTACTGCATTTTCTCTTTTACCACTTTTAAAGTTCATAAGTTGCTTTGAAATATATGCTGCATGTTGTCCAGCTAACTTTGGGTTGGCTGAAAGTGAACTATTTCCGTCAGCAGCATGACATGCGATACACAGATTGTTAATAATTTTCTTAGTAGCCTTCAAATCCTCCGATGAAAGAGTATCAGCAAAGGAAAAATGCATAACAAGCATTAAAGGCACAATAAGAAAATTTTTTACTAATTTCATATTATTTCCAACAAGTTAATGTAATGTGACATTCTAACCAAATTAAGTTCAACGTGATAGCATTAACGCTTAAGAAATAGGGGAAAATGATGCCTTTTTTGCAAAATGCCAAATTTACGATATCCGTAAATAACTTTAATGAATTACCGGAAGATGAAGGTCGTGAAATTGCTTTTGCGGGGCGTTCTAATGCTGGTAAATCAAGTTCAATAAATACTCTAAGCAATCAAAATAGATTAGCTTATGTTAGTAAACAACCTGGCAGAACCCAACTCATCAATTATTTTGCTATCGAGGAAGGTAAATCTTTAGTTGATCTTCCTGGTTATGGCTATGCAAAAGTACCAGGTGCAATACGAAATCACTGGCAAACTATTCTTCCTGCCTACCTCCAAGAACGTCAATCACTTGTTGGTCTCATTATCGTAATGGATATTAGACGCCCCTTGACTGAACTTGATACAAAAATGTTAGATTGGTTTGCCCCTCGACAAAAACCAATACATATTTTACTTACCAAGAGTGATAAACTTTCTCGAGATAAATCTATGCAAGCTCTATTTAAGACACAAAAAATCATAAAAGAAAAATGGGCAGACTTTTATCAGACCCCATGTTCAGTTCAATTATTTTCTAGCTTAAAAAAAACGGGAGTTGATAAGGCTGATGAAGTTATCCAAAACTGGCTAAGCTCTTAAAAAGATAATATCCCAAACCTTATGACCTAAATTAACCCCTCTTTTCTCATACTTTGTATACGGTCTATAATCTGGCTTAGAATGAAAATCTTCTCCTTTTAAGGCGAGAGTATTACATTTATCGCTTTCATCCAAAATCCATGAAGCATAATCTTCCCAGTCCGTAGCTATATGAAGATAAGCCCCTTCTTTTAATTTTAAAGCTAATTTATTAAGAAAATCTGCTTTTATAAGCCGTCTTTTATTATGTCTTTTTTTATGCCAAGGATCTGGAAAGAAAATATGTACACCATTAAGGCTGTTATCAGCAATCATTTTTTCAATAACCTCTACTGCATCATGTTGAATGATTTTTAAGTTTGATATGTCAAGCTCTTTGATCCTGTTTATAAGATTACCAACACCTGGTGAATGAACCTCAATCCCTATGAAGTTTATATGCGGTAAATTAAAAGCTATATCTGCTGTTGAATCACCCATTCCGAAACCAATCTCTAAAATTACCTCATTCTTTTTTAATGGAAATATTGAGTCCCAACTAATTAATTCATCTGCTAAAGATATAATCAATTCATCACCAAAATTTTGAATAGCTTCTGACTGATGCTTTGTTAATCGTCCCTGACGAAGCACATAACTTCGTATTGGTCTTATTTTATTTTTAATATTTTCCATTTTTACTTAACAGCCTTAATACGCTCCGTATCAAGTACTTCTTTCATGGCACGATTATCTTGCCTCAAACAATTTAGATTATAAATTATAGTTTCTTGCTGCTTGATTAAAATATCTAAACCTCTTTGAATAATAATAACTATTGCAATAAACCCTGTAATTAATAATACATTTGTTACCACCAAAGAACCTAAATCCATATGTCCTCTCTCCTTTATTTTAAATTGATATTTTTGAAGGTTTGGCAAATTTTTTCTTCTGCTTAGATTATAATAACTAAAATAATTTAAATTTCATATGAAAAAAATAAAACGTGTTGCATTAATAACTGGCGGAGCCAGAAGAATTGGTAAATCTATTGCTCAGCATCTACATAATTGCGATATTGATATTATGATTCATCATAATCAATCGTCAAAGGACGCTGGCGAACTTGAGGCAGAATTAAATAAAATAAGATCAAATTCTGCAGCTTCAATTAAAGCCGATTTACTTAAAAATGATTCATACGATGACATTATAAAAGAAGTAATTTCAGTTTTTGGCCAATTAGACTTTCTGATTAATAATGCGTCAACATATTACCCGACTCCTATTGAGTCAATAAATGAATCTAGCTGGGAGGATCTTATTGGAACGAACCTTAAAGCACCTCTGATGCTCAGTCAGTATGCGGTAAGATATTTAAAAAAAACTAAGGGGGCTATTATTAACATAACAGATGCTCAGATAGGTAACCCAAAAAAAAATTACATCATATACGCTTTAGCAAAATCTGGGCTGGCAACCTTAACTAAGTCGCTTGCAAAAGATCTTAGTCCAGATATAAGAGTAAATGCCGTTGCTCCTGGAGCAATTCTATGGCCTGAATCTAACCATGAATTTGACGATCGTTACAGAGAAAAAGTAATTTCACAAACTCTATTAAAAAAGACAGGAAGTCCTGAAGATATTAGTAAAGCCATAGAGTTTTTGTTGCTTCATGCGCCCTATATAACTGGACAAACAATATGTATAGATGGTGGAAGGCAATACTCATAACGAATGACTCTCTTCCAAATATGTATCTAAGAAACTTCTTAATATAGAAAGAATTGATTAGCCTTATTAAAAAAATGTTACAAATTTAAAGTTATCGTATCCTACAAAAAATAAGACTTTTAATTTTAAAATTAAAAGCGAATTAACAAAAACTTAGGTTAAAAACTAGAAAATTTTTTAAATGTTTGAAACGATTTTATAATTTTATTTCGTATTGTCTTGAATTGTGCTTCATTTCTCCTTATGATGCCTAGTTTTTAATCCTTAATAAATTTCGCTAAATGACAAAACTCTTGATCGTTGAATCACCTTCAAAAGCAAAAACTATTGGTAATTATCTAGGGAATGAATACCATGTACTTGCTTCTTATGGTCACATAAGAAATTTACTTCCAAAATCACAGGGTGTAGACACCACAGATTTTGCAATGAAATATGAAATTGGTGCAAGGAGTAAGAAATATATTGATGCTATTTCTAAAGCAGCGAAAAACTCAGATGAAATTTTGTTAGCAACCGATCCCGACAGAGAGGGCGAGGCTATTGCTTGGCATATCCTTGAAGTGCTTAATGCAAAAAAAGTGACCAAAGATAAGAAAATAAGTCGTATTATTTTTGGTGAAATTACAAAATCTGCAATCTTAGATGCATTATCGAATCCAAGAGAAGTAGCAAAGGCATTAGTTCGTGCACAACAAGCAAGGCAGGCTCTTGATTATCTGATTGGCTTCAACCTTTCCCCATTATTATGGTCCAAAATTCGTTATGGGCTTTCAGCTGGAAGAGTCCAAAGTCCAGCCTTAAGGCTAATTGTTGAAAGAGAAGGTGAAATTGATGCCTTTCAAAACAAAGAGTACTGGAGCATTCATCTCGACGCGATCAAAGATAAATCAAAAATTCCATCTAAACTTACCCTGCTAAATAATGAAAAAATAGAACAATTTACGATAACCTCTGCCGCGCAAGAAAAAAAAATTGTTGGGGAACTGCTACTTAAGAGTTCTGGCAAGGCAAGAGTCTCTCGCATTGATAAAAAACAAAGAGTAAGAAATCCCGCTGCGCCTTTTACTACTTCTACTTTACAGCAAGAGTCTGTGCGTAAACTTGGATTTACTACGAAAGGCACAATGATGACTGCTCAACAATTATATGAGGGTATCAACATTGGTGAGGGCACAGTGGGCTTGATAACTTATATGCGCACAGACTCTATGAGCCTATCAAATGAATCAACTTCTCAAATAAGAAAATATCTGGAAACAAATTATACTAAAGAATTTTTTCCTCAAAAAGCCATTGGGTATAAAACAAAAGCAAAAAATGCACAAGAAGCTCACGAAGCTATCCGACCTACAAATATCGAAAGAACTCCTCTCAGCTTAAAACCATACCTTTCAGATCAACAGTTTAAATTGTATGAGATCATATGGAAAAGAACATTAGCTTGCCAAATGTCCCCCGCTATTTTTGATGCAGTTAGTATTGATTTAGAAATTGGTCATGGAGAAAGTATCTTTCGAGCCACAGGACAAACACTTAAATTTGCTGGATTTATGTCAGTCTACTTAGAAGATGATGATGAGCCAAAAAATGAAGAATCTGAAACATCAAGATTCCCCGAATTGGAAGTAGGTGAAAAACTAATAGTTGATAAAATTATGGGAGTTCAACACTTTACTGAACCACCTCCTCGATTTACAGAAGCAAGCCTTGTTAAAACTCTAGAGGAATATGGTATAGGGAGGCCATCCACCTACGCCAGTATTATATCCACGCTTCAAGATAGAGAATATACCTTACTAGATAAAAAAAGATTTACGCCAACCGATGTTGGTAAAGTAGTAAATGATTTTCTTACCGAACATTTTACCAATTATGTTGATTATGATTTTACTGCCAATCTTGAAGCTCAACTTGATGATATAGCGGCTGACAAAAAAGATTGGTTAGAGGTTATTCGTATATTTTGGGAGCAATTTATAAAGAAAGTTAATGAAAAAAGTGACTTGGATAGAACAAAGATTACTCAAAAAGAAATTGGAGAGGATTGCCCAAAATGCAATAAACCACTGCTTTCAAAATTAGGGAAACGAGGAAATTTTGTTGCGTGTTCAGGATACCCAGAGTGTGATTTTACACGGAGCTCAAATGGTGATCTTCCGCAAGAACCTAAAATTATTTCTCACGATGAATCCTCAAAAAAACCCATATATTTACTTATTGGACCATACGGGCCTTACTTACAACTAGGAATGCCTGAGGAAGGAGAAAAAGTTAAGCCTAAACGAACCACCATACCTCCGGAAATTGCTCTGGCTGATTTAGATGAAACCATTGCTAAAAAATTAATATCTTTGCCACGGGATTTAGGTATTCATCCAGAAACAAATAAGCCAATTATTGCCAACATTGGTCGATTTGGCCCTTATGTCAATCATAACGGTAAATTTAAATCGATACCAAAAACAGAAAATATTTTTGATATCACTCACGAATATGCCGTTGAGTTACTAAAGCCTCTCAAAGCAGTGGGAATAGATCCAGAGACCAAAAGTCCTATTGAGATTTATAAAAGTAGGTTTGGATTTTATGTACAAATGAACTCTACTAAAGTCAATATCTCAAAAGATACAGACCTTGATGGTATTTCAATAGAGCAAGCTCTTAAGATGTTAAAGAAAAAAGCTGAGGAAGAAGCGAAGAAAAAAGAAGCGGCAAAAAAAGCAAAAAAACCTAAAGCTAAGAAGGTGAAGGTAGCTTAATTAGTCCTGGTAATTCATTTAAAGCTTGAGACTTAGTAGCATTGTTTTCCATCCACTTTCTAATCCTTTTAGCATCTGCAATTCGAGTATACTTTCCATATGAATCAAGCAATACTATTATCACAGGCTCATTATTAATTGTTGTTTGCATAAGAAGGCATCTTCCAGCTTCCCTTATAAATCCTGTTTTTGATAATCCAATATTCCACTGCCCCTTCCTGACCAAACTATTAGTATTTGAAAATCCTAATCTTTGCTTATATTTTCCAACTTTGACAGTATCCCTAGGGTTCGTACTAAGCTCCCTTATCAAGGGATATTGATAAGCAGCCCTTGCCATTCTTACAAGATCTTTCGCTGTAGAAATATTTCTTTTGTCTAGTCCAGTTGGGTCTTCAAATCTGCTATTGTGCATTCCCAATTTCAAAGCTTTTACATTCATTGCTCTTATAAAAGCTTTTTTACCTCCTGGATAGGATCTACTCAATGCAGATGCAGCACGATTATCTGATGACATTAAAGATATAGAAAGTAGTTGTAGCCTAGTTAGTTTTGTCCCAATCGGAATTCTTGACCCAGTCCATTTTAATCTATCAATATCTAATTTTGAAATTTTAACTTTTTCGTCCAAGTTTATGCCTGAATCGATTAAAACCATCGCTGTCATAAGCTTGGTTAATGAGGCTATAGAAGTTTTTGTATATGCTTTTTTTTGATAAATAACTTTATCGGAATTTTGATGCACTACCATCGCCATTGCAGACCTTACGTCAGGGGATTTTTTATTCTTTGCAAAAACAACATTTGATATTGGGGCGGTAAGCAATAGAATGAGCAATAAACTTCTTATTAATTTGATCACACCTTACCTTATTTGATTGTTTGTAAAGATGATATACAATCTATCAAAACTTGTCACTCCAAAAAACTTAAAATAGGTATGAAATGTTAAAATTTGAAGAAATACTCTTTTCAAAGGACCATATATGGGTAAAAAAAATTGACTCTAACGAATACTACCTTGGTATTACTGACTTTGCTCAAGATCTCTTAGGGGATATTGTTTTCGCCGATATTTTATTGGATAAAGAAGTTGTATCAGGGAGCGCTTTGGGTATTATTGAGTCGGTTAAAACATCCTCAGATATAATAAGTCCTTCCGATGCAGTTGTAATTGAAATAAATCCTGTATTAAAAAATGCTATCGAGCAAGTAAACGAGAAACCATATGAAACTTGGTTATGTAAGATTGCTACTATTAAAGGTGAAGAGATACCATATTTAGTAAATCATGACGATTATCAAGCGCTTATTAAAAATTAAAATTTAACATATCCGATGCCTCTATTTTATATCCACATTCCTTATAAAATAAAAAACGCTCTCTCGCAGCAATTTTTTCAAGCTCATCTAAACCAACCAACTCGTAAAATTTTTGATACCTACTAAAATATTTTATAGCTTTATTTGTTCCATTTATCAAAATATCATCCATCAATGTAGCATTGTGACTTATACATATTGGATTGATTGTCTCTGATTTATTTATTTGATGAGGAAGAAATGAGTGCTTATCATTGCTCCACAACATTTGTGAAAAATTGTTAGCTGCTGTCTTATCCTCAAGGTAGACAAGACTTGATCTATTTCTTTGAAAATAATTATTTACTATCCTATATATCAGAGCATTCTTTTCAGGGATATTAAAAATAAATTGTATATTGGTCAATTTACTTTTTAGGGACTGACCGTTCAATCAAAAATTGACTAAGCATTGGAACTGGTCTTCCAGTACTTCCTTTTTCCTTTCCAGATTTCCATGCTGTTCCTGCAATATCAAGATGAGCCCAATTGTATTTTTTTGCAAACCTTGATAAAAAACAAGCTGCTGTGATACTTCCAGCGGGACGTCCCCCAATATTTGCTATATCAGCAAAATTACTATTAAGCTGTGGCTGGTATTCTTCCCACATTGGCATATGCCACGCTTTATCCAAAGATACGTCTGATGCTTCCTTGAGTTCATCTGCTAAAGGGTCATGATTACTAAATATTGCGGTAGCATGATGGCCTAAAGCGATAACACATGCACCTGTTAAAGTTGCTACATCAATTACCAGCTCAGGATTGTATCTCTCAGCATACGTTAAGGCATCACATAAAATTAATCTTCCCTCAGCATCTGTATTTAATACTTCAATAGTCTGTCCCGACATGCTTGTTACAATATCTCCTGGTTTTAGTGCTAATCCATCTGGTAAGTTTTCACAAGAGGGTATTAAAGCAACTACATTTATGGGCAACTGTAATTCACCAATTGTTTTCATAGTTCCTAAAACTGAAGCTGCCCCCCCCATATCATATTTCATCTCATCCATGTCAGGAGATGGTTTAATTGATATTCCACCTGCATCAAAAGTTATGCCTTTTCCAACAAGGACTATAGGTTTTTTATTTTTAGGTCCAAGAGTATGTTCAATGACAATAAACTTTGGAGCTTCCCTACTTCCTTTGGCTACAGAAAGAAATGAACCCATTTTTAATTTCTCAATTTGCTTTTGATCAAAAACTTTTGTTCTCATTGAATATGCTTTTGCTAACTTTTTTGCTTCATTAGCCAGATAAGTTGGGGTACAAATATTTGGTGGTAAGTTACCAAGATCTTTTGTTAAGTTTGCACCTTCAGCAACGGCTGATCCATGCTTAAGACCTAATCTAACTTCGCCTATTGATTGTCCTTGGTATTGAATAGTCGTCTGGAAATTTAAAGCCGGTTTCTTGTTAGTTTTTAATGAGTTTATTTCATAGCTTGAATTTATTAGCTCTCTGACAATAAACTCAGTACCTGCATGTGCACTTATATTTTCATTAAAAAATTGGTCGGCAGGAAGGAGGAATTTTTTTATTTTTAACTTTTTTATAGTATGAGCTACTTGCGACATTATATTTACTAGGTTTTTACATCCAAAGGCTTTTTCATTACCAACGCGGACCAGGATAATACGATCGAAATCCTTACTTCCATGCACCAATAATATAGAACCAATATCTGTTAATAAGTCATCTGATTTTAGAATGTTTGATATATAAGCAGAGATGGTAGTTGCTAATCCCGACTTATTAATAATTTGATTTTTATCGTTTACAGCTAATATGATAATATCAGCTGATATATCCTTGATTGAGTCGGTTTTAATGTTAAATTTCATTTATTATCCTTTTTTAAAATCTAATTTTGTATTCAAATGCTTTTTAAAAAATCTTTAACTAGAGAGCTATTTTACACTTCGCTATCAACTATCCTTATTTTATCGGGAATTGTTGTCGCTCAAAGAGCGGTAATTATTTTTCGCTATGCTGCTAAAGGAAGTATACCAAACGATGCAATTGACACAGTATTAGTTTTTAATCTTCTCAAACATATGCCTCTCTTACTATCGCTTACTGTATTTATTACTATATTGATTACCTTAAGTAGATGGTATAAAGACAGTGAAATGATTATATGGTTCAGCTCTGGTTTAGGTCTATATAGCTTGGTTAGGCCTGTGGTAATTTTTTGTTTTCCAATCATTCTTTTAATTGCATCTCTCTCACTGTTTATAAGCCCATGGGCCGTTCAAAAAGCTGAGGAATATAAAAGTGGTTTAAAAAATAGAGATGAAATTGCAACAATCACTCCAGGCACTTTTAAAGAATCAAAATCAAGCAATAAAATGTTTTACATAGAAGGTTTCAATACGATTGGGAATTCAGTAAAAAATATTTTTATTCAATCTGAACAAAATGGAAAATTGGGAGTTATTGTTTCTACTGAGGGTAAAAGAATAATTGACCCAAAGGGCAATGATTATATTGTATTAAAAAACGGAAAGCGTTATGAGGGACTGAGAGGTACCAAGGAATTTTCCAGCACTACTTTCGACGAATATGGTATTTTAATCGAGAAAGATACTCCTAAAATGATAAATGTTGGAGCAAGTGCTGGCGTAATTGAAGCAACACCAACATTAGCATTAATTTTTAACCAACAAGACAATAATAGTAAAAAATATTTAGCTGAATTAATGTGGCGAATATCACTTCCCCTATCTACTTTATTATTGATCTTTTTAGCTATTCCTATGAGCTTCATAAACCCAAGAACTGGTAGGTCTTTAAATATTATGATAGCTGTCTTCATTTTTGTAATTTACAATAATTTTCTTGGAATTTTTCAGAGCTTAATTTCCGTCGGTAAACTTTCAGTTTGGTTAGGATTTTTTCCCATTCATCTTTTTTTTGGTATCACAGCAATATATTTACTTTATAGAAGATCGCTTAATTTACCTTTATTCTCTGCTGGGTTTATAAAATAAAATGATTTTAGTAAGATACATTAATAAAGAATTCTTCATTGGTATATCAATGATTATGATTGGATTAATAAGCTTATTTGCTTTTTTTGACTTTATTCAGGAAATTGGAGATTTAGGCAAAGGGTCTTACGGAATAATACAGGCCATCTCTTTTGTGATACTCAGTATTCCTGGACATATATACGAGGTTGTTCCCTTGGCCGTTCTTATTGGTGCAATGTATACAATTGGACAATTATCTTATAACTCAGAGCTGAATGTCTTAAGAGCAAGCGGTTATTCAATAAAAAAAATTGCGTGGTCATTGATGTATGTTGGTATTTTATTCTCATTTTTTACTGTGCTTATTGGAGATTTTATTGCTCCACATTCTGAAAAAAGTGCTCAACAAATAAAAATCATTTCGACTAACTCAAGTGTTAGCCAAGAATTTAGTTCTGGTTTTTGGATAAAAGATGGGGATAATTTCGTTAATATTGAAAACGTTTTACCTGATTCTTCGTTAGAACAAATTCATATTTATGAATTTGATGAAAACTTTAATCTAAGAACTATTGTAGATGCAAAAAATGGCTCTTTTAAAAACGGGGAATGGAAACTCAAGGACATTAAGCAAACTATTCTTGATAAGGATTCAGTGAAGACAAAAACTATAGAGTCAGGAAGTTGGAAATCTTTAATGCGGCCGGAAATGATGAATGCACTTATAATATCGCCACAAAAAATGTCATCTATTAACTTATTAAAATTTATAAATTATCTTAAGAAAAATAATCAAAAATCAACAAAATTTGAAGTTGCACTATGGGAAAAATTAATACATCCACTTATGCCGTTAGTAATGATTATTTTTGCTATACCCTTTGGCTTTTTGCAGGAACGTTCTGGTGGAAAGTTCTTTAAAATGTTTGTTGGTATTATTATTGGAATTGTTTATCAAATTTTAAACACGATGATAAGGCATTTGAGCCTTTTAAATGACTGGCAACCTTTTATAAGCTCATTAATACCAACCCTTATATTCTTATCTATTGGAATATTTTTAATTAACAAGTTTGAGTACAAATAATTTTAGATTTTAAAATTAAATCATGTACGTATTGTCTTCCACGAAAAATAATATATAAATAAAAAGATAAGAATAAAAAGAGCCCTAAACTAGCAAAAATATACCTATATATATAAAAATATGGTTTGTGATGTTGAGGAGGGATTAATTTCAATTTCCAAGCTCTCATTGAAAGTGTTTGCCCTCCATTTGCCCAAGAATAAATAAAATATAACCCAGATGAACACCATAAGATAAAACCTAGTATGCTTGGATTAATAGAGTGATTATCTCCAAGAAAAACTAAGGTTATAAAAGTAACAATGAACCATAAAGCAATTTGAATGATTGTCTCATACAAGAAACAGCCATAAAGTTTTCCAATCCAATGAAGTTTCATGTGAGTAAGATTATTGCTTTATTAGCTTAGGAAATTTTTTTTTGTATTTTATGAAGGATAGGAATGGCTAATAAAGCTATAAGACATCCTAGTCCTGTTCCAGTGGCTAGTGGCCAATTTAAACTAACCGCCCCACCCATAAAGTCACTAAATGCATTGCCAAAACCCGCTCCAATTACTGCGCCTAATCCTACCTGAAATCGCTTTGGTAAATATTTTTCCAAACCAAGACCAAAAAAAGCCCCTGTTAACATCACCCCATTATCCACTATGCCAAATAATACATAATCAAAAAACATCTACACCCTCCAAAAAAACTATTTATTCCATACTCGCGAAATAAGATTAAAATAATTCATAATATTAGATAATAAATTATAATCGATTTAAATGACATCTGACTCGAAAGTATTACATATTAATGATGAAGGCTTTGTAAAAAACGTAAAGTTTCTACCTTCTCCAAACTATGATTCAAGACCTAAAAATAGTATTATAAGTTTATTAGTAATTCATAATATTAGCCTTCCGCCTAATAAATATGGAGGAAAATACATTGAACAATTCTTTACTAATCAATTGGACTTTTCTGAAGATCCATATTTCCAGAAAATTAAAAATCTAAAAGTATCCCCACATTTTGTTATTAATAGAGTGGGCAGGCTTATACAGTTTGTTAGTTGCAGAGATAGAGCTTGGCATGCAGGTACATCTGAATGGAAAGGGGAAAAAAAATGTAATGATTTTTCTATTGGAATTGAGCTGGAGGGTTCTGATCACATAAAATACACTAAATTACAATATAAGAAACTTAACCAACTCATTGACTGTCTCACAGCAAAATATGATATAAAAGATGTTGTAGGTCATTGTAATATTGCCCCCGGACGAAAAACAGATCCAGGCCCCCTTTTTAATTGGGATTTAATTAATACTGGAAAAAATACATGAAAATTAGTTTTAAATTTGTGTTTGTATTTGCTGTAGTCATTGCTTTTATACAGGGTTGCAGCGAAAAAGAATTACCGAAAGAAAAAGTTAAGAGGGCTATCTATATAACAACAGCTAAAGCTATTTTAGAAAATTTTGATGATAAAGAATCTGCAATAGGCTCTATTAAAGGAATTATTGATCCTACTATTTCTTCCGAAATTTTAGGCAAGGTAACTAAACTTCAAGTAAGAACTGGTTCTATTGTAAAAAAAGGAGATCTTCTAGCGGAAATAGAAAGAAAGGATTATCTTTACCAGCTATCTCTTGCCAGTGCTGAGGTAAAAAAACTTGAAGCACGACTTGCTAATCAAGAAAAAATTTATTTAAGAAATCTAACTTTAGTCGATAAAGAGTTTATTTCTTCTAATGCTTTAGATTCTATCATTGCAGAAAAAGATCAAATGGTCGAAGAATTGATGATAGCCAAAGCAAAAAAAAATATAGCACAATCTACAATTGCAAAAACAAAAATTTACTCCCCTATTAACGGAGTGATTGAAAAACAATTTCCTTCAATCGGTGATCTACTTAAGATTGGGGATCCAATATATCAAATAATTAGTAACAAGAAATTAAGAGCTCACATTCCATTTCCTGAGGTATTAGCGCGAAAATTAAAACCAGGCATTCCGATAAAGCTAAAAACACCAACTTCAGAAAATGAAATTATTGCAAAGGTAGCTGAATTAAAGCCTAAGTTAAAGGCTGAGAATAGATCGATTGATATTATTGCTGATATTGATGGTCAATCCGAATGGCAACCTGGTGCCAGCGTGAAAGGGACTGTAATTTTTTCAAGCAGAAAAGGTGTAGCTGTACCGGAGCAAAGTGTTGTTTTAAGACCTGCTGGTCAAGTAGTATATATTGTTAATAACAATATAGTTGAGCAGCGAAAAGTCGTTATAGGGGTTAACCAAGACGGTCTTATTGAAATAATATCAGGTTTAGAGGTTGATGAAATAGTTGCGCTTGATGGTGCAGCTTACTTATCCGATAAAACTCCCATTAATATCTCGTCGCCATAGAATATGTCATTACCTGAAATTTCAATTCGACGTCATGTTCTAGCTTGGATGATTTCTTCGGTATTTGTTTTATTGGGAATAATTAGCTTCCAAAAAATTGGTATCGATAAATTTCCTACAATCGATTTTCCAATTCTTACTGTAACAACTACACTCCAAGGAGCAAGTCCTGAAATTATTGACTCTAGTATTACAAATTTAATTGAAGAAGCAGTTAACACAACACCAGGTATTGAATCTATTAAGTCTCAATCTTCACCAGGAGTTTCTGTTGTGAGTGTTACATTTAATTTAGATAAGGATATTGAAGTTGCCTTTAATGAAATTCAATCTAAAATCAGTCAACTAGCCCGGCGACTTCCCGATGATATTGTTCCTCCTGTAGTTCGCAAAGTTGAAACGAATGCATCTGCAATTATGTGGCTAGGCCTAACTGGAGATCGGACTGTTCAACAATTAAATCTTTATGCAAATAATTTTTTAAAGAAAAAATTAGAAACCGTAGATGGAGTTGGCTATGTCACGTTGGGTGGGAGGAGAGACAGAACTATAAGAATTAATTTACTCCCTGAAAAAATGGCCTCCTTAAATATAACTGCTAATGATTTAATTTTAGCCTTCAATAATGAACACGTTCAATTACCAGGTGGTTTCCTTGTAAGAGCTCAGTCAGAAAAAATGTTTAAATTAGATTTAGAATTTCATAAAATTAAAGATCTAAGAGAAATGATTGTTGCTTATCGTGATGGTGGTCCCATTAAAATTAAAGATATAGCTGAAGTAGAGGATGGTTTGGATGATTATCGGCAAACTGCTCGTCATAATAACAAACCGTCCATTGGGCTTGGGATTATCAAAGTAGCAAATTCTAATACCGTTGATATTATCAATAGAATTAAAGAGAAGATTGATTCTCAAATAAGGCCTAGCTTACCTCCAGGATTAAATTTAAAGGTGTCAACTGATGATTCTATTTACATTAAATCTATGGTGAAGTCACTTCAGAATCATATTCTTGAAGGGACTCTTCTAGCAGCTCTTGTTGTATTATTTTTTTTAAAATCTCTTAGATCTACATTTATTATTGCAATCGCAATTCCTATTTCGCTTTTTGGATCTATTGCTGTCATGTATTTTTATGGTTTTACTTTTAATAGCATGACCCTGCTTGCTTTAATACTTTTGATCGGTGTTGTTGTTGATGACTCAATCGTTGTCCTGGAAAATATTTTCCGTCATCAAAAAACTATCGATAAAAATATTTTTAACGCAGCTATTAATGGAAGTAAGGAAGTAGTTTTTGCAGTCCTGGCCTCTTCATTGGCTCTGGTATGTATTTTTGCGCCAGTTATATTTATGGATGGGATTATAGGACGTTTTTTTGAATCTTTTGCAGTAGTTGTAACTGCTGGAATATTAGTATCATTGATAATTTCACTTACATTGACTCCAATGTTGTGTTCAAAGTTTTTAGCAATGAAAGAGAAAGAAATTCATTGGCTTAAAGGTTTAAACAATTTTTTTGAAAAACTAGATAGAGCTTATAAGAAAATATTAGCTTGGACATTAGGACATAGATTAAAAGTTTTGATATCTAGTCTTATTATAGTGCTTGCTAGCAGTTTTCTTTTTTCAAAGGTTGAAAAGACATTAGTACCTGAGCAAGATGAAAGTCGATTTACAGTTAGATTTAAGACTCCGCTTGGTTCTAATATTGAATATACCTACAATAAACTATTAGAAGTTGAAGGAATTATTAATCAATACAAAGAATACACCGCCAGTGTTTTCTCATCGATTGGATTGGGGAGTAGAGGTCAGGTTAATAGCGGTTTTATAAGTGTAAGGCTTAAAGATAAAGACAATCGCTTACTATCGCAGTCTGAAATTATGGCTAAAATGCGATTGGATTTTAATAAACTATCTGGCGTAAAAGCATTTGCTTCGGGGGTTTCGTTTGCTGGTGGAAGGCGTTCAGAAAAATTACAATTTTCAATCACTGGACCAAGTATCGATAAGGTTGCTGCTTTAAGTGACGAACTATTAATAAAGCTATCAGAGAATGAGGGATTGGGAAGCATTGATCTTAATTTACAACTGAATCTACCGCAAATGATTTTAAATATAGATAGAGAAAGGGCATCTGGTTTTGGAATTACTGCTTCTCAGATTGCTGAATCAATTTCTGTGCTTAGTAATGGGTTGGATGTAGCAAGATTTAATGATGAACCTGGAGATGGTCAAAGGTATGATATTAGACTGAAGGCGAAGGAGGGATCATTTGAGCAGTTGAATGATCTTAATAAAATTTACTTGAGAAGCAAGTCAGGAGATTTAGTTCGCTTAGATACGATAGCTTCATTTAATCAAGAATTAGGTCCAGCAGTTATTGGTCGCAAAGATTTACAATATTCATCTAGTTTTTTTTCGAATCCAACATTGTCTCTTGGTGAAGCAGTAAAGTTAGTTAAAAAAGCGAGCAAAAATATACTTCCAGGAGAATATTCTATTCAACTAGAGGGGCAAGCTAAAGAGTTTGCAAAGACTATGAATAATATTATTTTTGTATTTATTCTTGCGACTGTTTTGCTTTATATGGTTCTTGCCAGTCTATTTAATTCATTTTTTCAGCCCTTAATAGTTATGTTAGCTCAGCCATTAGCAGTAGTTGGTGGTATATTTTTATTGTGGATTACTGGAAATAGCCTAAACATTTACTCAATGATAGGGATGGTTCTTTTAATAGGACTTGTTGCAAAAAACTCCATACTACTGGTAGATATGACAAATCAATTTAAAGCTGCAGGGAAATCAACAGATCAAGCTCTTTTAGAGGCTTGTCCAATTCGCCTTCGACCAGTTCTAATGACATCTCTTACCTTGATATTAGCTTTGCTGCCGGCTGCTTTAGGATATGGTGCTGGGTCTGAATCAAACGGGCCACTTGCCATTGCTGTTATTGGAGGGATGATATCTTCCACTTTACTTACCCTTATTGTTATTCCTGCAGCTTATTCACTTTCAGTTCGCTTTATTGATAAGAAATAAAATCATAACTTAGATACCTTTTGTACAATAAGTGCACCAACCAAATCTCCCTCTACATTTATCGTTGTTCTAAAGGTATCTAATAGTCTATCCATTGGTAATAATAGCGCCAGTGCTTCCAAAGGAAGGCCTAGTACTTGTAACACCATAGCCATAGTTACCATTCCAGCACTTGGAATTCCGGGTGCGCCAATGGAAGCAACCATAGCTATAAAAAATAATATTAACTGTTGTGATAATGCCAAATCCATACCAACAAGATTGGCAATAAAAAGGGCTGCAGCTGCCTCATAGAGTGCAGTTCCATCCATGTTTATAGTTGCGCCAAGAGGAAGGACAAAATTTGATACGCTTTTGGGTACTTTAAAATTATCATTAGCAACACTTAAGGTTAGCGGCAGAGTTGCAGCACTTGAGCTTGTTGCAAATGCACTAATAAAAGCAGGTTTACCACTCCTCCATAATTCAATAGGGGTAATCTTAGTAAAAAAGAACAATAATGATGGTATAACAATGAGTCCATGAATTAAAATAATGGCTATCACTGTAAATACAAAAATACTTAGCTGAGAAAAAAGCTCTGCGGACTGCCCCTCAATCATGGTTGCTAGTAAGGCTAAAATTCCAAGCGGTGCAAACATCATAATCCAGTGTACTATTCTCAACATTACTTCATAGAGACTTTCAAACACTTTTTTAGCAGCAAGGCTTTTTTGCCCCAAGCTATTAAGGCTAGCACCTATTAAAATAGAAAAAATTATAATGGGTAATATATTGCTTGATGATAAAGAATGAAACGGGTTTGAAAATAAACTCAATATAAATTGCTTTAAAAAATCATTCATAGACATTGTCTTAGAAATAACTGCTGGAGTTGATGGCCATGATTCAATAATCATGCCTACGCCTGGATTAATAAAATTCATTACTAGAAGTGCCACAAAAATTGCTATTGCCATGGTGCTAAAAAAATATGTAAGCGTATATTTCCAAACGCTACTTGATTTTTTACTACTGCCTAAGTTTGAAACTCCTACAATAATTGAAAAAAATACAAGCGGTACTAATATCATTTTAAGTGACTTGATAAATAATTGACCAATTAAGTCACATAATTCAAGAATAGGCGCATATAAAACCCACACTGGAAAAAACTTTAAAATAAAACCAAGTAAAATTCCCAGTAATGCTGCAATAAAAATATTTCTATTAATATTATTCATTAGGCTATCCTCTCCATCAGTGCACCAAAAAAACTATCCGTTTTATGACGATGTGTTGTTAATTTTAAATAATCTCCATTTCCTATATCTACCCCATGTTTTTTCATAACTTTATGTTGAGGAAGAATTATAAAATTTTTATTATCCGCTAAAAATGAATCTACGATTTTTTCGTTTTCATCTTCTAGTATGCTACAGGTTGCGTAAACTAAATACGCTCCTTTCTTGCATAACTTGGCTGCTGCTGACAAAATTGCTGCTTGCTTAACCACTAGCTCACTCAAAGCATTTTCATTTTGTCTCCATTTTAAATCTGGATTCCTTCTTAAAGTTCCTAAACCCGTACATGGTGCGTCCACTAGAACACGATCAAATTTATTTCTTAATCTCTTTATCTTTAAGTCATTTTCATTATTAATTTTTTGCATAGCAATATTAGACGCCCCAGATCTCTTTAGCCTTTGCTTTAAATTTGCTAAACGCTTTTCAGAAACATCAAAAGCATATATTCGTCCAGTATTTTTCATCATTGCTGATATACCAAGCGTTTTTCCACCGGCACCGGCACAAAAATCAGCAACCATATGTCCTCTTTTTGCATCCAGTAAATAAGTAAGGAGTTGGCTTCCCTCCTCTTGAACTTCAATAGATCCATCCAAAAATAATTTATGTTTTTGAATTGCGGTTCCTCTTGGTAAACTAATTCCTAGCTTTGATAGAGGCGTTTCAAAAATTTTTGTTTTTTCAAAGTTAAAAGAAAACGTTAGCTGTTCAATAACCTCCTTAACAGAAATATTATTTATAGTATTAACTCGAATATTTAATGGTGCTGGAGATAGTAATGCTGAGCCTAATTTAATAGACTCCTCCTCCCCATAAGAAGTAACTAATCTCTTCCAAATCCAATCAGGGAGGCTAAGCTTCACTGGCCATGAATCAATATGTATTTTATTTTTTTTCTTTTCTCTGAGCCATTCAGTTTCATACTCATCAATAAATAAACTTAGCTCTTTAATACTTTTGCCCTGAACAACTAATAGATAAATCAAGATCATCTTGTTCAAATTAGCATTTTCTACAATAGTTTCAAGTAATTTTTTATTTCTAATCACTCCGTAAAATAACTCCGCAATATCTGATCTATCGTGACTTCCTAATTGTCGGTTCTTCTTAAAAAAATAACTTAACTGTACATCTGCAGGTAAATTCCTTGAGAAGCTTTCCTCCAAAATTTCTATGCAGGATTTTATTATTAATTTGTTCATTTGCTTTGCTTCCGGATGCGTTAATTTAAAACATTAAAGAGGTAAATTAGTGCTCACTAATACTTGATTAATGATTAATCCAATATCAGTAGGTATGGTGAGCTTAACAGGTATACGATAATTATTTTTTGAAATCCATACTTGATGGTTCGATTTTTCGCGGCCAATAATTTTACCTTCATATAATTCAGTACCAACAATTTTTTTATTAAGGTCTATAAAATCATCCTTTATTTTTTTGTACTCATAAGTTCTAACTTTTTTACCTTGAAAAACTTCAAAACGATAAACTTCTTTTTTTGACTCGATTAAATTAAACTGGAATAAATATATGGCTAGATCAAGAGTTCCGCTTATTAACTCTTTTTCAATTTTTCTACCTTTATAGTTTGATATTATTAAATTGTTATCATAAACAAATGTAGCTTCTATATTTTTTTTTGGACGCTTTTTATTTCTATGCTCAAATTTACTTGGGAGGAAAAACTGATTTTTTATTTTTCCTTGGCTAACAAGATTTCTATTACCCATCAGACTTAATATGCCCTGACCTTTGATTTCTACATTTAAAAGATAATTATTTTTTTCTTGTTTGTAATCGACCTTAATTTCTCCAACCTTTGCAGCAGACTGCAATAGATCATATTGCACAGTAAATTGTTTTGGGAAATCATCAGCTAAAGCATTAATACTTAATGTGATTAAGCTTGCAAATAAAATACTAAATAATTTTAACTTGATGGTCATTCGTTTCTAACTGCTCAATTTTACCAATGATATGAACCTCTTCCCCAAAACTTTCCAAGACATTAATTGCCTCTTTTATATCTGTCTCATTTATAATTACTACCATACCAAGGCCACAATTAAATGTTTTAAAGAGTTCTTCATTGTCTAAATTTGCTTCTTCCTTAATCCATTGAAATAATTGAGGTAACTTCCATGATTTTTTATTAAC
Source organism: uncultured Methylobacillus sp. (assembly GCA_964526705.1). Lineage (GTDB taxonomy): Bacteria > Pseudomonadota > Gammaproteobacteria > Burkholderiales > Methylophilaceae > BACL14. The sequence continues at coordinate 41,889 of CAZGLD010000005.1, forward strand.
AACAGCAGACAAATGCTCAGGGAGTATTCTGGGGATATTTTCTAATATTCCTCCTCCAGTAATATGGGCCATTGCATTAATGTCGATTTTATTAATCAATGCAAGTATTGGTTTTACATAAATTTTTGTTGGTGCCATGAGTACGTCAGCAAATTTTTTTCCGTGAAAATCACTTTGTAAATCAACTTTGGTATTATTAAGAATTTTTCGTATTAATGAATAACCATTTGAATGTGCACCCGAGGATGCAAGTCCAAGAATAATATTGCCTTCTTTGACTCTGGAACCATCGATAATTTTATGCTTTTCCACTGCGCCAACACAAAAACCTGCCAGATCATATTCGCCATCAGGATACATCCCAGGCATTTCAGCTGTTTCTCCGCCAACTAAGGAACAATTTGCAAGTAGACAGCCGTCTGCTATTCCTTTAATTATTCGAGAAGCTGAATCAACGTCTAACTTACCGCAAGCATAGTAATCCAAGAAGAAAAGAGGTTCAGCTCCTTGAACTAAAATATCATTGACACACATAGCAACTAAGTCTTGCCCTATGGTTTCATGATTGTTTAAATCGAATGCAAGCTTAAGTTTTGTGCCAACCCCATCGGTACCAGAAACTAATACTGGTTTGTTGTATTTTTCTGGAATTTCGAACAATGAACCAAATCCACCGAGTCCGCCAATAGCCTCTTTACGCGATGTTTTCTTTGCATATGGCTTAATTTTATCAATTAATTTATCGCCAGCATCTATATTAACTCCAGCATCTTTATAGGAAATGGTTTTTTTATTGTTAGATTCTTTAGACAAAAATTATTTCCTCATATTTTAATTGGCTACTTTACGTATAATATAATTTTAACTGATATTACTATCGAATTATTATTTTATACATTCAATAATGGAACAACTTTTACTTAATATTCATCCAAGTCCCCAAAAAACACTAGATAATTTTGTTGTTGGTAAAAATGCAGAATGTATAAACTCTATAAAAAAACTACTATCCTCAACTAATCTTTTTTTTATATATATTTGGGGTGAAGATGGAAGCGGAAAATCACACTTAGCAACCGCTTTAAAAAACCATAAAATAAATGTCATAGAAGATGTTGAAAAAATAAATGAGACGCAACAAATAAAATTATTTAATCTGTTTAATGAATCAAAAAAAACGAATACTAAGTTAGTTGTAACTGGATCAAACTCACCTAATAATATGGGCCTAAGAGACGACCTTGCAAGTCGATTAAATTGGCAGCTTGTATACCAACTGAAACCACTTACGGATAATGAAAAAAAAATAGCTTTAATTAAGTATGCAGAAGGTATAGGTGCTTCACTCGATGATAAAGTCGTTGCCTATTGCATGGCAAATCTAAATAGAGAACTGTCATACCTGATAGCGACAATTGATGCCTTAGGGGATTGGTCTTTAAAAACCAAAAGGCCAATAACTATTCCCCTCCTTAAACAATTACTTTTTTAATTAGACGCAGTCTGTTTGAACATCCAACCATCTTTCTTGACATTGCTTATCTGATCCACAAAGATCTTCTATATTTTTGTTTAATTCATTCATTTTTAATTCCTTATTAAATAATCAAATGCCCCTAGGGCTGCTTTCGAACCTTCACCCATAGCAATTATTATTTGTTTATAGGGCACGGTCGTTACATCACCTGCCGCAAACACACCGGGTAAGGAGGTTTCACCATGGCTATTTATTTCTATCTCTCCATATTTACTCAAAGAAAGACTATCTTTGACCCAATCGGTATTGGGAACTAAACCTATCTGTATAAATACCCCTTCGACGTCCAATCTTTTTTCTTCTTTTGTATCTCTGTCGATAAACTGCATATGACTTACTTTTTCTGATCCCACGATCTCACTTGTTTGAACATTTAATTGGATATCTACATTATTCAAACTTTTTAATCTATTCACTAATACCTGATCAGCTTTTAATTCAGGTGCAAACTCTAGGACTGTGACATGGCCAACAATACCTGCTAAATCAATAGCAGCCTCAACACCAGAATTACCACCACCAACAACAGCAACGTTTTTTCCTTTGAATAACGGTCCATCACAATGAGGGCAATAAGCCACTCCTTTTCCTTTAAATTTTAGCTCTCCTTTAACACCTAGCTCCTTCCATCTTGCACCTGTAGCAACTATAATAGCTTTACTCTCAAGTTTACCCCCATCCTCAAGCTCTAACTCATAGTTAGGTCCACCATTTTTTGACAGACTTTTTGCCTTTTGTAAATTAATAATATCAACGTCATATTCTTTAACATGCTCTTCTAAAGCCGCAACTAATCTAGGCCCCTCGGTTGCCTTTACTGATATAAAATTCTCAATACCCAACGTATCCATTACTTGGCCGCCAAATCGCTCTGCAACTATCCCTGTTTTAATTCCCTTCCGTGCGGCATAAACTGCTGCAGAGGCTCCTGCAGGTCCGCCGCCAACGATGAGCATATCAAAAGGTTCTTTTTTTGATATATCTTGTGAAGCTCTATCTTTAGCCTTATGGTCAATTTTACTAATAATTTCTTCAAGCTCTATACGTCCTTGCCCAAATTCTTTTCCATTTAAGAATATTGTGGGTACTGACATAATTTTTCTATCATTTACCTCATCTTGAAATAGGGCTCCATCGATCATGCAATGACTTATACCTGGGTTTATTAAAGACATCACATTAAGCGCTTGAACAACGTCAGGACAATTATGGCAAGTTAAGGAAATAAACGTCTCAAAAATAAAATTTCCTTTAATGCCTTTAATTTGATCAATGATTTCATCAGATAATTTAACAGGGTAACCACCTACTTGTAATAAAGCCAAGACTAATGAGGTAAATTCATGCCCTAATGGGATACCCGCAAACTGGATTCCAGTGTTTGAGTCAGGTTTATTAACCTTAAATGATGGAGTTCTTTCGCTGGAATTCGAATGTGTATTTAAGATAATTTTATCTGACATTGCAGCAAGTTCATTCAATAATTCCATCATTGAAATTGAAGCAGAGTCATTATTAGTGTATGCATCAATTGCAACTGGATACTCTAGCTTTAATAAATACTGACTTAGTTGCTCTTTTATTTTTAATTCAAGCGCCATCTTTTTTTCCTTGTTAAATTATTAAAGGGCCAAGAAACTGGCCCTATAATTATCTCTTTATTAAATTTTTCCAACCAGATCTAACGATGGAGTAAGAGCTTCTTCACCTGGAGTCCAAGAAGCAGGGCAAGCCTGATTTGGATTTGCAGCAATATGTTGTGCCGCTTGTATTTTTCTAACTAAATCGGCTGCAGAGCGACCAATGCCCAAATCATTAATTTCTGCAGTTTTAATAATACCTTCAGGGTTTACAATAAAAGAACCTCTTAGTGCTAAGCCTTCCTCTTCTATCATTACATCAAAATTCCTAGTTATAGTTCCAGTAGGGTCGCCAATCATGGGAAACGTAATTTTTTTAATTGTATCTGATGCATCATGCCAAGCTTTGTGTGTGAAATGTGTATCTGTTGAAACTGTGTAAACCTCTACACCCATTTTTTGTAATTCTTCATAGTGATCAGCAATATCTCCCAGCTCTGTAGGACAAACAAATGTAAAATCAGCAGGGTAAAATACAATTGCAGACCATTTTCCTTTGAGATCTCCTTCGGTAACTGTAACTTCTTTTCCGTTATGAAAAGCGGTTGCAGAAAACGGCTTTACTTCTGTATTTATCAATGAAGACATCATAATTCCTTTTATTTAATTGAAAGAAGCATGATTATATGGAAGTAATAGTAATATGTATAATTTATTATTAAAATGTGTATGATAAGTTTTACTTATTTAATACTGTCATACAAATAAATCTCAGACTGTATTTCTTTTAATCTTTGTTCTGCGCTACTTTTGTTATAAAAGTCTGCATCCGAGGCATTTATAGCTAAACTTGCCTGGTTAGCTGATTCTTTTAAATCAAATCTAAAATAAAAATATTCACTCAAGTTTTTGTGCTCAAGGTAACGAGCATTTTTTTTCGCGTATATTTTTGCCAGAAACATGTATAAATTATAATCACGTGGGTAGACTAAAAGTTTTTGCTTAACAAAATTGATGGCTTTATTCAAATCATTCATATTAATATAAATGTCAGTTAACCCATAAATGTAGGCTTTATAATTTGGAAAATAAAGAAGGCTTTCTTTATATAAATTTTCTGCTTGCTCAAGTTTTCTTTCTTTTACCAATATTTTTGCACCTAGTTCTGTGATCAGTGGGCTGATATTTTTTAAATACAAAACTTTATTAAAATAATCTCTAGATTTTGCTATTTGGTTATTTCTTAAATACGCATAAGATAAAGCAAAATTCATAGAGCTATCGCTTAAATATCCTTTATCTGTAAGGTTGTTCTCAAATATACTTATATTATTAGTTGGTTCACCAGAATAAGCTTTTAATTTTGCCTGTATTAAATTGAAAGTTGGGTCTTCTGATACTTGCTTATATGGAAACTCTTTTAATCTATTTTCAATATCGCTGATACGATCTAAAGTAACAGGGTGTGTTCTCAAGAAAGATGGAGCCGCTCCCACAGTAAACTGATTTGCTTTATCTAAAGTTTTAAAAAAGCTAATAGCAGCTCTTTCATCAAAGCCAGCTTTATTTAGCATCAAAAGACCTTCGCGATCAGCTTCTTTTTCGTGCTCTCTTGTAAAATCTAGTGTATTTTGTACAGCTGAAGCAACAGCGGTTTGCATTGCTGCATTAGCAAGTTGGGCATTAGATCGCGCCACCAAAAGTGCAAAAACCATTGCTAAAGAAGTTTTAAAAGTGTCCTTACTTTGAGCTTCGATTATTCTTGGGAGGTGCTTTTGTGAAATATGTGCAATTTCATGAGCCAGAACACTTGCAAGTTCAGACTCAGAATTAGCTGCATACAATAAACCAGTATGAATTCCAATTATTCCACCCAACATTGCAAAAGCATTTATTGTAGGATCTTTTACAGTAAAAAAAGTTATATCCTCAATATTCAGTTCGGGATTTACTCTTACTAATTTTTCACCTAGACGATTGATATAGTCAATAACTTCAGGATCTTTTATTACAGATGGACTTGCATAAACCTGAGATAAAAGCTCATGTCGAATTTTTTTTTCTTGAAATTTATTTATTATATTATCTGAAGTACTTCCTAAGTCTGGAAGTTGGTTTGTGAACCCATAAGAATAAAAAATAAGTAATACTAATAAAATCTTTTTCATATTTTTTTTATAGCTTAATATACTGATAAGTGAAACTTAATTATAGGGCTTTATTTAAAATGCTGACACATGTTGATAAAAAAGGTAACGCAAAAATGGTAGATATATCATCTAAAGAAGAATCTCATCGCATAGCTGAAGCTCAAGGCTCTATTCTAATAAGTAAAAAAATTATGCAAAGTATACTGGAGGATATAAATAAAAAAGGTGATGTTCTCACAGTAGCAAAAATTGCTGGAATTCAAGCTGGGAAAAAAACTTCAGAACTTATTCCGCTTTGCCATAATATATCAATGAACTCTATAGACATAGATTTCAAATTATTAGAATCAAAATGTGAAATTGAATGTTATGTTATTGCAAAATGTAATGGGTTAACTGGAGTTGAAATGGAGGCCCTCACAGCTTTATCAATTGCACTTTTAACTATTTATGACATGTGTAAGGGTATCGATAAGGGTATGGAAATTAAAAAAATATGTCTGATTAAAAAATCCGGCGGAAAATCAGGTGAATGGGCAAAGTGAGCTGATTTATTTCTTACGAAAATCAAATTTACTTTCTATCGCTTTGTAAATTGTTAGAGGCTTAATCTCTTCTATTTTCTTTTGTTTGTTTTGATACCAATATGCATTGTCGCCACATGGTCGGTATCTTTTTGGTTCGCCAGGCCCAAATATAGTAAATGTTTTAGTTTTTACTGCACTTGCTATATGTCCTAAGCCTGAATCATTCCCAATGAATAATTCTGCTTTCTCAAGTATTGCAGCGGTTGTTAATAAATCTACTTTCCCTGATAAATTTAATAAAGGTCTTTTATAATTTTGGATAAAAGACGGTAGTAGTTTGTTATCTTTAGAGTCGCCAACAAGCACTAATAAATCGAATCGATTGCCAAGCCTATTTGCGAGTTCTGCATAAAAATGAGTTGGCCAAACCTTATGCTGTGAATTTGCCCCTAAACCAAAAACTAGGATACTTTTATATTTATTAGGAAGCAGATTTTCAGCGTTTTTTCTCTCTTCTTGGCTAAGCCATATTTTTGGATTTAGTGCTTTTACGAGAGGTTCTTTTAGAGCAAGGTAATGTTTCTCTGAGCTATGAATAGCATTATTTTTTATTTTATAAAGTTTTCTATCTGCTCGAATAAGATATAACAAACCGTCAGACCTAAGATCAATGGCCACATCATAACGAGAAAATCTTAATTTATTAATTAACCTTAAAACACCAATAAATCCTTTAGATTTATCTTTTACAAAAAAGTTATTTACTAGGGGGCAGTGTTTAAATAATATTTTTGATCGCTCATCACCAACAATATCAAATTTAGCATTTTTATATTTTTTACTTAACCTTAGCAAGGTTGGAATAGTTAAAATTACGTCACCGATATTTGATAATGTTATAAAAAGAATTTTTTCAATATCATTTGCCTTGGTCATTTGCTTATTACTGTCTTGTATCTGTCATAACTCCAGTAATACTGAGTTGGATTTTTTTTAATAAATCTCTCCACCTGCTTATTTAAGTCAAGAGGGGTTTTTATATTTCTTCTATTAATCTCCTCAATATGAATATTAAAACCTTTTCCATCCTTTAATCTTTCTCCATAAGCCATAAAAATTTGAGCCTCAGTCTTTTCTATCAATTTATTTGCTAGAAGCATAGTGTATGCTGGCTTTCCAAAAAAATTAACGTATTCTCCATTTCCCTTATCAGCAACTTGATCCGGAAGTATACCAACAGCCTGACCTTTTTTTAAAGCAATTAAAACTTTTTTTAAACCACTTGTGTCTGCAGGCGCTAGCTCGACATATCCTTTTTTTCTCCCCTTGATCATAAGGTCACTCATCCACAGTTTCCTAGCTTTTCTATACATAACAGTAATAGGTTTATTTTCACCATAAAAAATTGAGTTTATTTCAAAACAACCTAGGTGTGGTGCTAAAAATATTATACCTTTGCGCGATTTTTCAGCTTTTTCAATTGCATTTTTTCCATAGACTTTATGAATTAGTTTCAATGCGGCTTTTTGATTTAACCCCCATATAAAAAATGTTTCTAATATTCCCTTACCTAATTCTTCTATGGTCTGCTGCACAGAAAAATCAATATCACTCTCAGGAAAAATACCGGAATTAATCAAATTTTCTTTCAATAAATTTAAATTTTTTTTACTTAAAGAAAAATATAACCTCCCAAAAATTTTTCCAATGCTATGAATAGAGCTTAAACTCAATTTTGATAAGAGAAAAGTGAACGTATGAAATAATATTTTTTGCATCAATATATACGATTATTTTTATGTAATGGTTTATTATATGCTAACGAAATCATGGTGGCCTCTAATATTCATGCAAGCTCTAAAAACAACAGAAAAATATATCCCATATGCCCTTCCTTTCTTATTATTTTTCTTTCGAGGCCTTGCGGATTTAACAGTTTTACTTCTTGGTTTAATGTTTCTATTTAAGTCATATAAAGAATCAAATTGGAATTGGTTGCAAGAAACATGGATCAAATGTGCTCTTTTTTTTGTGCTTTATTTATCCATAATTAATGTTGCAGTAAGTATAAATCCATCTGATACATTTTTTTACGCTATAACTTTTATTAGATGGCCAATTTTTGCTGCAGCTGTTTGTTTTTGGCTATTCAACTCTGATGAGGCAATCAAAAAGTTTTTAATTTCTTTAAGCATACTGCTGGCGTTTATAATTTTTGATGTTTGGTTTCAATATTTGTCGGGGGCCGATATATTTGGCTATCCAACTAAAGGTATTAGGCTCACCGGCCCTCTAAGAGACAATCCTGTAATTGGAATTTTTATAACCAAGTATATATATCTTGGTTTGATCTCAATATTTATTTTTAAAAGATTAAATCATAATTATTCAAAATATTTATTTGCTTTAAGTTTATTAGTAATTGGTTTTGTTTCGGTATTTATCACCGGGGAAAGGATGTCTCTTATTTTATATACTTCTGCTGTTCCAATAATTTTATTAGGTTTTGGCAAAAATATTGTTAAAAAAATATCCCTTATAACAGTCTTTTTATCTTTGTTAGTTGTTTTAGCTCTTATTATTGGTGAAATTTACCCGCACACAATGGAAAGAGCCTTTCATAGTACTTTTGAAAAATTATCAAATTTTATGGAATCTGATTATGGACTAGTTTACAGAACTGCTTACCAGACTTGGCTTTATGCTCCTTGGCTGGGAGGAGGGCTCCACCAACTTACGGATTTATATTTCTTATATGGAATTAATTTATGGGAAATAAAGATTTTGCATGCTCATAATCATCCATTATCGTTGCTAGCTGAAACTGGCTTAGTTGGTTTATGCCTTTATTTCTTAATAATTTTTAATATTGTTAAAAAAATTATATTTGAAGTTTATTCACAAAAAAATTGGGTTAAGTTAAGTTTATTATTAGGTTTAATATATCTTTGTTTTTGGCCTCTTATGAGTCATTTTAGCTTTCAACATAATTGGATGAATGCAACAAATTGGTTTGTTGTTGGGGTTGTCTTAGCACTCAGCAAACGAAGACATATTCGCTAATGGTGCCTAATATAAAAATTAAAAAATTTTATGATTCCACTTATATTTATGGTCCAAAAGAATTTGAATCCATAAACCTTAAAAATAAAATAATAAAGAAAATTTTAATTATAAAATGGGGTGGAATGGGTGACGTTATTTTATCGACAGGTGCAATGCAAGATATTTATGAGGCTTTCCCTAACAGTAAAATTCACCTCAATACTCTTCCGCAATGGAAAAGCTTATTTAACGATGATCCAAGGTTTGATAAGATTTGGGGTACAAAAAAGTCACAAGAAATTGGTTTTTTAAAGCATTTATATGAGTGGATTAAAAAAATTAAATATGAAAAATATGATCTGATAATAGATTTACAAACAAATGATAGAACGAGAATATACTTAACAATTTTAAAAGTAATTTGGCAAGCACCAAAATTTATTTTAGGTAACCACTCGGTCTTCCCCTATTCTATTTTTCCCAAAATAGTAAAAAATATAGAGCGACCTCTTCACTTATTACAAAGAACAATTAATACGATAGGAATAGAGTCAAACAATATATGTCCAAAGCTATACATTACAAAAGAGGAAAATAAATTAGCATTGTCTATTTTGAAAAATAATAAATTAGCTAAAGAAAATTATGCAGTTTTTATTTGTGGGAGCAATATCAATGGAAAATCAAAAAGATGGGGTGCAGATAATTTTATTAAATTATCAAAATTTTTGAGAAAATATTTAGATCTCAAAATTATTCTTATTGGTGGTCCTGATGATACTAGTGAATGTAATGCTATTTCATCTAAAGATAAGACTATAGTTAACCTTTGTAATAAAACAGAGTTAAAGACTTTGCCTAGAATTTTCAAAATGGCTAAGATTATTATAGGTAATGATACTGGCGCATCTCATCTTGTTGCTACTACAAAAACCCCGATGATAATGATATTTGGTCCTACAGACCCAAATAAAAGTAAGCCATTCGGTAAAAATATTATTGCTATAAAAGCTGAGAATTCTCGAATGAATGATATTTCGGCAAATCATGTCTTAAAAATTATTCATGAGATTGTATGATTAAAAAAACTATTCTTTGGTGGGGAAGATTTGATCCTAACTATTCAAGAAATAGGATAATACGACAACATTTAAAAAAACTAAATTACGATGTCATAGATTTTCGACCATTGATAAGTAAATTTGGCTATGAAGAAGCACTTCTAAAAAATATTACAAAACCAGATATTGTATGGGTTCCTTGTTTTCGACAAAGAGATATCTTAAGCGCAAGTAAATGGTGTTCGAAAAAAGATATAAAATTAATTATTGATCCTCTTATAAGTGCCTGGGATAAGGTGGTTAATGAAAAAAAAATATCGGTAAGTAAAAAGGAAGAAAGGAAATTAAATGCTAAAGAGGCATTTTTATTTAGTAAAGCAGATATTGTTCTTGCAGATACGAATTTGCATGCTAATTTATTTGTAAATAAATTAGGTGTTAATAAAAGAAAGATTTTTATCTTATTTGTTGGTGCAGAAGAAAGACTTTTTAAACCTTCTCTTTCAAAAAAAATCGCTGATAAAAACTTTGAAATTTTATTTTATGGAAGCTTTATAAGCTTACAAAGCACTCAAACAATAATTAAGGCTGCTAAGCTTTGTTCTATTTATAAGAATATCCGCTGGGTATTATTAGGAAGTGGTCCGGATCTTGATAAATGTAAAAAACTTGCACAAAATTTTGCAAACATAATTTTTGAAAAAGATATTGAGTATTCAAAGCTAGCCTCTAGAATTAATCAAGCTGACTTACTTTTAGGAATATTTGGTAAATCAAATAAAGCTGGAAATGTAATTCCCAATAAAGTATTTCAGTCTTTAGCTTGTGGGAAAACCATAATCACAAGGAAATCTGATGCATACCCTAAAAACTTATTAGGTGAAAATAATGGGGTGATCTTTATTGAGCCAGAAAATCCAAAGGCTTTATATAACGCAGTATTAACGATCGTCAAAAATAAGACTTCTCTACAAAAGAGCCACAATTACGCAAGAATTCTCTATGAAACATACTTTTCAGAAAAAATTATCATTAAACAGCTTAAGAAAATATTACAGTAAATGATCTTTCAAAATACTACTTCTTCATAGATTTTAAGAGTATTTTTTAACATATCATTTAATTCAAATAAATTAGTACTCTCAATTTTAGGTTTTTTGCTTAATATTTTTATTGTATTTTTATAAAGATGCTCTTGATTACCAAACTCTACTAGTCCATGAGGAAATATCATTTTTAATTGCTCCCCCACCCCTCCATGATCATAGCCAATAAATGGAGTTTTTAATTTAATTGACTCTATTACAGTCCTCCCAAAAGATTCAGGTTCTCGAGATAGTGAATATACAATATCTGATAAAGCCATAATATTTTTTATATCCTTTCTATATCCTGTAAAAGTAATATTTTTATTTAAACCACTGTTATTAATCTGCTCCTTTAATGAATGAAGGTATTGATCTGATGGTGACTTTGGGTCACCAATAATTAATCCATGAATATTTAAATTATTTTGCTTAAGTCGTAATATTAAATTTATAAAATCTTCGTGCCCTTTTCTTCTTGTAATTCGTGATGGTAAACTCAGAATAATTTTATTATTTAAAAGTGGAAATTCTTTTTTCCAAGAATTTATCCATTCCTCATTTACTAAGTCATTCAAATTAAATTCGTTAGAATCAACACCCCTATAATTTAAAATAATTTTTGAGGAATTTATTTTGTAGTGTTTTATTATAAATTTTTCTATAACTTTAGATACTGCAATAACCTTTTCACCTTTTGTCATAATAGAGCTATAAAAAGAGACAGAATTAAATCCATGTACTGTAGTTATAAAATGGGGTCTTTTATGCTTATTTATAAATTTTAATGCCAAAAATATAATCCAAGCAGGAAGTCTAGAACGAGCATGAATAATGTCGATTCTATTTCTTTTGATAAGCCTGATTAGCTTAAAAACATAAAAAAAAGTAATTAGTGATTTTTTCCCAATATCCCATTTAATATGTTCACTGCCATCATATTCCAATTGCTCAACGAGCCTGCCCCCGCCAGAAATCACAATAGATTTATGACCTTTGCTAGCAATGTATTTAGCGACTTCTAATGTCCCTTTCTCTACACCACCGGATATTAAACTGGGAAGCACCTGAACAACGGTTAATTTTCTATTCATTTCATCTCTTCAGCCATTTTTTGAATATGAAACTGGCACATCTTTTTGCTTCATTATTTAATGGTGTATTATTTATCTTTTTTCTCTTGTCTCCATAAGAACGAATATAACCGGTATTTATAAGTCTTGAAATTTCAATTGAAATTTTTGAATCGCTTTGCTTCTCAAGATTAATGAGATTAACCTCAGATCCTGCTACTATTAGTTCATAAATCATTGAAATTGAATCTTTAGTTACCCATGCGTGTTTAGAAAATTTAACTTCTTCCGAAAACCAGCTCTTATTTACTTTTTCATATTTAAAAACAGGAGTATTTTTTTTAAAATCATCGCTTAAATCATCAATAAAATCTTTTGGGGTTCTTCTTGAAGTTGCTATCTTAAATTTAATTTTAGGATGTTGATCAATAATTTTATAAATTTGATTTATAACAAACTTATTATCCCATTTGAAATGCTTAGAATGCCCACCAAGAACAATTAACCCTCTATTATTCACATGTTTTTTTTCATTTTCTATGTTATTAATTGTTCCATTAGTAAGAAAAATACCTTTTTTTTCCGGTACACCGTCATGCCTTGGAATTAGACTCAAATCAAACCATGAGCAAGGAAAGCTTGGCTTCATTATTATTACCGTCTTACCACCATTTAAAATTTTAGCAAAAATCATATGTAAATGCGTTGCATGACCTGCACCTATTATCAAATCCGGCTTTCCCCTTTGAAGGTCTTGTTTAAACCAATGAGATATAGAAGAAGGGATAAGTATGGTGAATAATTTAGTTACTATAGGCTCTAAAAACATAGCCTTAATTCTAACAATTTCAATATCAATATACTTTTGTAATTCCTTTACTAAATGTTCAGATTGTTTTTCATGTCCTCTTTTACCATCTACAATTAACCAAATATTTATCTTTGCTGATTTCATATTTAGCAGTCAATTATACTCGTTATGATTTTTGCCGATTGAGGTGCCATTACTATTCCATATCTATGATGACCAAAATTTAAAAATAAATTTTTATAATTTTTATGCTGTTGAATAATTGGAATATTATCGGCAGTACCTGGTCGAAAGCCATGCCATGATTTCGCAATTTCTACTGATTTTAATTCAGGTATTATACTTTCAGCTTTTCTCTTTAAGGCATTAATATTTTCTATATTATCTTGCGAGTTAAACCCAACTTTTTCTAGAGTACTTCCGCCTATTAAAACTCCATCTTCCCTCGGAATTAAATAGAATCCGTCCTCATACATTATATTTTCGAGCTTTAATTCAGTTTTAGGGTACTGGATCATTTGTCCTTTTATTGGGAACACTTTACTTTTATATTCTTTTAATATTTTTGAGGTCCAAGCACCAGAACTCAAAAGAAAAGCTTGAGACTCAAAAACTCTTCCTTCTGAGGTAGTACAACTCTTAATCTCACCTTTATTTTCATCAAAACTAATAATCTTTTTATTTTCGAAAATTTCTATGCCAATAGTTTTCATATATCTTTTTAGAGCTTTCATTAGCCGAGGGGGTCTAATTTGACATATTTTTTTTAGAGTAATTTTTTTTTTACTTCTGCTGGTATCTATAGATGATTCAATATTATTTTGTGTGCACCAATCTTGTATTGCATCTATATTAAATGGGTTCACAATAGCCAGCCCAGACTCTTTAAATTGGGAATCTATCCCCGTTTCTTCATACAATTCTTTGGCCAATTCCTGGTAATAAATAGTTGATGGATTGCATAATTCGTATACTTTTTTTGAATAATTCCACGGCATCAACGGAAATAATATCCCACCAGCCGCCCAAGATGATCCGGACCCAATAGACGATTGATCAATTACAACCACATCAAATCCTTTTTTTTTAATTTCAATTGCCGATATACAGCCTACTACTCCTCCACCCACAACTACAACTTTTCCATTTTTCATGTAATTATTTTTCCAGAAGCAATATACTTCTCAAAATGATTAATATTTTGTTGAAGCCCAAGAATAACAAGTATGTCACCATCATTTAAAATGATATCCAATCTTGGGTCTATGTTTTCCAGCATATTTGGACGTCTTAGGTATTGAATTTGAATATTAAAATCTTCAAAACGAATATTTTCTAATTTACTTCCTAATAAAAGTGGGTTGCGCTTAACTTCGATTGAATGTAATTCTAATTGTTCCTGACCACTAAAATCATCTGAAATATCCGTTGATCCTTTGAAGTATCCTCTAAACATTGAGTAACGTTCAGACCTAAATGACCTTATCTTCTTTACTATTCTAGCTAAAGGAACTCCCAAAACCATAAGAGCATGAGAGCCCAACATAAGACTACCCTCTAAAACCTCAGGCACAACTTCAGTAGCGCCCTCTTTTTGCAGTAATGCAATAGATGATTCATCTGCAGTTCTTACAATTATTGGTAAATCAGCATAAGTTTCTCTAATCACAGTCAAAACTTTTGATGAAGCTCGGTCATCTGCATAAGTTATTATTACTGCTTTGCAATTTCTTATGCCTGCCGCATTCAGGACAACTCTTCTGCTTGCATCACCATACATAACAAGCTCACCTGCATTAGACGCATCATTTACTCTATTAAGATCCATATCAATAGCTATAAAAGGAATATGTTCCTCTTTTAGAAATCTTCCTAAAAACTGACCACTCCGCCCATAACCACACAAAATAACATGTTCGCTTAAGTTATGACCAATATCGTCAATCTTATCAATATTTTTTTGGCTATTTTTAATATAGCTTTTGGATAAGAATCTAGCTATTCTTCCGTTGTAAGGTATCAAGAAAGGTGCGCAAATCATAGACAGTAAACATACTGAAAGTATAATTTGGAGGATATCTCCCCCGATAATATTCTGCTCTTTAGCTAAAGCTAAAATAACAAAACTAAACTCTCCAGCCTGCCCTAAAATAATTCCTGTTCTTATTCCTACCCCTAATTCATATTTAAAGAGTCTGGTTAAAAAAGTAATTAAGGTTGCTTTAAATAAGCTGTATCCTAGAAAAATAGTAAGAATAATCCACAAATATTCTACAAAAATACTAAGGTTAAGCATCATACCAACGCTTATAAAAAAGAGCCCTAATAAAATATCCCTAAATGAGGCAATATCCGATTCAACTTGATACCGGTAACGAGTTTCAGAAATCAACATGCCTGCTAAAAAAGCCCCTAACGCATAAGAAAGACCTGCAAGATGAGTTAAGTATGAAAAAAACATGGTTACCATTAATACATTTAAGACGAAAAGTTCTCTTGATTTTTGCTGAGCTACTAAACCAAACCAAAAATTTATAATAGGTTTGCCTAGCCAAAATAAAATACTCAATAAAACTATTATCTTTAAAATTATGGGGATAAATAGCGTGTTTATATCTATTGCAGGCGCGCTTAATGCAGGTAATAGAATTAAGATAGGAATAACTGCAATATCCTGGAATAACAAAATACCAATAGACAATCTGCCATGTCTGCTATTTAAATCTATTCGTTCAATTAAAAGCTTAGAGACAATTGCAGTTGATGACATTGTTAAAGCACTTCCAATAACAAATGCCATAGCTAAATCTAATCCAAACAACCTGGATACAAAAAAAGTTGTAGCTAAGGTTATAAAAACTTGGGCTCCACCTAGCCCAAATAATATTCCTCTCATTGAGTTTAGCTTTGGAAGACTAAACTCTAAACCTATTGAGAACATTAAAAATACAATACCAAATTCTACGAAATGCCGAATAGAATCACTATCATATAAAATTCCTACTCCACTTGGGCCTAAAAGAATACCAACTGCAAAATATGCAATAGTTGCCGACAGCTTGAAATATTTAAACACCGTCAAAAATAAAACTGAGCAAACAAGTAATAAAATAATAGTTAATTCAACAGATTCAAGCATATGTTTTAAGTAAGAATAAAAGTAATAACTTTATTCTACTATTAAACCCTTTTATACTATCTTTTTAATATAAAATTAAATAATGACAAATAATCAACACAGCATCATTGATAACGCAAAAAGAGTTTTAAAAATCGAAGCTGATGAGATTTACAATACTTTAAATAGTATTAATAATAATTTTGTTTTAGCTGTTAATGCTGTTATTGGCTGTAAAGGTAGGATAGTTCTCAGTGGCATGGGTAAATCTGGGCATATTGCTAGGAAAATAGCCTCAACACTTTCAAGCACAGGAACTCCTGCATTTTTTATGCATCCGGGTGAGGCTAGCCATGGTGACCTGGGTATGATAACTAAAGAAGACGTTGTAATATTTTTTTCCAACTCTGGAAAGAGTGAAGAGCTTATTTCTATTTTACCGAGTATTAAAAGAATAGGTGCAAGCATTATATCTGTAACTAATGCTGAAAATTCAGATTTAGCGCTGCAAAGTGATATCAATTTAAATATTATTGTCAGCAAAGAAGCTTGCCCCCTTGGGCTCGCCCCCACTGCAAGCTCAACTGTTGCACTCGCTCTTGGCGATGCTCTTGCAGTTTGTGTTTTAGAGGAAAAAGGATTTTCTAAAGAGGATTTCAAAAATTCTCACCCAGGGGGAAATCTAGGGAAAAATAACTTAGTAAGAATAAGAGATATTATGCTT
This sequence comes from uncultured Methylobacillus sp., assembly GCA_964526705.1. GTDB lineage: Bacteria > Pseudomonadota > Gammaproteobacteria > Burkholderiales > Methylophilaceae > BACL14. Next base: position 58,600 of record CAZGLD010000005.1, read on the forward strand.
ACATTAGATGATGTGCCAAAGATTAACCACAAATCATCTCTTGGCGATGCTATTAAAGAAATCTCAGAAAAAAAGGTAGGGTTTACAGCAATAATAGACGAAAAAAATTTTCCAGTAGGAATTTTTACTGATGGAGATCTAAGAAGGTCTTTACTAAATCAAAAAAATATTACGACTCCAATATTTGAATGCATGTCTAAAAATCCAATTACCTTAAACCAGAATCAACTTGCTATTGATGCAGTTAATGTAATGGAAAGTTCAAAGGTTAATGGTTTTATTGTGATAGATGACAAGAATAATTTAATTGGAATATTAAATCTCCATATACTTTTAAAGCATAAAATAATTTAATCAATGGATAATAAACTTTCGTCTATATTTGCATTAATATTTATAATTTTTATTGCTCTAATATCTTTTTGGCTTAATCATGAGGTTAAAAAAGAGTTATTAGATAAAGAAAAGAGCTTTAACAGTGCTGCAGACTTTTACTTGAGTAATTTTGCATCCAAACATATGAATCAAGCTGGTACTATTAAATATACTATCAGTGGAAAGGAAATGAAAAACTATAAATTTGCTGAAAAAACATTTCTGCTTAAGCCGAATTTTGTTAAATATGAAAATAATAAGCCAGTATCAAATATATCAGGTGATTTAGGTGAAATTATAAATATGGGAGATGAAATTTTAGTGAAAGAAAATGTAATGCTTACCCGCCTTCCAAATGAATCAAAAAAACAAATGACATTATATACAAACCAACTAAATATTATTCCTTCGGAGGATATAGTATTCTCAAAAAAATCAGTAAAGATAATACAGGAACCTAATATTGAAATTGATGGTATTGGTATGAAGTATGATAGAAAAGAAAATACGATAAAATTATTAAGTAATGTTAAGGTTCACTATGAGAATGTTCAAGAGTAGGTCTCCATGATGAAAATTTCAAAGCATTTTTTTACTTTATTATTTTTTATTTTTTTTACAACAATCTCTATTGCTGAAAAAGCTGATAGAGAGAAACCAATTGAGATTGAGTCTGATACGATGACAGTAGATGACACTAAGAATATAAGTACTTACCAAGGAGATGTAATTTTAACACAAGGAACTCTGATAATTAAAGCTGATGAATTGATTGTAAGGGAAGATAATCAAGGATTCCAACATAGTACTTCCATTGGGAATCCAACAACCTTTAAGCAAAAAAGAGAAGGTCTAGATGAATATATTGAAGGGATAGGTCAAAGGATCGATTACGATGGTCACATGGATAAAGTTCATATTTATAAAGATGCTGTAGTTAAAAGGGGTGATGATATTGTTATGGGTGATTATATTGTTTATGATGCGAATGCAGAAATTGCACAAGCAATGTCAAATGATTCAAAATTAAAAAATAATGATGGTACACCTGTTAAGAAAGGTCGTACTAAGGCCATAATAAATCCCAAAAAAAGTAACTAATTTAAATGTCTGAATTAACCATTCAAAATATAAGGAAACAATATAAAAAAAATATTGTAGTTAAAGATATCTCACTTAATGTTAAGAGTGGCGAGGTTATTGGTTTGCTTGGTCCAAATGGAGCAGGTAAAACTACTTCTTTTTATATGATTGTTGGTCTTTTATCTGCCGATCATGGTTCAATATCGATTGATAATAAAAATCTATCTAGAATGCCTATTCATAATAGATCGAAACTAGGCATATCCTATTTGCCCCAAGAACCATCTATTTTTAGAAAATTGTCGGTAAGTGAAAATATCTTTTCAATACTTGAATTAAGAGATATTTCGGAGGAGGAGCGAAAAGAAAAATTAAATTCCCTTCTAAAAGAGTTAAATATTGAGCATATTAAAGATAGCCCAGCTATTAGCCTTTCGGGTGGCGAGAGAAGAAGAGTTGAAATTGCAAGATGTCTTGCAACAGACCCAAAATTTATTCTATTAGATGAGCCTTTTGCTGGCATTGATCCAATTGCAGTGCTAGATATACAAAAAATTATTACGCACCTAGCATCGCTAGATATTGGTATCTTAATAACAGACCATAATGTACGGGAAACCTTAGGTATATGCGATAGAGCATATATTGTTAACCAAGGGGAAATTTTTGCTTCAGGAGCTCCTCACGAAATAGCTTCCAATCAAAGTGTAAAAGATATTTATCTTGGCAAAAATTTTGTTTTATAAATGAAACTTAGCTTCAATTTAAAACTTTCACAATCTCTTAAGCTTACCCCCTTACTTCAGCAATCCTTAAAATTTCTACAAGCATCGCAATCAGAGCTTGATCAATTAATTGATGAGTACATTAATGATAATATTTTTTTAGAGAGAGAAAATACATATGAAAGTAAAAACTCATTCTCGTCCATACAAAATAATGAAGAAAACTATTATGATATTTTTGAAAACCAATCCCAAAATCAAAGTTTAAAAGATTATTTAATTGAAAATATAGGCATATTTTCGTTTTCAGAGCGCGATCAGCTTATTTTTTCTTTTTTAATAGATGCTATAAATGATGATGGTTACTTATCAGAATCAATTCATGAAATTACTGAAAATATACCTTCTTCCCCACCAACAAGCATTGATGAACTTGAAAAATTATTAAAGCTTATTCAGCAGTCATCACTTCCTGGTATAGGTGCTAGAAATCTATCTGAATGTTTATTGCTTCAACTAAATATTATTAAAGAAACAGATCATTCTTGTCTTGCAAAAAAAATTGTTGGGGAAAATTTAAATTTATTAGCAAATAAGAATTATGACGAATTGAGAAGATTAATAAATTGCTCTAAAGAAGAATTGAATGAAGCAATAAGTTTAATAAAACAACTTAACCCTAAACCAGGACAAATATTTAAAAAAATAGCTCCAAATGAATATATAAAAAATGATGTCAGCATACATTTAGAGAATGGCAATTGGGAAGTATATTTAAAAGAAGATGAATTTAATAAAATTAAATTGAGAGATGATTGTGAAACGTTAATAAGTGATAAAAAAGATGAAAATTATGCAAATTTGAAAGAAAAATTTCAAGAAGCTAAATGGCTTATAAAAAATTTAAATCAACGCTCTATTACTCTCCTAAGAGTTTCACGAGAAATAATGAAACGACAAAAAGATTTTCTAGATTATGGTGAATCGAATATTAAACCTTTGTCACTCAAAGATATTGCTACAAAACTTGAGCTTCATGAGTCGACAATTTCAAGAGTCTCTAGTAATAAATTTATAAAAACACCACATGGATTATATGAGCTAAAATTTTTTTTCAGTGGAAAGATTAATAAAACAGAAGAAGATGCATTGTCTTCAAAAGCTGTACTTACGAAGATAAAGTATATTATTGATAATGAAGATCATAAAAAGCCATATTCAGATGAAAAAATTGTTTTGATACTTCGGAAGCAAGGTATTAATATAGCTAGAAGAACCATTGCTAAATATAGGGAGATTTTGAAAATACTTCCCTCGAGCCAAAGAAAGATTTAATTTTTAAGGATAATATTCAATGAAACTTAATATTACATGCCATCACATCAATATTACTCCAGCAATTGAGGAGCATATTCATAATAAATTTAAAAAAATTATTAATCATTTTAATAATGTAATTGACGTAAAATTTACATTAACTGTTGAAAAAAAATTACACACTGCAGAATCAACAATACACCTACCAAAACATAATATTCATGCTGAAGCAAGCGATAATGACATGTATCACGCAATCGAAATGCTCATAAATAAACTAGATAAACAAGTCATAAAATATAAAGAAAAAGCTCTAGACCAGCGGCAAAAAGAATCACTCAAACATAAAAAAGGGGATTAGAAATATATGGTCGGGATATTATTAGTAACGCATGGAGATATAGGGCTAGCCCTGCTCCAAAGTTCCAAACAAATCTTGGGAAAAGAGCCTGACAATATAGTCTGCATTTCTATAAATTCTAATAACGATATTAGCTCCTGTAAAAAAATAATCCAAGAAAAATTAATAGATCTTGATAATGGAGAGGGGGTATTAATAATGTCAGATATGTATGGAGCAACGCCAACAAATATTTTAAAAAAAATTATATATTTAAATAAGTATGAGGTAATCACAGGAATAAACCTACCCATGCTTATGCAAGCATTAACAAGCAGAAACTTATCTCTAAATGACCTTACTAAGATTTGTTTAAAGTATGGGAAACAAAATATTTTTAATGTAACTAACGATGATTAAAACAGAAATAAAAATAATTAATAAACTTGGATTACATGCTAGACCATCCAGTAAACTTGCTGAACTCTGTGGCAAATTTTCCTCAAATATATTAATAATAAAGGGTAAAGAAAAAATTAGTGCAAAAAATATGATGGATATTTTAATGCTTGCCTTAGGTTATCAATCTAAAATCATTATTCAAGTCGACGGTATTGATGAAAAAGAAGCAACTAAACAAATAAAAAAAATGTTTACGAGTCGTTTTGGAGAAGCGGAATGAGCACTTTTAACATTCATGGAATTGCAGTTGCATCAGGAATAGCAATTGGAAAAGCTCACTTAGTAACAAACGTAATAATGGAGGTTCAGCATTATAAAATTAGCAAAGATTCCGTTGATGAAGAAATTAGCAGGCTATCTCAAGCAATTCATACTGTTAAAGATGATCTAATAAATATAAAAAAAGAGTTGCAAAAGAAGGCATCAAATAATTTTGAGTCTTTCATTGATGTACATTTAATGATGCTTGAAGATGAAAACTTTTCATTGAATCCACAGCAAATTATCAAAAAAGAACAATGTAATGCTGAATGGGCAATAAAAAGTCAACTTGATACTCTAGTATCAAGATTTGATGATATTGATGATACTTACATCAAGGAAAGAAAATTAGATGTAACTCAGGTAGCTGAAAGAATTATAAAAGCGCTACTGGGTCACAAGAAGCAAATAATTCAGACAGAAAATCAATTAAATATTTTAATAGCTCATGATATATCTCCAGCAGATGCACTGCAATTCAAGAAAAATAGTTACGCAGCTTTTATAACTGAGCATGGAGGGACCAACTCACATACAGCTATTCTTGCAAGAGGTTTAAATATTCCTTCAATAGTAGCAGTTAAAAATGCTAGGAAATTAATCAAAAATAATGACACTATTATTGTCGATGGAGATAGTGGGATAGTAATTGTAAACCCTAGCGATAAAATTTTATTAGTATATGAATATAAAAAAAATCAATGGGAAACTGAAAATAAAAAATTAAAAAAAATTATTAATATACCAAGCACCACGATCGACAAACAAGAGATTTCTTTAATGGCTAATATTGAGGACTTAAGCGATGTTAAATCAGTTTTAGAGAGTAAAGCATCAGGGATAGGGTTATTTCGTACTGAATTTCTTTTTATGAATCGTGAAAAATTACCTGACGAAGAAGAGCAATATAACACTTATAAGTCAATCGCTAAATCTATGAAAGGTAAGACTGTAGTTATTAGGACATTAGATTCTGGTGCCGATAAAACAACTGCAGCTGATAAAACTCAGGCTACTAATCCTGCACTAGGTTTGAGAGCAATTAGATTATGCTTGTCCCAACCTCATTTATTCATAACGCAACTAAGAGCTATTTTAAGATCATCAGCCCATGGAAAAATTAGAATATTAATACCAATGCTTTCATCATTAGGCGAATTAAAACAAGTAAAGCTTTTAATAAAGAGAGCAAAAGAATCTTTAGTAATTGAAAAAATAAAATTTGATAATGAAATTCTTGTTGGGGGTATGATAGAAATTCCTGCAGTAGCTATTAATGCAGAGGCGTTTGCTGCTGAATTAGATTTTTTATCAATTGGCACTAATGATCTTATTCAATATACGCTTGCAATTGACAGAACGGATGACAGTGTATCGCATCTTTACAATTCTATTCATCCAGCTATTTTAAAATTAATATCCAATACTATTGACGCTGCCAAAAAATTTAATAAAGATGTTGCTGTATGTGGAGAAATGGCAGGAGATCCAAAGCTTACGAAACTTTTTATTGGAATGGGATTAACAAACTTCTCTATGCATCCGTCAAGCATATTGAGTGTCAAAAAACAAATATTAGAGTCAGATGCAATTAAACTTAAATCATTTTCAAAAAAAGTTTTAAAGTTGAATGATTCAGAAAAAATAGAAACTTTAATTAATACAATTAATCAAAAATAATAAATTAATTACCCTTTGGAGAATAACAATTAATAACCCCCTGTTAGATACAAATAATCTTCCCGATTTTTCAAAAATAAAAGAAAAACATATTAGTGTAGCTATAGATAAGATAATACAATCAAATAATTTAGCCATTAGGGATATTGAAAAAAATAGCTCGCATGCTAACTGGGAAAATTTTGTGGAACCGCTTGAAAAAATAGATGAGAAACTTAGCCGTGTATGGTCGCAAATCTCACATCTTAATTCAGTAATGAATTCTGAAACACTACGAAAAGAATACAATAAGAACGTAGCTAAAATTACTAATTATTATTCAGAATTAACCCAAAATCTAAAAATATTTCAAGGGTTCCAATATTTGAAAAAAAAAGAAAACTATAGCCAGTTAAATCCAATTCAAAAAAAAATAGTTAACGATGAATTGAAAGGCTTTGAGTTAGGTGGCGTTGGGTTGCCCAAAAGTAAACGTGATTCATTTAAATTAATAAAATCTAAATTAGCTAAACTGAGCTCTCAATTTGAAGAAAATATACTTGATTCAATAAATGACTTTTCCCTTCATATTGAATCAAAAAAAATAGTTGAAGGAATACCAAAAGATGTGTTGGATTCTGCTCAGAAACTTGCTAAAGAAAATAATAAAAAGGGATGGCTTTTTACACTCGATTTTCCAAGCTACATTCCTCTTATGCAATATGCAAAAAATAGAAAGCTTAGAGAAGATATGTACCGAGCATATGCCACAAAAGCCTCAGAATTATCTAGCAAAAAATTAGACAATGGTCCTTGTATTAACGAAATTTTATTGCTTAAACAGAAATTAGCTACTCTCCTATCTTATGAAAATTTTGCAGAAATGTCACTTGCTACAAAAATGGCTAATTCAAGCAATGAAGTGGTTAAATTCCTTAATAAATTAGCAAAAAAATCAAAGCCATATGCTAAGAAAGATATGAAAGAACTAAATGAAATTGCAAAGCATTATGACATTGATAACATCGAAGCCTGGGACATTGCTTACCTTTCAGAAATAATTAAAGAAAGAAAGTTTAATTTTTCTGATCTTGAAATCAAAAACTACTTTCCCAAGCCTAAGGTATTAAATGGATTATTCAAATTAGTCAATAAAATTTATGGGGTTAATATTCGTAACGCAAATACTAGTGTATGGCACAAAGACGTTGAGTTTTATGAAATTTATGATGATAATAATCAATCCATAGGCCATTTCTACCTTGATTTGTATGCGCGTAAGAATAAAAGAGGGGGGGCCTGGATGGATGATGCTAGGGCTAGGTTTAAGTTTGATGATATTACGTCAACTCCCATAGCATTTCTTACATGTAACTTTTCTGGCCCTTCAAGAGGTAAGCCAGCTTATTTTACCCATGATGAGGTTATAACTCTTTTTCATGAATTTGGTCATGGCCTCCATCACCTTCTTACTGAAATAGATAACTATAGCGTTTCTGGAATTAAAAATGTTGAATGGGATGCCGTAGAATTACCTAGTCAATTTATGGAAAATTTTTGTTGGGAGTGGTCAGTCATAAAAGATATGACTGAGCATGTTGATACGAAGAAAACTATGCCCAAAAGTCTTTTCAATAAAATGACCGCAGCAAAAAACTTTCAATCAGGAATGCAAACTCTAAGGCAGGTTGAATTTGCATTATTTGATATATTGCTTCATAGCTCTTATAACCCCAAAGATAAAAAATTTCTAGATTTACTTGAAGAGGTTAGAAATGATGTCGCGGTGGTAAGGCCTCCAAAATGGAATAGATTCCCGCATAGCTTTTCACATATTTTTGCTGGTGGCTATGCTGCTGGATATTATAGTTATAAATGGGCTGAAGTATTATCGGCAGATGTTTACAGCTTATTTGAGGAAAAGGGTGTTTTTTCGAGAGCTATCGGGAGTAAATTTCGTAATGAAGTTTTAGCCAAAGGAGGCTCTAGATCAGCGCTTCAATCTTTTATAGCATTTAGAGGTAGGAGACCAAAAATTGATGCTCTGTTAAATCATTCAGGGTTAAAGTCTTAATGAAGGTTGTTACCTGGAATGTTAATTCCCTCAATGTTAGATTAGAGCACGTTATAGATTGGATTAAATCCAATAAACCAGACATTCTGTGCTTACAGGAAACCAAACAAACCAACGAAAATTTTCAACATGATGCATTCTCATCCATAGGCTATAAGTCTTATCATAACGGGCAAAAAACTTACAACGGTGTTGCGCTTATTAGTAATAAGCATTTAGAAAATGTGAGTAATGATTTACCAAATTTTAATGATTTGCAAAAAAGAATCATAAGTGGCCATTATCCATCAGAGAAATTTGGTTTAGTTCAGATAGTCAGTGCTTATATTCCTAATGGTCAATCATTAGATTCAGATAAATTTCAGTATAAAATTGAATGGTTAGATTCTTTTTATAAATGGTCCAAAAATTTATTAAGTAACAACAGCCATGTGATCCTAACAGGAGATTTCAATATTGCCCCTGATGATAAGGATTGTCATAATCCAGATGATTGGATCGGTAAAATTTTAGTGTCGCCAAAAGAAAGAGATTATTTTAAAAAAATACTAAGTAATGGTTTTATTGATAGTTTTAGGAGTTTAAATCCAGATGATCAATTATATTCATGGTGGGACTATAGAATGGCAGGTTATAGAAGAAATTTAGGAATGAGAATCGATCACATACTTTCAAGTGAATCCCTTAGAAAAAATTTGTTCACTTCTTATATTGATGAAGAACCAAGAAAGCTTGAAAGACCATCAGATCATACCCCTGTCATAACTGAATTTAAATAATTATTTTTTTTTCAATCCGAGCTGTTTTAATTTTCTATATAAATGTGTTCTTTCAATACCAGATATTTTTGCAAGCTCGTTAGTCCCAGTACCTTTTATGATATGAAAATTGAAATAATCTTTCTCAAACTCCACCCTCGCATCTCTTAAAGTTTTATTATAAAGATTATCATTATTTAAACTTTTTTCGCTTCCTTGTTTTTTTTTGTCTTCTCTCTGTAAGAATTGATTTACATCCTCACTATCTATTAACTCTCCTGAGGTTTGGCTAAGGAGGGAAGCAACACATTGATCTAAGTAGTCAATATTTAAAAAATAAGAGTTGAGTCTTAAAATATTTAAAGCAGATATATCAAAGTATTTATATCCTGTATTTAAATTTTGGGATATGTAAAAATCCAAAAAAGCTTTTGCATATTCTGGAATTAGATCTGTATTTTTTGCTATTGGTAAAGCTATAAAATTTTTATTGAATGTTTTATTTTCAGATAGTAATGATCTAAATATATTTACTCTTTTATCAACAATGATAACTTTTATCTTATTATTACTAAATAAATCAATTAATCCACTTAGCTCCTCTTTGCTGTAATTTGATAGTCTCTCATACTGCAATATTAATAAATTATTTTTACCCTTTGCCTGTACTTTTTTTAACAATGAAATATCAAGTTCAGTACCTGCATCTAATTTGAAAAAATCATTTTCAAAAAGAGATTCTAAAATAATATTTAAAAAATTTCCTTGAAGGCCTTCTATGCAAATTAAATTTTCTTGTTTTATAGACTTTAGTTGATCTCGTAATATTTTTACGCACGCATGTTCATTTGACTCTATAAATTCTCTATTTAATTTAGTAGTATTTAATGGAGATTTTAGACTATTGCTAACTGTTTTTAATAATTTCTGAAGTGATATCGGTTTCTCGAGGAAATCTAAGGCGCCAATTTTTGTTGCCTCTATAGCTGTATCAATAGTACCGTGTCCTGACATCATTACCACTGGGCATTTTAACTCATTACCTTTTTTCCAATCTCTTAACAAAGAAATACCATCGCAATCTGGCATCCATATATCAAGTAGAACTAGATCTAAATTTTCATCTTTTTGAATTTTTTTAGCCTCATCAGCATTTTTTGCAATGTAAACTTTATATCCTTCGTCCGCTAATATTTCTTTCAACGATTGTCTTATATCTACCTCATCATCTACAATTAATATCTTAGTTTTTTTCATTTTCAGCTAATGGTAATTTTACGAGTACTGTGGTTCCAACCTTCTTATTATTCTTTAATGTAATAGAGCCATCGTGTTCATCAATTATCTTTAGCACAATAGCTAAACCTAGACCGGTACCATGCGATTTCGATGTTACATATGGTTCAAATATGTTAGCTAAAATTTCCTGAGGTATCCCTGCTCCATTATCTTCTACCTCCAAGCATAATTTATTTTTATTATCTTTAAGTCTTAATATAATACAAGGATCTTTTACGTTAACCATAGCATCTTTTGCATTTTCAATTAAATTGATTATTACTTGTCTTAATTTATTTTCATCGCCTTGAACAATTAGTATTTTTGAGGGGCTTTCATATTTTATTTCGATAGCAACAGCCTCATATAAATCTCTTACATTACGAATTAATAAATCAATGTTTATGATTTTTTTTTCAATTTTTGCTGGCCTAGCATAATCTGAAAATTCATTTACCATAATTTTTAAGGCATTAACTTGGTTTACTATAGTATGTGTTGCCTTAGATAAAATATCCTTATCCTCTTCATTCAATTTATTCTTAAGTTTATGTTCAACCCTTTCAGCCGATAACTGAATTGGAGTGAGTGGATTTTTAATTTCATGTGCAAGTCTTCGCGCAACTTCAGACCAAGCCTGATGCCTTTGACCCTCGGTTACCTCAGTAATATCATCGATCAACAATATATAATTTATATCTCCATCTTGTTTTATAGAATTTATCTGAACTCTAATTATCCTCTCCTTCTCATTACTAACGATTTTAAATTCTTGGCTAATCCCTTTGCTTATTATCTTTTTATTAACATATAAAAAAATATAATCTACTATAGGTTTATATATACGATTTTTACTAAGAACTTCACCTAAAATCTTATTCTTGACAACACGCCTACCAACCTGAAGAGTCTTTAATCCTGCCGGGTTATGCAGCTTTATTCTAGTCAGCTCGTCAATTACAATTACCCCTGAAGTTAAGTTATTGAGAATTGTATCTAAAAACATTCTAGATAGCTCAAGCCTAAACTGATTTTTTTCAGCATTTTTTGTGGCAGAATCAAGTTGTTTGGTCATACTATTAAACGATTTTACTAACAGACCTAGCTCGTCTTTCTCACCTTGCTCTGGAATTGTTTTGTTGTAATTACCCTTTGATATCTCGCGAGTTGCATCTGCCAATTGTGATAAGGGCTGGGAAAATCTTCTGCTAATAACAAAGGAAATAGCTACTGCAGATAAAATTGCTAAAAGTAAAACCAAAGTTAATGTTAGGGTATAAATAATATTTAACGATTTTCTGCTATAAGCTAATCTTTGATAATCCTCATAAACAGATTCAACAGAAATGGCAAGGTTAGCAATCTCACTTGGTATAGGCTGTTTTATCTCTAGAAAAATATTATTCAACGACATATCATTGTTTGAAATAATAGGCATATATGCCCTTAAGATAATCTTGTCATTTACATCCTCAATAACTCCATAAAAATCATTCGCAGACCTTTCAACATCTTCATATTTTGGTATAACTGGAATTTGTGCATCATTTGCACTTGATAGTGCCAATATATTTAATTGTTTATCATAGATAATAACTTCTTCAATATTGAATTTCTCTCGCATATCCCTCAAAACATTACTTCTTTGATCAATTGGAGTATTTCCAATGGTGTAGGACATACTTCTACTTTTTAATTCCACATCTCTCATCAGAATATTCAAGGTTTTCTGTCCTAAACTTAAGCCACCTTCTAGTGCAGATTCAACCTTTACGTCAAACCATGAGTTGATTGATTTTGTTAAGAAATTTACTGAGACTAAATAAACAATTGAAACTGGTATTATTACCATGAGAGCGAATGAAATCACAAGTCTAAGGGTTAATTTGCTACCTACAATCTGTTTTTTTATACTGTTTAATAGTCTAAAAATCTGAATGCCAATTAATAAGACTAGAGCAGCAATGAAAATAATATTAAATATAAAAAGCAACCTAAATGTTTCGGTAGATATTAGAGTTGTATTTCCTAATGATTTTGCTAACAGTATTAGAAGTGTAATGCCTATTAATGAAATTATTGGGATAAGATATCTCAATTGTTCACCTCAATATACTTTCTAATTTCTTCTGATTGAAAATCCCATGCCTGATCTTTTATATTAATTTGCATCGGTTTTGGTAGATGTTTTTTATTTAATTTTATTTTTAAACTTACCAATAAGTTCTTATTTTTCCCGTCTAAACTCCCAACATTCCATCTTTCAATTTTCTTTACGTAATCCAATCCATCCTGAAGCTCTTCAAAAAAAGCTTTTTCCCCATTTATATTAATCACTTCATATTTCTCAAGTAAATTTCTATATTTAATTTTATATTGACTTTTTTTAACTAAAATCTTGTCGTCAAACCAATAGGGATTATCTTTGATTAAGGAAAAGTTTATATCAAACACAAGAGGTATACCATTTTTCAAACCATCAATAATATTAGTAGTGAGGTAAAGTTCTTGATCAAAATCAATGAGCAAATCTTTGTTAATTTGTGCTACTGATAAATTATTCACAAGAATAGTTTTTTTTGATGCCATTGCATGCATCGAAAAAGAAATTATTAATATAAGCGATATGATTGATATACTATCTTTTTTCAAGAATTTCATAATATAGTCCATCATGATTTTTTGAAGGTACCAATTGATTTTTTATGTGATAAATATTTTTTGGAAAGTTCAACTCTCCCCTAATTATATTTGGCTTTCCTTCACAGAAGCTTGATATAACTTCATCGTTTTCCTCTTTAAAAATTGAGCAAGTCACATACAAGAGTTTACCTTGAGGTTTTAATAATGGCCAAGCATTGTTCAACATATCTAATTGATTTTTTGCAAATTTTTCAAAATCGTTTGCCCTTCTAAGCCACTTTATATCCACATGTCGCCTCACTATACCTGATGCGGAACATGGTACATCAAGTAAAATACGATCAAATGGTATCTTATCCCACCATGCATTTTTATTGTCTAGAGGCTTCGCTATAACTTGTGCTTTTAATTCTAATCTATCCAAATTTTCTTTAATTTTAGTTGTGCGCAAAATACTTTTTTCTAAAGCAGTTAAATTCACATTGTAATTTTCAAGAATACTTGTTGTTTTACCTCCGGGGGCAGCGCAAGCATCTAAAACAAAATGGCCGTCTTCTATATCTAAAAGATTTGCAGCTAATTGCGCACCATAATCTTGAACAGAAAAAAAACCCTCTGTAAATCCTGGTATTTCTCTAACATTCATAGCGTCTTTAAGAATTAGTCCTTCATTTGTAAGGGGGGAAAAGTTAATCCCACTATCATTTAATATTTTTTTGTAGCTAGCTACATCAATTTTTCTTTTATTAATTCTTACTGTCATTGGTGGATGATCATTACCAATATTTAAAATATCAGTCCAATCTTTTTTATACTGTTCTTTAACTTTATTTATCCACCAATTAGGATAATTAAATTTTGTTTCTTCTTGTTCTATAAATCTTTTTGTAAGACTATCCTTATTTCTTAGAAAATTTCTTAGGACAGCATTAACAAAATTACTTTTTCTAAAATCAATTTTTTTTGCTGCTTTGACAGCTTGATTAACAATAGTGAAATCACTATGCGATTGATGCGACAGCTGAAATAAGGCAACGTGAATAAGTGATTCTACTAATCTATTTTCTATTTTATTTTTAACGAGATGATTAATTAAATATTTTGACTGACCCATATACCTGAGGGCACCATATGTTATAGCTTTTGTTTGAGATTGTTGTTCAAAACCTTTAGGATTTTTAAAAACATTTTCGAAAGCGATGTCTAAGTTACTGCCTCCTAATATTTTATCAATAATAATAGCTGCGTATCTTTGAGATTCATGCATCAATTTAATATTTCTCCATTTTTTATTTTATATCTTTCAATAAAATCTTGCGCGTTAATTTTTTTTGCTCCCTCTAGCTGAACTTCAATTAACTCTATAGCACCGTCTTTTAATATAAGAATCAATTTTTGATCAATTACGCTCATATTTCCTGCTTTTAATTTATTATTTTTAGTAATATTGATTTGAGCAGCATTCCATATCTTTAATAATTTTTCTCTAAATGTATAGACTATTCCAGGGTAAGGATTAAATGCCTTTATCTTTCTAATTAATTTTTCAGGATTATCGGTAAGATCTAATTTTGCTTCATTTTTATTTATTTTATTTGCATATGATGCTTCAGACTCAACTTGGCTAGTGAAAGTTATATTATTTTCTAAAGCTATGTCCTCTAGTACTGCTAACATAAGTTCTCCACCAACTATAGCAAGACGATCAGTCATATCACCTGTGGTATGTTGAGCAGATAAATTCATACTGCTTTTGCTTATCATAGGTCCAGCATCTAGCTTTTCAACTACTTTCATAATAGTAACGCCTATTTTACTGTCGCCATTTTCAATAGCTCTATGAATGGGTGCAGCCCCTCTCCATTTTGGGAGCAAGGAAGCATGAACGTTAAAACAGCCTATACCAAATAAGTCTAATATTTCCTCAGGTATGATCATCCCATACGCTACCACAACTAAAATATCTGCTTTTAAATCCTTTAATGTATTAAATACTTTGCGATCTTTAAGTGAGGTAGGTTGTAATATTGGTAAATTTAATTTATTTGCTACGTTCTTAACTTGGCTGGGCATTAATTTCATCCCTCTTCCAGCTTTTCTATCCGGCTGAGTTAAAACACAAACAATTTCGAAAGATGCATTATAAATTTTTTCAAACGTAGGTACGGCGAATTGTGGAGTTCCAGCGAAAATAATTTTAAGTTTTTTATTCATCAATTATAATCACTAATTTATCTTCCCTTTTGTGCCTTTAATAATTTAGTTTTTATTCTATTCCTTTTAAGTGGAGATAAGTAATCAACAAAAACTTTTCCATCTAAATGGTCTATTTCATGTTGGATGCACACTGACAATAATCCGTCAGCTACTAATTCAAAAGGATTTCCTTCTTGGTCCAAAGCTTTTACTTTTATTTTTTCATATCTTTCAACTTTTTCGAAAAATTTAGGTACAGATAGGCATCCTTCTTGCTGTTCCTGTCTCCCTTCACTTTCCATAATATTAGGGTTAATCAAAACAATAAGGTTGTTTTTTTCTTCTGAAATATCAATGAGGATAATTCTTTCATGAAAATTAACTTGCGTTGCAGCTAAGCCTATTCCTGAAGATTCATACATTGTTTCAGCCATATTTTTAATTAATTCCCGATGTTTATTATTTATCAAATCAACTGCTTTAGCTATTTTGTATAGTCGAGCATCAGGGTAAGTAAGTATTTTTAAAATCGTCATTATTTAATGTTGATTAATTGTTATTAAGCTGATAAATTAATTACAAGTGATTACTAAAACCAATTCATCAAAAATATCTAATTATACTGCCTCGAATGGCTATTTCTTTTTTTTAATAGGCTAACTAATAGCTATATACTTTTTTTAACAATGTATGCGAGGAACTTTATGTTTGAATTATTAATATATATGTTTGAGAACTATCTTAGTTCTAAGAATTATATCGACTACAATAACGTTTCTATGGAGCTCGAAGCTGCAGGTTTCGACAATGAGGATATAGAGGATGCTTTTGACTGGTTTTCACAATTAAAAGTGATGTCAGACAAAACTCCTTTAGCAAAAGGAACATTTAATAATGAAAACCTTAGAATTTTTACTGAAAAAGAATATAAAAAAATATCGTCGGATGGGCTTGGTTTCATTCTTTTTTTAGAACAAGCAAAAATCTTAACTCCTGCTGAGAGAGAAATTATAGTAGATCGTGCTATGGCTTTGAATCAAAATATTATTACTATTGACGAAGTAAGATGGGTGGTAATGATGGCGTTATGGAACAACGGAAAAGAAAATGATTATCTTTTTGTTGAAGATGCATTATATGCTAAAGATAGCATGGTGATTCATTAAGATTGAAGGTTATCAATTATTCTTGTAATTATTTTTGATTTATTTAAAGTATAAAAATGAATACCTGGTACTCCATATTGAACAAGGGTCTCGCATAATTCAGAAATTACATCAACACCAAAACTTCTTAGTGAATCTAAATCGTCATCATAATCTTCTAATCTCATTCTAAGCCACCTAGGAATCTCTGATCCACAATTATTAGCAAATCTTGATAGCTGTTTAATATTATATATAGGCATAATTCCCGGAACTATTGGTACATTAATAGATTTCTTTTGGCAGTCTTCAATAAATTTAAAGTAGGCATCCACATTAAAAAAGAATTGGGTGATTGCTCCATTAGCGCCTGCATCAACTTTTTTTTGAAAGCTCTCTATATCGTTTGTTGCAGATATTGATTCTGGATGAAATTCCGGATATGCCCCAACTTCAATTTGAAAAAAGTCACCTGTTTCTTGTCTGATAAATTTGACTAAATCATTAGCGTACTGAAAATCACCATAGCTAGCAACTCCAGAAGGATTATCACCTCTAAGAGCCACTATCCTTTTGATATCATATTTTTGATACTCATCCAGTAAACCTTTTATATCCTCTTTGGAAGCAGAAATACAAGAAATGTGAGGAACAGCTACTGCTCCTGTTTTTCTAATATCCATAACTGTTTCAAGAGTTTTTTCTTTGGTTGACCCACCAGCTCCAAATGTCACAGAAAAAAATTCTGGATCAAACTTATTGAGTTTTTTAATAGTTTGCAAAAGATTTTGAGAACCTTCCTCCGTTCTGGGAGGAAAGAACTCAAAACTGAATAAAGGTAATTGACCCATTTTAATTAATACCTATATTCCTCAGGCTTAAAGGGTCCAGAAACTTCAACACCTATGTAATCTGCTTGCTCTTTGGTGAGATGTGACAATTGAGCATTCAGGGTCTTTAATTGCAAACGTGCTACTTTTTCATCTAAGTGTTTAGGAAGGGTATAAACTCCTAGAGGATAAGCATCAGTATTTTTAAATAACTCAATTTGAGCAATTACTTGGTTAGCAAAAGACGAACTCATTACATAGCTAGGGTGACCAGTTGCGCATCCTAGGTTTACTAGCCGACCTTTTGCTAGCAGTATAATTTTCTTTCCATCAGGAAACGTTACATGGTCAACTTGAGGTTTAATCTCGTCCCATATACAGTCGTCTAAAGAAACAACATCAATCTCATTATCAAAATGACCAATATTGCAAACTATTGCCTCATTCTTCATTTTGTTCATGTGATTGTAATTAATTACATTTAGATTACCAGTTGCAGTAACAAATATATCGCCATGTTCACATGCATAATCCATTGTCACGACTCTGAATCCTTCCATGGCTGCTTGAAGTGCGCAAATGGGATCAACTTCAGTCACCCATACTTGAGCTGATAAAGCTCTTAACGCCTGTGCAGAACCTTTACCAACATCTCCGTAACCTGCAACAATTGCTACTTTTCCTGCAATCATGACATCTGTTGCACGCTTTATAGCATCAACAAGCGATTCTCTGCATCCATATAAATTATCAAATTTCGATTTAGTTACAGAATCATTAACGTTAATAGCAGGAAAAACTAATTCTCCATCACGATGCATCTGATACAAACGATGCACGCCTGTAGTAGTTTCCTCAGTCACACCTTTAATATGCTTTATACGATCAGAATACCAATGACTATCTTCTTTTAATTTTGTCTTAATGGCATTAAATAAACACACCTCTTCTTCTGTTCCAGGATTACTTAAAACATTAATATCCTTTTCTGCTTTAACACCAATATGCAGTAATAGTGTTGCATCACCACCATCATCAAGGATCATATTTGAAAATTTACCATCTTCCCACTCAAAAATACGATGCGTAAATTCCCAATATTCATCCAGTGATTCTCCTTTAAATGCAAATACTGGTGTTCCACCTTTGGCAATTGCTGCTGCTGCATGATCTTGCGTTGAATAAATATTACATGAAGCCCATCTTACTTCCGCACCAAGCTCAATAAGAGTTTCAATCAATACAGCTGTTTGGATAGTCATATGGAGTGAGCCTGTAATTAAAGCTCCTTTAAGAGGTTTGCTTTGAGCATATTCATCACGTATAGCAATTAATCCAGGCATTTCAATTTCGGCAATAGAAATTTCTTTTCGCCCATAGTCTGCAAGGCTTAGGTCTGCAACTACATAATCTTGTTTTGTTAAATTTGATTCAGTCACGGTATTCATTTTGTTATCCTCAAAATAATGTGACAGTGGTGGGTAAATGATTGTTCACTTTATCCAACAACTGACACAGATGTTAAGTGAACGCGGTTTGAAATTTGGCCGAGCCTGGGATAAACCTGCAGCGCTCCTCGGACAAAAAGCATTTTACTTGCTCTTTTAGGACAAATCAAGCATCTAGCAGTTATCGTAGTTGATTTTTTTTATTGAGACTTTCCCAAGTAAAATCTGGCTCATCTCGCCCAAAATGTCCATAAGCAGCCGTTTTTTTATAAATTGGTCTTAAAAGATCGAGCATCCCTACAATACCTCTTGGTCTTAGATCAAATTCTCTTGATATTAATTTTGCTATTTCTTCATCAGGTAATTTACCAGTCCCCATAGTATCCACCATAATAGATGTTGGTTCAGCAACACCGATTGCATAAGATAATTGCACTAAACACTTATCAGCTAATTCTGCAGCCACAATATTTTTTGCAACATACCTACCAGCATAAGCAGCAGAACGATCTACTTTGCTTGGATCTTTTCCTGAAAAAGCACCGCCGCCATGCGGTGCTGCACCTCCATAAGTATCTACTATAATTTTTCTTCCCGTTAGGCCACAATCTCCTTCTGGGCCTCCAACTACAAATCTGCCAGTTGGATTTATTAAAAACTTAATATTATCGTGCGATATATTGCTAGGAATAACAGGCTTAATAATCTCTTCGATCACTGCTTCTTTCAAAATTTTCATTTCAATTTCAGGAGCATGTTGAGTAGACAAAACAATTGTATCGATAGCTTGTGGCACGTTGTTTTGGTATTTAATTGTTACTTGAGATTTAGCATCAGGCCGTAACCAAGGAATCCTGCCGTCTTTTCTAAGCATTGCTTGTCGCTCAACTAATCTATGAGAAAGCCATATTGGGAGTGGCATTAATTCAGGAGTTTCATTACACGCGTAACCAAACATAATTCCTTGGTCACCTGCTCCCTGATCTTTTGGATCATCCATTGCACCATCAACACCCTGACCAATATCCCTCGACTGTTCGCCATACTTAATAAGTACATCACAGGTTTGATAATCAATACCATAATCAGCATTATCGTAACCAATACTTTTTAAAGTATCACGGGCAATCTTTTCATAATCAACCTTGCTGTTACTTGTTATTTCACCAGCAAGCACAATTAAATTAGTAGCTGCCATTGTCTCTGCTGCTACTCTAGCACTTGGGTCTTGTTCAAGAATTGCATCTAATATCGCATCTGATATTTGATCAGCAACTTTATCTGGGTGTCCTTCGGAAACTGATTCCGAGGTAAATAAAAAATCTTTCATGGAAGTAAGTATAATGAGTAAAAACGCTACAATAGCAAAAAAAGAGTTTATTTAATATGATTAATGAACATAAAATACCTTTTAGTAAAATGCATGGAGCTGGAAATGATTTCATTATTATCAACCAGACTGATCATGAATATGCTTTAAGTGCAAAAGATATTAGAAAACTTTCTGACCGAAATTTTGGTATTGGCTTTGATCAACTTCTGATTATTGAAAAACCTGAAAATCAGACTGCCGAATTTAAATATAGAATTTTTAATGCCGATGGCGCTGAAGTGAGTCAATGCGGAAATGGTGCTAGGTGTTTTTTTCATTTTATAAAATTAAAAAAACTTTCCAAGAATGATAATATCATTGTAGAAACCAGCTCTGGATTGATTCAACTTTCCTACAAAGACAATGGTTTAGTTGCAGTTGATATGGGAAAACCTATTTTTCAAGAAAGTAAGATTCCCTTTATTCCAAATAAAAAGAATGAAAATATAATACAAAGTAATAATTTCAAATATAATTTTTCTCCAATATCTATGGGAAATCCTCATGCTGTAATAAAGCTTGATACACTTTTAAATGATGACTTAGAAAATATTGGTTTGTTATTACAAGAATCCCCAATGTTTCCCGAAAGTGTAAATGTTAACTTCTTACAAGTATTAGACTCCCACAATATAGCTTTAAAAGTTTATGAGAGAGGCAGTGGCATGACTTTGGCCTGTGGCTCTGGAGCTTGCGCTAGTGCAGTAATAGCTATTAAGAATAAATGGGCTGAGGCGCCATTAGCTATCTCTATGGATGGGGGCATGCTTAAAATTAACATTAAACCCAATGGCAATGTCGAACTTTTAGGACCAGCAGAATTAGTATTTGATGGTGAAATTATCCTCGATACTCTGATGTCACATGGATAATAATTCATATATTGACAATTATGTTGAGTTTATTAAATTTGAAAAAAGATTAAGTGTACTTACTATTAAAAATTACTTCCGCGATATAACATTATTAAATAAACAGTGGCCTGAAAAAGAGTTCAAATCATATACAGTAGAGGATATTCGACGAAGCGTTTCAAAGCTTCATCAACAGGGTATAAATGGTAAATCTTTATCTAGAATGCTTTCTTCATGGCGAGGTTTTTTTGATTTTTTAAATCACCGCTATAAATTTGACCTAAATCCAGTAATAGGGATTAAAGCTCCTAAAAGTAAAAAATCACTACCGCAAACTCTGTCTATTGACCAGGTTATTAAGTTAATAAATGTTACAGATAATAGTTTTTTAGGTATTAGAGATCGTGCTGTTTTGGAGCTTTTTTACTCTTCAGGGTTAAGGCTCTCTGAATTAGTTAATATTAAAATACAAGATGTAAACATTAATGATAGTACTGCAACCATTTTTGGAAAAGGAAATAAATCAAGAATTGTTCCAATTGGTGAGTATGCAATAAAAGCGCTTAAAAATTGGTTAGCTATACGAAATAACATGGAAGGCCTTACCATTGAAAATAACTTTATATTCTTATCAGAAAAAGCAAAGCCTTTAGGAGCAAGATCAATTCAGTACCGATTGAAATATTGGGCAATTAAACAAGGTATTCCTGAAAATATTCATCCACATTTATTACGCCACAGCTTTGCAAGTCATATTTTACAATCGAGCCAAGACCTTAGGGCAGTTCAAGAATTGCTGGGACATGCCAATATTAGTACTACTCAGATATACACTCATTTAGATTATCAACATTTGTCAAAAATATATGATGGGGCCCATCCAAGAGCAAAAAAAAATAATAGCAAGGATTAGTAATCTATTGATGGTAAACAAAATTTACACTATAGTGAAAGCATGCAAGAAGAAATTAATTTATTAGAAGAAAAGCTTAATTTACTAGTCAATAGAATTAATGCTTTGAAACTAGAAAATGATTCGGTGAAGCCTCAGCTTTATGATGCAAAAGAAGAGATTAGAACCCTTAAGGCAAACATTGCAGAGGCAACAGTAAAGATTGAAAATTTATTAGCGCAAATCCCTTAAATTATGGCAAATCATATTGAAGTAAAAATTCTTGGTCGTGACTTTTCTATTGCATGCCCAGAAAATGAGGAAGAAAATCTTACTAAATCAATAAATTATTTAAACCATAAAATCGAAGAAATTCAAAAATCAGGTGCTGTTATTGGTGTTGATAAAACCATAATTATGGCAGCACTCAATATCACGCATGAATACCTCAACCGCAATAGTAATGCAGACGTGCACACCCTGAGCTATAAAAGCAAAATAAATGATTTTAATAAACTACTTGATAGTATTCTAGATTAAAATAATAATTGATGGTCGATTTTGGTGTTGCTTAGACTAATTATTCCTTGAACTAGTCTATAGCATCGGTTTTAGTCAATCAGAATGTGGTGCGATCGCTCACGATTGGGTAACCTTTTAAGGGCTCTTGGCGAGCGAACCTAAAACTTCTTAGTCTATTACCACTTGAACCTTTGGTTCTGGATGCTGGTCTAGGCAACACCAAAAACATCCTACTTATTTAGCTTGTGATATTCCAAGTCACCTATTGCAATAACATCCAAAGCTCCTTGATGTGTAGCCTCTAAAATCACAGGAGGTGCGCACCCTGCTTCAGCAGCTTCCAACCATCTACTAGCACATAAACACCATTTATCTCCTGCTACTAATCCAGGGAAATTAAATTCTGGACGTGGAGTGGACAAATCATTTCCTTTCTCTTTTGAATAAGCTAAGAATTCATTATTAACCTCTGCGCACACCGTATGCTGGCCACTATCTGATGAACATTGATCACATTCACCATTCCTGAAATAACCAGTTATAGGATCAAGGCTGCACACTGCTAAATTTCCACCTAAGACATTTTTTTTCTTTTCCATATTTTTCTCTTGTATTAAACTTCTAATAAGATAACAATAATTTATTCTTTAAGGGATATTAAATATGAAATATTGGCTAATGAAATCTGAGCCATCTGTTTTTACAATAGAAGATTTGGAGAAGGCTCCAAACCAAACAGTTGATTGGATACCAACAAAAGGTATAAGAAATTATCAAGCACGAAATTTTATGCGTGATGATATGTCACTGGGTGATCTTGCTTTTTTCTACCAATCAAATTGTGATACTCCTGGAATTGTGGGCATTATGGAAGTTACGAAACTTGCCTATCCTGATCCATTGCAATTTATACAGGGTCACAAATATTTTGATGCTAAATCATCACCAGCAAATCCAAGATGGTTAAATGTGGATGTTACCTTAGTGAAAAAAGTCCCGCTTATTGGACTGAAAAAATTAAGAACGTACACAGAGCTTGAGGAAATGATGATATTAAGAAAGGGTAATCGATTGTCAATTACCCCTCTTACTAAAAAAGAATGGTTATTTATTAATAATATAAATTAACTAATTTGCCTGATCCAAACTTCCCAAAGCTTTAGGGTAAGTTATTATTCCCCAAGGAATACCACCCACTGGAATTCTTTTTTTAATATTTAATTCTTTGGCATCAATTACTAAAACCTCATCTGATCTGCCACATGCTAAAAGAATATCTTTATTATCAGGAGTGAATGTAAAGTGCCAACATCTCCTGCCATCGGTTTCCACTCTATTTATTTTTTCATAGGTTTTTCCATCATAAACTTCTAAGGAGCTTCTTTTCTTAAAGCCACCACTTGCAGCAACAAACAGTCTATCCCCTGATGGGCTAAAACTAACGCCATAAGGAGACTTTCCTTTATGCAGATTGTCTTCCGAAACATCATGTTGGGTTTTAACAGTTTTAATATGGTTAAACTCTTTATCAAGAACAATGAAATTATCACTATGTTCAAGTGTTGCAATATAAAAATTTCCATCCGGAGAAACTTTTATGCCCCTGGGTCTTAAGCCATAAGCTTCTGCTTGAAAAGTTTTAAGTAAATCTCCAGAGGCAAAATCGTGCACAGTCACTGTATTGTCAGCTTCGTTGGTAACAATAATTTGTGTGCCATCTTTACTGAATTCTATGCCTTCAGTTTCTGGACCAGCAGTGATTTCTCTTATTTTTTTACCTTCCACAATATCAACCACAGCAATTTTTGCTGGTGTTCTATCATCATCGTCGTCCTCTTCTTCCTTTTTCATTTCACCTTTAGCAGGTGGTTTACCTTTTGAGGAGGGTTCGGTTGAGACAAAAACTTGATCATTGAATACTCTTACAAATTCAGGATTAATACCTACTTCTATAACCTTTTCAATTTCATTGGTTTCTTTATTGGTTATACTTATGGACGCTTCTGCTTTGTTGGCAGTAATTATTCGAGTGCCATCATTAGTTATGCCAATACCTCTTGGATAACCTCCAGCTTTTAATTGGCCGACTACCTCCATAGTATTTAAATCAATAACTGAAATGCCTCCCTCTTGGGAGGTAATGTAAGCCTTTCCTCTGTCTCCTTGGCTACAACCCACTAAAAAGAAAGTTAATGCTGCTATTTTTAACCAGTTCATCTTATCTCCTAAAAATTTACGTTTTACCTAAAAAAAGTTTATACCCAAGATTACTCGTTTCATCGAAATATGGGTACTCTAATTCATTTAAAAAGTTTTGAAAAGTTTCTTGGTCTTTCTTTGGTACTTGCATTCCAATCAAGACTCGTCCAATATCAGCTCCATGATTACGGTAATGAAATAAACTAATATTCCAGTTCTTACCCATATTTGTCAGAAAGCTTAATAAAGCACCTGGTTTTTCTGGGAATTCGAAACGATAAACCATCTCATTCTTTGCATCTGGCGCATGCCCCCCCACCATATATCTTAAATGAAGCTTAGCCATCTCATTTTGTGTTAAATCAATAGCAGATAAACCAGCTTCATTAAAATTATGAAGCAGTGTTGCCGTATCGTCTGTATTTGCAATAGTTACCCCAACAAAAATTTGTGCTTGATTTTCATCTGAGTAGCGATAATTAAATTCTGTTATATTTCTTTCACCAATTAAATCGCAGAACGATTTAAAAGCTCCAGGTTTTTCTGGAATATTAACTGACAAAATTGCTTCTCTTTGTTCACCAATTTCTGCTCTTTCTGCAACAAAACGTAAACGGTCAAAATTAATGTTCGCACCTGAAGCAATACCAATTAAATTTTTTCCTTGTATATCATTATTTTGAAGATATGTTTTGAGCCCTGCTGCTGCTAAAGCTCCAGCCGGTTCTAACACAGTTCTTGTGTCTTCAAATACATCTTTTATTGCGGCACATATTTCATCGTTATCAACAACGATCATCTCATCGACACACTGTGTAACAATTTCAAAGTTATGAACACCAATTTGTTTCACTGCTGCACCTTCAGCAAATAAGCTAACTTGGTCAAGGGAAATTCTTTCATTTTTTTTCAAAGCTTGCGTCATCGCTTCCGAATCTTTTGCCTCTACACCAATAATCTTAATTTTAGGATTTACTGATTTTACATAAGCTGCTATTCCAGAGATAAGACCGCCCCCTCCGACACAAACAAATATGGCATGTATAGGGTCTTTAAAATCCTCTAAAATTTCTTTGCCAATGGTTCCTTGTCCAGCAATGACATGAGGATCATCAAAGGGATGAATAAAAGTTAAACCTTGATCTTTCTCTATCTTGTGAGCTAGCTCCAACGATTCATACAGAGAAATACCATGCAAAATAACTTCAGCACCATGTTTACGAACAGCATTGGTCTTTATGGAAGGGGTAGTTTTTGGCATCACTATAATAGCTTTACATCCTAGTGTTTTAGCTGCCATCGCAACACCCTGCGCATGATTCCCTGCAGAAGCAGCAATGACGCCCTTACTTCTGGTTTCCTCATCAAGATGGATTAATTTATTATAAGCTCCCCTGATCTTAAAAGAAAAAACTGACTGCAGATCCTCTCTTTTTAAATATATTTGATTGTTTAATCTAGATGAAAGCAATGCCTGATAATCCAATGGCGTTCGCTTCGCAACATCGTATACCTTCGCTTCATCTATGAATTTTTTATATTTATTTAACATTAATTTGTTCATTCTCAAGAGTCACATCACAGTGTATTATATTAACCCAATAATGGTTAAAAAAAGGTTAGTAAAATGAGTCTAACTCAAGATGAATTAAAACAACAAGTTGCCCAAGCAGCCATAGAATACGTAAGATCTGGAATTATAGGAGTTGGAACCGGATCAACTGCAAATTACTTTATTGATTATTTGGCTGAGGTTAAATCTAAGATTGACGGAGCTGTGGCTAGTAGTGAAGCAACTGCAGATCGTCTTCGTAAGCATGGTATTGAAGTCTTTGATTTAAATAGTGTGGATGGTATGGATATTTACGTTGATGGAGCAGATGAAATAACAGAACACATGCACATGCTCAAAGGCGGAGGTGGTGCTTTAACTAGAGAGAAAATAGTTGCAGCTAACGCTAAAAAATTTATTTGTATATGTGATGAATCAAAATACGTACCAATTTTAGGTAAATTTCCTCTACCAGTCGAAGTCCTTCCTATGGCGAAGAGCTATGTTGCCCGTCAATTATCGGCACTAGGCGGTCAACCAAAACTGCGTGATTTTACTACGGACAATGGGAACATTATTTTAGATGTTCATAATATGAATATCATTGATCCAATTGAAACTGAAAAAACGATTAATCAAATTGTAGGTGTAGTGACCAATGGTCTTTTTGCTAAAAGGTCCGCAGATATTTTACTGCTTGCTACCCCAGAGGGTGTAAAAACAATAACTTAAATCACCTCCAATGTCACATTCCAGAAATAAATTTATGATAAAATCAAATTAAATTAGGTTTTATTTAAAGGTAAATACTGTAAATGGCTTCAGAACATATATACACACAATTCGATGACGACATGCAATCCATTCGTTCCAAAGTGGTTGAAATGGGAACTATTGTTGAAGAACAATTGGCAGAAGCAGTAAAATCATTACTAGAGGCTGATGTAAAACTAGCAAAAAAAGTTATTGCTAGGGATGATGAGGTTAACTCGTTAGAGCTAGATATTGATGAGGAATGTTCATTGCTTATTGGTAAAAGATCGCCTGTAGCCATTGATTTAAGAAATGTACTTATGATTATGAAAATTGTCAGTGATCTTGAAAGAATTGGTGACGAATCTACAAAAATTGCTAATGCTACTATTCGTATTATTGAGCAAGATATTATGAGTAAGCCTAAATTTAAGACGATTAAATCTATGCTTGATTCTGTAACTATTATGTTGAGGCAAGCATTAAATTCTTTCGCACGACTTGATACTGCAGAGATTGTAGAGGTATTGGAAAAAGATAAAGAAGTCGATGAGGAATACCGATCTCATATGCGAGAATTACTTACCTATATGCTAGAAGACCCAAGAACAATTTCTATTTCTTTGGAGCTCATGTTTGTTACCAAATCACTTGAAAGAATTGGTGACCATACCAAAAATATTAGCCAATCCGTCATGTATACGGTTAAAGGAACTGATGTGCGTCACTCAAGTATTAAAGAAATCAAAGCGGAATTAAAACATTAAATATTAGGTTTTAGGTGGGACGAAACCTGAAGCTTGTTCTGCTCCATCTCCAAAAAAATAAGCCTCAGTTTGCTCAGCAAGATATTTTCTTGCTTGAGGGTCTACTAAACTTAACCTATTTTCATTTACCAGCATTGTCTGATGCTTTAACCAACCAGCCCAAGCTTCTTTAGAAACATTCTCAAAAATTCGTTTACCCATTTCTCCAGGGTACGGAGGAAAATCGAGACCCTCTGCTTCTTTTTTTAACCTAACGCATTGTACTGTTCTCGCCATAATATAGTACTCCTCAAATTTACTCACATAATAATGCAATTACGCTTTAGTCCGTAATGTTTTATTAAAAGTTTCACATTTATAAAATCACTATATTTATTTATGTTACTATTTGCTTGTTGTTAGGTGATATAAATTTTTACCAAATTTTATATTTAAACGGGAAGTTAAGTGAAATGCTTACGCTGCCCCCGCAACGGTAAATAAGTGTGGGTAAATCTATGAGCCACTGAGGAATAATTTCCTTGGGAAGGCATTTATCTAGTCTTATGAGTCCGGAGACCGGCCTAGTAATTGTTCCCAAGTAAATATTGCGGGGAGGCAATATGAAATAAAACACACTTTTATTTTAT
>CAZGLD010000006.1:0-77355 GCA_964526705.1 uncultured Methylobacillus sp.
GATGTTCCATCTAGCTGGACTTCAAGGATAACGTCACGGTCTGTTACATATAATTTATTTTGAAAAAAAACTATACCTTTCGGGTCATATAATCCCTCAGCAACTATTGATATACTGCCATCCAAACTGATCTTAGAAATTTTGCCATCTTCCACATTACGCTCCCCAATTTCAGAAACATAGATGGCACCATCAGGGCCTTCAGCAACTGACTCAGGATCATGAAAACCCGTATATTTTTGTTCTGCATTTAGGCCCAATAGGAAAAACATAAAGAGTAAAGCAGTTATTTTTTTAAGCATATTTCAATTCCTTATTTATTATTTAGTTAGTTTCCATAAATATGATTTAGGAGAATCACTAATGAGGAATATATCTCCTTCTTCATCAATTTCAAAATCTCTAATACGACCAATTTTATTTTTAAAAATAATCTCTTCAGCTATTATTTGATTATTTTTATAATCTAATCGTAGAAGACTTTTACCATTCAATGAGGATATTATAAGGTCTCCATGCCATTCAGGGAAAGTATTGCCTTGATAAAATTGAATACTACTTATAGCCATTGATGGAACCCATGATTTAATTGGTTTTTTATATTTTTTTTTGAAAGCTTTATCTCCAATACTTAAAAAAGAATACTCAGTTCCTCCCCAAGCAACATCTTTCCAGCCATAATTCGCCCCGGGGGTAACTTCACCGATGTGATCTCCTCCGCGAGGTCCATGATTTGAGAAGTAGACTTTGTTATTATACGGAGATATAGTCATTCCTTGAGGATTCCTTACCCCAATAGTATAAATTTCAGGAAGCCATGAATCTTTACCCATAAACTTTGGATTGTCTTTAGGTATATTTCCGTCCGTTTTAATTCGAATAATACTTCCAGGATGTTTGGATGGATCCTGCGCAATCATTCCCTCATCTCGCTCACCAAAGCTAGCAAAAAGAGTGTCATCTACTATGCTAATTCTTGAGCCAAAATGTTTTTTACTGGGTAAGGGAGGTTTTGCAATTAATAATACTTTTAGATCCTTTATTTCACTTCCAACCAGTTTTCCTCTTGCAATAGCAGAGCTTGAGAGATTATTGATATTTTTAAATTTATGACTGTAAGTAAAATAAATAAAATTATCATCTTTATTAAAGTAGGCGTCTAGAAGACCACCTTGATGACCTCCGTGGAAAGGTATATGTTGAATATTGTGCTTAATATTTTCTTTTTCACCACTTTCAATATTAACTCTTAACACACCACCATTCTTTTCAGTGATTAAAATATTTTTCTTGTCTAAAAAAGTCAAAGCCCAAGGATAATTGAGCCCTTGAGCAATTTTATCTAATTTATATGAAGTTTTGGTTAGGCTATATTGTTTATAATTACTAAATATTTCTTCAGAGACAGCTTGTAGTGTAAATAAAAAAATTGATCCTAGAATGATATTTTTTTTCATTACGAAGCTCCTTTTAAACAATAATTTAATTCTATAACGAAGTTTAATTATAAAAATGCTTTCAATAATAAAATTATCCCTAGCAAATAATTCATCTATTATTTTTCAATTCCATAATTAACAATGCTTCCCAAAAAAATTTATTTGACTGAGACGTTCAAATACCTTTCAATTATTTTATATAGGAGGCGCGCGCTGGAATCGAACCAACATCTGAGCATATGCAATGCCCCGCATGACCATTCTGCTAGCGCGCCTAAAATTCGAAACTTTAGTTCATCAAGCTTTTTAAATAAACTAGATTATCTCAATATAATTGAAAAACATATTTTAAAAATTACCTTACCCAAATTTTTTTAAATAGATGAAGTAACAAATGGTTAAATCTTTTTGTACCTTACTTTTATTAAAAAAGTAAGGTAATGATGTGTAATTACTAAACAATAACTCTTGCTGTTGAATTAAGTAACGTATTCATAAATTTTAGACTAAGGGCATGAACCAACTACGAAAGAGTTTATATAAACTAAGAATCAATACGATGAAAATTAAAAAAACCAATAGTTAATATTGGTTTTTTTGTTTAGCTAAATGTTAATTCTAGAAACATCTTTGTTCTTCGCAGCCTTCGTTTTTCACACCAAGCGATGCAACATATTCTGCCATATCAGATTTGTTATCCTCATTTAGTGCACGAATTAAAGTAACATTACCTTTAAGATTTTTTTGTTCAATGCCGATATCAATAAGATACTTAACCATTGCTTTGTTACCATTAAATGCAGCATGATGAAGTGCGTTAAATCTTGTTACAGGATGAGTATAGTTAATATTTGCACCTTTTTCTTTAAGGTATTGCATAACTTCTAATTGGTTTTTTGCGGCTGACATGAGAAAAGGAGTCCAAGCAAAGTAACTATCCTCTAGATTTACATTCATTGTCTCAACGTACATTTTGACTAACTTCATATCACCATCATTTACCGCACCAACAAATTCGAGTTCCTCAGCATCATTGAGTGCGAATGCGCTCATTGAAACTGCAAGCATTACGGATACCATTGTCTTAACTATTTTATACATTTAATTCCCCTAATTATGCAAAAAATTTATTCGCGTTGGCAAACATTCTATACCAAGGACCAAAATCATTCCAATTTTTTGGGTACCAAGAATTCTGATCCGCCCTAAAAACTCTCTCTGGATGTGGCATCATAATCGATACTCTACCGTCTAATGATGTAAGTCCAGTGATACCATGAATAGACCCGTTTGGATTAAAAGGATAAGTTAAAGTTCCATTATTATAGTTATCTACATACTTAAGAGAAATTATTTTTGTATTTAAAGCATCATTTAATTGCTTATTATTTTGAAATAAAACCCTTCCTTCTCCGTGAGCGACTGCTACAGGTAAAACGCTACCTTCCATTCCATCAAAAAAAGGTGAATTGTTTTTTTCTATTGACACACTAAGAAATCTTGCTTCAAATTGTTCCGATTCATTTTTTATAAAGTCAGGCCAAAGTTTAGTACCAGGAATTAATTCTTTAATACTGCTTAGCATTTGACATCCATTACATACCCCTAACGTCAAAGTATTATCTTTATAAAAGAATTCTTGAAATTGATCTCTAGTAAATTGATTAAAGAGTATTGATTTAGCCCATCCTTGACCAGCTCCTAGTACATCACCAAAAGAAAATCCGCCACAAGCGGCAAGCGCTTGAAATTCATTTAAATTTCTTTTACCCCGAGCAATATCTGACATATGAACATCATGCGCCTCAAATCCTGCGTAATAAAAAGCAGCAGCCATTTCGTTGTGCCCGTTAACACCTTGCTCTCTTAAGATTGCAATTTTAGGTTTTGTTTTTTTAATGTTTAAGGTTGTAGGGATTTCAAAATTTATTATCGGACTTATTCCTGGATCGTTATTGTCAGCTATCTTATTAAATTCTTCCTGAGCACATTTGGGGTTATCTCTAAGAGATTGAATTTTATAACTTGTCTGCGACCAGTATTCTTGTAATTGTGTTCTGGTCTCAGACAAAACGACTTTATTATCATTAAGAATCGTAATGGTGTGATCGTTACTTGGCTGACCTATTTCTGTTAAGCAAGTATCACCCAATTTCTCTTGAATTATTCTTGAGACATAACCTAGATCATCACTTGCAACTTGAATGATTACGCCTAATTCTTCGTTAAATAAAAATGTTGATATGTCCTCAGCGGATACTTTATTAATATTAATGATTAACCCACAATGGCCTGCAAAGCTCATCTCCAACAAAGTAGTTATAAGTCCCCCATCAGAGCGATCGTGATAAGCTAAAATTTTATTATCTTCGCTAAGGGATTGGATTACGCAGAAAAAATCTTTTAATATCTGAGCATCTTCAAGGTCGGGCGTATTTCCTCCAACAGACTGATGAACCAAATGTAAAGTAGAACCACCCATTCTGCACTTTCCTAAGGCTAAATCTACAAATAATAATTTAGTTTGATCGTCATTAATCATTTGCGGAGTGAGAGTTTTGGAAACATCAGAGCATTCACTAAAAGCAGATATTACAAGAGACATGGGGGAGCTTATGTTTTTTTCTTTGCCATCGTTCCATTTTGTTTGCATTGACATAGAATCTTTTCCTACAGGAATACTAATGCCTAATTTTGGACATAATTCCATACCTACTGTTTTGACAGACTCGAATAATGCATAATCATTATCGTCATCACCAGCAGCAGCCATCCAATTTGCTGATAATTTTATATCGCTTATTTTTTTAATTGAGCTCGCTGAAATATTGGTAATCGCCTCTCCAATAGCCATTCTCGCAGAGGCTGGAGCATTAGTAATAGCTATTGGAGACCTCTCACCAATAGCGAATGACTCTCCCAAAGTACTCTCAAAATCAGATTTTGTGACAGCTACATTACTCACAGGTACCTGCCATGGACCAACCATTTGATCCCTAGCAATCAACCCAGTAACCGATCTATCTCCAATTGTAATTAAAAAACCTTTATTCGCTACAGCAGGGTAGCGAAGGACTTTTTTTAAGTTATCTTTAAATTCATTATGGTTAATGTTTCCATCATATGAAATATTATTTTTTTTTGCTGATATATTTTTGGATGTTTTCGGCGGTTTACCAAGCAATACGTTCAAATCCATATTAACTGGATTATTTTTGAACAAGCTATCTTCTACAAGTAATTTTTTATTTTTTGTGGCTTTACCCACCAATGCAAAAGGGCATCTTTCTCTTTTACAGATTTCCTCAAAAATATTTAAACTTTGACTATCAATAGCTAAAACATACCTTTCTTGAGCTTCATTTGACCAAATTTCTTTAGGGGACATACCTAGCTCTTCATTATTAATGGATCTAAGATCAAATATTGCACCAACACCACCATCATGTATTAATTCGGGAAATGCGTTAGATAAGCCGCCTGCACCAACATCATGAATACTAAGAATAGGATTGAGTTTGCCCATTTGCCAACACATATCAATAACCTCTTGAGCCCTTCTTTGAAGTTCTGGATTACCTCTTTGCACCGAATCAAAATCAAGATTCTCTTGATTTGTGCCAGTTTTCATACTTGACGCAGCACCACCACCCAAACCTATTAGCATAGCTGGTCCACCAAGCTGAATTAAAAGGTCACCCTCTTTTAATTTTTTTTTGCTTGTATGTAAATCGTTAATATTACCAAGGCCCCCTGCAAGCATAATAGGTTTATGGTAGCCTTTATTTTTTCCGTCTACCTCAATCTCAAGAGTTCTAAAGTATCCTAAAATATTAGGCCTACCAAATTCATTATTGTATGAAGCAGCTCCTATTGGGCCATCAATCATGATTTGTAAAGCTGAAGCAATGCGATCAGGCTTGCCATAATTATTAGTTTCCCAATTTTGTTTAAATTCAGGAATATTTAAATTGGAAACGGAAAATCCTGCTAAACCTGCTTTTGGTTTTGAACCCCTTCCAGTAGCACCTTCATCTCTAATTTCTCCTCCAGCTCCTGTAGCTGCTCCAGCAAATGGAGATATAGCCGTAGGGTGGTTATGAGTTTCAACTTTCATTAAAAAGTGCGTTTTTTCATGGTGAGGTTGATAGCTATTGTCTTTATCAGGATAAAAGCGCTTTATTTTTCTTCCTTGAATAACTGATGAATTATCAGAGTAGGCTACTATAGTCTTATGTGGTGATACCTTATGTGTATTTCTTATCATTCCAAACAAGGAATAATCTTGTTGATTGCCATCTATAGTCCATGCTGCATTAAAAATTTTATGCCTACAATGCTCGGAATTAGCTTGGGCAAACATCATTAACTCAGCATCTGTTGGATTACTGTTTATTTTGTGATAATGATCAGCTAAGTAAGATATTTCATCATCTGACAAAGCAAGTCCATTTTTTGAGCTGAATTCACTTATTGCCAGTATTCCACTTTTGAGAAAATCAACACAATTCAATTTTTTAGGTGCTTGGTGAGTAAATAATTGATACGTAGATATTTCATCAAGAAATAATGACTCCGTCATGCGATCAATCAGGATATTCCCAACATCCAACCTTTCTTCTTTAGATAATTTATTATTGCTATGAAGCCATATCACCGAGCACCTTTCCATCCGATTTATGTTAATACCACATTGAATAACAATATCCGTGGCTCGTGAGCTCCAGGGAGAAATGGTACCTATTCTTGGAGTAATAAATATTGCATTTTCTAGCTTTTTTGGCCTAACAAAAGGGGTACCGTACTCTAGTATTTTCCTGATTCGGCTGGTATCGTCCTTGTTTAATTTTTTTGTGCTTTCAAATATATGAAGGTATGCAGAAGTTAATCCATTTATCTGAGGATATTTTTTCTTAATATTTTCTAAGAGATTTTTTTCTCTAAATTCTGAATAAATTTTATTACCAAAAAGAGAGGTTATGATATTTTTTTGCATTGCAATATTGCTTAAATTTATAAAGGAGTAATGTAATTGATTTTAACAGTGTTTGTAAGAAATGTACCAAGGATTTCATTCTAATAAGCATTTTCCAAATCCTTTTTGCTATTATATTCTTTTAAACTATTACGTATCTAAACAATCATAAGTAGAGTGTAAAAGTTTGGAATTTATATTGTAATGAGAATGATTCTCATCTAGAATACATTTAAAATTAATTATTAAATATTAAAAATCAATTTATGAACGAATTTATCATAACCTTTAGAGAGTGTCTTGAAGCCTGCTTAATCGTTGGGATAATTTACACCTTACTAGAAAAAAATAATTTAAAACGGGAAATAAAACAGCTTTGGCTAGCAGTTTTAGCTGCTATTTTAGCTAGTGTGGGCGTTGCTATAGCAATCAATTTTGCTAAAGAGTCTATTGGAAATGCCTCAATCCAATCGCTATTCGAAGGAATAAGCATGTATGTCACAGCACTTTTGTTGTGGTATGTAATATTTTGGCTATCTAAACATGTCAGTGAGAGGGCTGCTATGGAAAAGAAAACAAAGAGAGCAATAGAAACTGCTGGTTGGGGAATTTTCTTAGTAGTATTTTTTGCTATTTTGCGAGAAGGTTTTGAAACTGCGCTTTTTCTAATGGGAAGTTTTAATATGTCTGGAAGCTTTTCATACCTAGGTTTTTTTGGGGGTATGATTATCGCCACTTTTATAGGATATGCAATAGTTATCCAGGGAAGAAGAATAAACCTTCGAGCTTTCTTTCAAGGAACAACCTTAATGCTTGTTTTATTCGCCTCTGGAATGGTTGCTTACGGTACTCATGAAATTGAAGAGTTTATTGTGAAAGGAAATCACTTAGAAAGCTTTAACTTAAATGATAAAAATCAGATTCCTAGAGCATGGAATATATTAGAACCAAAAGATGTGGTTGAGCATTCAGTTTTTTACTCATACAATATTAATGGTAACAATCAATATACCCACTTGCTTCATGATAAGGGAAGAATTGGTATTTTCTTTACTGGTTTTTTTGGCTACAACAGTAATCCCAATTGGCCTGAGGTAATATTATGGTTTTTATCTTTATTCTTTGGCATTAGAATGTGGAGAAGTTTTTACTTTAAAAAATAACATAAAATTATGAAAAAATATTTCTTAGTAATACTTACTTTTCTTTTAATATCAGGTTGTCATGGAGATGATCATGATCATGATCACGATGATGGTCACGGTCATGCGCATAATAGTGAGGCACCCAAAATTTATTCAACGGATAATGAATACCTTACAAATTTAAACTTAATGAAAGGGCACCTTTGGGTAGGTATTGAGTTGTTTAAAGCCAAGCATATAGAGAATGCGAAAAGACATATGAAGCATCCTAAAAGTGAATTATACGGGGACATTATCCCAACTTTTGAAGCTAAAGGTACAGCAGGATTTGCAGCGGAGCTTGAAGGTCTTGCGCTTTCTGTGGAAAATGAAGAATCGATATCTACAATAGAAAACAACTATCAAAATTTATTTGATGCTATAGATAATAACCAGCAATTTGTTGCAGATGTAAATAAGTCTATTGATGGAAAAATCACACTCGTGGTTTCTTTGCTTGAGATTGCTGCTGAAGAATATGCTGTTGGTATTATAGAAGGCGAAGTAAAAAATAAATTTGAGTACCAAGATGCCTTGGGTTTTACCGAGGTAGCTAAAAATATTTTGAAAAATATTCAAACCGACGATATGTCAGAAAAAGACAGACTTGCAAAGGTTATAAGTATAATTGATTCACTTTCAATTTTATGGCCTCAACTAGTACCAACAGGAAATATTGATGGAGATTCAAAATCAATTCTTGACGCAGTCAAAGAGATTAAAAAAATCTAATTTATTGGGGCATAATTACTTCAGCAGCAGATCGTAAATTTTTAAGATGTTGTTTTAGTTTATTTTTTTGCAATTTTGTTTTTAGGTCGTCCTTCGTTTCAATCCAAAGGGGCGCTGGTAAAGCTCTAGATTTTTCAAGCTTGATAACATGCCACCCGAATTGGGTCTGAACGGGGTTTGTTGTAAATTCACTTTCCTTCATTTTTTTCACAGCTTCATAAAATGACTCCACCATTACATCTTTAGAGAACCAACCAAGATCGCCGCCTTTTTTTTTCGTCTCTTCATCTATAGAATATTCTAAAGCTAGTTTATTAAAGTCAGCATTAAGCTTAAGTTTTTTTATAATTTTTTTTGCCCTATTCTTAGATTTTACTAAAATATGGCTTGCCTTATATTCTTGCTCGTTAAAGTTAATTTTAAATTTATCATATTCGACTCTTACTTCATCGGCAAAAATTGGATTCTCAACTATGAATTTTTGAAGATATAAGGTGTAAATAAGTTCTTTGGTAGAAAGTTCAGCTTGAGCTAAGATCATTGGATCTGCTAGTAGCCCAGACTCTCTTGCAGCTTGGTTTATTACTTCAAGATCGATGAGCCTGTCAACAATATTTTCCTCCATTGCATTATTAATTGATCTCCCTTGTTTTTTTACTTCACTCTTTATGAAATCTACTAAGTCTTGAGAAATATTTTTACCGTTTACTGAAGCTACCTCAGCAGAAGCGTTATAAAAACCAATAAGTAAAAACAAAGGTAAGAGTTTTTTAAAAAAAATATTAATCATTTGGAGCCTCTGCTTTTATACTAATAGCATGGATTTTTTCTGGAATTAAGTCTTTTAAAGCACCGTAAACTAGGCGATGCCTTTCCATTCTACTTTTATCTTTAAAAGACAAACTTTGGATAACGATATTAAAATGACCTCCGCCATTATTTCCTGCATGGCCTTGATGAAGATGGCTTTCATTTACAATATCAAGTTTAATGGGGTTTAAGAAAGATAATCGTTCCGTGATAATGTTTTCCATAATTCCTAGGGTAAGCTTCTTTTAAATGGTTTAATATCTATATCCGAGTAAACACCATGAATTAGAAAAGGTTCTTTGTCTGCCCAATCTTCAGCGTCTTGAATACAATTAAATTCTGCAATAATAAGGCTACCTTTAAATCCACTTGGTCCGGGTTCAATATTATCAATAGCTGGGTAGGCACCGGCGACCATCAGCCTTCCTTCTTTAATAAGATCTTTGAGCCTGGCAATGTGCTCAGGCCTATATTTCATTCTTTTGACTAAGCTATTTTTTGCATCGATTGCATTTAAAACGTACCACATAACTTTATTTTTTACTCACTTTAGAAATATATAAGGTCACAAAAATCATATAAATAAATAATAATCCAGTAATGCCAAATAATTTAAAATTAACCCAGGAATCTTCACTAAAATTATAAGCAACATATAAATTAATAAATCCAAGCATTACAAAAAATAAGCTCGTGTAAAAATTGATTACATTCCAAAACTTATCTTTTAATTCGACCTGCTTACTTAGTGCCATTCTTACAAGATTTTTTTTAAAAAATTGATTAGAAAATAATAAGGCTATTGCAAAGCACCAATAGATAACAGATGGTTTCCACATAATAAACATTTTATCTTGGAGCATGATGGTTAAACCACCTAATAAAGTTATCATAACCCCATTGAATAGAAGTACCTTTTCCACTTTCTTGTTTTTTGCGTAAACATAAATAATCTGAAGGAGGGTAGCGACAATGGCTACAGCGGTTGCAATAAAAATATCGTATACCTTAAAGGCAATAAAAAATAAGATAATTGGAAATAAATCAAATAAGAATTTTTGCATAAATAAATTTTAAACCTATCGTTCGTTGGAAATTGCTAATATAATCATTAATCAAAGTTATGATAACTCCAATAATAGACCTACATTGTCATTCTACTATATCTGATGGACTTTTTTCGCCTGAAGATTTAGTAAGGTATGCACACAGTAAAAATGTGCAGGTTTTGGCATTAACTGACCATGATGATATTGACGGATTAGAAAGAGCAAAAGGAATTGCAAATTCATTAGGCATTATTTTTATTAACGGAGTTGAAATCTCAGTTACATGGAGAAAAAGGACCTTACATATTGTGGGTTTGAATTTTAACAGTGATGATAAGGGACTTAATGATAGCCTCAAAGCAATTAGAGAGGGACGAGATTCAAGAGCAGAAAAGATTGCTCATGGTTTAGGTATGGCAGGAATTATGGGAAGTCTTGAAGGAGCTCGTTCATATTCGAAAGATGGTGCGGTTGGTAGAATACACTTTGCACAGTATCTTACTAAAAAAGGTCATGCTAAGGATGTGAAGGCAGTATTCAAGAAATTTTTAACTCCAGGAAAACCTGGTTATGTCGAACATTTATGGGCTGATCTGGAATCAGCGGTGTCATGGATTACCAAGGCTGGTGGCGATGCCGTTATTGCTCATCCTGGAAGATACGATATGGGTAGTAAGCTGTATCCACAATTGATGGAAGATTTTCGAGGGTTAGGTGGGGTTGGAATAGAGGTATTATCGGGTAGTCAAGATCCATCGCAAACGAATTACTTTGCAAATCTTGCAAATGAATTTGGCTTGTTGGCATCATGCGGATCAGATTTTCATGGTCCTGGAATATCATTTAGACAAATGGGTCAAATTCAAAAATTACCACAAGGCTGTGAGCCGATTTGGAATAGATGGCCTGTAGTTAAAGATCTCAATTAACCATGATAATGCTTAGCCTACAATGGAATTAAATATTATTCAGAAGATATGTGCTTATGCCCTACCAATAGTGTTTGCTATAACAGTGCACGAAGCAGCACATGGATATGCAGCCAGATATTTTGGAGATATGACTGCACATTACTTAAAAAGAATAACACTCAACCCTTTTAGACATATTGACCCGCTAGGAACTATTTTTATTCCTGCTTTTGCAGTTATGTTGGGAGGCGTACTGTTTGGCTGGGCGAAACCAGTCCCCGTCAATTTTTCAAACCTTAGAAATCCAAAAAAAGATATGTTGTGGGTAGCTTTAGCTGGCCCTGCATCTAATTTAATTATGGCAATTTTTTGGACCATAATTTTGGTACGAATTAATCTTTTTCCTGAGCAAGCTGAATTATTTTTAAGAGTTATGTCGCTAGCTGGAATTCA
Source organism: uncultured Methylobacillus sp. (assembly GCA_964526705.1). Taxonomy (GTDB): domain Bacteria; phylum Pseudomonadota; class Gammaproteobacteria; order Burkholderiales; family Methylophilaceae; genus BACL14. Next base: position 11,554 of record CAZGLD010000006.1, read on the forward strand.
AATAAATATCATTCTTATGGTTTTGAATATGCTGCCATTACCCCCCCTTGATGGCGGGAGAGTGGCAGTAAGTTTATTACCATATCCATGGTCAGGCTATATAGCAGGATTAGAGAGATATGGTTTAATCATCTTAATTTTTTTATTATTATCTGGAATTTTGGGTAAAATTTTATTTCCACTAGTTAATATTAGTCAGAGTATAATTTTGCGTGTGTTTGGATAATTGTATTTTAAAATTTAAATTTTGAGATAACAGGATGAACGAAAAAAATCACAATAATCAAAAAAGAGTTCTTACTGGCATTACTACTAGTGGCATACCACATTTAGGGAATCTGGCAGGTGCTATTCTTCCCGCAATTAATGCTAGTAGAGAAAAAAATGTTTCAAGCTTTTTATTTTTAGCAGACTATCATTCATTAATAAAGAATATAAATCCAGAATTGACACACTCATCAAGCTTTGAAATTGCTGCCTGTTGGCTTGCTTGTGGATTGAATCCTGAACAAGTAACCTTTTACCGGCAATCAGATGTACCTCATATTTTTGAACTAACATGGATTCTGAATTGCATGGCTGCAAAGGGTTTATTGAATAGAGCTCATGCCTACAAAGCAGCTGTTGCAGAAAATAATAATGCAGATGATCCTGATAAAGGAATAACAATGGGTCTTTATAATTATCCTATTCTAATGGCAGCTGATATTTTAATGTTTAAGGCTGATATAGTCCCAGTTGGTCAAGACCAAAAACAACATATAGAAATGACAAGAGATATTGCGAGTAGATTTAATCATTATTATGGAGATATTTTATCACTTCCAGAAGCAATGATAGATGAAGAAAAAGGAGTATTGCCAGGTAATGATGGTAGAAAAATGAGTAAAAGTTATGGCAACACCATTCCTATTTTTGATACTTCAAAAAAATTAAGAAAAGCAATAATGAAAATTAGAACTAACTCACTCGAACCAGGAGTTCCGAAAGACCCTAATAATTGTTCAATATTTAAAATTTTTCAAGTGTTTGGAAATTCAGATGAGATTCTTGATTTTAATAAAAAATATCAAAATGGAATAGCTTGGGGGGAGGCAAAAGAAGAATTATTCAAGTTACTTGATGATAAAATTAAACCTTTCAGAAATGAATATGAGAAAATCATCCAAGATAAAACCTATGTTGAAAAAACGCTTAAAGAAGGAGCTGAAAAGGCATTAAATATTTCAACCCCTTTAATTGAAGATATTAGAAAGGCAGTTGGTATAAGGGAGTTTAAATAAATTAATAAAATAATTAGCTTAAAAAATTGGCACGAGGATATTTGGAATTATTTTTACTATTTTTGGTTAATAAAGGATAAAGTTTAAAAATGGCAACTGAAAGAATAGTTTCTGGAATTAAACCAACTTCAAATTTATTTGATCATGAATATGATTTAAAACTTTCTAATTGGATAAGGCTGCAACATGAGAGTGAATGCTTTTTTTATGTTGCTGATTTACACTCATTAGTTGCAAGAAATGCTAAGTCGGAATTAATCGAAAAAACAACTGAAGCAATGATTATTGATTGGTTAGCTTGTGGCTTAGATCCTGCCCAAGCAACTATTTTTATTCAATCCAAAATACCAGAACATACTGAAATTTTTACATTACTATCAATGATCACCCCAATAAATTGGTTTAGTAAAATAAATAATTTAGAAGATGTTGAAAAAAGCACTTTAACCTTAGGTAACTTAGGTCAAGATTTAATGCAGAGTGCAGATGTTTTGCTATACAGGGCTACTCAAATCTCAGAATATGAGAACCAAATACCATTTGTTAAATTAACCTCAAATATCGTTAAAGCATTTAATAATTTATACGGTAAGGATATTGGTTATCAAGAAAAGGCTAAACTAGCTATAAAGAATCTTGGAACAAAAAAAGGCCACTTATATGAAGAGTTGCGAAATTCATATCAAGCAAACGGTGATGAACAAGTATTAAAATCTGCTCAATCACTTATTGAAGATCAGCAAGGTTTAAATTTCGGTGATAAAGAGAGATTGTTTGGATATTTAGAGGGAGGAGGCAAAATGATACTTATAGAGCCAGAATTTAAATTACAAAGTAATGAATCTAATGCCATTTCCCTTAACAGGGAATCTAAAGACTATAAGGATAAATTAGAGCAGTATAAAGATAGTCCAGATTTAATTAGAAGCATAGCGGCGGATGGTTGTGAAAAGGCAAGAAAAATTGCTAAAGATACTATGAGAGAAGTTCGGGAAGAGATGGGAATAGATTTTTAATGAGCAATAATCTTCAACAAGATATTTTAAGTCAATCGAAAGTATATGGGGAATCACTTAGTAAATTACCGCAAGATCTTTATATTCCCCCAGATGCATTAGAGGTTTACCTTGATTCCTTTCAAGGTCCTTTGGATTTATTGCTGTATTTAATCAGAAAAAATAATATTGATATTCTTGATATCCCTATGGCGACTTTGACAACACAATATATGGTGTATGTTGAAAAAATGAAGCAAATAAAACTTGAATTGGCGGCAGACTATTTATTAATGTCCGCAATGTTGATAGAGATTAAATCTCGGATGCTTCTCCCTCCAGTGAGTCATGAAGATGATGATTTAGACCCAAGAGCAGAGCTCGTAAAGAAATTGATTGAATACGAGCTGATGAAAACGGCTTCACAAGAATTAGATGAGATTCCTCAGGTAGGAAGAGATAGATGGATAGTACAAGGATATTTTGAAAAAGTTATTGAGCCTAAATCTTTTCCAGAAGTATCAATTGATGAGCTATTTGGTGCGTGGAAAAATGTTATAAAAAGGGCAAGTCAGTTTGAAACGCATATAATTAATCGTTCGGAATTATCCGTGAGAGAGCATATGTCGTTAATTTTAAAACACTTGAAAGACGATCAATTAGTCTCATTTGAATCATTTTTTAATGAAGAAAAAGAACCAGTTCCAAAGCTAGTGGTATGTTTTTTGGCAATATTAGAGCTTACCAAGGAAAATTTAATAAAGATTAACCAACAAGAACCTTGCTCCCCTATTTATATTCAAAGAGCACTGATTTAAATGGAACAGTCTTTTAAACACAAAAATATCATTGAAACTGCTTTGCTTACAAGTGGTAGACCACTGACAATTGACGATCTTCAAATGTTATTTGAGGAGAAAGTTGAGCGATCTACTATAAGAATGTTACTTGATGATATTAAGACTGAATGGAATGATAAGACTCTAGATTTAGTTTTGGTAGCAAATGGCTATCGCTTTGAGGCTAAGCCAATATTTTCTGATTCGCTGATGCGGTTGACTCCCGACAGGATGATTAAGTATTCAAGAGCGGTTATGGAAGTTTTAGCTATAATTGCCTATCGACAGCCTGTAACGCGAGGGGATATTGAAAAGATTCGTGGGGTTTCATTAAACCCAAATACCTTAAGGCAGCTATTGGAAAGGGAGTGGGTAGAAATTATTGGGCAAAAAGAAGTACCCGGAAGACCCTCGCTATATGCAACAACTAAATATTTTTTAGATGATTTTGGATTAAAGTCATTAGCTCAACTTCCCGAATTATCAGAATCAGAAGATAAAATTATAGTAAATCTCGATGAAAAAATATCTCCAATAAACACTTCAGAACAAATTAATGATCAATAAAAATAGTAATTTCAGGCCCCGTAATACCCTTGAGAGTATGCCAGCAGAAAGAATACAAAAGGTTTTAGCTCAGTCAGGGTTTGGCTCTAGAAGAGAAATTGAAAAAGCTATAGTAGATGAAAGAGTTTTGGTCAACAATAAGATTGCTAAAATCGGTCAGTCTATTACACCAGCCGATAAGATTATATTTAATGGAAAACCAATATATTTAAATGCCTCTAATAACCTTCCTAGAGTTTTAATCTATCACAAACCAGAAGGGGAAATTGTTTCTGAGAATGATCCAAAAGGGAGAGCTAATGTATTTCAAAACCTACCTAAAATTAAACAAGGCAAATGGATTTCTGTCGGTCGTTTAGATTTTAATACCTCTGGATTGTTGATATTTACCTCCTACGGTGAATTAGCAAATAAAATGATGCATCCAAAATATGAAGTTGATAGAGAGTATTCAGTTCGTATTTTAGGTGAGCTTTCTGATGAACAAATGAGGAGATTTGTATCTGGCTTAGAATTAGAGGACGGTATTGCAAAATTTGAATCTATTCATTTTGAAGGCGGTGAAGGTTCAAATAAATGGTATCGAGTAGTTCTTAAGGAAGGAAAAAATAGAGAAGTGCGAAGGATGTTTGAATTTTTTGATTTGACTGTAAGTCGATTGATAAGGGTAAGGTTTGGTATTGTTATATTACCATCCCACGTAAAAAGAGGTATGCACACTGAATTAACTCAAGCTGAAGTTTCAAGGCTTTTGAAAAGACATGAAATTAACTCTAATGACTTTAATAAACCGCAATTAAGTAATCAAAAAAAACGTAACAAGCGCATGTAATATTTAAGTTTTAAGTAGTTTTTCTAGCGTTCTTTTGTAAATATTTTTTAGAAGCTCGATATCATTGATATTAATATGTTCATTTATTTTATGAATTGATTTATTGATAGGCCCAAACTCAACAACCTGGTCGCATATTGTGGAAATAAAACGACCATCCGAAGTACCTCCAGTCGTTGAAATTGATGGTGTCACATTTACTATATCTTCTATAGACGCAGATATAGTGTCTACTAGCATCCCTTTTTCAGTAAGGTAAGGATTACCAGAGTGATTCCAAGATATTGTGTAATCCAATTTATGTTTATCAAGAATATCAATAACTCGTGTTTTAAGAGCATCTGCAGTATTTGATGTTGAGTATCTAAAATTAAATAAAACTTCTACTTTTCCAGGAACTACATTGGTCGCCCCTGTCCCGCCATTAATGTTAGAAATTTGCCAAGAAGTCTTGGGAAAATATTCATTACCCTCGTCCCATACCGTATTTACTAAAGTATCTATTGCTGGAGCAATCTCATGAATAGGATTACGAATTAGTTCTGGATAAGCAATATGCCCTTGAACTCCATTAACCACTAGTTTAGCTGATAAAGAACCTCGTCTTCCATTTTTAACTGTATCCCCAAACTTTAGGCTACTAGTTGGCTCACCCACTATGCAATAATCAATCTGCTCTTTTTTTTCTTTTAATGCTTCTACGACTTTTACCGTACCATCTGTAGCAATACCCTCTTCATCAGAGGTTATAAGGAATCCTATAGAACCTAAATGATTTGGATTTTCAATGACAAATTCTTCCACAGCTACAACAAAGGCAGCAAGTGAAGATTTCATATCTGCTGCACCTCTACCGTAAAGAGTAGCGTCGTCCTCAGTAGGAACAAACGGATCAAATTTCCATTCATCTCTTGGACCAGGAGGGACAACATCGGTGTGACCAGCAAAAACAATAAGAGGGGATGTATTTCCTCTTTTCGCGTAAAAATTTTGAACATCACCAAAGCTCATTATTTCTACGTCAAATCCCAAAGGCTTGATTCTATTGATCATGATTTCTTGACACCCTTTATCTTCTGGGGTTACCGATGATTTTCCTATTAATTTTTTTGCTAAATCTAAAGTTTTTGTCATAAAAATTCCACTATAAATATTTTTTCATTAAACCCGATGATAATAATTTTTTTAGCTTTTACAATTACAGGTCTTTTCATAACGCTTGGTTTTTCAAGAATTAAATTTAAAGCACCCAATTGAGACAGCGCATTTTTTTTTTCATTTTCGTCAAGCTTTCTCCATGTCATCCCTGATCTATTCACAAGACTTTCCCATGTATAAGGGCTAGGCATATTTTCCACCCAACTGCTTAAAACATCTAAATCAAGTATGTTTTTTTTTACATCCATAAACTCAAAAGGAATGTGTCTCTCAGCTAACCAATCGATAGATTTTTTTACGGTATTACAATTTTTAATACCGTACATCATGTACATTTATATACCCCTTAAAAGCTCATTAATTCCAACTTTACCGAGTGTTTTTTCATCAACTTTTTTTACAATAACTGCGCAATATAGACTGTAGGACCCGTCTTTGGATGGAAGGTTTCCTGAAACTACTACAGATCCTTTTGGTATTCTTCCGTAAGTGACCTCTCCGGTTTCTCTATCATATATCTTGGTAGATTGTCCGATATAAACCCCCATTGATATAACAACATTATCTTCAACGATTACCCCTTCAACCACCTCGGAACGTGCTCCAATAAAACAATTATCACCAATAATTGTAGGTCCTGCCTGAATTGGTTCTAGAACCCCACCGATACCTACGCCACCAGATAAATGAACATTTTTTCCAATTTGTGCGCAAGAACCAACTGTCGCCCACGTGTCAACCATTGTACCTTCGTCAACATATGCTCCAATATTTACATAGGAGGGCATTAAAACCGCATTTTTTCCAATAAAACTTCCATGCCTTACCATAGCGTTTGGGACAACTCGAAAACCACCTTTTTTAAAATCATCCTCACTATAACCATAAAATTTTGATTTCACTTTATCAAAATAGTTCGTATACCCACTGTCTACTTTCACATTATCTTCAATTCTAAAAGATAAAAGTACAGCTTTTTTTATCCATTGGTGAGTTTCCCAATTTTGAGAGCTTCCTATGCGTGAGGCTACACGATGGACACCATGATTCAGACCTTCCATAGTCTCACTAATTGCATTTTTTACTTCTGAACTTACTGTTCCTGGTGTAATTTCGGATCGTTTTTCAAATGCATTCTCTATTATTGATTGCAATGTCGTCATATTTTTTTTTGAGTTAGTAAAAGAGAACGATATTTTACCCTATTTGCTTACTTTTTTTACTTATGACTTTTAATTTTTTTTATTATCAATATAGAGTTGGTTAACTTTTTTTGCATGCGCTTGAAGATCTAAAATACGATTATCGTTTGATGGGTGGGTGCTCAGAAATTCAGGGATTTTGGCATTTGATAACGCATCCATTTTTCGCCATAAGCTTACCGCAGCTACAGGGTTATAACCTGCTCTCGCAGCCAACTCCATACCTAGTTTATCGGCTTCTCGCTCATGCTCTCTACTGTTAGGAAGGGCAAAAAATAAAGTGGTTCCAAGAGCTACAGCTTGAACCGCAACCTCAGTAGTTCTTCTATCCTCTGCTTGGTTGGCAATGTAAGCAGCGAATCCAATTAATCCTACTTGTTGCACAAGTGCAGTTGACATACGTTCTCTACCATGTTCCCTAATTGCATGAGCTATCTCATGACCCATTACGGCAGCTATCTCGTCATCTGTTGCGCTTGTTTTTTCAATTAATCCAGAATACATCATGATTTTTCCACCAGGCATACAGTAGGCATTTACCTCTTCACTTTCTTGTACGTTTATTTCCCAATTCCAATCTTCAGTTCCATCCCGCAGGAATATCACCTGGTCAATTATGTTATACCCTATCTCGCGAACACGCTTAACGTGATCCTCATTTTGATTGAGTTGATTATTTTCTCTTGCTTTTTTAAGTTCCTGTTTATAGCCACTTTCAGCCATAGTCATGGCCATAAATTCAGGTAGCAGTAGGAATTGATTTCTACTTACGTCTGATTCAGTTTTTATTGTAGATGAGGAACATCCGTAAAGAAAAAGAAAAAAAACTAAAATATATTTCATAAAAAGCTCACTAAAAAAGTATTTGGCTACCTAACTCAACCACTCTATTTGCAGGAAGATGAAATTGGTTAGTAATATTTTCCGCACTTCTAAATAATGTTACGAATACTTTTTTTCTTAAATAGTTCATATTATTTCCAGGTTGAGCAATTAAACTCTCCTTACCAATAAAATATGAAGTATTCATAGGGTCTAAAATAAGCCCTTTACGCTTACACTTAGCTAAATCTTTGGGAATTCTTGTCTCATCCTTAAAGCCGTAATTGATGATAACTTTATAAAAGTTATGTGGTAATTTTTCTACTTCAATTAAGTCACTTGATTTAGAATGGGGATAATCCTTGAATCGTATTGTTAACAATATTACTGTTTCATGCAGCACTTTATTGTGTTTTAAATTATGTAAAAGTGAGTGTGGCACTCCTTCTGGGTTTGGTGTTAAGAATACCGCAGTTCCAGAAACACGTTTTTTTAAATTGGGACCTATTGATTTTAAAAAGCTTCCAATCTCCATAGATTCATTTTTTAATTTTGAATACAATAGGGAGCGACCTTTCTTCCATGTCGTCATCAATAATATTAAAATCGCTCCAATGAGTATTGGGAACCAACCTCCATCAAAGACTTTTATAATATTTGCTCCAAAAAATGTAAGATCAATTATTAGAAAAAAACTAATCAGTAAGCTGGTTCTCATCCATCCCCATTTGAGAATATCAGGAAGGACAATAGCAGCAAGTATAGTTGCAATTACCATATCCATTGTAATTGCAACACCATATGCTCCCGCGAGGGCGCTCGAGTTTTGAAAAATTAGTACTACTGCCATTACCCCTGCCATTAATAGCCAATTAATTCTAGGTAAGTATATTTGACCCTCTTGATTCTCCGATGTGTGGTCAATACGCATCCGTGGGATAAAACCTAGCTGTAATGCTTGTCTTGAAACCGAAAAGGCACCGGTTATACATGCTTGCGACGCTATAATTGTGGCCAGTGTAGCTAACATCACTAAGGGTAACAATAAAAAATCTGGAGCCATCATATAAAAAGGATTTTTAATCATACTGGGGTCATTTAAGATTAAAGCACCTTGCCCAAAGTAATTTAGGGTAAGTGCAGGGAATACAAAACTAAACCAAGTTATTTTAATTGGGTTTCTCCCAAAATGACCCATGTCAGCATATAGTGATTCTGCACCAGTAACACAAAGAACAATTGCACCGAGAGTAATAAATGCTACAGAAAACTCAGCAGTAAAAAAATTAAAAGCGTAGAAGGGGTTTAGTGCATGCAACACAAAAGGAGCTTGGATTATATTATAGACGCCTAGCCCCCCTAAAGTTATAAACCAAATCAGCATAACAGGACCAAACATAAAACCTACTGCTCCAGTGCCCTTACTTTGCGCCCAAAAAAGTCCAAAAATAATAATTAAAGTTATTGGAATAATAAAACTATGAAAGGTTGGGGTAATTAAAGCGATACCCTCAATAGCTGATAATACTGAAATCGCAGGAGTAATCATCCCATCTGCATAAAACATGCAAGCACCCAACATACCTATAGCCATTATAATAAGTTTTTTAGTCTTAGATTTTGCTTTTCTATTTGCAAGAGATAGTAAAGCCATAATTCCACCTTCACCATTATTGTTAGCACGCATGATGAAAATAATATATTTGAATGAAACAATAGATAGGAGCGACCAAAATATTACTGATAATATTCCTAACATATTAGCTCTATTGAGCTCTAAAATATTGTTACCAATCGAAAAAATTTCCTTGATTGCATATAGCGGACTTGTTCCAATGTCTCCAAAAACTACCCCTAGAGCACCAAGCGATAAAGCAAACATACCTGCGTTATGTTTTTTTAATTTCATTATTTTATTTTAGAGTGATTCAACTTTTCGAATTTTTATCAATGATTTTAGCGTTTGCATTTCCATTATGAAAGGTAATGTCAATATTATCATCTACTTTGATATTATTGACATCATTAAGTATTTTTTTATTGCTATTTGTAACTATAGAATAGCCTCTCGCTAGTATTGTCTTGGGATTAAGTATAAATAAGTTTTGCTCTAATGTTTGTATTCTTGTGCCATAAATCTTAATCTGAGAGCTTATGTTTAAGCCTATGCTCTTTGATATAGCCCTTATTTTTAAGAGGTAGTCTTGAATTTTTTCATTTGGGGATGGCAGTTGAATTTTTAAGTAACTTATTTTTTGTTCATAAACATCAAGCTTTACAGTCATATTTAAATTCATTCTTCTTTTATATGTTGATAATAAATCTTTTTGATTTGTGATTTTTTGCAAAGGCGATAACAATCTTTTTTCTAGATAATCAATTTTAATTATTGCTTGATTGATTTTGTCTTCGAGGAGTCTGATCATTTTATCATTGTAAAAGCTTATTGTATCTGTAATTTCATGCAACCCATCACTAATTATTTCTGCCGCCGCCGTTGGAGTAGGTGCTCTTACGTCTGCTACAAAGTCGGCAATAGTAAAATCAGTTTCATGCCCAATAGCTGAAATAATAGGTATGCTAGATTCAAAAATAGCATAAGCAACATGCTCTGAATTAAAAGACCACAAGTCATCAATAGACCCACCACCACGACAAATAATAAGCGTGTCAACCTCTTCTCTTAAATTTGCTAGTTTAATGGCATTGCATATACCTTTTGGCGCCGCCTCTCCTTGAACCAATGTAGGGTAAATAATAATGGATACCGTTTTATTCCTTCTCAGAAGCGTGGTCATAACATCTTTTAAAACTGCGCCATCGGGTGAAGTGATGACACCAATAGTTTTGGGTAGTCTTGGAATATTTTTTTTGGCGGTATCTTTAAAAAGTCCATCTTGGTCAAGCTTATTTTTGAGCTGTATATATTTTTCAAATAACTCACCCAAACCAGCTTTTTGTAATGAATTAATAATAAGTTGATATTTACCATTTGCCTCATATAGACTTATTTGGGATTGCACCTCCACTAAATCACCATTTTGAGGTTGCCACTTTACTCGATGATTTTTTCCAGAAAACATTACACAATCAACTTGAGCAGTTTTATCTTTTAGTTTGAAATACCAGTGTCCAGAACTGTAGGATGAAAAATCAGATATTTCACCCTTTATCCAAATTAATGCAAAATTAGCATGAAGAACATCTTTTACTAAACGATTTATTTCAGAGATAGAAAAAACTTTTTCATTTACTTCGTTGTCTTGGTTTATATTAGAGTTATTCAATTTATGGGCAATGTCATTTATAGTTGTACGTAAATTATATGTGTTTTAGGAGAAAATAATTAATGAAATATGCAACAAATTTTAAACAAGCTAATTTATTCGGCATATTAATATCATTTTTAATGATTGCAGCGGCCCTTGCCATACAGTTGACTTACGATTTGGAGCCGTGCCCACTTTGCATCACGCAACGTATTATTTTTATTACAATTGGAGCATTATTCATTTTATTTGCTTTGTTGCCGCACAATCGTTTTGTCAAGCTATTACATTTAATTTCAATTAGCACTGCAGGAGTGGTTGGGGTAGTATTTTCAATAAGACATATTTTGATTCAGGCTAAAATTATCGAGATTCCTGCTGAATGTGGGATTGATTTAGACTATATGTTTGAAAATTTTCCATTAACTGAAGCCGTCAATTTATTATTTAAAGGAACAGGAGATTGCTCTCAGATTGATTGGACTTTTCTTGGAGTAACACTCCCACAAATGGCATTATTGGGATACTTATTTTTTATAACCTATACAATATACATTTACGTTAAATTGAAATGAAATTGAATACACTTGAAGCAACAATTGGCAATACACCATTAGCTAAGATTCAGAGACTGAGTGATGAAGGAGACGGACAAATATTTCTAAAGCTCGAGGGAAATAATCCTGCTGGATCGGTAAAAGATAGACCTGCGTATTCCATGATACATCACGCTGAACTTAGGGGAGACATAAAGCCTGGTGACACTTTAATAGAAGCAACCTCGGGCAATACAGGCATTGCTTTAGCTATGGTGGCAGCTATGAAGGGCTATAAAATGATTTTAGTAATGCCAGAGAATCAATCTCTAGAAAGAAAACAAACCATGAAAGCATATGGAGCAGAATTGATTCTTACTTCGCAAGAGGGAAGTATGGAGCTTGCAAGAGACACAGCATCCATTTTGGAGAAGGAGGGCAAGGGAATTATCTTAGATCAATTTGGTAATACAGATAATCCCAAAGCTCATTATGAGGGAACAGGACCAGAAATATGGAGAGATACCAATAAAAAAATAACTCATTTTATTTCGAGTATGGGTACAACTGGAACAATTGTTGGTACATCAAGCTATCTAAAAGAGCAAAATTCCGCTATCCAGATTGTTGGCGTTCAGCCAGAAGAGGGCGCACAAATTCCTGGCATTAGAAAATGGCCTGATGAATATTTACCTAAGATTTTTACAAGTAAAAATATTGATACCATAATAAATGTAAACCAAGAAAATGCCGAGAATACTGCCAGAGCCTTAGCTAGGCAGGAAGGGATTTTTTCTGGAGCCTCCACAGGAGGTGCGTTATTTGTGGCTTTGAAAATTGCTAAGGAAAATCCTTCGGCTGTAATCGTGTCAATCGCCTGCGATCGAGGCGATCGATATCTTTCCACTGGTATATTTCCCGCATAAATGCGGTAAATTTATTTTGAAAGTATTAAGCAAAGATGAGGCGTTAATTACTGCGCTAGATCATGAGGGAAGGGGCATTGCTCATGTTGATGAAAAAATCTTATTCATTGATAATGCCATGGTTGGAGAAACAGTAAAATTTAAGGTGTTTAAGAGAAAGAAAAAAGCACTTTTTGCTAAGTCCTTAGATATCCTAAGATCTTCAACTGAGAGGGTAGAGCCAATTTGTGAATACTTTGGCATGTGCGGAGGATGTTCGATGCAGCATTTCGAAATATCGTCGCAAATTGCTCACAAACAAAGAGCTTTTGAACAAACTATGAAGCATGTAGGAAAAGTTTTTCCTAGCCAGCTTTTAGCCCCAATATCAGGACCAACAAGGGAATATCGCCATAAAGCAAGGTTTAGAGTAAAGTTTGTCGAAAAAAAACAAAAAGTCCTTATTGGCTTCAATGAAAAACTATCACATTTTATAACCAATATGCAAAGCTGTGCGGTGATACCAAAAAAAATCTCAAATTTACTCCCAACTTTACAAGATATGTTTAGCATGTTGTCCATTCGTGATCAAATCCCCCAAATTGAATATGCTTCAAATCAAATAAGGCATATTTTGGTACTAAGAATACTTCAACCACTAAGCCCATCTGATATCTCTACTCTTTCCTCCTTCCAGCTTGAAAACAATATTGAGTTTTGGACACAAACCAAAGGGTACGATACAGTCAAGCCACTTCTTGATAATGTGGATCTTAATATTTCTTACATTAATGATGAATTTGATTTAAGTTTCGATTTTAATCCTACAAGCTTTACTCAGATCAACCCATTTGTAAATAAGGTATTGATTCGAAGAGCTATGAATTTACTAAACCCCCAACCCGGAGATTTAATAATTGATTTTTTTTGCGGTTTGGGAAATTTTACTCTACCTATTGCAACTTATGGTGCAACAGTCTGTGGAGTGGAAGGAGATGCTATTTTGGTTGAATCAGCTAAAATTAATGCTAATAAAAATGCCTTAAATTCATTAGTAACGTTTAAAAAAATAGATTTATTTAAGATTAATGAAGATGAGATTTCTAGTTTAGGTGATGCATCAAAATGGTTGATTGACCCACCGCGAGATGGAGCATTAAATTTAATTAATTCACTTAATAAATCTAACAAACCAAAAATTATTTGCTATATTTCTTGTAATGCAGCTTCACTTGCTCGTGATGCAAGCATATTAATCAATGAAAAGGGATACCGTTTTTCAAAGGCAGGAATACTTAATATGTTTCCACATACCGCACATGTAGAGTCAATAGCATTATTTGAGTTTGATGAGAATTAACTCTCAATTATTAATTTTATGCTTAATTTTTTCTTTAGCCGGCTGTGGATCAAACAATAAAAGTGAATCAGTAATTTATTTTGGACTTGCCCAGAAACCCCAGAGCTTAGACCCACGTTTTGCCTCGGATGCAGCTTCTGAAAAAATTAATAATTTAATATATTCATCTTTGTTTTATTATGACAATAACTTTAATATGCAATCGGATATATTAATTTATAAAGCACTATCAAATATTAAGTATGAATTTACTTTAAAAAAGTTCTTACCATCGTTTCATGATGGTTCTAAATTAGACATGAAAGATATCATTCACACGTTAAAGCATTTAATGGGGAGCCCAATGTCACCCTTCGCTGTAGAATTACAAAATATTCACAGCATTAATAAGCAATCAAATAATAGTTTTGTTATTTCCTTAAAACAACCAGATATAAATTTTATTCAAAAATTAAATCTAGCAATCCTTCCGTCAGAATTAATTGATACTAATCATAATTTTTCATCTAATCCGGTTGGCTTAGGTTTATTTAAATATATTCATTCGACAAATAAAATAAGAATAAAAAGAATAAAAGATGGGCAGATCATTGAGTTTGTCGAAATTAAAGATCCAACAGTCAGAGCACTAAAGTTACTCAAGGGTGAAATTGATATCTTGCAAAATGATATTCCAGTCGAAGTAGCAAATTTTCTTGATGACCAACCTTCCGTAAGGGTAAGTCGTACTATTGGATCAAATATATCTTATATAGGATTCAATTTTAAGGACAGTGTTTTAACAGACTTAAAATTGAGACAAGCTATTGCTATGGCAATTAACCGTGAAGAGCTAATAGAATATTTTTTAGATGAAAATACGAGGCTTGCTGAACAACTTTTTGCCCCAGAACACTGGGTGAGCGAAAGACTTGTGCCTATAAATTTTGATCCTAAGCAGGCGAGAAGCATCATTAAATCATTTTCACCAAACGAACCGTTAACATTAACTTATAAAACATCTACCGACCCATTTCGATTGAAAGTTGCGACTATTATTCAAAATCAGTTATCTAAAGTAGGAATTAATTTAATAATTAAAACATTAGACTGGGGCACATATTTTCAAGATATACAAAATGGAAACTTCCAAATGTATGGATTAACATGGGTTGGGATTAAAAATCCTGATATTTATTATAAAATTTTTCACTCTGAATCAATACCACCAAATGGGCTTAATAGAGGACATTTCAAAGCATTAAAAATCGATAAATTATTGAGGTCCTCTTTAACAAGCAATGATTGGTCTAAAGTGATTTTTGAGATACACGATCAATTAGGGTTTCTTCCTTTGTGGTTTGAGGGGAATATTGCGGCCTATGGTAAACAAATATCAGATTATAAGGTTCATAATGATGGTAATTGGAACGGCTTAAAAAATATAAGGAAGCATAATGAGCACTAAACTATATATTTCAGTTGCAGAACAAAAGCTGACCCTGCGACAAAATAATAGGAAAATTAAAGAATATAGAGTCTCAACAGCAAGCTTAGGTGTTGGACAAAAAAAAGATAGCAATAAAACACCTTTAGGCCTACATGTTATAAGAGCAAAAATTGGAGATAAATTACCCAAATTTTCTGTGTTTAAAGCCAGAAGATATACGAACAAGATTTGGAGTCATCAATTAGAAAATACTTCAGATCAAATTGATTGGATTTTATCAAGAATCTTGTGGTTATCTGGGACTGAGTTAGGGAAAAATAGATTAGGTGATGTTGATTCAATGCAGCGTTTTATTTACATTCACGGGACAAACGAAGAGAATCTTTTGGGTACACCTTCATCGCATGGATGCGTAAGAATGGCTAACGAAGATATTATCGAGTTATTTAATATTGTGACAATAGGTGATCAAGTACATATTGTAAAATAGGTAACATAAATGTTAAACAAAATAATATTCGTAATTTTTCAAGTGCTTGGTATTTATGCAATCATTTTTTTGTTGCTGCACTTAATCCCAGGCGATCCTATACAGGTTATGCTGGGTGACTCTGCTTCTATAGCTGATCAAGATAAACTTCGAAGTCAGTTAGGTCTCGACAAGCCTATCGTTGTTCAATTTATAACCTCATTATCCAAGGCGATACAAGGAGATTTTGGAGACTCAATTATCAAACAAACTCCTGTATTAAATCAGCTACTTTCAGCAGTAAAAAATACATATTTACTTGCTATTACATCACTTTTTATTGCTATTAGCTTTGGACTTATGGCGGGCGTAATGGCGGCAAAGCACCATAATCGTTTTTTAGACAGAATAATTATGAATGCAAGTATCCTATTTATTTCAATACCTCATTTTTTTCTAGGACCTTTATTGATTTTAATTTTCTCTATATGGCTAGGATGGTTTCCAGTAAATGGTATGGATAGCCCTATTGCGATAATTCTTCCCGCATTTACCTTAGCACTTGGAATGATAGCTATTATTGCTAAATTGACACGAAATTGTATGCTGGAACTTATAGATTCAGATGTTGTAAGAACAGCAAGAGCAAAGGGGTTAGGTGAATGGACTATTTTAATTCAACATACTTTTCGCTTAGTCCTTATTCCAATAATTTCAATTATTGGCATGCAATTTGGCTCTCTTTTATCTGGAGCAGTTATTACGGAAACTATTTTTAGTTGGAATGGTTTAGGAATGCTGTTAGTTGATTCAATTCAAACGCGTGATTACACTATCACACAAGGGTGTATTTTTATTATTGCTATTTCTTATGTTTTAATCAATATTTTTACAGACTTGATTTATAAATTTGTAGATCCAAGATTAAAGGTTGGTAAGCTTGAATAGATTACCCTTAATTATTATTTCTTTCTGGATATTTGGATTATTAGTAGTATATCTTTTAAATTTAGACCCTAATTTAATGCAACTTGATGAAATTTTATCGCGACCAAGTCTCGATGCTTTTTTTGGCCGCGATGATTATGGTCGGTCAATTTTAGTTCGGCTAATTGAAGGGTTTAAGAATTCTATCGAGATTATATTGGTGGTTAGCGTTATCTCTTGTTCATTCGGAGTATTTATTGGAACAGTCTCTGGATACCTAGGGGGGAAATTTGATCGAGTTGTTTCTTTTATTATTAATTTATTCATGTCTTTCCCTGGAATTTTATTAGCAATTGCCTTTGCTGCTATGCTGAGTCCAGGTAAATATAATTTAATCCTAGCTCTTTCAATAGGGGGTTGGGTGGGATATGCAAGGCTATCAAGAGGGCAAACACTATTGGTAAAAAATTATGATTTTGTTAAAGCCTCTCACACCATGGGCGCCTCTGGTTTGTGGGTTATAGGCAGACACATTATTCCTTCCCTTACTACACCACTATTAGTTGAAGCTACTTATGCCTTTGCAGGATTAATTATTGCTGAAGCAAGCTTATCTTTTTTAGGTCTTGGATTGCAAGCTCCGGAAGCTTCATGGGGATCCATGATGCGCGATAGCGTCAGGTACCTTTTAGTATCACCGCATTATGCATTTTTTGTTGGAGTAAGTATTATGTCAATCGTATACTGCATTAACTCAGCAGGAGATTACATGCACCGATATTGGAATATCAAAATTGATCAAAAGGAAGCATTGTAAGGCTTAAATAGAAAATTTTTTACAAGGGGAGTAATGTGTCTTGCTTGATGATTGATGTTAACTCTTTTCATTTGAATGCGAAGGATATTCAAAGAATACAACATCCATTGGTAGGTGGTGTAATCTTATTTGCACGAAATTTTAATAATAAAGAACAACTAAAACAGCTAGTAAGTCAAATAAGAGGTGTAAAAAAAGATATCCTTATTGGAGTAGATCATGAAGGTGGAAGAGTGCAGCGATTTAAGGATGGCTTTACTACCCTCCCTCCAATGGCTAAATTGGGAAAAATTTATGATGTAGATAGACGTAAAGCATCACACCTGGCTGAGCTAGTTGGTTGGGTTATAGCCAAAGAAATTGGTGGTTGTGATATTGATTTTAGTTTTACTCCTGTTTTGGATGTAAATTATGGTGCTAGCTCAGTAATTGGTAACCGAGCGTTTCATCAGCAAGCGTCACCTGTAATTGATTTGGCTAGCAATCTTATGAAAGGACTTGCATATGGTGGGATGCAGGCAATTGGAAAACATTTTCCTGGGCATGGATTTATAAAGGAAGACACCCACCTTGAATCAGGGGTGGACAAGAGATTGTTCTCTGAAATAAGCACCAATGATATGTCAGTTTTTATTTCACTTATAGAAAAGGGTATTAAAGGTATTATGCCTTCGCATGTAATTTATTCATCTTGTGATTCTAAGCCCTCAGGTTTGTCTCAATTTTGGCTCAAAGAACAATTAAGAGATGCATTAGGTTTTTCAGGGGCTATATTTAGTGATGATATGAGTATGAAAGCAGCAATATTTTCTGAAAAAAATATTGTATCAAGAGTCAATGAATCACTCATAGCAGGTTGCGATATGGTTTTAGTTTGTAACTCTCCTGAAGAAGTTGACCAACTCTTAGCTAGTTTAGACTGGGATAGTAACGAAAAATCATTATCACGCTTATCTAACATGAGATTTAACAGAAAAAAAAATAAAAGTGAAATGTTTAAGCACAAAACGCTGGCAGAAACTCAAGAAATCATCAAAAATATGACGAATACATACATATAACATCATAAATACTTGAAACTTTCAGCGTCAACCCTTATCCTATAGGGGTACACATTTTTTATAAGGATTTAAAAAAGCTATGCAGAATAACTTTGATAACGTTTCTAGATTTCAATCACAATCAACATCTTTGGCAACACATAAAGTTCTTAGTCAAACGTATGCTTTGCTTGGAGTGTCATTGTTTCCTACTGTAATTGGTGCACTTGCGGGCATGAAAATGAATTGGGGTTGGGCAGCAGGGTTGGGATTAATGTTTCCAATTCTAATGCTAGCCAGTATGTTTGGAATGTTCTACTTAATTCGAAAAAACAGAAACAGTAGTCTTGGGGTAGTTTTTCTTCTAGCCTTAACATTCTTAATGGGCCTGTTGTTAGGACCAATTTTGCAAATGGCGTTTAGTCTAAGCAATGGTGGGCAAATAGTTAGTTTGGCCGCAGGTGGAACAGGAACAATATTTCTTGTTCTAGCAAGTATAGGATCATCTGCAAAACGTGACTTCTCTTTCATGGGTAAATTTCTTATGATAGGACTCATAATGCTGATCCTTGCTTCATTAGCGAATATATTTTTTCAAGTACCTGCGGCATCACTTGCAATTTCAGCAATTGCAGTGATGATTTTTTCAGGCTTTATTTTGTATGATGTTAATAGAATTGTAAGGGGTGGTGAGACCAATTACATTATGGCAACACTTGCGCTTTACTTGAATATTTACAATTTGTTTGTAAATCTTCTTCATCTGTTAATGGCATTTATGGGTAATAGAGACTAAAAATTATTTACTTTGAAAAACCGTCATCTTTAGGTGGCGGTTTTTTTTGCCTTTTTGCTTCAAAGAATTTCCCTAATAAATATTTTGACTCTTCCTCTAAAATTCCACCTTTTATTTTGCAGTGGTGATTAAGATGATTGTTTTCACCTAACATTAAAATACTTTCGCACACTCCCGTTTTAAGATCATAAGCACCAAAGGATAGGTTAGCAATGCGTGAATTAAATATAGCACCAAGACACATTAAACACGGCTCTAACGTAACATACATATCACAACCGACTAGCCTGTAATTTCCAATATTTTTTGCAGCTTCTCGGATTGCAATTATTTCAGCATGACCGCTAGGGTCTGTATTACAAATAAGTTGATTATGAGCCCTTGCAATAATTTTATTATCTTTAACAATGATTGCACCTATTGGAACTTCATCAATATTCCATGCCTTTTTTGCTTGTACCAAAGCTTCTAGCATATAATATTCTGTATTTTGTGAATCCATAGTGGTGATTATATATATATAATTTTCAAAATTAATACGCAAAAATTGAATTTTGAGTAACAATAACACTTTATTGTAACTTTATTTATTTGTATAAATATACACAGGGAAATTTTATGAAAAAACCTGCAACTACAGCAGTTAAAATAGATGAATTAATTGCTAGTCGATGGAGCCCTAGAGCCTTTGACCCCGATTTTTTAATCAATGATGAAATTATAAAAGCATTATTTGAAGCCGCACGTTGGGCTCCATCATGCTATGGGGATCAGCCATGGAAATATATATTATTTAATAAACAAGATGCTACAGCTTTTTCATCTGCATTAAATTGCCTGTCTGTAGGGAATCAAGATTGGGCTATGGATGCTTCGATACTAATTTTAGTATGCGCCAATAAAAATTTTAATCATAATGGAGAGCCTAACCGTTTTCATCAATACGATACAGGCGCTGCTTCTGAAAATATTTGCCTACAGGCTTCTAGTATAAATTTAAGCGCACACCAGATGGGTGGATTTGATGTCCAAAAGGCAAAGGAATTAGCGGACATACCAGATGAATTTGAGATACTTTCTTTTATTGCTGTTGGAAGTATATTGGATCAATCTAAGATGAATGAATCACAAAAGGAAAGGGAAGTAGCAGCGAGAAAGAGAAAACCGTTAGAAGAGGTTTATAATATTAATACTTGGAAAAAATAAGGAAAAAAATGGCTAATTTAGTTACATTAACAAAAGATAATTTTAAAAAAACTATTGAAGAAAATCCCTTTGTAATTGTTGATTTTTGGGCGCCATGGTGCGATCCATGTGTTGCATTCACCCCAGTTTTTGAGGCTGCAGCGAAAAAAAATACTGATATTATTTTCGGTATGGTTGATACTGAAAAGGATCCTGAAATTAGTGAATATTTTCAGGTGGATAAGATACCAGGATTATTAGTTATTAGAGAAAAAGCAGGTATTCATGCTCAAGTTGGAGAAATTGGAGCTCCGGCTTTCGATGAAATCATAAAGTGGGCTAGAGATTACGATATGAATACTGTTCATGACTTTTACAAAAAAGAAGATAATAACGAATTAAATTAGTTAATTTTTTTAATATATTTTAGGGGGTCTACGGATTGACCTCCTTTCCTTATCTCGAAATATAGTTTCACAGCATCAGTACCTGAGCTACCCATAGTGCCTATAGCTTCTAAAGCCTCCACGACTTGGCCTTCACGGACAAAAATCTCTTCATTGTGCCCATATACACTTAATAAATCATGGTCGTGTTTGATTATAATAAGCCGTCCATAACCTTGTAAATCCTCACCTACGTATATAACTTTACCTTTTGATACAGATTTAATTTCTTGACCAAAATTCCCTGAAATATCTATACCCTTTGTTGTGCTATTACTGTCAAATGGTTTATCAATTGAACCTTCCGTGGGCCAGGACCAAGTCTTTTCTGCTTTAGTTTTAGCGCGTACAATTTTATTTGTTTCTTTTAACGATTTTTTTGTATAAGCCTGACGAATAACTTTAGGTTCATTAATAATGGTTGGGGTACCGTAACCTTTGAATTCTTCTGTTTGAATTTGGGTTAAATCTTCTTCGAGCGGGATAGTTTCAGATTCTTGGTTTAAAGGTATGACCTCTGTTGTTTCAGTAATTGTAATTTCTTTTTCAACAGGCTTTTCTTGTCTCATTAAATCAAATCTTATTTCATCACCCGCTTTTAATTTATAAGGCCGCCTTAATCCGTTTGCATTAGCGACATCTTTGTAGTTGTAACCACATTTGATACTTATACTAAAGAGAGTTTCACCTCTTTTAAGTTTATACACATCAGGACATTTAGATTTTCTTTCTTCGGTTGAGGTGCTCTCAGTTTTCTTAGTTTTAGAAAGCTGAGGCTCTACAGGCGCAGGTAATTTTGAAGCACAACTGTAAAGCAATGCTATCAATATAGATATAAAAAATACTTTTTTTATATAGGTTATTTTCATTTAATCCACTCTGTCATTTCATTTATTAGTTGGTGATTTGTTAGGTCAATCTTAATAGGTGTTATTGAAACATAATTTTCTTTAACCGCAAAAAAATCAGTACCTTTACCACAATCACCTGCCTCTCCAGCTGCACCTACCCAATAAACCTTATGTCCTTTTGGTGATAATGCGCTAGCTACAGGATCAGCCTGCTGTCTTTTTCCGAGCCGAGTTATCAGAGAGCCTTGAAGCTCATTGAATGGTATATCAGGCACATTTATATTTAAAAGAGGAGTTTTTTCAATCTTTGTTTTGTTCAAGCGCTTAATTAAATCAAGAATTACCTCTGCTGCAGTTTGAAAGTTTTGAGGGTCATAATTTGCCATTGAAACGGCTACAGAAGGAATACCAACGGTAAATCCCTCTATAGCAGCTGCAACTGTACCTGAGTAAAGTGTGTCATCACCGAGATTAGCTCCATCGTTTATTCCAGAAATCACCATATCTGGTTTAAAAGATAAAAGCCCAGTAAGGGCAAGGTGTACAGAATCTGTGGGCGTTCCATCGACCGCATAAGTATCATCATTGATCCTATCAACGGTAAGTGGTTTATCAAGTGTTAGTGAGCTACTTGAGCCACTTCGATTTCTATCTGGAGCAACTACAGTAACTTCAGCAATTTTTTTTAAATTATCTACTAATATTTTTAGCCCAGGGGCAAAGTAACCATCATCATTTGAAACTAAAATTTTCATATTAACGTGTATATTTACAATAAAAAATTGCTGATAGAAAAAATGTAAGTGAGAGCAATATTTGACCAAATGCAAAGAGTTCGGAGAAACCTGATTCACTGTAAAATCTTACTACACCTTCAACAAAAAATAAAAGAATAATCATGCTTGACCATTGAAATGTCCTTCTATTTTTTTTAAGAATACCTCGAAGAGGCAATAGGAGAATGATTGATTTAACTACCATCCAAGAACCATCAGGGCTCCAAGGATTAAAAAAAATCTCCCATATAAGATTAAGCAGGATTAATCCAACAAGACTAACTGCAGCGATGAAAAAAAGTTTAACTATCACCGAGTTTTTTTACTAATAATGCCATGCGCTCACCTTGGGCAAAACATATCTTTTTTTCGTCGTCTGTCATTTCATTCTGGTGGTTATCTCCGCTGACATGGCTAGCTCCATATGGGGTTCCACCAGATAGTGTCTTGGATAGAGAGGGAACAGAGTAGGGCACACCCATAATGAGCATACCAAGATGTAATAGGGGTAAATGCATACTAAGTAAAGTAGTTTCATTTCCCCCATGAATTGAGCTTGATGCAGTGAAAACTGAAGCTGGTTTGTTTTCTAAGGAACCATCAAGCCATAAAGGAGACGCAGATTCGAGAAAATATTTTAAAGCAGCTGCCATATTTCCAAACCGCGTAGGGCTTCCCAAAATTAGTCCATTACATTTTCTAAGGTCTGATAATTTAGCATACATATCTCCTTGGCTAGGAATGGTAAGCTCTGTAGCTTCAGTCTTTGTCGATACCTCAGGAACTGTTCTAATAACAGCTTCAACGCCTTCCACTGAGTTAACTCCTCGAGCAACAAACTTGGCCATTTCTTTTATTGAGCCGTTTCTGGAATAATATAAAACTAGTATTTCTAGCATTATGATTTTTTAGCTAGGATAGATGCAATCCCTATATAATTTTGAGGAGACAGATTTAAAAGATAATCTTTGTCCTTTTTAGGAAGACTTAGGTTACCTATAAAATCTTGTAACCTTTCTTGCGTTATATTTTTATTTCCACGAGTTAACTCTTTAAGTTTTTCATATGGATTTTCAATACCATGTTTTCTCATTACCGTTTGTATTGGTTCAGCCAAAACTTCCCAGGCAATTTCAAGATCAGCATTTATTTTATTTTTATTAATTACTATTTTATTAAGCCCTTTTAGGCATGAATCATATGCTACGAAACCATAAGCAAGGGAAAGACCAATATTTCTTAGTACAGTTGAGTCTGTCAAATCGCGCTGCCATCTTGATATGGGAAGCTTCATCGCAAGGTGATTAAGTAGCGCATTAGATAAACCTAAATTACCCTCAGAATTTTCAAAATCAATAGGATTTACTTTGTGCGGCATAGTAGATGAACCCACTTCATTTTTGACAGTCTTTTGAGAAAAGTATCCTAGTGATATATAGCTCCATATATCTCGATTAAAATCAATTAATATTGTATGAATCCTTATGAAATTATGAAAGACTTCTGCAATAAAATCATGCGGCTCTATTTGGGTAGTGTATTCGTTATACTCAAGACCCAACGATTCGACAAATGATTTAGAGAAATTATTCCAATCTAAAGCGGGATAGGCGGAATGATGTGCATTAAAATTACCAACTGCCCCATTCATTTTACCAAGATAGCGCTGATTCTTTAGGGAGTGGATTTGCCTTTTTATACGCTCACTAACATTCGCAAACTCTTTACCAAGTGTTGTCGGGCTGGCCGTTTGCCCATGAGTTCTAGCTAAAAGAGTTGTATCAGCGTATTCCGAGGCATAACTATTAATTTTTTGTTGTAACTCAATAATGACAGGCAATATAACTTTATTAATTCCCTCTTTTAGCATTAATGCATAGGAAAGATTATTTATATCTTCCGACGTGCATCCAAAATGTATAAACTCTAAAACAGCTTTAATTTCCTGCTCATCCTTCAGATTATCTTTTAGCCAGTATTCCACTGCTTTTACATCATGATTAGTAGCTTTTTCAATATCTTTAATTGCTTGAGCATCTTTTTCAGAAAAAGAAGCAATAATATTTAGCAGATTTTGTTCGGTTGATTTGGAGAAAAGCTGAACTTCTGGAATCTCATTGTTCTTGCTTAGTGCAATCAGCCAAAGAATTTCAATAGTCACACGATTCTTTATGAGTCCATATTCACTAAAAATCGGCCTAAATTTATCAGCCTTAGCAGAGTATCTGCCGTCAATTGGAGAAATTGCCTTTAGTAAAAATGTCATATTTAGCTTTAAATCCATTAATTATATATTTTACCCTAAAAACATAATCCTGATTACAAGTCTTAAATAAAAAAGAATAATCATAATGTAATTTGGGAAAACATATTTTTTACTTTAAAATATACGCACAATGCCCTAAAACACTCCAAATATACTAGGATTTCTTAATGCTTGAAGAATACAAAAACCATGTAATTGATAGAGAAAAACAAGGCTTACCCCCTTTACCATTAAATGCTGAACAAACTGCAAGTTTAATAGAGTTGTTGAAGCAAAAAAGTAGAGATGATAAACCTGAGCTTTTGGAGATTTTATCAAATCGTGTACCGGCAGGCGTCGATCAAGCTGCTTTTGTTAAAGCTGCTTTTTTAAACGATATAGCAAGTGAAAAAATAAATTTATCAATTATTTCCCCCGTGCACGCAATTGTACTATTGGGGACAATGTTAGGCGGTTACAACGTTCAAGCCTTAGTGGAGCTCTTAAAAACGAAGCATGCTGATAAAGCAGTAAAAGCTCTTTCAAAAATTACACTAATATTTGATGCATTTTATGATGTGGAAGAACTTCATAAATCAGGAAATATATTTGCAACTCAACTTATTCAGTCATGGGCAGATGCCGAATGGTTTATAAATAAAGATAAAACTCCAACTATAATAAATGCTGTAGTTTTTCGAGTTGAAGGTGAGGTAAATACTGACGATCTTTCTCCTGCACAAGAGGCATGGTCAAGAGCAGATATCCCTCTACATTCTCAATCTATGCTTCAAAATAAAATTCCTCAAGCGTTAGATATTATTAACAAGTTGAAAGAAAAAAAACTGCCCTTAGTTTTTGTGGGGGATGTTGTAGGGACTGGTTCTTCTAGAAAGTCTGCAATAAATTCCTTGCAATGGCACATGGGTAACTCCATAGACTTCATTCCCAATAAGAACTCAGGAGGCATAGTATTAGGAAATAAAATTGCACCTATATTTTTCAACACTGCGGAAGATTCTGGAGCGTTACCAATTGAATGTGATGTGTCTCAATTGAAAATGGGTGATCAGATAGGAATCGATATTCAAAATAATAAAATACTTAATGGTGAGGAAGAATTATGCGGCTTTAAATTAAATCCGTCCACATTGCTAGATGAACTAAGAGCGGGGGGTCGAATTCCCTTAATAATTGGAAGAGGTCTTACTGAAAAAGCTAGAACTTCTCTTAATATGAAAAAAACAAAGGTATTCATCACATCTATTCCCCAAGATAAAAATGATAGTAATGGCTATACCTTGGCTCAGAAAATCGTAGGTAAGGCTTGTGGGGTAAAAGGTATCAGGCCAGGCATATATTGTGAGCCCAGAATGACCACAGTTGGCTCTCAGGATACTACAGGTGCAATGACTCGGGATGAATTAAAAGAACTTGCTTGTTTAGGCTTTAGTGCCGACCTTGTTATGCAAAGCTTTTGTCATACAGCAGCTTATCCAAAACCAGTAGATTTAGAATTACAACATTCATTGCCAGATTTTATAAATAGCAGGGGTGGTGTAAGCTTAAAGGCTGGAGACGGCGTAATACATTCATGGCTCAATAGAATGATTTTACCGGACACCGTTGGTACGGGGGGAGATTCACATACTAGATTTCCATTAGGCATATCTTTTCCTGCAGGTTCTGGTTTAGTGGCTTTTGGAGCGGCTATTGGAATAATGCCTCTTGATATGCCAGAATCCGTGCGTATTAAATTTTCAGGAACAATGCAACCTGGAATAACCTTAAGAGATTTAGTAAATGCAATACCCTTTTTTGCCATACAGGAAGGGGAATTAACCACTGGCAAAAAGAAGAAAAATATTTTTAGTGGGAAGATACTTGAAATTGAGGGCCTTCCTGATCTTAAAGTTGAGCAAGCATTTGAATTTTCTGACGCGTCTGCGGAAAGGTCTGCTAATGGATGCACCATCAGATTAAACAAAGAACCAGTAATTGAGTTTATGCACTCTAACGTTAGCTTGTTACAACATATGATTGAGGCTGGCTATCAAGACGCCAGGACATTAGAGCGAAGAATTAATGAAATGACTAAATGGTTGTCAGACCCTATTTTACTTGAACCAGATGATGACGCACAGTATGCTTACACACTAAATATTAATCTCGACGATATTACCGAACCTTTAATCGCTTGCCCTAATGATCCTGATAATATAAAAACGTTAAGTGAAGTTGCTAAGAGTAAAATTGATGAAGTATTTATTGGAAGTTGTATGACAAATATAGGACATTATCGAGCTGCAGCAAAAGTTATAGATGGATTAGGAGTTACAGAGGCAACTTTATGGGTTGCTCCGCCAACAAGAATGGATGAAGCACAATTGCAAAAAGAAGGGGTTTATAAAGTTTTTGAGTCTGCTGGAGCAAGAACTGAAATACCTGGATGTAGTTTATGTATGGGTAACCAGGCTAGAGTGGAAGATAAAGCACACGTTTTTTCAACCAGTACTCGTAATTTTGATAATCGTATGGGTAAGGATGCCCAAGTTTATCTTGGCTCTGCAGAATTGGCAGCATTTTGTTCCATACTAGGGTATATACCGTCCAAGAGTGAATATCTAGATCTAATGTCTGACAAGATAAACCAGAATGCTGGGGAAATATATCAGTATCTTAATTTTAATCAGATGGATGATTATAAAACGAAGAAGGTTATTGAGATAAGTCCAGTAAGCTAAAAAATATCATGGAATATGATCCTAATTGTAAAAAATGTAATCGATTAGATAATTTTTTGGCTGAAATAAAGAATAAACACCCAAGTTATTTTTGCAAACCTGTTCCAAGCTTTGGAAGTACAAATCCTTTTTTATTAATTGTAGGACTCGCTCCGGGAATGCATGGGGCTAACAAAACTGGCAGACCCTTTACAGGAGACCACGCAGGTATATTACTTTACAAAGCGCTGCATAAATATGGATTTTCAAATAAGGTTGATTCAACATACAAAGATAACTTAAAATTGAAGGATTGTAGAATAACTAACGCCGTTAAATGTTTACCACCTGAAAATAAACCTAACGCGTCAGAGGTAACTAACTGTAATACTTATTTAGCCAATGAGATTATTGGGTTAAAAAGAAAATCAGTAATTTTAGCATTGGGAACAATTGCCCACAATGCAATATTAAGTGCTCAAAATTTAACAAAGAAAAACTACAAATTTTCTCATGGTAGTCGACATATCCTCCCAAATGAATTAATTTTATATGATAGCTATCATTGTAGCCGTTATAACACGCAAACTAAGAGGCTAACAGAGGCTATGTTTTTCGATGTTTTTTTTAAGATCAATAAAGAGAGGGATAAATAAAATGCCATATATAAACGTGAAATTAGCTGGAAACCTTAATAAGGAACAAAAACAAGAAATTGCAAAAGAGATGACAGAGATAATGCAGAGGGTGGCAAATAAACCTCCATCTTATACATACATAGTTTTTGACGAGGTTGCTTCAGAAGATTGGGCAATTAGTGGAAAATTGTTAGGGTAGTTGTGCAAAAAGAAGTAAAAGAGATAGTAAAGAAATTTCCAAATCTTCCTGGCGTTTACCGAATGATTAACCAGGCGAAAGATATTATTTATATTGGAAAAGCTAAGGATTTAAAAAAAAGAGTAACCTCATATTTCTCTAAGAAACAAGTAAGTGCAAGAACTCGATTAATGGTAGGAAATATTGCTAATGTTGAATTTACTGTCACTAATACAGAAGCAGAAGCATTAATTTTGGAAAATAATATGATCAGGACTTTTATGCCCCGATATAATGTTATTTTTAGGGACGATAAATCCTACCCCTATCTAGCCTTAACGGGTGACAAATTTCCAAGACTAAGATTCCATCGCGGTTTACAAAAAAAAGATACAAAATATTTTGGCCCATTTCCAAACTCTAATGCAGTTAGAGAAAGTATTCAGTTACTTCAAAAAGTTTTTATGCTCCGGACTTGTGAGAATTCAGTTTTTAATAATCGATCCAGACCATGCTTGGAACATCAAATTAAAAGATGCACAGCACCTTGCGTAGATCGAATAACAAAGGAGGATTATGACAATGATGTTGCACAAGCGGCTCTTTTTCTGGAAGGAAGGGATAGCGAGGTCATAAATAATTTAACTGTGAAAATGAACAACCTTGCCGAATCTTTTGATTATGAGCGAGCCGCAGTATTTAGAGACAGGATTCAAAGTTTGAGGCAGGTTAGACTTAAGCAATTTGTAAGTGATTTTAGTGAAAATGACGCGGACATTATCGCATTTCATGAAGCAATGGGTAGGTTATGTGTGAACGTCGTCATGATAAGAGGAGGAAGGCACTTGGGGGATAAGTCTTTTTTCCCCAAAAACTATAATGGTCAATTAGACGAACAAATTGTTGAAGCGTTTGTTACACAATATTATGATTTATTAAAACCCCCTCCAGTTGTTGTTACCGAATTAAAGATTAATAAAAGTCTCATAAAAGATTTTTTTGCAATTAAAAAATATTCAAAAGTTAAACTTATTTCAAGAGTTACAGGAGATAAAAAGAATTGGTTTTTAATGGCAAAAAAGAACGCTCAGATTGCGTTGGAACAAAAAAATAATGAGCAAGCTAGCCATATAGAACGCTTACTTACATTAAGAAAATTATTAGATTTACCTGATCATGTGAATCGTATTGAATGTTTTGATATCAGCCACACTATGGGAGAATCAACTGTTGGTTCGTGCGTAGTTTATGATAAGTACGAAATGCAAAATAAAGAATACAGAAAATATAATATTAAGAATATTATTCCTGGTGACGATTACGGTGCCATGAAAGAGGTGCTGGAAAGAAGATTTAAAAGGTTGGTTATGGAAGACGCAGTTAAGCCTGACCTTGTTCTTATTGATGGGGGGAAAGGGCAATACGGCATAGCCAAAAGGATTATGGAAGAAAATGGTTTACATGACATTTATCTGGTCAGTGTTTCAAAAGGACCGGATCGTAAAGCTGGAAAAGAAAAGCTGATTACTGGGCAAAATAAAGTACTTGATAATATTAATCAATCAAATCTTGGTTTTCATTTGATTCAATATATTCGTGATGAATCACATAGATTTGCTATTACAGGGCACAGAGCTAAAAGAGCAAAAACCAGACTATCTTCTTCAATAGAGGATGTTGAAGGAGTTGGAGCTAAAAAAAGAAAAAATTTATTAGCTTATTTTGGTGGTTTAGATGGAGTGAAACATGCACCAGTAGAAGAATTAATTTTGGTTGACGGAATTAATGATCGTCTTGCAGAAAAAATATATAGTTACTTTCACTAATTAAAAAGGAAATTTATGACTTATAACATACCGAATATTATTACTTATTTTCGGATTGCATTAATTCCTTGCTTAGT
Source organism: uncultured Methylobacillus sp. (assembly GCA_964526705.1). Classification (GTDB taxonomy): domain Bacteria; phylum Pseudomonadota; class Gammaproteobacteria; order Burkholderiales; family Methylophilaceae; genus BACL14. The sequence goes on from CAZGLD010000006.1 coordinate 41,745, forward strand.
AATGATTTTTTATTTGCCAGAAATATATCTTGAGGCTCAGCAAAAAAATATATGGGCAACAGCTATATTCATTTTAGCTGCTATATCAGATTGGCTTGATGGATATTTAGCAAGAAAATTAGATCAAACATCTAAATTTGGAGCATTTATTGATCCAGTAGCAGATAAATTAATTGTGATTGCAGCACTATTATTATTGGTAGAATTAGGAAGGGTACACAGTATGATTGCATTAGTTATCATTGGTAGAGAGTTTGCTATAAGTGCGCTTAGAGAATGGATGGCAACTATTGGGAAACCCGGTGGTATAGCAGTAGCTTATATTGGAAAATTAAAAACAGGATTTCAAATGGCTGCAATAATTTGCCTACTGTACTTCGAAAATATTGGGCTTTTACCAATAGCATTTATCGGTGACGTTCTCATACATTTAGCAGCTATTTTGACAATAGTTTCCATGGTGTTTTATTTAAGAGCTGCTATGAAAGTATAAAGAGGTTTAGTATTTCAAACTCTTAATTGACATGGTTCAAAAAAAAGCTAAAATACTGCCTTCGCAATGCGGGAATAGCTCAGCTGGTAGAGCGATACCTTGCCAAGGTATAGGTCGCGAGTTCGAACCTCGTTTCCCGCTCCAAATTTTAAAAAAGGGAATTTAATTCCCTTTTTTTGTTTAGTTTAATGGCGCGTTAGCAAAGTGGTTATGCAGAGGCCTGCAAAGCCTTAGACGCCGGTTCGATTCCGGCACGCGCCTCCAATAACCTTCATTACTTAATTAAAGTAATGATAAAATGAGCGTTTGCCCGGGTGGTGAAATTGGTAGACACAAGAGACTTAAAATCTCTCGACCTTTGGGTCGTGCCGGTTCGATTCCGGCTCCGGGCACCATCTTTAAATTATGAGCAAAGAAGAATTAAGCAAGATTAAAGAACTTTTGGAAAATATTTACAAAACACTACTATATGTTTTTGTGATAGTAGGGTTTTTTGCTTTTCTTTATTTTGGATTATTAATTTACTTGTTTGTTAAATAAATTGAAACATATCACCATTATTAAATGTATTAATATGCAATATGTTTTAAAAAAAATCCAATTAATATCAAAAATAAAAGCTACCGACTTCAACTTTCTTATAGGTATTATTAATGTTAGTTGAAGCAAGAAAAGTAAATCAAGATTTAAAACAAAAATTAATTAATAATGGCGTAGATAAAAAACTCGCTTCTATTCTGGGGGCTAGACTTATCGACTCAGCTCATGACTTGGACTACAATCTAAAAAATTTACTTCCACCTCAATCACTTCTTAATATTAATGAGGCTGCACTATTCTTGTATGACTCTATTCAAGCTGACAAAAAAATTCTTATTATCGGTGATTATGACGCTGATGGAGCGACTGCAACTGCATGTGGAATTTTAGGCTTACGAAAATTTTCAGCCAATGTTGATTTCTTAGTTCCTAATAGATTTAAATATGGTTATGGCCTTACTCCAGAAATAGTTGAACAAGCATTAATTAAGGATCCTGACCTAATTATAACAGTTGATAATGGTATTGCGAGCATGGAAGGAGTAAAGCTTGCTAGAGCATACAATATTGATGTAATAGTCACTGATCATCACTTGCCTGCTGAAATTCTTCCTGACGCTAACTATATAATTAACCCCAATCAACCTAAGTGCCTTTTTTTAAGTAAAAATCTATGCGGTGTAGGAGTAATGTTTTATTTATTACTTGCTTTGAGAGTAATTTATAGAGATAAAGGAAAATATACTAAAATTAATGAACCAAAATTATATGATTTATTAGATCTTGTATGCTTTGGAACTATAGCGGATTTAGTAAAGCTAGATTATAACAATCGTATTTTAGTTGAGCATGGCATGAAAATTATCAGAAATAATAATTGTAATTACGGAATTCAAGCAATTGCTAAGCTAAGTAATAAAACACTTTCCCAGCTTAAAACATCTGACTTATCTTTTGCAATAGCTCCTAAAATAAATGCAGCTGGGAGGTTGGACGATATGTCAATCGGTATAAAGTGTTTAATTTCTGAAAACTATAAAGAGGCTGAAACTTATGCCAGTGAATTATTAAAGCTCAACACTCAAAGGCGAGATATTGAATTAAAAATGCATAAAGATGCTTTAAGTAATATAAAGCTTGAAAAATCATCTTTGCTATTTTCGATATGCTTGTATGACAAAAAATGGCATCAAGGTGTAATTGGTATTTTAGCATCTCGTATAAAAGAGAAATATTTTCGACCAACCATAGTTTTTGCAGATGATAATAATGGTCTCTTAAAAGGATCTGGAAGATCTATTCCAGGACTTCATTTAAGAGATACTTTAGACTTAATAGCTAAAAATAATAATAATCTTTTAAAATCGTTTGGAGGCCATGCTATGGCAGCTGGATTGACAATAGGTCAATCTGATCTAAATTTATTTGAAGAAGCGTTCGAACAGTGCTGCTCGGATTTATTGGGTGAGGATGATCTTAATTTAATTATAAATGTAGATGAATCTATTTTGGATGATTCTATAAATTTTGATACGGTAAGAAAAATTGATATGAGTATATGGGGACAAGGGTTCCAAGCTCCTTTATATTTCGATAAATTTGAAGTAATTGAGCAATCAATTCTTGCCGAAAAACATTTAAGATGTCAGCTATCTTTGAATGGAAACACGTATGATGGAATGATTTTTAATCATGTAGATACTCTGCCTGATAAAATAAAGACGGTTTACAGTATTGAGTCGAATGAATTTCGAGGCAACAAAAAAATTCAATTAATTTTAAGAGATTTAATTTAATGTCTACAAAAATAGTCATAGGTAATTTAAAGATGAATGGGTCGTTAGATTTTTATTCATCCCATCTTAAAAGTTTAAGAAATGGTCTGGAGGATCATAGGTCTCTTAAGGTTGGTCTATGTATTCCATACCCTTATTTATATAAAGCTGAGCAAGTCTTGGGAGGAAGTAACATAGGATGGGGGAGTCAAAATGTTGCTAAATTTGATTCTGGACCACATACGGGTGAAGTAAGTGTGGGAATGTTAGAGGATTTTTCGTCAACCTACGTCATTGTTGGACACTCTGAAAGGAATACCGCTTATTGTGAATCAAATGAAAATATTGCGGATAAGTTTAAGATTATAAAAGATAATGGCATGACTCCTATTCTATGTGTTGGTGAAACTATGATTGAAAGGGAGGCTGGTGTTATGGAAAGGGTAGTTGAATCTCAACTAAAAATGATCATAGAAAAATATGGAGCAAATACCTTTGTTAATACAATTGTTGCTTACGAACCGATTTGGGCAATTGGAACAGACATGGCTGCAACGCCAGAACAAATAAGTAAAATGTGTAGCTTTATTAGAAAAAAAATAAATTATGATTCATCTAAAGAAGTAAACAACTTAAAAATTATATACGGTGGAAGCATAAATACCAAAAATGCGGTACAATTATTCGCTTTAGAAAATGTGGATGGCGGTTTAATTGGCAGAGCGTCATTAGATGCAAATGATTTTATTGCTATATGTACGGCAGCAATTTCAACCACAAACTGAAACCTTGATTATTAAAGTAAAAAAATATGGAAAATTTAATTCTTATAGTTCACATTTTAGCTAGTCTAGGAGTTATAGGTTTAGTTCTAGTGCAGCATGGTAAAGGTGCGGATGCAGGAGCAGCATTTGGTGGTGGAAACTCTGGAAGTGTTTTTGGCGTACAAGGGTCCGCAAATTTTTTAAGTCGCGCAACTTCGATTTGTGTTACAACATTTTTCTGTACGAGTATTGCCCTAGCAGTTGTGGCGAGCAATAAGCATGGAAATAATAGTGTTGTAGACTTAACAAATATTAATACTGAATTAAATACAATCGAAGAAACAGACACAGAATCTGAAACACCTATTGGTGCACAAGATATTCCAAACTAGTATGGCCCCTTATGATATGCCGTCGTGGTGGAATTGGTAGACACGCTACCTTGAGGGGGTAGTGACGAGAGTCGTGAGAGTTCGAGTCTCTCCGACGGCACCATAATTTTGAAATAGTCATCTTAAATGAAAATAAATCTTATATTAATATGATTGAAATTAATAATTTATCATCGTATTATGGATTATTTTTAGTGTTATTGATGATTTTTTCTGGGAGAGCTTTCAGAGAGATTTGGAAGAGCAAACAGAACGATTGGGTTTTAAAATCCTGGATGTATGGTTTGATATCACTAAGCTCCTTTCTGGGATTATTTTTTATTCCTTTTAATATTCAATAATCAATATCTAATTGTTTTTCTTGCAGCTTAGCTCATTAACTAATGGATTGTTTGGATCTATGTCTTTATTACATACAAGGCATTTATCAGTTCCAGAAACTGCATTTAATCCACCACAACTGCCTTTGATATTTTTACCCATCAACATAACTCCTAGAGACATTATCCCTATTATGCTGATCAAAAAAATAAACACTAAAATAAAAGTTGTCATAACAGCATTATAACTAATTATTTTTAAGAATTAAAGAAAGAAATATCACTAATAAAAAGAGCGGATAAAATGACACTAAAATGGAACTAAGTAACTGATTTGTCACTCAGAAAGAAATAAATTTAATAATTTAAATTCACTGAACGTTATAACTAGAATATAATTGAGCTATACGGATTGTTAGTAGAGTGTTTTTATCAGGAAGTAATTTTTTTATGGCAAATTTTTCACTAAAACGTGGGCTTAATGTCCCAATAGAAGGTGCCCCAATACAAAATATTTTTCAAGGTCAGCCCCCAAAAACGATGGCAGTAAAGGGTACCGATTTTAATGGATTAAAACCTCAAATGCTGGTATCTGAAGGTGACAAAGTTGAAAAAGGTACTCCATTGTTCTGTAATAAGGATTTTCCAGAAATTGTTTTTGTTTCTCCATGTAAAGGCTACGTCCAATCAATAAATAGAGGTGAAAGAAGGGTTCTATTAAGTGTAATAATTGCTGTCGAAAGTCTCACAACTAAAAGTATTAATTATGTTAACCTTCACAAACAAATTAAGACAAAAAAAGAATTTGTAAAAAAATGTATCCTTAGTAGTGGTTTATGGAATTCTTTTCTAACGAGACCCTACTCCAACATACCTAATCCTGACTCTGAACCATCCTCAATCTTTATAACTGCAATGGATACCGAGCCTCTATGTCCCGACGCGGATTTAATCATTAATAATAATTCAGATGCTTTTAATGAAGGAGTTAAGCATATTAGATTGTTAACCGAAGGTAAGGTTTTTGTTTGCAAAAAAGAAGGAAGTCAGGTGTCAGCTGATATGTGTGAATTACATGAATTTAACGGACCACATCCAGCTGGGTTAGTTGGAACACATATGCATTTTTTAGACGCACCTAATGCTAATAAAACCGTTTGGTCAATTGGATACCAAGATGTTATTTCAATTGGGAAATTATTTTTAACAGGCTATTTGGATACAGAAAAAATTATATCTATATGCGGACCTCTCGCTAAAAACCCAAGATTGTTAAGGACATTTGAGGGAGCTTCTTTAAAAGATTTATTAGAAAATGAATTTTTCAATGACGATGCTTGTAGAATCATATCTGGTTCAGTCTTGTCAGGGACAGTTGCTGAAAATGAACTGTCATACCTTGGTAAATATTCGAGACAAATTACCCTTATTCATGAGGATCGAGAAAAGATTTCGTTTGGTTGGATAAAGCCACAACCCAATAAATTCTCTGTAATGCCAGTCTTAATATCTGCTCTTAAATCTTCAAAATTATTTAATCTAACCTCAAATTTAAATGGTGGCCGAAGAGCTATGGTCCCAACTGGGGTTTTTGAAACATTAATGCCTCAAGATTTCTTGCCAACGCAACTTTTGAGATCCTTACTTGTTATGGATACTGATGTTGCGCAATCCTTGGGTGTTTTGGAATTGGATGAAGAAGATCTTGCTCTAGCAACTTTTGCTTGCCCAGCTAAATACGAGTACGGTTCAGCTTTGAGAGATTGTTTGAAAAAAATCGAGAAGGAAGGATAAGAAATGGCATTTCGTAAATTTTTTAACTCAATTGAACCTAACTTTCAAACCGGGGGTAAGTATGAAAAACTTTATCCTGTATATGAAATGTTTGAAACAATATTTTATACGAGTGCCACGGTAACAAAAGCAGCCCCTCATGCACGAAGCTTTGTTGATATGAAAAGAATAATGACATACGTGGTTATATCAACAATACCTTGCATTTTATGGGCATTTTACAACACAGGGTTTCAAACAAATTTAGTTTTAGCTGAAGCTAGTAATCCAGATTTATCTGGTTGGAGAATATGGTTACTTCAATTATTAGGAATATCACTTGATTCCAGTAATACCTTTTCAAATATGGCACATGGGGCGTTATATTTTTTCCCAATATACATAACAACTTTAGTTGCAGGTGGCTTGTGGGAGGTCTTTTTTGCGACGAAAAGAGGCCATGAGGTTAACGAAGGATTTTTAGTATCATCGATGCTCTACACTCTTACATTGCCAGCAACAACTCCTCTTTGGATGGTGGCGTTGGGTATTATGTTTGGAGTTATCGTGGGCAAAGAGGTATTTGGTGGGACTGGAAAGAATTTCCTGAATCCCGCATTAACAGGCCGAGCTTTTTTATACTTTGCATACCCTGCTTATATGTCCGGAGATTCTGTTTGGGTTCCAGTAGATGGAATATCTTCTGCCACCTCATTAGGAATATCAGCAGCTGAAGGTTACGAATCACTTATGAATTATGGAATTACATGGTCTGACGCTTTCTTTGGTACTATCCAAGGATCTCTTGGTGAGACATCTACCCTCGCATGTTTATTAGGCTTGTGCTTCTTACTATTAACTCGTATTGCAAACTATAGATTAATTCTGGGTTGTCTAGCTGGAATGATTGTTTTTTCTTCCTTTTTAAATTGGATTGGGAGCGATACAAACCCAATGTTTAGTATGCCTTGGTACTGGCATTTAGTAATTGGAAGCTACGCTTTCGGCCTAGTCTTCATGGTTACTGAACCCGTATCAGCAAGTCACACAAATATGGGACGATATATTTATGGAGCATTAATTGGATTTATGGTTGTGATGATCAGAGTTTTAAACCCAGCTTTCCCTGAGGGCATGATGCTTGCCATTTTATTTGGAAACGTATTTTCACCATTAATAGACCACTTTGTAGTTCAAGCAAATATCAAGAGAAGAAGGATAATGCAAAATGCCTGAACAAAAAAAACAAAATATTTTTACTAGATTCAATAAAATGTCCATAGACAGTATCCCAAAAACTGTTCTCGTTGCAATAGTACTGTGTCTTTTTTGCTCTATGGTTGTTTCCTTTGCTGCAGTAAATTTAAAATCATTTCAGCTTGTTAATAAAACTCGCGATAAACAAATTAATATTTTACAAGTCGCTGGTATTTACTACAAAGGAATAGATGTTGAAGAGTCATTTGCATCATTTGAACCTATGATTGTTGATATTAACCAGGGTGTATTTACCGACAAGTTTGATCCTTATAATTTTGATAACAAAAAAGTTGCAGCCGACCCCAATCTTAATGTAACTTTAAAAGATGATCCAGCCTCAATAGGCACGAGACCAAACTATGCAACTATCTATCTACTTAAAAATAAAGATGAAAGTGTAGATAAAATTATTTTACCTATATATGGATATGGTCTCTGGTCTACATTGTATGGTTTTGTTGCTCTAGAAGAGGATACTAATGAGATTTATGGCCTTCAATTCTACCAACACGCTGAAACACCGGGATTAGGTGGTGAAGTTGACAACCCAAAATGGAAAGCACAATGGGCAGGAAAAAAAGTAAGAAACTCGGATGGCGACTTAATGATACAAGTAGCTAAGACTAGGGGTGCAAATGATTATCATGTTGACGCTATTGCTGGAGCAACGCTAACGTCAAACGGTGTACATAATTTAGTTAGATTTTGGTTGGGTGAATCAGGATTTAATAGATTTCTTACAAACTTTAAAAATGGGATTACATAATGTCACAAACTAGAAAACAACTCCTTGTAGACCCTTTAGTAGATAATAATCCTATTACCTTACAAGTCTTAGGTATATGCTCAGCGCTGGCTGTTACGTCCTCGTTAAAAGTTGCTTTTGTTATGACGCTAGCGGTAATTGCTGTTACAGGATTTTCATCGTTTTTTATATCATTATTAAGAAACTACATTCCAAATTCCATTAGGATTATTGTGCAGATGACAATTATTGCTTCATTGGTTATTGTAGTTGATCAAATTTTAAAAGCATATGCCTATGAAATTTCAAAAACCCTATCTGTTTTTGTTGGTTTAATAATTACTAATTGTATTGTTATGGGAAGAGCAGAGGCTTTTGCAATGAATAACACTCCTGTAGATTCTTTTGTGGATGGGATTGGCAACGGCTTAGGTTATGGCTTACTTTTAATGTGTGTTGGTTTTTTTAGAGAGCTTTTTGGGTCAGGAACATTATTTGGTATTGTTATTCTTGAATCAGTAAATGATGGAGGTTGGTATGTTCCAAACGGACTTCTGCTCCTTCCTCCATCGGCTTTTTTTATAATAGGTTTTCTTATTTGGGGCTTAAGGGCTTGGAAAAAGTCACAAGTTGAAAGTCCTGAATTTAAAATTCAAACCGTTCAGGATCATTGATGGAGAATCTGGTCTCACTTGCAGTTAAAGCAATTTTTGTTGAAAATCTTGCCCTTTCTTTTTTCTTAGGCATGTGTACATTTATAGCTGTATCAAAAAAAATAACTACTGCTATCGGATTAGGTATATCAGTTATGATCGTTCAATCGATAACAGTTCCTGCAAATAACCTTATTCTTACTTATTTACTTAAACCAGGTGCACTTGCATGGGCTGGTTTTTCAGAGATTGATCTTACTTTTTTAGGCTTAATATCCTACATAGGGGTTATAGCGGCGCTAGTTCAGATTTTAGAGATGGTTTTAGATAAATATTTCCCACCTTTGTACAATGCTCTTGGCATTTTTTTACCGCTAATAACGGTGAATTGCGCTATTTTAGGCGGTTCTTTATTTATGGTTGAGAGAGATTATAATTTCTCTGAATCACTTACTTATGGTATTTCTTCTGGTTTTGGATGGGCTTTAGCTATCACTGCGATGGCGGGCGTTAGAGAAAAATTAAAATACAGTGATATACCTGAGGGACTTCAAGGCCTTGGCATAACCTTCATAACAGCTGGGCTTATGGCAATGGCATTTATGTGTTTTTCTGGCGTAAAATTATAAGGATAATTATGAATACTTTTTTTCTTGGAATAGTACTTTTTACATTAATAGTCTTGACATTAGTGACGATCATTATTTACGCGAGGAGTAAACTTGTATCTTCGGGTGCGGTCAATGTAACTATTAATGGAGAAAAAACAATCCAAGTTCCTGCGGGTGGTAAGTTACTTCAAGCTTTGGCAGCAGCAAAATTATTTGTTCCCTCAGCATGCGGTGGAGGTGGAACCTGTGCTCAGTGTAAAGTTAAAGTGCATTCCGGTGGAGGATCTATACTACCAACCGAGGAAGGGCATATAAGCAAGAGAGATGCTTCATGTGGTTCTAGATTGTCATGCCAAGTTGCCGTTAAACAAGACATGGAAATAGAAGTTCCTGAGGAAGTTTTTGGTGTTCAAAAGTGGGAGTGCAAGGTTCTTAGTAATGATAATGTAGCAACTTTTATTAAGGAGTTGATTTTAGAGCTCCCTAAGGATGAAGATGTGAAGTTTAAAGCAGGCGGTTATATTCAAATTGAGGCACCTAAGTATAGTTTGTCTTACAAAGATTTTGATATTGGTAAAGAGTACCATGAAGACTGGGATCGATTTAAAATTTGGGATGTTTCTTCAGAGGTAGCTGAGCCAATTGAAAGGGCTTATTCTATGGCTAATTATCCTGAAGAAAAAGGTATCGTAATGCTAAATGTTCGAATAGCTACACCACCTCCGGGAACCACAGGAATACCCGCAGGTAAAATGTCATCGTATTTATTTAATTTAAAAAAAGGAGATAAGGTAACCGTATCTGGTCCTTTCGGTGATTTTTTTGCTCGTGAGACAAAAAAAGAAATGATATTTATTGGTGGTGGTGCAGGCATGGCTCCAATGCGAAGCTTGATATTTGATCAATTTAAGAGAGTAAAGACTGACAGAAAAGCATCCTTTTGGTATGGAGCCCGATCTAAGAAAGAAATGTTTTATGTTGATCATTTTGAAAAACTGGATAAAGTCAATGAGAACTTTTCTTGGCATATTGCACTGTCAGATGCGTTGCCGGAGGACAAATGGAAGGGCCATACTGGCTTCATACACAATGTACTTTACGAGCAATATCTAAAAAATCATCCTGCTCCAGAAGATTGTGAATACTATTTATGTGGACCTCCAATAATGAATCAGTCAGTAATTGATATGCTTTTAGACCTTGGAGTGGATAGGGAAGATATTATGCTTGATGATTTTGGTGGTTAATCGAATAAATTTAACTACCAAGCTCTCTCATAAACAAATGACTGCAGCTCAGCAATTAACTCTCTTTGATAGGCGATCATTTCTTTCACTAGGTCTCCTTGGGAAACCATTCCTATTATTTTTTTCCCATCCATTATCGGCATATGTCTAATTCTTTTCTTAGTCATAATATCTAAGCCTTTTTCAAAATTATCTTTTGATGAAAGTGATATCACTTTTTTTGTCATAATCTCTTTTACTAGAGTATCTTTAGAGGATCTTCCCTCTAAAATCATTTCGCGAGCATAGTCTCTCTCAGATACAATACCAACCATTTTATTTTTATGCATAACTATTAATGCTCCGATCTTAAATTTAGCCATTATTGTAAGAGCATCCATTACCGGACTGTTAGCTTCCACAGTTATAAGTTCATTAATATCCTTTTCTTTAATTATCTCAAGTAAGGTTCTAGCCTGTCTTTCAATTTTTTTCATATTAATTTAAATAGTAATTAAGTTTTTCTTACAGCTTAATGTCATTATATAATTAATACAACCTCCTATATCTTTTGATTTTTAAAAAATAATCTACTAATATATCGTCATGATTACAATTCTAATTATTTTATTGGCCTTATTCCTTGCAAATCTACCTTGGTTTTCTCGTAATTTATTTATTATTTTTCCTCAGAAGAAACATAAGACTATCCCATTAATTCTTATAGAAATTATATTTTATTACTTTTGCGTCGGTATTTTTATAACATTTCTTGAAAAACAAGTTATTGGGAATATCCATTCGCAAGGCTGGGAGTTTTATGTTGTTACATTTTTCTTGTTTGTGGTTTTATCGTCACCTGGTTTTATATTCAAAGTCGTTTGGAAGTAAATCCTACAATACTGATTATTGGCTGTGGAAAGCTAGGCAAAAAAATTGGGAGCAATTTAAAAAACCTTTTTAATATTGTTGGAATTAAAAGAAAATCGGGCGATAACTTCAATGACTTCAAAATAATATATCTTGATATTTTTGATTCAATATTAAATAAAGCTTTAATTGAAGTTAATCCAAAATATGTTATTTATTCATTGGCTGCAGATGAGCAATCAACACTCAGCTACCAAAATGCATACCTAAAGGGTTTAGAATTATGTATCGAATCAATAAAAAAAAATTGCCCTAAATTCAAACATTTATTTTTTATTTCGAGCACAAGAGTTTATGGGCAAAAAAGTAACACTGTGATGACAGAAGCAACCCCTCCAGAACCAAAAGATTTTGGAGGAAGAGCTCTTTTGGGTGGTGAGGAATTTTTGGCGCTATCAGGTATATCAGCTACAGTTTTACGACTTTCTGGCTTATATGGAGATCAAAGGACTAGCCTTATACGGATGGCAAACGATTATACTTGTTGGCCAAAAAATCGCTGGACTAATCGTATCCATGACGAAGATGTCATAAATTTCATTGTATTTCTTTTAGGTAAATTAGAGCAAGATATTTTAATAGAACCTCTTTACTTGCTTACAGATAACTCTCCAGTTTCACTATATGAAGTACTCAATCATATAAGAGTGTTGTTAGGCTTAGAAGCTTTAAATATTGATCCTAATAATCCATTTGATGGAAAGCAATTAATGTCAATTATTACACCCAAAACTGAATTTATATTTAATTACCCAAGCTACCAAAATGGATATAAATCGATCATTCATAATTTAGGAAAATAAATCACTTGATACTGACATTGCTTGATATGGTTCCGTGATATAAAATGGCGCGTTGCAAAAAATTATAGGCGCGTAGCTCAGTTGGTTAGAGCACCACATTGACATTGTGGGGGTCGTTGGTTCGAATCCAATCGCGCCTACCATTTAAGAGAGCTTCAAAATTTATATTGTTATAATGATTAAAATAAAATTAATAGATATTTAATATGCCACAAATTCGACTTCCCGATGGTTCAGTCAGGTCCTACAGTAATAACATTACTGTGGCTGATGTAGCTTTAGATATTGGCGAGGGATTAGCCCGAGCAGCCCTAGCAGGTAAGGTGGGTGATCAATTGGTAGATTTAACTTATGAAATCTCATCGGATATCAATCTCAGTATTATTACGGCAAGAAGTCAAGACGGTATCGATATTATTAGGCATTCAACTGCTCATTTATTGGCTTATGCAGTTAAAGAGTTATTTCCTGATGCTCAGGTTACTATAGGACCAGTTATTGATGAGGGTTTCTATTATGACTTCTCATATAAACGACCTTTTACGCCAGAAGATTTAGTAGCAATTGAAAAAAAGATGTCAGAACTTGCTAAAAAAGATTTTACTGTTTACAGAGTCGTTATGGCTCGTAATGACGCTATAAAATACTTTGAAAATATTGGTGAAAAATATAAATCTATCATTATAGAATCTATACCTGAAGAGGAAGAGGTGTCTTTATATAAAGAAGGTGATTTCATAGATTTATGTCGAGGCCCACATGTACCGTCTACTGGAAAGCTTAAGGTCTTTAAGTTGATGAAAGTTGCAGGAGCATATTGGCGTGGAGATTCAAACAATGAAATGCTTCAAAGAATTTATGGAACAGCTTGGGCGAGTAAAGAAGAGCTAAAGGAATATCTTTTCCGTCTAGAAGAAGCTGAAAAAAGAGATCATAGAAAGCTAGGGAAGCAGCTTGATTTATTTCATATGCAAGATAATGCTCCCGGAATGGTTTTTTGGCATGCCAAAGGATGGTCAATATGGCTAGCTGTAGAGGACTATATGCGCCAAATGTTTAAAGATTATGGGTATAAAGAAATCAAAACTCCAACAGTTATTGACAAGACATTGTGGGAGAAATCTGGCCATTGGGAAAATTATCAAGATAATATGTTCACAACAGCATCAGAGAATAGAGTTTATGCAGTTAAACCTATGAACTGTCCTGGCCATGTTGAGGTATTCAATAAAACTTTACATAGCTATAGAGACTTACCCTTAAGATTGGCTGAATTTGGCTCTTGCCATAGAAATGAGCCTTCTGGAGCACTTCATGGACTTATGAGGGTTCGAGGTTTTACCCAAGATGATGCGCATATTTTCTGTACAGAAGATCAAATTAAGGAAGAGGTAAAGCTATTTAATGACATGCTTTTTAAAGCTTATCAAGATTTTGGCTTTAAGAATGTTGAGGTAATGCTTTCAACACGACCAGAAAAAAGAGTAGGTTCTGATGAAGTTTGGGATAAATCAGAAAAGGCACTGGAGAATGCTCTTAAAGAAACTGGCCTTGAATATAAGGTTCAGCCTGGCGAGGGGGCTTTTTATGGACCTAAAATTGAATATATTCTAAAAGATAGTTTAGGGCGAATTTGGCAGTGCGGTACTATACAACTAGATTTTAATCTTCCAAAAAGGCTGGGTGCAGAATACATTGATGAGGACAATAGTAAAAAACATCCTGTTATGTTACATAGAGCAATTGTTGGTTCAATGGAGCGATTTATTGGAATTTTGATTGAGCACTATGCAGGATTAATGCCTCTTTGGTTAGCACCCGTACAAGTTATTTTGCTTAACATAGCAGACGCTCATAAAAGCTATGTAGAGGAGCTAATATCAATTCTTAAAGAAAATGGCATTAGATGTGAATCAGACTTGAGAAATGAGAAGATTACCTATAAAATACGCGAACATAGCATTCAGCGTATTCCGTATTTGCTTGTTTTGGGTGATCGAGAAGTCCAAGAAAAACGAGTTACAGTAAGGGCACATAGCGGTGAAGACCTAGGTGCAATGACTATTGAAAGCTTTATTAATAAGCTTAAGAAGGATATTAAAGAAAAGATTTAAAGTGCTTGAAAATTTTTTAAACAGGGGATTACTATAGCTTTAGATAAAAATGTACGAATTAATAGTGACATAACAGCACAAGAAATTCGTTTGGTAGGTATGGAAGCTGAGCCTTTGGGTATCGTATCTCTATCAGAGGCAATAGCAAAAGCTTATGATTTGGAAACAGATTTAGTAGAGATTGCACCAAAAGCTAATCCTCCGGTTTGTCGCTTAATGGATTATGGTAAGTTTAAATATGCTCAAAGCAAAAAGCTTCATGAGGCAAAGACAAAGCAAAAAAATGTTCAGGTAAAAGAAGTAAAATTCAGACCTGGAACAGATGATAATGATTACAACGTCAAGCTTAGAAATTTAATTAGATTTTTAGCAGATGGGGATAAAACAAAAGTTACCCTAAGGTTTAGGGGAAGAGAAATTGCTCATCAACAGTTAGGTATGGCACTTTTAAAAAGAGTTGAAGCTGATCTCGAAGAGCACGGAGTTGTAGAACAGTTTCCTAAAATGGAAGGTCGTCAAATGGTAATGGTTTTATCGCCTAACAAAAAACCAAAGCAAAAGACCAAACCAGCTGTTAATAAAGAAACAGAAGAAGAGCGTAAACAAGAAGTAGAATAAAGAAGAAGAGTGATAAGGCCACAAAGGCATGCCGATGCACTCAAAAAATTAACGAGGAGAAAAAAATGCCAAAAATGAAAACTAAAAGTGGTGCAAAAAAACGCTTTAAATTCTTAGGGAGTGGTGCTATTAAGCGCACACATTCACATCTGCGTCATATTCTTACCAAGAAGACTACTAAACAAAAAAGACATCTTCGCGGGACTGAAATTATTTCATCAACCGATGCGAAAAGAGTTCGCTCGATGATGCCAACACAATAAGGAGAATAAGATGCCTAGAGTTAAACGCGGCGTAACCGCAAGAGCAAAACATAAGAAAGTACTAGTAGCAGCAAAAGGATTTCGTGGTAGAAGAAAAAATGTTTATAGAGTAGCAAAACAAGCAGTCATGAAAGCTGGTCAATATGCTTATCGTGACCGTAGACAAAAAAAACGTGTATTCAGAGTATTATGGATTGCTCGTATAAATGCTGGAGCTAGAGAATTTGGTTTAACTTACAGCAGATTTATGAATGGTCTCAAAAAAGCTTCGGTTGAAGTTGATAGAAAGGTTTTAGCAGACCTTGCTGTATTTGATAAACCAGCTTTTGAAAAATTTGTGGAATTGGCTAAAAATAACCTTGGAAATGCCTAAAATTTAGATTGTGAAAAAAAGGAGGCTAAAGGCCTCCTTTTTTATTAGAATAGAGCTATGGAAGATCTTAAAAAATTAATTACTGCTGCAACCAAAGATTTTGCTTCGTGCAAATCTATAACTGAATTAGATAATGCAAAATCAAAATACCTTGGTAAATCAGGACCTTTAACAGAAGCGATGAAGGGTATGTCAAGTCTTCCAAATGAAGATAAACCAAAGCTAGGTGCTCTTGTTAATGAAGTAAAAAAAGGTATTGAATTTGCCTTAAATGACCGTAAAGAATTGATTCAAAAAGATATACTTGCTAAGCAATTAAGTGACGAATCAGTTGATGTTACCTTACCTGGCATCAAGAGAAGTAATGGCAGTTTACATCCAATAACATTGACTATGAGAAACATCGAACGCATTTTTCATTCTGTTGGATTTGATTTAGCGAATGGACCAGAGATTGAGGATGACTACCATAACTTTACAGCATTAAATATTCCAGAATCTCATCCTGCTCGAGCTATGCATGACACTTTTTATATTGATAAAAAACATGTATTACGAACTCATACTTCTCCCGTACAAGTCAGGTATATGAAGAATAACAAACCTCCTTTGAGGATTATTTCCCCAGGGAGAGTTTACCGAGTCGACTCAGATGCCACACATTCACCAATGTTTCATCAGGTTGAGGGTTTGTGGATTGACGAAAGAGTTAATTTTGCAAACTTAAAAGGTGTAGTACAAGATTTTCTTCAACAATTTTTTGAGGATAGTACATTAAGCATAAGATTTAGACCATCATTCTTTCCTTTCACAGAGCCCTCTGCAGAAATTGATATGAGTTGGAATGGAGGATGGTTAGAGATAGGTGGGTGTGGCATGGTTCACCCAGCCGTTCTTGAACAAGTTGACATTAACACCGATGACTTTCAAGGTTTTGCGTTTGGTTTGGGAGTCGAAAGATTGGCGATGCTTAAGTTTGGTTTAAACGATTTACGCCCCTTCTTTACCCATGACTTAAGATTTCTTCAGCAATTTAAGGCATAAAAATGCAATTCTCAAAAAAATGGTTACAAGAATTCTTTAATAAATCACTGGATAATATAAATCTAGATCAGGTTTTAACTGAGGCTGGTATTGAGGTAGAGAATATCCAGGATTTATCGTCAATTTCAAAAGAAATTGTGGTCGGAGAAATTGTTGAAATTAACAAACATCCTGATGCAGATCGTTTAAATATATGTCAAGTTGATATTGGGTCGAAGGATTATCTTCAAATAGTTTGTGGAGCACCTAATGCTCGTCAAGGTATAAAGGTGCCATGTGCTAAAGTTGGTGCTAAATTGCCAGAATTTGTAATTAAAAAAGCTAAGCTTCGTGGAGTAGAGTCCTTTGGTATGCTTTGTTCAGCAAAAGAAATTGGTATCAGTGATGATGCGGAGGGTTTGTATGAACTTAACCAGGACCTTGAGTTGGGCTATCCTGTTGTTGATGCGTTAGCACTAGATGATTCAATTTTTCATTTATCCATCACACCAAATAGAGCTGATTGCCTCAGTATAAAGGGTATTGCAAGGGAGATATCAGCACTTTCAGACTTACCTTTGATAGGTGATGACCAATTAACAATTAAATCGTCATTAGAGAATACTCAAGACATTAAGATTGAAGACTCAATAGCGTGCCCAAGATATTGCGGATTACAAATAAAAAATATTAACAACAATAGCAAACTTCCAGATTTTATCGTTCAGTATATTGAAAGAGGAGGAATAAACTCAATAAATCCAGTTGTCGATATTACTAATTATGTGCTGTTAAAGTTAGGACAGCCGCTACATGCTTATGATAATAAAAAGATAGAAGGTCAAATAATAGTCCGCAAAGCAAGAAAAGACGAAAAGTTATTACTTTTGAATGAGCAGATAATTAAATTTAAAGGAGATGAATTAATTATTGCTGACAAGTCAGGACCACTAGCTTTAGCAGGTATTATGGGAGGAGAAACATCATCAATAAAAAAGAATACATCAAATATCTTTCTTGAGAGTGCATACTTTGATCCCATTCAAATTGCAGGGCGAGCAAGATCGTTTAGTTTAAATACAGAATCATCACATAGATTTGAGCGTGGAGTTGATTTTAATAATACTCTTTTCGCTTTAGAGTACGCTGCAGAGCTTATCATTAAGTACTGTGGTGGAAGTTTATCTAATAGTAAGGAAATTAATGGCGATCTGCCTGAAAGAAAGCCTATTAATCTGCGGATAGGTAAGATTGCAAAGATAATGGGAATAACAATATCTGACAAAGATGTTGAAATTATTTTACAAAAACTAAAATTTAACTACAAAAAAAATAAAGATGAATTTATTGTTACTCCTCCAGGATATCGTTTCGATATAAATATAGAAGAGGACTTGGTAGAGGAGGTTATACGCTTAATTGGTTATAATAATATACCTGCAATAAACCCAAGCATGAAGGCAAATATGCTTCCATCTGAGAGCAGAAAAAAAACAAATAACCATATCAAGGATACCTTAGTTACACTTGGGTATAATGAAATAGTTAGTTATAGCTTTATTCCAAAAGATACGGAATTAAATCTGCATGGTAATGAAGATTTGATTGAGCTTCAAAATCCAATAGCATCCCATCTTAATGTTATGAGATCAAAAATGTGGGGTAGTCATATTGAAGCACTACTTTATAACTTAAATCGCGGGCAAAGGATAGTTCGTATTTTTGAAATTTCCTCGATATACAAGACACAAAAAAATGGCTACAAGGAAACGAAAATTCTGTCTGGACTCGCATACGGAGACCATATACCAGAACAATGTGGAGAAAAAAATAGAGAAATAAATTTCTATGATATTAAAGGAGATATCGAAAATATCTCAAGTAAAACATTAGGTTTTACTAAGCCAAAAAACTATATTCCAAAGTGCCTTCACCCTGGAAAAACTTCAGAAATATTAGAAAAAAATACGAGTGTCGGCTGGCTTGGTGAATTACATCCTTTGTGGCAACAAAAATTCGAATTACCACGAAATACCTACCTATTTGAAATAAATAGTGCTGTTTTAACTGATCTTGACGAGGTTACATATGAAATTCCAGGAAAATTTATACCTGTACGAAGAGATATTTCAATAGTTATCGATAAAGAAGTACAGGTAGGTGAGATCATCAATGATATCAATACAAGGAAAATTAAGGGCTTAGTTAAATTTGAACCGTTCGACATCTACCAAGGTGATGGCATACAAAATGATAAAAAAAGTATTGCATTTCTTATACTTATGCAAGATACTTATAGAACACTAGAGGATAGTGATGTTAATAAAATAGTTGATGAAGTTTTAAAGGTATTAGAAAGTAAATTTGGGGCTACATTGCGTTAATTAAATTAATTAAAGAAAAATAGTTATGACTTTAACTAAAGCTGAATTAGCAGAAATTTTATTTGAGCGTGTAGGTCTTAATAAAAGTGAGGCTAAAGAGATGGTGGAAGCCTTCTTTGAGGAAATACGTGCTGCCCTAGAAAAAGGTGATAATGTTAAACTTTCTGGATTTGGAAATTTTGAGCTAAGAACTAAGTCTGAAAGACCTGGGAGAAATCCAAAAACAGGAGAAGAGATTCCAATTAAAGCCCGTCGAGTCGTCACTTTTCATTCCAGTCAGAAGCTTAAAACAAGCGTAGAAGAGAAGACAGCTGGAAAACAATCTTAAAAAAATATTACCAACCGTTCCAAACAAACGTTATTTTGCTATTGGTGAAGTAAGTGTTTTGTGTGACTTAAAACCTCATGTTCTTCGATATTGGGAGCAAGAATTCCCTCAGCTTAAACCAACCACAAGAAGGGGAAACCGTAGGTACTATCAGCAAGCTGATATTTTACTAATTAGGAAGATCCGTGAATTACTCTACCTCGAGGGTTTTACAATTCAAGGTGCCAAAAGCAAGCTTTCTGACCGTAAATTTGTTAAAGATGCTACCTCCAAAGAAGAAATAGAAAAGGCTCAAGCAGAACTACCGTTAAGTGGCAACAATAACTCTCTTGGAGCTTTAAATAGTTCAAATGATCTGAGAAATTTCAAAGTGCAATTAAGCGATATTCTAAAAATATTAAAATAATAGATTTAAATTATTTCGGGGCGTAGCGCAGCCTGGTAGCGTACATGCATGGGGTGCATGGGGTCGTGAGTTCGAATCTCACCGTCCCGACCATTAAATTAATTTTTAAGAAATGTTAGAGTATTGATAGGGATGAAATATCATTGATTACTACTAATAAAAAAATTAATACCAAGCAAGCTATTAGAGTGGCAATATCTCATTCTAAATTTTTATCCACATTAATAGAATCTAAACCTTACCTAATTGATTTATTCAATGAAAAAATAAAAATAAAGATTAAGCGATCTCATATTAAATTTTTTCTTGAGGAACATCCGGTAAGAAACCTTGAAGAATTAAAGCAGACCTTAAGAAAAATGCGAGAGGAATTCTTTGCTATTAGTTTAATTCGTGATTTAAACAAATTTTGCGATTTAGACGAGGTATTTGATACACATACCGCTTTGGCCCAGTTAGCTCTAGAGACCTCTTACAAATACCACTTAAAAAAACTCATCAAAGAATATGGGAGACCTGTAAACAAAATTGGTAAAACGCAGCATTTAATAATTATAGGTATGGGAAAATTAGGTGGTCATGAATTGAACCCTTCCTCAGACATAGATCTAGTTTTTTTGTATGAAGAACAAGGGGCAACGACAAAAAATTCAATAAGTAATCAAGATTTCTTTACAAAACTTTCAAAACAAATTATTACAACTTTGAACGATTTCACTGAGCATGGAATAGTTTTTAGAGTTGATACAAGGTTGCGTCCTTTTGGTTCTCAGGGGCTTATTGTCTTATCTTTGGATGCTTTGGAAAATTATCTAACAGCCCAGGGTTTAGATTGGGAAAGATATGCATGGTTAAAAGCAAGAGTAATTTTAGGACCAGAAAAGTTAGTTGATAAAATAATTACGCCATTTATATATCGCAAGTATTTAGATTTTAATATTTTTGCTTCTTTAAGAAATCTTAAAAGTAAAATAAATAGAGATATGAGTAAAAAAATTAATGAGGGCGATATAAAGCTAGGCAGGGGAGGGATTAGAACTATCGAATTTATTGTGCAATCTTATCAACTGGTATGGGGTGGTAAAGATAAATCTATAAGAAGTAAGAATTTTTCATTGGCACTAAAGTCTCTGCTTAAAAAAAAATTAATAGACAAGCTTTTATTTGAGCTTTTATCAGATGCTTATTATTTTTTTCGTAACCTGGAACACCGATTGCAATATAGGAATGATGCACAGACCCATAAAATTCCAAAATCTTTAGAAAGTAAAAATTCATTAGCAAAATCAATGGGTAAAAAAAATTGGTCTGCACTTGAAAAGCAAGTAAAAAAATATCAAGATTCTATCGAATTGGTCTTTACGGATTTATTTAGTGATAATGAACAAGATTTTTTGGTTGAAGATAAGTTTGAGTTAATTTGGCACTTTGAATCCCCCGAAGATTCTGCTGTTAGTTTTTTATCAAGTATTGGCTATAAAAAACCACAGGATTCATATAATTTTTTAAAAAATACAAAAGCTATGGGTATTTATCCATCACTACCGCCACTCTCAAAAGAAAGGATGGACCAGCTTATACCTTTAGTCATTAAAGAAGTTGCACTTGTGGATAACCCTGATAAAACAATAGTAGATGTTTTAAATGCAATTGATGAGATTTCAAGACGTTCTAGTTATTTATCTTTGTTAAAAGAAAATAAATCTGCATTAAGTTTACTTGTAAAAATAGCTAGTTTTAATCAGGACATTATAGAAAATATAATTAAGTACCCTGTAATGATCGATGATTTAATTGACACATCTCAGTTTATAGAGCCCTTCGACTTATCAAGCCCAAAGATTACCTTAATAAAACAGCTCAGGTCAAACGAGGGTGATATCGAGGAACAAATGAATCAAATGCGTAATTTTAAGCATTCAATGATTTTTAAGCTGGCTATACAAGAGGAAATGAAAATTTACCCTACAGAAAAAATTTCGGATGCATTGGCAGATATTGCAGACTTTATTGTTCAGGAATCATTATTTTGTATTTGGAAATCTTTGTATCCTAAAGTTGTATTCCCTAAACTAGGGATAATTGCCTACGGAAAATTTGGGGGGAAGGAGATGAGCTATTTATCGGATTTAGATATGGTTTTTGTTTATGACGAAAAGATATCTGTAACAAGGGATAAGCTTATAAAATTAACTCAAAGATTTAATAGTTGGATGACCTCCTATACAGCTTCAGGTATTTTGTATGATATTGATTTTAGGCTCAGACCGGACGGTGGAAGCGGTCTTTTAGTATCAAGCTGGGATGCTTTTAATGATTACCAAATACATAAATCCCAAACCTGGGAACATCAAGCTTTAACAAGAGCAAGATTTATATCTGATAATAACTCTCTGAAGAAAAAATTTACAGAATTAAGGGAAAAAATATTATATAAAAGAAGAGATATTGGTAAGTTAAAGAAGGATATTATTAGTATGCGCGAACGAATTTATAAAAACAAAAAACCATCAGCAGATTTATTTGATTTAAAACATAGCCACGGTGGATTGGTTGATATTGAGTTCATAACACAATTCTATATCCTTGCTTATAGTTATAAATACACTGAGCTTAAAGAAAATTTGGGTAATATTAAGTTATTAAGCAAAATAGCAGACCTGGGATTGATAAATAAGAAGCAAGCAAATGATCTTATTGCAGCCTATCGGGACTTTAGAATAAAACAACATCAGCAAGGCTTAAATCCAAAAAGTCCTGGCAAAGTAAGTAAAACTATTGTGGTTGAACATTATGTTAATGTTGAAAGAATATGGAGTAAATTTTGTGAGAAAATCTAATTTTATTTAGGATGAAATAATGACTGAAGCTGTAATTTTTGACACTGAAACTACTGGAAGAAAAGACCCTGTATTAATTGAAGCAGCGTGGTTGAAGCTAAAAAGTATTTCCCCCTTTCGTTTAGATTCAAGTTTTTGCCAAAGATATAACCCAGGAAAACCTATAGAATTAGGAGCTTTAGCTACCCACCATATTTACGATGAAGAGTTAACTACCTGCCCTCCAGCAAACTCATTCAAACTACCTGATAACACTGAATATATTATTGGCCATAATATTGACTATGACTGGAATGTTATTGGTCAGCCAAACATAAGAAGAATATGTACGCTAGCACTAGCTCGAAAGGTTTGGCAAAATATTGATGCTTATTCACAGAGTGCATTGCTTTATTACATCCATAGAAGTAATGCGAGAGATATTTTGAAAAATGCCCATTCTGCAGAGACAGATGTTAAGATTTGTGCCTCAATTCTAGAGAAAATTTGTATCGAGTTGAAAATTTCATCGTTTGAAAACCTATGGGAAATAAGTGAGGATGCAAGAACACCAACTGTTATGCCCTTTGGAAAGCACAAAGGTACTTTGATCACAGACATCCCTATGGATTATAAGAAATGGCTTTTAAGTCAGGACAATATTGATTCGTACTTAAAAGACGCACTTTTAAATAACTAAAAATATTATGGAAAAAGTACGTATATCAAAAATATTGTCTGAAAAAGGCTTATGTTCTCGAAGGGAGGCGGATAAGTTTATTGAGCTTGGACAAGTACTCTTGGATGGCAAGACTGTCTCAGAGCTGGGAGCTAAAGCATGTAGATCACAAAAAGTAGAACTTAAAGATAAGGCAAAAAAAACTCAGTCATCTAAAGCTACTATTATTCTTCACAAACCTGTTGGTTATATCTCTCACCTTGATGATGATAAAGAGTTTACACCAGCCGCAAGCCTCATTACACCAGATAAATACTTTAAACAAAATAAAGAGAACAAAAATCCTGTCTTTAACTCGGATGGTTTAGCCCCGGCAGGAAGATTAGATATAGACTCTTCTGGATTATTAGTATTAACTCAAGATGGTAGAGTCGCAAAAAGAATTATTGGAGAAAATGTTATTGTTGAAAAAGAATATTTAGTTAGGGTTGAAGGAAATTTGTCCGATTCGAACTTAAAACTTTTAAATCATGGCTTAACGCTTGAAGGTTACTTGTTAAAGCCAGCTAAGGTATTTTGGCAGAATGATGATCAGCTAAGCTTTACTTTGACTGAAGGGCGGAACCGTCAAATACGAAAGATGTGCGAACTTGTTGGAATAAGAGTAAAAGCCTTAAAAAGGGTTCGAATTGGTGAGGTAAGCTTAGGAAGCTTACCCTTAGGTTGCTGGCGATTTATCAGCACCGAAGAAAACTTTTAATATTAATTAGCTTGTGCTTATGTATAAAATTATTATTTTTATTATTTTTAGTTTTTCCTTCGCCGCACAAGGAACTGAAATGACATTTGAAGAATTTGCAAAGGTCAATTATTTTGCTCCAATTGATAAAGACTATTTAGAATTAATTGCTAAATGTAGAAAAAATTATGAAGATAATGGCAAGAAAAAAGCATTTGAAGTGATTTTATACAATAAAGATAAGCATGTTTTCGATCTGAATAAGCACTATAACTCTCATTATGAAGGGCATAAACACTTAAAAAGACCATTTTATTCTTTTACTTTTTGGAATTGGTTTAATAAGGTGGCAATAGAAACCAAATCATTTGAGTTTATGAGCAATACATCGCAAAAAAATATGCGTAGGAATGAGTTAATTTCAAAAGAGCTATTCGAGGAAATAGTCAATAATGGCCAATTCAATATTTATTTTCACTACCTTATGGATAACTCAAAAAGTAAGGGTAAGTTTTTTATTGTAAATCCAGCAACAGTAAAAAGTTGCTTTGAATAAAACCCAATGCATTTTCTTCTAACTGATTACTTCACAGCATTTTTTATATTTTTAGGTGCAATTTTATACTCCTCTGTAGGACATGGCGGTGCTTCATCATATATCGCTATCATGTCTCTTATGGGCACGCCTATTGCTACTATTAAGCCTGTAGGTCTAATTCTTAATATCATCGTAGCGTCTGTTGGAGGCTTTAGATTTATTAAAAGTAATTTTTTTAGCTTCAAGGTATTTTTGCCAGTCACAATCGGTTCAGTACCGACTGCTTTTTTAGGTGGATATATCGAACTGTCAGCAGAGCTATACAGACCTTTAATAGGGTTTATTTTGATTATTGCAGGAACTCAGTTTTTATTTAACTTTTATAAATATGCAAATAAAACACAAGGTAAAGTGAATTTTTTTTTTGCATTGTTAGTAGGAGCTTTCATTGGTCTATTATCAGGCTTAACTGGAACTGGAGGAGGAATTTTTCTTTCTCCTTTAATTATTATTTTAGGCTGGACAAATGTAAGGGAGGCTTCAGGAACTGCCGCCGCATTCATTTTATTAAATTCAATTTCTGGCCTTATAGGAAATTTATCCTCAATACATAGCTTACCTTCAGCTACCTTTCTTTTTTCAGGTGCAGTCTTAGCAGGTGTTTTAATTGGAACTCAATTAGGACTTAAGCACCTAAACATTAGTGGAATTCAAAAAGTGTTAGGGTTAGTACTTTTAGTTGCTGGAATTAAATTTCTTATAACTTAATTATTATAGGTTTATAAAGTGCATATAAAAAAATCACATAAACAATTTTTCTGGTTATTTTTTATCATCGGTTTTTTCCTAAGCCTACTTCTTTTTGCAAATGAATTTTTCTCACATCAACTTTTTTATGACGAACTAAATAAACAGAGCAGAATATGTGAAGAAGCGGGGCGGGAATGTAATTTTGAAACTTTAACTCTTCTTAATAAGGAGTTACTTCATAAAAATCAAAAAAGAATGATAGAACTCAAACAAGTGGTCGATAGCCACATTCAATCAATAATTTCCATTTTTATAATTTTTATAATTTTTATTTCTATTGGATTATTACCCATACTATGGGGGTTATATCAAGAAATTCGTTCTAATCTCAAATTATTACGATAGTTTTCAAATGGTAATATCTTTTGTAAATCCTTGGCCTTTTGTATCGCGCACCATAATATTAATATCACCTTTCATCTTAGAATTTATTTTAAATTTTAGATAAGGATCTTGACTCATTGATATTTTATTTGAGGCAGTCAATAAAATCTCTTTATTATTTATATAAATTATTTCTTCCACAATCCATCTCGGTATGAAGCCACCAGAAGCCAAATCTTTTTGAAGCCCAGTAAAGTTGGGGTGTTTAATTCTTGTTGTAAGAAATTGATCTTTTGATTTAACTAAAATTTTCCCAAGATTAGCGGTTAATTCAGGGTCAAAGACATCCATGTAACCACTGCAACCCCCAGATGCCCTAATGGGTATAACACTCATATAAAGTTTACCTTTATTATCTTCGGCAATAACTCTTACAAATGAATCTGTCTCCATTCTAATTCGTGTAGAAAGCTCTAACTCTTGCGAATGATTTGTTAATTTGTAAGTTGCTGCAAGTTGAGTAGGATTTGAATCAATAATTAAGAAAACATATTTCATCTCAATATCATTGGGAGTATCAAGTTTAATTGTTACCGGAACCTGGGCTCCACTCGAAGCTCTTTTTGGCCCAGTTATTTTGATAAAATCGGGACTAATTATCTCCCTATCATTAAATAATCTTTCTTTAACATAAGGCCATATCTCTGGGTTAGCATCTGCTTTTACATTCAGCGATATTGCTAATAAGACATTTAGTGCAATAAATTTTAATATGTTTAAAATATTGTTTACCTCAAAATGAGAATAATATTCTATTAATTTAATGTAATTTAAACAAATTGTCCAATTTAATGTTCGTAAAATTACTAAAATGCACCTTTTTTCAAAAAATAATTTTTTTCCCCTTTTTGTTTTTTGTGAGTATGGTTTTTGGAAGTGAGGTCGAGCAATTAGCTAAAGAAGGTAATCCTGCCTCACAATATGCTTTTGCATTTGAAGAAATGTTATTAAACCCAAATATTGTTTCCGAATGGCTTATTATTTCTGCTTTGCAAGGTCATTATAAAGCAGCACATTATTTAAAAAAACTTCCAACTCAATCTAATTCGATTGCAGAGGACTTGAAATCATCTAATGCAGATAGCGGGCATTTTCTGCATAAATTTGGCTCCATAAAAATATTATCGAAGAAAGATTTAAATCTTATAAGAGAAAAAGGCAATAACGGAGATAGTTATTCTCAGTTTCTAATGTGGGAGCTTTATGTCAACGACAAAGGCGTAAGTAAAGCAGAAGCCTGGACATGGCTTAAACAAGCTGCTGGTAATGATCATCCGCGCGCCAACTTCAGTTTAGGAATTTTGTATTACTTTGGCTATATTGTGCCTAAGGAGGAGAAAAGGGCGTTTACATTAATCGCTAAATCAAGTCAATTAGGTTGTAATTTAGCAACTTTATTTTTAAAAAGAAAATTAAAGTAAAATAATCAAAAAGGCATTTATTGCCTAAATGTTGACAAATCGGTAGTTTGCAGAAATAATAAATTATTGTTTGACGCCATGAAAGTAACTTTCAATGGTTTATATCATGCAATAAAGAAGTTACTTTTAATTTAATAGGAGGAATTAAATGAAACATCTACTAACCACAGGGCTTGCTGCTGCATTTTTAATTGGTTGCGTTAGCACACCACCAGCACCAGAGCCCTTAGCAGAAGGAGAAGAATTTCACCCAACTGATGCATTATTAATTGGTGGTAATGGTCAATTTAACGCCAAACCTGATGCAGACGATATTGTGGATTTATTCCCAGAAGATGATGGACCAGATTTAACTGGGTCTACAGTAAAAGCATTTCACCCAACTGATGCATTATTAATTGGTGGTAATGGAGGATTTAACCCGTCACCAGATGATACAGATGTAGTAGATCTTGGTTTAGATTAAAACTTTACAATTTTTCTAAATTTAACATAAAATTAAATCTATTTTTATAAAAGGGTTGGTGTGAAATACCAATCCTTTTATTACATATGTTTTATGTAAAATCTGTATTAGCTTCCTTGAGTTTACCAAATTATTAAGTTAATCAATTACATAATTTAACTTTTCATGAGAATGTAAATGATAAAAACCATATTATCCTTTACGTTTATGAACATCATTATAATTATAGAACAGCTTATGAGAAAGACTTTCTCCTTATTGTTACCAACCTTAAATGCTTAAATAGCATCCGATAGCAAAGCTCATCATGAAGGTAAATTTGATTTTAGCTTGGAGGAATAAAGTTCTAGGCAAACTAATTTGCATTGAAAATAAAAGCTTTTTATTAAAGAACTATAGTTTTTGATCTAATGATTTTACTTAGCAAAACTTCATGTAGATCATCATAGTTTTTTTCAACCACAAGTCTAGTATAGATTTTGTAAATCTCAAGTTGAACCTTGTATTTATTTTTAAATGCATCTTCAATGATATGGTTTATGATTAATGACTTTTATTAACCATAAACAAGGAGAAATACTATGTGGACTCAACCTCAAGCGACTGAAATGCGTTTCGGTTTTGAAGTAACAATGTATGTAATGAACAAGTAATTGATCATGTATACAGAAGTTACCAATTGGCCTTTTCATATGTGGCAATGTACTTGCCCCATATGTTCGGCTAAGTCTTAATTATTTAACTTTTCTTTAAGGAGAAATATTATGTGGACTAAACCAGCTGCTACAGAAATGCGTTTTGGTTTTGAAGTAACCATGTACGTAATGAACAAGTAATTTATATTTGTTCTAAAAGGAAAAGCCTAGCACCTAATGCTAGGCTTTTTTTTGTCTGCTATCATATAAATTATGCAAAAATTGTTCTTGCTTATCTTTTTTTCTTATCAAATATCAGTTTGTGCTGAAGCTAAAGAATGGACTTTGATACACATAGATAATGATCAAACTAGTTTTTATATTAACCTTGGAGATTTCTTGCTGGAAAATAATAAAACAAGAATGTGGGTTATGGAAAACTTTAGAACAATTCAGGAGGTTAAACATCTCAAATACCTCTCCACAAAAAGTCTTGTACAGTTTGATTGTAATTTAAATATTATTCGAATTTTGGCTTATTCTTTATACGAAGACCAATTTGCTTCAGGAAATTCTATCTATAACAGGAGCGAAGCATTGAAATGGGATAAAATCAGTCCTCATAGTGTCAATAAGGCTTACCAGGATATTGCATGCCAAGAGGCTATAGCTGACAAAAATCAATAATATTCCATCAGGTATTTAGAAAGAAAACTTACTTTTATTAATATGCTGGCTGAGAACTACCTTAAACTCTTCTTGAATCATAATTAAATCAGATTGTGTATTTGCCTCAAATCTAAGGACTATGACAGGAGTGGTATTCGAGCCCCTCATTAAACCAAAACCATTTTGATATTCCACTCTAAGCCCGTCAATTTTAATAACATCCACTGCATTAGGAAATTCAGAGTTGTCTTGCATTTTTTTGATTAAAATATGCTGCTCTCCCTCTTCAAGATTAATGTTAAGTTCGGGAGTGCTAAATCCTTTTGGAAGAGATTCTAAAACAGCTGAGGGATCATCATAGCGACTTAAAATTTCAAGTAATCTTGCACCAGCATATAAGCCATCATCAAAACCATACCACTTATCATGAAAAAAGGTATGCCCGCTCATTTCACCAGCTAGGATTGCCCCAACCTCCTTCATTTTAGATTTTATAAGGGAATGCCCGGTCTTCCATATAAGAGGCTTTCCTCCTCTATCACTGATCCATTTAAATAAGTGTCGGGTTGATTTAACATCAAAAATAATTGTAGAGCCTGGATTCTCTTTTAAAACCCATTCTGAAAAAAGTAGAAGCTGCCTATCAGGGTAAATAATTTCACCAGACTTAGTTACAACCCCAAGTCTGTCCGCATCTCCATCAAAAGCCAAACCTATTTCACTATCCGTTGTAGCCAAATTATTTTGAAGATCAATAAGATTTTTTGGATTGGATGGATCTGGATGGTGGTTAGGAAAGTTACCATCGACCCGAGAGAATAAGGTTTGAACTTTTGCTCCTAGCCCCTTAAACAATGTTTCAGCACAGATTCCCGCAGCGCCGTTTCCGCAATCAATTGTAATCTTCATTGGCCGTTTAATTTTTATATCTTTTTGTACAGCTTTCAAGTAATTTTTTTGAATATTTTCAGTGGATAAATTACCTTTCCCTTGATCAAATTTCCCATCAATTATTCTCTTATATAAGCTCTGAATTTGTTCGGTTGTTAATGTTTTGTTATCAATTACGATCTTAAATCCGTTATATTCTGGAGGATTATGACTACCGGTGATCATAATACCTGAATTAGCCTGAAGGGTATGAGTACTGAAGTACAGCATGGGGGTTGTTACTAGGCCAATATTTATAACATTGATACCAGTTTTAAGAAGCCCCTCAGTTAAAGCTTCACAAAGATCTGGACTAGACAACCTACCATCATAACCAACACAAATACTACTTTGTTTTTGCTCTTTTGCTTCACTGCCTATTGATTGACCTATTAATTTTACAGATTCCTTTGTGAGTGAATCACCAATGATTCCTCTAATATCGTAAGCTTTGAAAATATTTCTTTGAAGGGAATAATTATTCATACTCATCAATCCATGCTAACTGAATTGCCTCAAGTATTCTTTCTCCACATTTGTCTGGGTCATCATTAAATCCATCAAGATCAATAATCCATTGATATAAGTC
The DNA here is from genome assembly GCA_964526705.1 of uncultured Methylobacillus sp. Taxonomy (GTDB): domain Bacteria; phylum Pseudomonadota; class Gammaproteobacteria; order Burkholderiales; family Methylophilaceae; genus BACL14. Next base: position 72,218 of record CAZGLD010000006.1, read on the forward strand.
TGTAAAACGTATTGTTTTCGGATCAAGTTCTGGATTATTATCGAATAATTTTTCAGCAATTTCTTGAGTATCGGTCCAAAGCATTACTATTCCTTTATATAAAAACTAATGTAAGTTAGGAGTATTTCAAATTAGAGTAAACCAAGTGCCCTATTGTGTGGTCCTATCATGATAAAATAACACATTATTTAAAAAGCTTTGATTCGAACTTTAAAGAGAGATTTTTTATGTATAGTAAATCTGCGTCACTAAAAAATATTGATTCAGAAATTTGGGATCAAGTTATAAATGAAACAAGTCGCCAAGAAGAGCACATAGAGTTGATTGCCTCGGAAAATTATACAAGCCCTGCAGTCATGGAGGCGCAGGGCTCTCAATTAACTAATAAATACGCGGAAGGATATATTGGCAGGAGATTTTATGGTGGCTGTGAATATGTCGACAATGTAGAGCAAATTTGTATTGATAGACTAAAAAAGTTGTATGGCGGGGAGTATGTTAATGTACAACCCCACTCTGGAAGCCAAGCAAACCAAGCAGTATATTTTGCTATATTAAAACCTGGTGACACTATTATGGGTATGAATCTTGGTCATGGAGGCCATTTAACTCATGGATCACCGGCAAATTTATCTGGAAAGCTTTTTAATGCTGTCGCTTATGGCTTAAATGATAATGAAGAAATTGATTATGATGAGATGGAAAGAATAGCCATTGAATCAAAGCCTAAACTCTTAATTGGAGGTGCTTCAGCTTACTCATTAAAATTTGATTGGGAGAGAATGGCTGATATAGCAAAGAAAGTAGGGGCTTATTTTATGGTTGATATGGCTCATTACTCTGGTTTAATTGCGGGACATGCTTATCCAAACCCAGTGCCATTCGCTGACTTTGTTACTTCGACAACCCATAAATCACTACGAGGCCCAAGAGGTGGTTTTATTATTGCAAAGCCAGAGTTTGAGAAAATTATAAACTCTTTTGTTTTTCCTGGGTTACAAGGTGGACCGCTTATGCATGTAATCGCTGCAAAAGCAACAGCATTTTTGGAGGCTTTAAAACCAGACTTCAGAGATTATCAGGCTCAGGTTATTAAAAATGCTCAAGCGATGGTCAAAGAGTTACAGTCTCGAGGCTTTAATATTATTTCAGGCAGGACAGAATCACATGTTTTTTTAGTTGATCTTCGTCCAAAAAAGTTAACGGGGAAGGTAGCAGATATTTTATTAGGTAAGGCACATATCACTGTAAATAAAAATTCTATACCTAATGACCCTGAAAGTCCTTTTGTAACCTCTGGAATACGCCTAGGAACCCCAGCTATTACTACGCGTGGCTTTAAAGAAGAAGAGTCTAGGATGGTTGCAGGATTTATTGCAGATGTTTTAGAGGAGCCTGAAAATGAGGCGAGTTTAGCTAAAGTTAAGGAAAAGGTAATAACTTTAACCTCTCGTTTTCCCGTGTATGAGAAGTAATTAAGATATGAAATGCCCTTTTTGTATCACTGATGATACCCAGGTAATTGATTCTAGAGTCAATGAACAGGGCAATTCGATAAGGAGAAGACGGAAGTGTGTAGTATGTGAAAAGCGTTTTACAACTTATGAACATATAGAATTAACTTTACCGCAAGTTGTAAAGCAAGATGGCAAGCGTGAGGAGTTCAGTAAAGAAAAATTACTACATTCATTAACGCGAGCCCTTCATAAGAGACCAGTTCCAATGGAGTTTATTGATCAAGCCGTAGAAAAAATAATAACCAGAGTTTTGGCGAACGGGGAAAGAGAAATCAATGCTCGTGATATTGGTGAAGACGTTATGCGGGAGTTAAAAAAATTAGATAAGGTTGCTTATATAAGATTTGCTTCAGTTTACAGAAGCTTTTCAGATATCGCCGACTTCAATAATGCTATAAAAGATCTAGATTGAATAACAATGAAACTTGAAGCACATAATAATTTTATGGCTCTTGCGTTAAAACTTGCAAACAAAGGAGCTGCGGGAACAAAACCTAACCCCAAAGTAGGCGCTTTAATTGTAAAGAATGGAGAGGTAATTAGCACTGGCTATCACGCAAAAGCAGGAGAAGACCATGCTGAAGTGATAGCTATAAAAAAAGCAGGTTATAAAGCAAAGGGGGCAACGCTTTATGTAACTCTTGAACCTTGTGCGCATCAAGGAAAAACTCCCCCTTGTGTTGGCCTTATAATTAAAAACGGTATTAAAGAAGTTATTGTCGCCAGCAAAGACCCAAACCCGAGCGTGAACGGAAAGGGCTTAAATGAGCTAAGAGCTAATAATATTAATATTGTCGAAGGTGTTCTTGAAAGCCAAGCAGAAGAACTTAACAAAGGTTTCTTTTCAAGGATGTCCAAGGGAATTCCTTATGTTCGGTCAAAAATTGCATCCTCTATTGATGGAAAAACAAGCCTAAAAAACTCTGAAAGTAAATGGATCACCTCTGAATATGCAAGAAATGACGTCCAGCAGTGGAGAAAGCAGTCATGTGCTATTTTGACTGGAGTAGGTACAATTAATAAGGATAATCCTCGACTTACTGTACGTTCACAATCCATTGATAACCAACCATATCGGGTAATCCTAGATACTCACTTATCTATAAATTTAAATTCACAAATCTTGGAACAAAAAAAAGTTATTTTAGCCTTTAGTGATGACCCTAAAAAAAAGATCGATACCTTACGAGATTTTGATGTTCAGCTAATAAAACTGCCTTTTAGCAAAAATTTCGTGGATCTTAATCTATTAATGCGTGAGTTAGCCAGTCTTGAGTTTAATGATATTTTAGTTGAGTCTGGACCAAGCTTAAATGGGGGTTTACTAGAACAAAATTTAATAGATGAATTGATTTTATATATAGCCCCCATTATTATGGGAGGTGAAGCTACACCAATGTTTCACAATCCAATCTTACATACAATGTTAAATAAAATACATCTTAAGCAAAAAGATAGCCGATATTTCGGAGATGATTTAAGACTCATAATGGATGTAGCTAAAAGCTAATGTGGATAGATAGTCATTGCCACTTAGATTTTGAACCGCTTAATGGCAATATAAACTCGGTATTAAATCTTTGCACTAAAAATGACATCATGTGCATCATTGTTCCTTCAATAAAGCCTGATAATTTAAATAAAGTAATTGAAATATCACATCAACATAAGCAATGTTTTTATGCTTTAGGATTTCACCCAATGTATGTAAAAGATTTAAGTGATAATGATTTAAGTCTTTTGGAGAGATATATTAAAAATTTTAATCCAATTGCTGTTGGTGAAATTGGATTAGATTTATTTGCTTCTAAGGATAATTTAGAGAGACAGGAATTTTTTTTCTCACAACAATTATTGCTTGCAAAAAAATATGATCTTCCAGTAATTTTACATGTACGTTCAGCAATTGATATTATTTTAAAGTATCTCAGAAGATATAATATTAAGGGCGGAGTTGCACATGCTTTTAATGGAAGTATTCAGCAAGCTGAACAATTTATTAAAATGGACTTTAAATTAGGCTTTGGAGGTGCTATGACATATCCCAGAGCTACTCATTTGCAAAAGTTAGCAAAAGAAATTCCAATTGATTCAATTGTATTAGAGACAGACTCTCCTGATATGCCCCCTTTCTGGAGAAAAAACAACGGCTTCAATCAGCCTAGTGAAATTGCTAACATAGGATCTTTTTTGGCTAAGCTTAGGGGGAGCAATCCGTTAATTATTGCTGAGAATATAAGACTTAACACACAACAGGTATTCCCAAAATTAGGAGAGTTATGCACATGAGTTCAGGATTTACATTAAGTAATTAAAAAAAATTCAATGATCTCAATGACATAGCATAAGTAATTGATTTTAAAAGACTTTTTTTACGATTAAATTTTAAGCGTTCATTATAAACCCTTATAAAATGAGGGTTGGCATTTTTTTTAAACTTTTATACACAAAGTTATCCACAGTTATTGTGGACTGTTTATTTGGATTATTTATAAGGTATTTTAAATGAAAGTAGAAGGAAAATATTATAGGACTATAGAGCCTTCTAAGGATGGACTCTCAGTGACTATTATTGATCAAACAGCACTACCATTCAATTTCAATTTAGTGCGCATATGGACGTTACATGAGATGCAGAGAGCTATTAAAAATATGCTTGTTAGAGGTGCTCCTTTGATTGGTGTTTGTGGGGCATATGGTATTGCGCTTGCTTGTAAAAAAAATGCCTCGAATGAATCAATTAAAGATGCGAAAAATATCCTTGTAGAAACCAGACCCACCGCCATAAATTTAGTATGGGCAATTAATAAATTATGCGATAAATTATTAATGGCCTCTGAAGATAAACGATCAGGTTTGGCTTGGCAGTTGGCTTCTAACATGGCTGAGCAAGACGTACTGACTAATCAGAAAATTGGAGATAATGGGTTATCTCTTTTAAAAAAATTAAATAAAAGTACATTAAATATCCTCACGCACTGTAATGCTGGTTGGCTTGCTACTATTGATTACGGTACAGCATTAAGTCCTATTTATAGGGCAATTGAGCATGGTATGAAAATACATGTGTGGGTTGATGAGACTCGACCAAGAAACCAGGGAATGAGTTTAACAGCCTGGGAATTAGAAAAAGCTGATATTCCGCATACAGTAATTGCAGATAACACGGGGGGATTGCTTATGCAAAGAGGTATGGTTGATTGTGTCTTGGTTGGCGCTGATAGGATAGGAATTGATGGAACTGTTTGTAATAAGATTGGAACGTATCTCAAGGCACTTCCTGCTAAAGCGCACAATATTCCTTTTTATGTGGCAGCTCCAATAAGTACATTCGATAAAAATTTTAACTCTAATAATCAAAACTTTGAGATAGAAGAAAGAGACCCTGGGGAGTTATTTTTTATAAAAGGATTTGATGATAATAAAGAAATTTCAACAGTAAGAATTGGTAAATCAAAAGGGTATAATCCAGCCTTTGATATTACGCCTCCAGAATATATTACCAGGATAATATGCGAAGAAGGAAGTATTAAAACGTCTGATATAAAGAGCTTACTCTCATGACAGAAGAAATGAAAATAAGGCAAAGTTTATGTGAAGCAATTATTAAGCTTAATACAC